>NZ_JBMMGT010000005.1:0-106002 GCF_049366555.1 Avibacterium volantium | reverse complement strand
AAGAGTAGGACACCGCCAGGTTTTATTTTGTTAATTTATTTTTGTTTAAGTAAATTAACAAAATAAAATTTTTTGGCAGCTATAGTGTAGCGGACCCACCTAATTCCATGCCGAACTTAGAAGTGAAACGCTATAACGCCGATGGTAGTGTGGGGAATCCCCATGTGAGAGTAGGTCACTGCCAATTATCAATTTTGCGGAGCGGTAGTTCAGCTGGTTAGAATACCTGCCTGTCACGCAGGGGGTCGCGGGTTCGAGTCCCGTCCGTTCCGCCACTTCATTTAGGGGCGTAGTTCAATTGGTAGAGCACCGGTCTCCAAAACCGGGTGTTGGGAGTTCGAGCCTCTCCGCCCCTGCCATCAGATATCAAATTTTTCTTATTGCTCCAATTTTTTCATTATTATATTTTAAGTTTAGTTTAGTTTAGTTTAGTTTTCTTTTCTTTTGCTTTTCTGAAATTATCATAATTTGAAAAAAATGATGGTTATCAGAGTTTTTGTATTCCTATGCTTCCATATTTTTAGCTTTTAGTATGAAAAATCTATAATAGCAAAACTTGATGAATAAATCAGATTAATGGGAGAAGGCAATGATAGAAATACCATTACCTTTTCTTTTTTAAATAATCTAAGCCGAACGTGTTTATTATGGCTTGTTAAGCTATCAAAAATAGATTTCACTTTTTTATTTTTTGCACCTTCTTATATCAAATTACCTTATTTATTCCGTTTATTTTTACGATCGTGATCGCAAAAGTGCGGTGCTTTTCTTGCGAGTTTTTGTATTGAGATGCAAAGTATCACTACTGATTTATTCAGTATTTATACTTTTTGTTTCTATGAATAAGGAAAACCGTAATGAAAATTAAGACAGTTCTATCTTCTTTGTTGTTATCAATAGGCTTGTTAAGTAGCTTTTCTGTTGTGGCTCAGTCTCAACTAAATGAAAAAGTCAGTTCTAGTACCGCTCAAGTTTTGACGGATACAATCAAAGAGAAATCTTTCATTGGCGAAAAATTGAATATCAATACCGCTACAGCGAGTGATATTCAACGTTCGTTGGTTGGTATTGGTGCGAAAAAAGCTGAAGCGATTGTTGAATATCGAGAGAAACACGGCAAATTTACCGCGATAGAACAGCTGTTAGAGGTTCAAGGCATTGGGAAAGCAACATTAGAAAAAAACAGAGAACGTATCGATCCTTTATCATTTAGTGAAGATGGCAAATAGAGATCACAATTAAAATGCACTATACTAATCACACTAAGTATATGCATAAACATATTATAGCTGAATGGAGATCATTATCTGGTTTCCTCTCAATGAGTGTTACAAGGGCGACTTAGTGGTCGCCCTTTTTTATTTTATAAGGATCAACAATGAAACAAAAAATTGTGCTTGCGACGGGTAATCAAGGCAAAGTGCGGGAAATGGCCGATGTGCTAGCAGATTTTGGCTTTGAAGTGATCGCACAAACAGATTTAGGCATTGAAAGCCCCGAAGAAACAGGCTTAACTTTTGTAGAAAATGCCTTGTTGAAAGCGCGTTATGCAGCCAAAATGTCAGGTTTGCCCGCCATTGCTGATGATAGCGGATTAGTGGTGAATGCACTCAATGGTGAGCCGGGGCTATATTCCGCCCGTTATGCAGGTGTTGATGGCGAGCAAGCCGATGCTGAAAATCGTAAAAAGTTATTACAAAAATTAACTAACGTGCCAGTAGGCGAACGCCAAGCAAAGTTTGTGAGCTGCATTGTATTATTGCAACACGAAACCGATCCTTCACCGATTATTGCGGAGGGGGAATGCGCAGGTGAAATCACTTTTGAAGAAAAAGGTGAGAATGGCTTTGGCTATGATAGCCTGTTTTTCTATCCTGAAAAAGACCGCACTTTTGCCGAGCTTGATACGCCAGAGAAGAAACAAATCTCACATCGCGCACGTGCATTAGGCGTGTTAAAAGCACGCTTGCAAGCCAAAGAGCGGTCAAAATAATGCAAGTTTTTCCGCCGCTTTTTCCGCCATTGAGCCTTTATGTACATATTCCTTGGTGCGTACAAAAATGCCCTTATTGCGATTTCAATTCCCACGCGCAAAAAGGCGGCATTCCCGAACAGGAATATATCGCACATTTGTTGGCTGATTTACGCCAAGATCTGGCACGCTATCAAGCAAGCATTGGTGAGCGAACGCTACATTCCATTTTTATTGGTGGTGGCACGCCAAGTTTATTTTCAGCACAAGGCATCGCGCAATTATTGCAAGGCATTGAACAGCAAATTCCCTTTGCGCCAAATATTGAAATCACCTTAGAAGCCAACCCCGGCACGGCAGAAGCGAGCCGTTTTGCAGGCTATGTGGAAGCAGGAGTGAATCGCCTTTCTTTAGGCATACAAAGTTTTGATGATGAAAAATTGCAACGCTTAGGGCGCATTCATAATTCTGAGGAAGCCAAAAGCGCGGTGCAAATGGCAAAAGATGCGGGTTTTAAACGCATTAATTTAGATTTAATGCACGGCTTACCAAATCAAACGCTTACGCAAGCGCTAGATGATTTGCGTCAAGCTATTGCCCTTGAGCCGAGCCATCTTTCTTGGTATCAGCTCACCATTGAGCCAAATACAATGTTCGCCTATCGTCCGCCTACATTGCCTGATGATGACGCGCTATGGGATATTTTCGAGCAAGGTCATCGTCTTTTAAGCCAAGCAGGCTATGGGCAATATGAAACCTCTGCCTATGCCAAAGCTGGTGATCAGTGTCGGCATAACCTGAATTATTGGCGCTTTGGCGATTATTTGGCGATAGGCTGTGGCGCGCACGGAAAATTGACTTTCCCGAATGGCGATATTTTGCGTTTTTCCAAAACCAAGCACCCGAAAGGCTATATGCGTGGGGAATATTTATATGAAGAAAAGCCAATCCCCCTTGATGAGCGTCCTTTTGAATTCTTTATGAACCGTTTTCGCTTGCTTGAACCAGTGCCCAAAATTGAGTTTGAGAATTTGACGGGATTATCCTGTGATGTCATCGCAGAACAAATTGATTGGGCGAAATCACAAAAATATATTCAAGAAAACCACCGCACTTGGCAAATCACCGAGCAAGGTAAGTTGTTTTTAAACGAATTGTTAACAGAGTTTTTACCCGAATAGGGCTTGTATCTGCCCGTGAATGGGATTAAAGTAGATGCCTTATTCGCAAACGTTTACTTATAGCAAATTTGAACACTGATTTTATCAATGAAGGGAAAGAATATGGATCAACTCGCAATGAAAAAGCAAGCTGCACAAGTAGCATTGCAATATGTTAAACCGGATACGATTGTGGGCGTAGGCAGTGGCTCAACGGTAAATTGTTTTATTGAAGCCCTTGGTGCAATGAAAGATGAAATTAAAGGGGCTGTGGCGGCCTCTAAAGCATCAGAAGAATTGTTGAGAAAACAAGGCATTGAAGTATTTAGTGCCAATGAAGTGTCAAGTTTGGATATTTATGTTGATGGTGCTGATGAAATCAACCCACAAAAAATGATGATCAAAGGGGGCGGCGCGGCATTAACGCGAGAAAAAATTGTTGCCGCACTGGCGAAAAAATTTATCTGTATTGTGGATCAAAGCAAACAAGTGGACGTGCTAGGCTCAACCTTTGCTTTGCCGGTGGAAGTGATCCCAATGGCGCGCTCGCAGGTGGGGCGTAAATTGGTCAGCCTTGGTGGCGCACCAGAATACCGTGAAGGCGTGGTAACTGATAACGGCAACGTGATTTTAGATGTGTATAATTTCCCAATTTTAAATCCAATCGAAATGGAAAAAACCTTAAATAACGTGGCAGGTGTGGTTACCAACGGAATTTTTGCCTTGCGTGGTGCGGATATTGTGATTGTCGGCACACCACAAGGTACAGAAATTATTGAATAATTTTTGATTATGGAGAGCAAAATGACAACCAAAGTTTCACTGGATAAGTCTAAAATTAAATTTGTACTGCTTGAGGGCGTACATAAAAATGCCGTTGATGTGCTAAATGCCGCAGGCTACACTAATATTGAATATCATAAAAAAGCCCTTGAGCCAGAAGAATTAAAAGAAGTGATCAAAGATGCGCATTTCTTAGGCATTCGCTCACGCACGCATTTAACCGCTGATGTATTGGAATGTGCCAACAAACTCATTGCTGTGGGCTGTTTTTGTATCGGCACCAACCAAGTGGATCTTGAAGCAGCAAAAATGCGTGGTATCCCCGTGTTCAATGCACCATTTTCTAATACTCGCTCGGTGGCAGAATTGGTGCTAGGCGAAATTTTGCTCTTAATGCGTAATGTACCGCAAGCCAATGCGGAAGTGCATCGTGGTTTATGGAACAAATCTGCCACAGGCTCACACGAAGTGCGCGGCAAAAAATTAGGGATTGTTGGTTACGGACACATTGGCTCACAGCTCAGTATCATTGCGGAATCGCTAGGTATGAATGTCTATTTTTATGATGTTGAAACCAAATTGCCATTGGGTAACGCACAGCAGGTAGGCTCATTAAAAGAATTACTTGCCAGCTGCGATGTGATTTCTTTGCACGTGCCTGAAAATGCCTCTACGATAAATTTAATGAATGCCGAGCGTATCGCCCAGCTTAAAGAAGGGAGCATTTTAATTAACGCCGCCCGTGGTACGGTGGTGGACATTGATGCCCTAGCACAAGCCCTAAAAGCGGGCAAGTTGCGAGGGGCAGCGTTAGATGTGTTCCCTGTTGAACCTGCTTTTATCAATGAAGAATTTGTATCACCGTTACGCGGTTTAGATAACGTAATTCTCACCCCACATATTGGTGGCTCAACGGCGGAAGCCCAAGAAAATATCGGTACGGAAGTGGCAAGCAAATTTGTGAAATATTCCGACAACGGCTCAACACTTTCTGCGGTGAATTTCCCTGAAGTGTCCTTGCCTGGGCATAGCGGAACAAAACGCTTGTTGCACATTCACGAAAATCGCCCAGGTGTGTTAAACCAAATCAACCAAATTTTTGTCGGTGCAAATATCAACATTGCCGCCCAATACCTACAAACCGATCCGAAAATTGGTTATGTGGTTATTGATGTGGAAACTGATGATTGCTCCGAGTTGTTACAACAACTGCGTGAAATCGAAGGCACGATTCGTGCGAGGGTGTTGTATTAATCGTTTGTTAAGCTTTAAATCTTAAGCTTAACGAAAAAAGAAAAGTGCGGTGGAAAAATTTTATGAATTTTTCCACCGCACTTTGTTTTACCCTATTCTTGTTTTTTTATAACATTCTGAAAATTTGCCCGTCTGTGATACACTTGCCATCAATTTTTTGATGATGGATCGATGATGAAAAAATTTTTCCTTTTTCTTTTGTTTTTGTTGCTCTTGATTGGTGGGGCGGCGCTTTGGGGTTATCAGCACTTAACGCAATGGGTGCAGCACCCTGTGAATGTGCAGGCGGAGCAGTTATTAACGGTGGAGCGTGGCACGACGGGGGCGAAATTAGCGAAGCTGTTGGAGCAAGAAAAACTGGTTGATGATGCCACCTATTTGCCGTGGTTGTTAAAGCTCAAGCCCGAGTTAAATAAAATCAAGGCGGGGACCTATTCCCTTGAGGGTGTGAAGACGGTGGCGGATTTGTTGCAACGTTTAAATAGCGGTAAAGAAGTGCAACTGAATGTGCGTTTTTTAGAAGGGGATACCTTCAAAACCTGGCGTAAAACGTTGGCGAAAGCCCCTTATTTGCAACAAACTTTGGCAGATAAAACGGAAGAAGAAATTTATCAATTATTGGATTTGCCGGCGGATTTACCGCATAAAATTGAAGGTTGGCTGTATCCTGACACTTATAGCTATACACCGAAATCGAGCGATCTGGCATTATTGAAACGGGCGGCAGATCGTATGAAAGCCTTATTAGAAAAAACGTGGGCAGCGCGCGATGCTAATTTGCCGTTAAAAAATGCCTATGAAATGCTGATTTTGGCTTCCATTGTTGAGCGTGAAACCGCGTTGAATGATGAGCGTGGCAAAGTGGCTTCTGTGTTCATTAACCGCTTGAATAAAAAGATGAAATTGCAAACCGACCCAACCGTGATTTACGGAATGGGTGAGCGTTATAATGGCAATATTCGCCGTAAGGATTTGGAAGAAGCCACGCCATACAACACCTATGTGATTGACGGCTTGCCGCCTACGCCAATTGCAATGCCGACAGAAAGCGCCTTGCAAGCAGTGGCTCACCCTGAGAAAACCACATTCCTCTATTTCGTTGCGGACGGCACGGGCGGGCATAAATTTAGCCAAACCTTGCAACAACATAATCAAGCAGTGCAAGAATATCTGCGTTGGTATCGCCAACAAAAAAGTGGGAAATAATATGACTGGCAAATTTATTGTGATCGAAGGGCTAGAAGGGGCAGGCAAAACCACCGCGCGTGATGCCATTGTGGAAGTACTAACTCGCGAAGGCATTGATGATGTGGTGTTTACCCGTGAACCCGGTGGCACACCGTTGGCGGAGAAATTACGTCATTTGATCAAATATGAAACGGAAGAACCCGTAACCGATAAGGCGGAACTGTTAATGCTTTATGCCGCGCGTATTCAGCTGGTGGAAAATGTGATTAAACCCGCTCTTGCTACAGGTAAATGGGTGGTGGCCGATCGCCACGATTTATCTTCCCAAGCCTATCAAGGGGGCGGGCGACAAATTGATGCACAACTGTTGCAATCCTTAAAGCAAACGGTGTTAGGGGATTTCTCGCCTGATCTCACGTTATATTTAGATCTCGATCCTGAAATCGGCTTGGCGCGAGCTAGAGGGCGTGGCGAGTTGGATCGCATTGAGCAACAGGAAATCGCCTTTTTCCAACGCACCCGCCGCCGTTATTTGGAATTGGTACAGCAAGATCCGAATGCGGTTGTCATCAACGCTGAACAGCCCATTGAGCAAGTGCGTGCCGATATTCAAAGTGCGGTGCTAAATTTCGTTAAAAATCATCAATAATGCTTATGTTACGCTATCCTTGGTTGCAACCTTATTACGACAAAATCATCAACGCCTTTGAACAGGGCTATGGTCATCACGCCTTGCTGTTTAAAACAGAGCAGGGCATTGGTGGCGATGAACTGGTGCGAGGCGTGGCGGAATGGTTAATGTGCCAATCGCCAAAGGGCAACCAACCTTGTGGCGCGTGCCATAGTTGTCAGCTGTTTAATGCAGGCAATCACCCTGATTTTTATCTGCTTGAACCTATTGAAAATAAGGATATTGGCATTGACCAAGTGCGTGAAGTGAATGAAAAAGTCGCGCAGCGTTCACAGCAGGGTGGCAATAAAGTTGTAATGATTAAACAGGTGGATCGCCTGACGGAATCTGCGGCGAATGCGTTGCTGAAAACCTTGGAGGAACCCACTGAGCAAACTTATTTCCTGCTTCAAGCAGATCTTTCAGCCAGTTTGTTGGCGACAATTTATAGCCGTAGCCAACCTTGGCTTATTCCAAATCCGCCTGAAGCGGAAGCTTTGGCTTGGCTAGAAACACAGAATGTAGGAAAAATCGAAGAAATTCGCACCGCACTTGAGGTTTCTCACGGTCGTCCTCTTTCTGCGTTGGATATGTTACAGCAAGAATTATTGGAAAAGCGCAAGCAGTTGTTGCGTCAATTTTGGCAGTTTTATATGCGCCGTTCGCCGCTGGAATTATTACCTCACTTTGAAAAAGAAATTTTATTTCAACAGTTAGATTGGCTCAGTGCCTTTTTGAGTGATGCGTTGAAAATAAAGCTGAATGTGCCTGAACAGTGGGTGCTGGCGGATTTTCTACAAGCCATTGCCCGCTTTAATCAAAGGCAGAGTGCGCAAGGGTTGCTAAAAGCCAGCCAAATTATGCAACAAGTGCGGTCGGATTTATTACAAATTAATGGCGTGAATCAAGAAATTATCTTGCTTGATGGCTTAACACGCCTGATTACAGAGGTTTTTGAACCCGAACAAAATTATTAGGAAAGTAAAATGTTTATTGTAGATAGTCATTGTCATTTAGACGCATTAGATTATGAAAACTTACACCAAAATGTTGCCGATGTGGTGCAAAAAGCCAAGCAACGTGGCGTGCAGCATTTGCTTGCGGTGGGGGTAACCTTAAAACGTTTTGAGCAAATGTACGATACCTTAAAACCGTTTTCTGAAATTTCGCTGGCTTGCGGAGTTCACCCGCTAGATTTAGATGATGAACCCTTTGACGCTGATCGCCTATTAAAATTGGCACAAGACGATAAAGTTATCGCCATTGGGGAAATGGGCTTGGATTATTATTACAGTGTGGAAAATAAAGCCCAACAGCAATCAGTGTTCGCCGCGCAAATTGGCGTGGCGAATGCGTTAAACAAGCCGATTATTGTGCATACGCGCGCCGCAAGAGAAGATACCATTGCGCTGTTGAAAGAAAATAATGCACAAAAGTGCGGTGGTGTTTTGCATTGTTTTACGGAAAATTGGGAAATGGCAAAACAAGCACTTGATCTGGGTTTTTACATTTCCATTTCAGGCATTATTACTTTTAGAAATGCCGAAGAACTACGTGAAGTGGTGCGTCAAGTGCCGTTAGATCGCCTGCTGGTGGAAACCGATAGCCCTTATCTTGCCCCCGTGCCTTATCGTGGTAAACAAAATCAACCAGCTTATACCCGAGAAGTGTGCGATTATGTGGCAACCTTAAAAGGGCTTTCTAGCGAGGAATTTGCCCAAATCACCACACAAAATTTTGAGCGTTTGTTCAAAATTCAGGTACAATAAAGCATCACTAAAGTAGGAGGAAGAAACAATGCGCCGCTTTTTTAAATATTTTTTCATTTTGATCATCTTTTTATTCCACGGTTTTTTGTTTGCCCTTGTGAACTACGTTGCCCCGCATTATGACGTAACGCGCGTTACTGGGGTGGAAGTAAAACGTGTGGACAAAGATGGCCCAATCACGAAATCCAATCCAGCAGACGGCCCAACTCGTGATGTGTATTATATTTATACACAAAAACCGAATGAAGATAAGGTTATGGTGTACCGCAATGAAGATACACGCTGGGGCTTTCCGTTCTATTTCAAATTTGGTTCGGCAGATTTACAAGCCAAAGCGCAAAGTTTTGCGGTGGAACATAAATTAGTGCAAGTGAAATATTATGGCTGGCGTTTAGTGTTATTTGATGAATTCCGTAATGCTACATCAATCAAAGAAGTAACGTTAGATGAAGGCGCGTCTTACCCGATTTTGTCTTATGTGTTTTACTTCTTCTTGTTGATTACGCTGTTTTTCTCAATCCAATTTGTGCGTGGTTGGTTTGATAGCGAACGATAAGCATCAAAAATAAGGTGAAAGTGGTGTATCTTGTGATGCACCATTTTTTGTCTAAGGATAATAAAAATGGGATTATTTGAAGCAATATTAAGTTTGGCTGCCTTAATTGGCATAAGTGCGGTGATTTCTTCCGCAGAAATTTCCCTCGCAGGGGCAAGAAAGTTAAAGCTACAAAGCCTTGAAAATGAAGGTGATGAGCGAGCAAGATTAGTGCTGCAACTGCAAGCACAACCAGGGCGATTTATCACCGTGGTGCAAATTGGCTTGAATATGGTGGCAATTTTAGGCGGGGTGATTGGCGAAAGTGCCATTAGTCCTGTACTGGAAAAATTACTTGCCCAATATAGCCACGCAGAATGGTTGCAAAGTGCCGCGTCTTGGTTGTCTTTTGCCATTGTAACCATTGCGTTTATTCTGCTGGCGGATCTGATTCCTAAACGCCTTGCAATGACCAATCCCGAAGCTGTTGCGTTGCGTACTGTGCGCATTATGCTGTTTTGCATTTTCTTATTTAAGCCTATCGTGTGGCTGTTTGACGCTATTGCCAATGGCGTATTTGGCTTATTGCGTATTTCTACCGTGCGAGAAGATAACCTGACCCCCGAAGATATTGTGGCGCTGATGGACGCAGGGGCAGAGGCGGGCGTGCTAAAAGCGCAAGAACATTATTTGATTGAAAATATTTTCGATATGCAAGAACGTACGGTCACTTCCACAATGACCACGCGCGAAAATATCGTTTTTTTAGACCGCACTTTTGATCGCGAAAAAGTGATAGCAACCATTAAATCTAACCCCCATTCTAAATTGCTGATTTGCGATAATGGGCTAGATAAAATTTTAGGCTATATTGAATCGCACAGTTTGCTCACCTTGTATTTGCAAGAGCAGCAGGTTTCTCTCACGGATCAGCGTATTCTGCGTAAGCCCTTGTTTATCCCAGATACCTTATCCCTATTTGAAGTGCTGGAACTGTTTAAATCTGCGGGCGAAGATTTTGCCGTGATCGTCAATGAATATGCCTTAGTGGTGGGCATTGTTACTTTAAATGACGTGATGAGCATCGTAATGGGCGAATTGGTGTCGAGTGAAGAAGAGCAAATCGTCCGCCGTGACGAAAGTTCGTGGCTGATTGACGGCGCAACCCCTTTAGAATATGTAATGCGCGCTTTAGAAATCGAAGCGTTCCCTGATGCGGAAAACTACGAAACCATCGGCGGATTTATGATGTATATGCTACGCAAAATCCCGAAAAAAACCGATTTTGTGCTATACGACAAATATAAATTTGAAATTATCGACACCGAGAATTTTAAAATTGACCAGCTGATGGTGTCCTTAAGAAAGGATATATAGGATTAAGGTTAGAGAAGGCAGTGAGATAAAAAGAACCTGAGCGGTACGCTGCCTATGTTTTTCCAATCAATATTATCAACTCAATATTATCAACCAACAAAAAACCCTACTTGCGTAGGGTTTTTTGTCATCAACAATCTTATTTTGTGCTTGGAATGCTGAAGCGTTTGTTGAAGCGTTCAACACGACCACCAGTATCAACAACACGTTGTTTACCAGTGTAGAATGGGTGGCAGTTGCTGCACACATCCAAGTTCAAATCTTTACCTAAAGTTGAACGAGTTTTGACCACATTACCGCAAGAACAGGTTGCAGTAACTTCTTTATATTCTGGGTGAATACCTTGTTGCATAGAAAACCTCAATTTGAAGCCACTCCGCTCTCTAAAACTGAATTTAGCACCGAGTGTGGTTAATATTACGCTTATAGCACATCGCCATAAGCAGGATCTTTCATTTAACCTCGCAGATTATACCGAAAAAAAAGGAATATTCAAGGGGCGAGATTATTCCGCTATAATAAGGGCAATTTTCGTTTGTTAAGGCTCGCATAATGAAACTTGTTCGTGTGGCGCTGGCTGTGCCGTTGTTCCAATTTTTTGATTATCTTCTACCCGAAGGTTTAAACCCTGTGTTGGGTGGGCGCGTGGTTGTGCCATTTGGAACGCAAAAACGAGTGGGGATCGTGGTGGATTTTCCCTCTGAAAGCGAGATCGATCCACAACAGCTTAAAGAGATCTTGAGCGTGCTAGATGAGCAAAATTTATTTAACGAACCAGTGTGGCAGCTCATTCACTGGGCGGCGAATTATTATCAAGCTCCCTTGGGGGAAGCATTATTTCAAGCCTTGCCAGTGAAATTGCGGCAGGGTGAAAGTGCGGTGCAAAATTCGCAAGTTTTTTTCCATATTACAGAATTAGGTGAGCAAGCCTTGCATGAGAATTTGTTGAAACGCGCGAAGAAACAGCAAGAAGCCTTGCAATTATTGGCCGCCCAGCCTATGGAAAAAGGGCAAAATCCCTTTGCTGCGAGTATTTGGCAGAACCTGAAAGAAAAAGACTATGCGGTAGAAAAAGAACAGCTAGCGGAAATTCGCCCTTGGCAAGATATTGAACAGCCGATTGTGAATGAGCAAAATAAACATCGCTTAAATAAAGAACAGGCGTTGGCGCTAGGGCAAATTTTATTTCATCAAGGCTTTGCGGCGTGGTTGATTGATGGCGTAACAGGTTCGGGCAAAACGGAAATTTATTTACAAAGCATTGAAGAAACCTTGAAAAAAGGGCGACAAGTGC
Source organism: Avibacterium volantium (assembly GCF_049366555.1). Taxonomy (GTDB): domain Bacteria; phylum Pseudomonadota; class Gammaproteobacteria; order Enterobacterales; family Pasteurellaceae; genus Avibacterium; species Avibacterium volantium_A. The sequence goes on along the minus strand of NZ_JBMMGT010000005.1, from coordinate 94,000 downwards.
TGGTGCTTGTGCCTGAGATTGGCTTAACCCCGCAAACCGTGCAACGCTTTAAGGCGCGTTTTAATGTGGAAATTGATGTGCTGCACTCTAATTTGAACGATACACAACGCTTGCAGGCTTGGCAACGGGCAAAATCGGGGCAAAGTGCGGTGGTCATTGGTACGAGATCGGCGCTATTTACCCAATTTGCCGATCTTGGTTTGATCGTGATTGATGAAGAACACGACAGTTCTTTCAAGCAGCAAGAGGGCTGGCGTTATCACGCGCGGGATCTCGCCGTGGTGTATGCCAAACAGTTGGATATTCCCATTTTATTAGGATCGGCAACACCAAGCCTTGAGAGCTTGAATAACGTGAAATTAGGCAAATACCAGCACATTATTTTGCAAAAAAGAGCAGGAAATAGCACCGCACTTCAACAATTTGTCATCGACCTGAAACATCAGCGTATGCAAAATGGCTTGTCAGATGCCCTTGCCAACAAAATGCAGGAACATTTACAGCAAGGCAATCAAGTGTTGTTATTTTTAAACCGCCGTGGTTTTGCGCCCGTGTTGTTTTGCCACGAATGCGGTTGGATTGCCGAATGTCAGCATTGTGAAAAACCTTATACTTATCATCAACATCAACGCGTGTTGCGCTGCCATCATTGTAACTCACAAAAGCCCATTCCAATGCAATGTGGCCATTGTGGTTCAACCCATTTGATGACCACAGGGCTTGGTACCGAACAGCTGGAAGAAACCCTAAAACAACGTTTCCCTGATTATGTGGTAACGCGCATTGACCGCGATAGCACCGTGCGCAAAGGCAAGCTAGAACAGCATTTGCAAGATATTCAGCAAGGCAAAAGCCAGATCTTAATCGGCACGCAAATGCTCGCAAAAGGCCATCATTTTCCTAATGTTACCTTAGTGGGCTTAATGAATGTGGATAACGCCTTGTTTTCTTTGGATTTTCGTGCAGAAGAACGGCTTGCTCAGCTTTATGTGCAAGTGTCAGGGCGCGCGGGGCGCGGTGAAAAACACGGACAAGTGGTGCTGCAAACGCACTATCCCGATCACCCCTTATTACGCACTTTGTTAAAAGATGGCTACGGTGAATTTGCTCAGCAAGCCTTGCATTTACGCCAACAAATGGGGCTGCCGCCTTATAGCGCACAGGCCTTATTTCGCGCGCAGAGCCGACATAGCGAAGAGGCCGAGCAATTTTTGCAACACATTGCCGAACAGCTACAACAACAAAATGTGGCAGGCTTGCAAATTTACGGCCCATTGCCCGCGCCCTTTAGTAAAAAAGCAGGTTTTTACCGCTGGCAATTATTGTTACAACATACTTCCAAAGCCAAATTACAGCAAGTGTTAAGCCAGTTTAAACAGCATATTCCGCAAAAGGCTCACCAAGTGCGGTGGATTTTAGACATCGACCCTTTAGATCTAAGTTAGCGCTAGCCATTCCCCTTATTTTTCAGTAGAATTGGGATAATTTTTATCGGACGAAATTAGGGGAAATTTATTTTCTAATCCGTTTTATTGAATAATGATCTTGATTTTTTATTCATCATTCAATTTAATCGCAATCTTCCATAGCTAATAATTAAGCTATTTCCGAAAGCAAATTTAGCGTAAATTTCCACCGCACTTTTAAATATAAGGTTTTATTGTGGCTCAACGTGATTATGCTCGCCGTACAGGCAAACCAAAGAAAAAAGCAAAAAAAGTAAATAAATCGCTGATTTTAGGCATTGCAGCATTAGTGATCGGTATTTTCGTGGCAGGATTATTCTTGTTAAAAGAAAAATCTAATGAAATCGCACCCGTGTTGGCAACACTAGAGAAAAAAGCCCCAAAAAGTGTTTTGCCAACACCACCTGAAGAAGTGTGGAGCTACATTAAAGCCTTAGAAACTCGCACTGTGCCTGTGGACGATAATCCAAAATCTTTGGAAAAAAATATGCGTTTAACAGAAGAGCAGAAAAAAGTGCTAATCGAAATGGAAAAAGAGCAAAAGGCCGCTGAAGCCGCGCGCTTAAAGCAAGCGGAAGAACGCAAGAAAGCTGAAGAACAGGCCGCCAGAGAAGCGGCGAAAAAACCAGAGCCAGCCAAAGCCAGCGTGATGGAAAGCAAGCCTATGGTGGTAGAAACAAAACCTGTCGTGAAAGTAAAAGAAGAAAGCAAAAAAGCGGAAACGGTGAAAAAAGAAGAAGCGCCGAAGAAAGTGGAAACTGCAGTCGCAAAAAATACCAACGGAGAGAAAAAATATGGCTTGCAATGTGGCGCATTTAAAAATCGTCAACAAGCAGAAAATATTCAAGCCAAACTTGTGTTAGCTGGGTTTAATGCGCGTGTAAATAGCAGTGCAGATTGGAATCGTGTGGTAATCGGTCCGGTGGGGGATCGCACAACAACGCAAAAGACGCTTGAAAAGGCGAAGTCAATCACCACTTGTGTGTTGATTGGAATGTAAAATTTAAAATATTAAATCTCATCAGCCACCTTTCAAAAGGTGGCTTTTTTTCGCTTATTTTTTGATTTATTTATTGCGTTAAAATAAAAAATCATTAAAATGAACGAACGTTCATTCAGTCCATTCTTTTTACTGTTTGTACTTCTTTTTCTCAATTTTTTTAAGGTTATTTCAATGCGTCAATCTGAAAATGAGATGACCGAGCAAATCTTTTTGGCCACAGAGCGGCTGATGGCAGCAGGTGGATTGCATAATTTGTCGATGCACAAAATTGCCAAAGAAGCCAATATTTCTGCGGGAACAATTTATATTTACTTCAAAAGTAAAGAAGAATTGCTAAAGGAATTTGCTCGCAGGGTGTTCACCCTTTTTTCTAAGGAATTAGAAAAAAATTACGATGAAAACCAACCGCACTTTGAACAATATCGTCAAATGTGGTGGAACATCTGGCATCATTTACAAAACAATCCAATGATTGTGGTGAATATGAGCCAATATCAGTCCTTACCTGATTTTTATGAAGTCTGTACGGAGCTGGAAACAGAAAGCCTTTGGTATGCCTTTTGTGAACAGGCAAAGAAAGCTGGGGGGCTATGCGATTTACCGCATAAGATTTTGTTTTCATTAGGTTTAGAAAGTGCGATTAATCTGGCCTTAGATCAAGCCTTTTTCAAAACCGAAATGAAAGACGATATGTTAGAAGAAGTGATCGCAAGGACTTGGCGTTCAATTCAAAAATAGTTTAGTGATTTTGTTTTATGGAGTTTTTTTATGAGTCTTAATACTCAACCCGTTCAACCTAAAACACAAAAGCGTTCGCACGTTTTTTGGGTGAAGTTGATCCTCATCGTGGTGGCATTAATTTTTATTGCAATGATTGCGGCAAATATCTTTAAAGGAAAAATGATTGGTCAATATTTGGCAAGTATGCCAGAAACCGCCAACCCAGTTACGGCAATGAAAGTAGAAGCGAGAGAATGGACGCCAGTGATTGAAACCACAGGCTTAGTTCGTCCAAATCAAGGGGCGATGCTAAGTGCGCAAACCGCAGGCACAGTTGCCAACGTGTTGGTGCAATCAGGCCAAGCCGTGAAAAAAGGCGATGTGTTAGTGCAGTTAGACAGCTCAGTGGAGCAGGCAAATTTATCGGCTTCGCAAGCGCAGCTTTCTTCTGTGAAACAAACCTATCAACGTTATCTCAATCTTTATAAAACCAAAAGCGTGTCGCAACAGGAATTGGATAATGCCAAAGCCAGTTACGATGCCTTAGTTGCGAATATTGATGCGTTAAAAGCCACCATTGAACGCCGTCAAATTGTTGCCCCTTTTGATGGCGTGGCAGGGATTGTGAAAGTGAACGTGGGGCAATACGTTACTTTAGGTAGTGAAATTGTTCGTGTTGAAGATCGCAGTCAAATGAAAGTGGATTTCTCCGTGGCACAAAACGCCCTTGAAAAATTACACTTAGATCAAAAAGTTACCGCAACGGCTGATGCCCTTTTAGGGGAAACTTTTGGCGCAAAAATCACGGCGATTGAGCCGGCAGTCAATGGCGCAACAGGGCTAATTGATGTGCAAGCAACCTTTGATCAACCAAACGGCGAAAAATTATTGTCAGGAATGTTTACCCGTTTACGCATTGCCTTACCCACAGAGCGCAACCAAGTTGTCGTGCCACAAGTTGCGGTGAGCTACAATATGTACGGAGAAATCGCCTACGTTTTAACCGCACTTTCAGATGATGAAAAACAAAAATTATTAGATAACGATAAATTCCCGCACAAAGATGATATTGATAAAGTCTATCGTGCCAAACAAATCACCGTATTCACCAAAGATCGCCAAGGTATTTATGCCCAATTAAAAGGTGATGATGTGAAAGTGGGTGATTTAATCATCACAGGCGGTCAGCAACGCATTGGTAACGGTAGCTTAGTATTTGTTACTGATAAAGCAGGCGTGGGAACAAGCGAACCTGTGAAGAAAACCAATCTTTAATTAGGAAATAGCGAATGAAATTTACAGATATATTTATTCGTCGCCCCATTTTAGCGGTTTCGATTAGCTTGCTGATTGTGATTTTAGGTCTGCAAGCCATTTCGAAATTGACGGTGCGTGAATATCCTAAAATGACCACCACGGTAATTAATGTTACCACTACTTACCCTGGGGCAGATGCCAATCTGATCCAAGCCTTTATTACGTCAAAATTAGAAGAAGCAGTGGCGCAGGCGGATAATATTGATTATATGTCCTCTGAAAGCCGTCCAAATGTGTCTTCGATTACGGTAAAAATGAAACTGAACACCGATCCAAACGCCGCGCTAGCTGATGTGTTAGCGAAGGTGAACTCGGTGCGTTCTGCTTTGCCAAGTGGTATTGATGACCCTGCGATTACTTCCTCCACTGGGGGATCGGGGATTATGTACATCAGTTTCCGTTCCAACAAGTTAGATGCAAGCCAAGTTACCGACTATATTGAACGTGTGGTGAAACCGCAGTTCTTTACCGTAGAAGGGGTGGCAAAAGTGTCAATTTTCGGGGCATCACAATATGCAATGCGCATTTGGTTAGATCCGCAAAAAATGGCATCGCAAAACCTTTCCGCACCAGAAGTTATGGCGGCGTTATCAGCAAATAACGTGCAAACGGCAGCGGGGAATGATAACGGTTATTTCACGGTGTATAAAAACAAAGTGGAAACCACCACCAAAACTGTAGAGCAGTTGCAAAATCTGATCGTGTATTCAAAAGGCGATAATCTGGTGCGCTTGCGTGATATTGCCGATGTGGAATTAAACAAAGAAAGCGATGACAGTCGTGCGGTGGCTAATGGTTCGGATTCTGTGGTGTTAGCCATTGATCCTGCCTCAACGGCAAACCCATTAACGGTGGCAGAAAATATTCGTCCGTTATACGAAAGCATTAAACGCAATTTGCCAGATAGCATTGAAACGGACATTCTTTACGACCGCACCATTGCGATTAACAGCTCCATTGATGAAGTGGTAAAAACCATTTTAGAAGCAACCATTATCGTATTGGTGGTGATCACGCTATTTATTGGTTCATTCCGTGCGATTTTGATCCCCGTTATTACCATTCCGATTTCCTTGATCGGGGTAATAATGATGCTGCAAGCCTTTGATTTCTCCATCAACTTGATGACCTTGCTGGCCTTAATTTTGGCTATCGGCTTGGTGGTGGACGATGCCATTGTGGTGCTAGAAAATGTGGATCGCCATATCAAACTGGGTGAAACTCCGTTCCGTGCAGCAATCATCGGTACAAGAGAAATTGCAACGCCAGTTATTTCAATGACTATCGCCTTGATTGCAGTGTATTCCCCAATGGCATTAATGAGTGGGATCACTGGTTCATTGTTTAAAGAATTCGCCCTCACTCTTGCAGGTGCGGTATTTATTTCAGGGATTGTGGCATTAACCCTTTCGCCAATGATGAGTAGTAAATTACTCAAACCGCATACCGAGCCATCAAAACTTGAGCAACGTATTGAAAATACCTTAGGAAAATTGACCCGCACTTATGAATATGTGCTTGGTATCGTGATGAATAGCCGTAAATTCGTGCTAGCCTTTGCCGTAGTGATTTTTGCCACTTTGCCAATGTTGTTTAATTCTCTTTCTAGTGAATTAACCCCTGCGGAAGATAAAGGTGCATTCCTTGCCTTGGGTACAGCGCCGGCAAATGTCAATGTGGATTATGTACAAGGGGTAATGAAAGGCTATGAAGAGATCTTAAAAAATACTGATGAAGTTGCCTTTTCTATGGTTATTTCGGGTGCGCCAGCCTCTAACCAATCACTTAACGTAGTTACCTTGAAAGATTGGAAAGAGCGTAGCCGAAAACAAAGTGAAGTATTAGCTGAGCTAAACAAAAAAGCGCAAGCGATTCCAGAAATTTCAGTGAGTGGCTTTGCCTTCCCAGAAATTGAAACTGGGGAACAAGGCCCGCCAGTGAGTTTTGTGATTAGCACGGCGAAAGATTATAAAGAATTAGCTGAAGTGGCAGGCGCTTTTCTTGATAAAATGAAAAACTCTGGACAATTTGTGTACACGACTTTAGCGTTGAAATTTGACACTGCACAAATGAAAATCACCATTGATAAAGAAAAAGCGGGAACTTACGGCGTATCAATGCAACAAATTAGCCAGACGTTAGGTAGCTATCTTTCTGCCGCCACCATCACCCGTGTGGACATTGATGGCCGTGCGTATAAAGTGATCTCGCAAGTAAAACGTAAAGATCGCCTTGCACCAGAAAGTATGGATAACTACTTTGTGAAAGCAAGCAATGGTGAATCTGTGCCGTTAAGCAGTTTCTTAACTGTAACCCTTGAATCACAACCAAGTTCATTACCGCGCTTTAGCCAGTTAAATTCGGCGATTATCGGCGCTGTGCCGTCACCAACCACCAGTATTGGTGATGTGGTGAAATGGTTACAAGACACCGCGAATCAGGATTTGCCACAAGGCTATAATTACGATTTCAAAGGAGAAGCCCGTCAGTTAGTACAAGAAGGGAATGCTTTAGCGGTAACCTTTGCTCTTGCGGTGATTATCATTTTCTTAGTGCTAGCGATTCAATTTGAATCTATCCGTGATCCATTGGTGATTATGATTTCCGTACCGCTTGCCGTGAGTGGCGCATTACTTGCCTTGAATTTATTCAGCTTGCTTGGTGTGGCAGGCGCAACCTTGAACATTTATTCTCAAGTGGGGCTTATCACCTTAGTGGGCTTAATTACCAAACACGGTATCTTAATGTGTGAAGTGGCAAAAGAAGAACAGCTTTATCACCACAAAAACCGCCGCGAAGCGATTATGGCCGCCGCCACGGTGCGTTTACGTCCAATTTTGATGACTACCGCCGCAATGATCGCAGGCTTAATTCCATTGCTCTACGCCACAGGTGCAGGTGCGGTTTCTCGCTTTAGTATCGGGATTGTGATCGTAGCAGGGTTGGCAATTGGTACGCTATTTACCCTGTTCATCTTGCCAGTAATTTATACTTACATCGCAAGCGAACACAAACCATTGCCAGAGTTTGATGAAAATCAGCCTGCATTAGAAAATAATGCACAGCATTAATTAAGCATTAAAAATCAAAAGCTACCTTCGGGTAGCTTTTTTATTGTCGGACACTAGCACAAGTGCGGTGAGATTTTTTGAAATATTTATAAAAATCTGAGAAAAAACCACCGCACTTTAAAAATAAAAAATCTGCCTCAATGATTGAGTTAAATTGCCCTTTGCTGTAAACTAACGTCCCGTCTTATTACAATGATTATCAACTTTCATCTCAACAAATTAGGTTCGATTATGGCTACCAATTATATTTTTGTAACGGGCGGTGTTGTTTCTTCCCTAGGTAAAGGTATTGCTGCGGCATCTCTTGCGGCAATTTTAGAAGCCCGTGGTTTGAATGTAACCATTATGAAGCTGGATCCTTATATTAATGTAGATCCCGGCACAATGAGTCCAACCCAACACGGCGAAGTGTTTGTGACCCAAGACGGAGCAGAAACCGATCTTGACTTAGGGCATTATGAGCGTTTTATTCGCACCAAAATGACTAAACGCAACAATTTCACCACCGGTAAAATTTATTCTGAAGTGTTACGCAAAGAGCGCCGTGGTGATTATCTTGGTGCGACCATTCAAGTGATCCCACATATCACCAACGAAATTAAAGCCCGTGTGATTGACGGTGCTGCTGGCCACGATGTCGCGATTGTCGAAGTGGGCGGCACAGTGGGGGATATTGAATCCTTGCCTTTCTTAGAAGCCTTGCGTCAGCTTGCGGTGCAAGTGGGACGTGAGCGCACGATCTTTATGCACTTAACCCTTGTGCCTTATATTCCAACCGCAGGGGAAGTAAAAACCAAACCAACGCAACACTCGGTGAAAGAATTGCTATCTATTGGTATTCAGCCAGATGTGTTAATTTGCCGTTCTGATCGTATGGTTCCACCGAATGAGCGCGCCAAAATCGCCTTATTCTGTAATGTGCCAGAGCGTGCGGTGATTTCGTTAAAAGACGTGAACTCTATTTATCAAATTCCAGCCTTATTGAAATCGCAAGGCTTAGATGAATTTATTTGTCAGCGTTTCCATTTAGATTGTCCTGAAGCGGATTTAAGCGAATGGGAACAAGTGCTTTATCAACAAGCCAACCCAACGGGTGAAGTAACCATTGGTATGGTGGGCAAATATACGGAATTGCCTGATGCCTATAAATCAGTGAACGAAGCGCTCAAACACGGTGGCTTGAAAAACCGTTTGAATGTGAATATCAAATACATTGATTCCGAAGATGTCGAAACCAAAGGCACCGATGTACTAAAAGGCTTAGACGGTATTTTAGTACCAGGTGGTTTTGGTTATCGTGGCGTAGAAGGCAAAATTCGCACCGCGCAATATGCCCGTGAGAACAACATTCCTTACTTAGGGATTTGTTTAGGAATGCAAGTGGCGTTAATTGAATACGCACGCCATAAAGCGGGATTAACAGAAGCCAATTCCACAGAGTTTGATAAAGACTGCAAACAGCCTGTGGTTGGTTTGATTACCGAATGGCAAGATGCGGAAGGCAATATTGAAACCCGTAACGATCAATCTGATCTTGGTGGCACAATGCGTTTAGGCGCGCAACAATGTCATCTCGCCGAAGGTAGTCGTGCGCGTGAACTCTATGGTGCAGAAACCATTGAAGAGCGTCATCGTCATCGTTACGAAGTAAACAATACTCTACTGCCACAAATTGAAAAAGCGGGTTTAAAAGTCACCGGATTATCGGCGGATAAAAAACTGGTGGAAATTATTGAAGTGCCTGAGCACCCTTGGTTTGTGGCTTGTCAATTCCACCCTGAGTTTACGTCAACCCCACGCGATGGACACCCATTGTTTGAAGGTTTTGTGAAGGCGGCAAGAGAACATCAGAAAAATAGTTAAAAAGTAGTGTTTGGATCAAATAAGCATTATTTTTAACAAGACAAATTCGGAAAAACGCTTTACTATAAGCCCGATTTTTCAAGAATTCATTTTGAACTTAAAAGAGGAAAATAAAATGGCGAAAATCGTTAAAATTATTGGTCGTGAAATCATCGACTCTCGCGGTAACCCAACTGTGGAAGCAGAAGTTCACCTTGAAGGTGGTTTTGTAGGTCTTGCAGCTGCGCCATCTGGTGCATCAACAGGTTCTCGCGAAGCGTTAGAATTACGCGATGGCGATAAATCTCGTTTCTTAGGTAAAGGTGTATTAAAAGCAGTTGACGCGGTAAATGGCCCAATCGCACAAGCTTTAGTGGGTAAAGATGCCACTAACCAAGCTGAAATCGACCAAATTATGATCGACTTAGACGGCACGGAAAACAAATCTAAATTCGGTGCAAACGCAATTTTAGCGGTTTCTCTTGCTAACGCCAAAGCAGCCGCCGCTTCTAAAGGCTTGCCACTTTACGCGTGGATCGCAGAACTTAACGGTACTCCAGGCGTTTACTCAATGCCATTACCAATGATGAACATCATCAACGGTGGTGAACACGCAGATAACAACGTGGATATCCAAGAATTTATGATTCAACCAGTAGGTGCAAAAACGTTAAAAGAAGCACTACGCATTGGTGCTGAAGTGTTCCATAACCTTGCTAAAGTATTAAAATCTAAAGGTTTAAGCACTGCGGTGGGCGATGAAGGTGGTTTCGCTCCAAACTTAGAATCAAATGCAGCAGCCCTTGCTTGTATCAAAGAAGCGGTAGAAAAAGCAGGCTATGTATTAGGTAAAGATGTTACCCTTGCAATGGACTGTGCATCATCTGAGTTCTACAACAAAGAAAATGGTATGTACGAAATGAAAGGTGAAGGTAAATCATTCACTTCTCAAGAATTCACACACTACCTTGAAGAGCTTTGCAAAGAATACCCAATCGTTTCTATCGAAGATGGTCAAGATGAATCAGACTGGGAAGGCTTCGCTTACCAAACTAAAGTGTTGGGCGACAAAGTTCAATTAGTGGGTGATGATTTATTCGTAACTAACACCAAAATCTTAAAAGAAGGGATTGAACGCGGTATCGCAAATTCAATCTTAATTAAATTCAACCAAATCGGTTCATTAACTGAAACTTTAGCAGCAATCAAAATGGCGAAAGATGCAGGTTATACTGCAGTAATCTCTCACCGTTCTGGTGAAACTGAAGATGCAACTATCGCAGATTTAGCGGTGGGTACAGCAGCAGGCCAAATCAAAACAGGTTCAATGAGCCGTTCTGACCGTATTGCGAAATACAACCAATTAATCCGTATCGAAGAAGCATTAGGCGACAAAGCGCCATTCTTAGGATTAAAAGCGGTTAAAGGTCAAGCGTAATTTATTGCCTGATTCGCTTAAGCCACCGAGTTCTCGGTGGCTTTTTACTACCTAAAAATAGGAGAAACAATGCTTTATTCCGTCCTTGATGAAAAGCTAAAAATTGGTGAAAAATACCGTTGTGGCGCACATTCACCACAGCACGAACATTTACTGGTGATTTTTGAAGATGATGGCGAAACAGGCTATTTTTATGCCCTTGATCTTCACCAAAAAGCACAGCCTGTTGTGGATAGCCTTTTTGTGTATGCAGTGAGTGATATTGATAAAAATTCTTTAGCTGAGCCGCGAGATCTACAAATTTGTTGGTCAGAAAATGGTTACCAAGCCTTTTTACTGATTAATGGTTACCCGCACGCCGTGTTCGATTTTCACCAATTTGTCGGCTACAACCACAGCAAATATCCTGAGCCAAACTTTGAAAGTATGTGGGTGCACAAAGAAACCACACAAGAGCTTGTTAATCAATGGCTGATGAGATAGGTTTGGGTATATTAATTGAGTTAAACTCAATTAAAAACCACAGCTTACACAGCTATTTTGATAATTTCTATTTTATTTCTTACGTTCTATTCCCTATAATGCGCGAAATTTTTTACCTCATTGATTATGAAAAAAATAGCGATAATTTCCACCGCACTTTTATTATTAAGCGGTTGTGGCACGGTGGTAAAATTGGTTGATCCTACCGAACCTTATGAAAGTTATGCTGGCACGAAATACGATTGGGAAATGACCCAAAAGTGGGGGCTGCCAATTTTAGATTTGCCGTTATCTTTTTTATTAGACACCGCATTATTGCCCTATGCGTGGGCGGAAGAATCAAAATGAAATTAAACGCACAGCAACAACAAGCCGTTCATTATGTGTCTGGCCCCTGCTTGGTTTTGGCGGGCGCAGGCTCGGGCAAAACCCGGGTAATCATTAATAAAATTGCCCATTTGATCGCAAATTGTGGCTATTCCGCCAAGCATATTGCCGCAGTTACCTTTACCAATAAAGCCGCACGCGAAATGAAAGAGCGGGTGGCGCATTCCATCGGCAAAGAGCAAAGCCGTGGCTTGACGATCTCTACTTTCCACACCCTTGGTTTCGACATTGTAAAGCGCGAACATAAGCATTTAGGGCTAAAATCGGCCATTACGTTGTTTGATGATTCCGATCAAATTGCGTTATTGAAAGAATTAACCAAAGATCTGTTACAAGAAGATAAAGATCTGTTGAAAGCCTTGATGACGCGGATTTCGCGTTGGAAAAATGATCTTATTTTGCCTGCGCAAGCCCTTGCCACCGCACGAGATCCGCAAGAGCAGACCTTTGCGCAATGCTATCAACGTTATGCCACGCAGTTGCGTGCTTATAATGCGCTAGATTTTGATGATTTAATTATGCAGCCAACCTTGTTGTTACGTGCAAATGCAGAAGTGCGGTCAAAATGGCAGGCAAAAATTCGCTATTTGCTGGTGGATGAATATCAAGACACCAACACCAGTCAATATGAATTAATCAAATTGTTGGTGGGCGAAGCGGCGCGATTTACCGTAGTGGGTGATGATGATCAGTCTATCTATTCTTGGCGTGGGGCAAAACCGCAAAATATGGCGCGCCTGAAAAATGATTTTCAGCAACTAGAAGTGATTAAACTTGAGCAGAATTACCGTTCCACAGGACGCATTTTGCATTGCGCCAATATTTTGATTGCCAATAACGATCACGTTTTTGACAAAAAATTATTTTCCACCTTAGGCGAAGGGGAAAAATTGCAGGTGATCGAAGCAAAAAATGAAGAACACGAAGCCGAGCGCGTGGTGGGGGAACTTATCGCCCATCGCTTTATGCGCAAAACCAAATACCGTGATTACGCCATTTTGTATCGTGGCAACCACCAATCGCGCTTGTTTGAAAAAGTGCTAATGCAAAACCGTATTCCTTATAAAATTTCGGGTGGCACATCTTTTTTCTCAAGGGCAGAAATTAAAGATATGATGGCGTATCTGCGCGTGTTGGTGAATCAAGATGATGATGCCGCGCTGTTACGCATCATTAATACACCAAAGCGAGAAATCGGCACGGCAACCCTTGAAAAGCTCGGTTCGTTGGCATCGGAAAAACATATTAGTTTATTTGAAGCGATTTTTGATTTTGAGTTAATTCAACGTGTTACCCCAAAAGCCTATAACGCTTTACAGCATTTTGCTCGCTGGATTGTGGAACTCAATGATGAAATTTTGCGTGCTGAGCCTGAAGACGCTATTCGCCGAATGTTGAGCCAATTGCATTACGAAGAATATCTTTACGAAACCGCTACTTCACCAAGAATGGCGGAAGTGCAAAGTAAAAATGTGGCGACCTTATTCCAATGGGTAGCAGAAATGCTCAAAGGCGATGAGTTTAATGAGCCAATGACACTCAACCAAGTAGTCGCGCGCTTAACTTTGCGTGATATGTTAGAACGTGGAGAAGAAGATGATGAAAGCGATCAGGTGCAACTGATGACGCTGCACGCGTCAAAAGGGCTGGAATTTCCCCACGTTTTCTTAGTGGGAATGGAAGAAAATATCCTGCCACATCAAACCAGCATTGATGAAGACAATGTGGAGGAAGAGCGCCGTTTAGCTTATGTTGGCATTACACGCGCGCAACAAACGCTGACCTTTTCCCTGTGTAAAGAGCGGCGACAATTTGGCGAAATTTTTAAACCAACGCCCAGCCGCTTTTTAGAGGAATTACCGCCAGATGATGTGCAATGGGAAAAAGACAAACCAGCAATGACCACAGAAGAAAAACAAAGTCAAACAAAGAAAAATCTTGCTAATTTACGAGCGATTTTGAAAGGTTAGTTGATATTTATTCTTCGTTGTAGATAAATCATTCAAACAAACGATTATTTTCAAAAAATCGTTTGACTTATGTGAGGGCAATCCGTATTATACCGCCCACAAACCGATTGCGGTGAGATGGCCGAGAGGCTGAAGGCGCACCCCTGCTAAGGGTGTATAGGGGAAACTCTATCGAGGGTTCGAATCCCTCTCTCACCGCCATTTACTCAGGGCACCCGTAGCTCAGCTGGATAGAGTACTCGGCTACGAACCGAGCGGTCAGAGGTTCGAATCCTCTCGGGTGCGCCATTTTGTTGAACTCTACAACAAAATTAAAATGATTAAATGATTGGTAAGTAACATTCAAATACGCACCCGTAGCTCAGCTGGATAGAGTACTCGGCTACGAACCGAGCGGTCAAAGGTTCGAATCCTTTCGGGTGCGCCATCCTACTTTAATTCCTCTTATATTCTTTCACTATTATTTCCAAACAGTTCTATTACTTTTGTTTATTTTCTATTATTTTTTAATCTAGAATCTGTGGCTGGCTTAATGACAGCGCATAAATATTTGCCATAAAATGCGTTTGTTCACTATCAGGAATAGCAAGGGGAATAAGCTGCATTAGCTCGATATGACGCTGAAAAACTTGTGGAAAAACCACCGCACTTTGCATTTCAGCCAGTATTTCTTGGGCTAAAGGGTGGGCGGCATAACCGCGTTTAATTCGCCCTAACGCCATTGCAAAATGATTAAACAGCATAAAAACTTGCGGGCTTTCCACATCAGCGTGCCACTGTGTGTGCAAATGATCTCGGATATGCAACATCCATTGCACGATTTCTTCATCGATCAATTTTCGTTGTAATAAAAACGTTAATTGCTGTTGCAGCCTCATTGCCACCTCGACATCATTTTCAGGTTAGAAAGTGCGGTGATTTTTTGCGATAAATTTTATTTACGCTTAACTTTACCGAAATCTCATTAAATAAAACAGTGCAGGGATCACAAATTTGTAGCAAAATACAGGAAATTTTAAAAAAGGTAGTAATGAATGACGGATTTCGAGTTTTTTGCCGATTATGACGGCTTAATTTTTGATATGGATGGCACTGTCATCGACACAATGCCAAGCCATAAAAAAGCGTGGGATAAAGTGGGCGAAACCTTAGGTTATCCTTTAAATGGCGAGATGATTTACCAATTGGGTGGCGCGCCAGTGAAAGTGATTGCTGAGCAAATGATGAAAAAAGCTGCAATGCCAATGGAATTGTTTGATGAAGTAATCCAATTAAAACGCCAATATGGAATTGAATTAATTATGCAGCATTCCACCTTGTTGCCAGCGGCGCAGGTGGTAAAGAAATTTGCTGGACAAAAACCTTTGGCGCTGGGAACAGGCTCGCACCGCAATGTGACCAATTTATTACTCGATAAATTTGATTTACACGCTTATTTTGATGCCGTGGTTACCGCAGAAGATGTGGCAAAGCACAAGCCAGAACCCGATACATTTTTGCGTTGCGCGGAATTAATCAAAGTGAATCCACAACGTTGCGTGGTGTTTGAAGATGCGGATCTTGGCGTGAAAGCAGGGCTTGCAGCAGGTATGGACGTGTTTGATGTGCGTATCAATCAGCTGATTAAGGGCAATTAAATGTTATCCAATAAGCAAAAAATGCTCGCAGGGCTGGCACATAAACCGAATGATCCGGAATTAGCGCAACTTCGCATTGAAAATAAAAAGCGCCTTTTTCAATACAATACGCAAATTTGCCCTTCTGAAACAGAAAAAAGAGCGGTGCTAATTCAGCAAATTTTAGGCAAATGCAAAAATGAACCCCATATTAACGCACCGTTTTTTTGCGATTACGGCTGTTTTATTGAAGTGGGCGAAAACTTTTTTGCCAACTATAATTGCACAATGTTGGATAACGGTGGCATCACCATCGGTGATAATGTGATGCTCGCGCCGAATGTGAGCCTTTATACCGTAGGCCACCCCCTTGATGCGGAATTACGCAGCCAAGATTGGGAACAGGCGCTGCCGATCACCATTGGCAATAATGTGTGGATTGGGGGAAATGCCATTATCTTAGGTGGCGTAACCATCGGCGATAACGTGGTGATTGGCGCCGGTTCAGTAGTGAGCAAAGATATTCCTGCTAATAGCCTTGTGGTGGGCAATCCTGCCAAAGTGATTCGCCAAATTACCGAGCAAGATAGGCTAAATTATATTAACAAATATATGGCAGACTATGCTTGATTGGCTGACTGATGGGCTATTGGGATCGCAAAATAGTCTATGGCTAATGTTTAGCAGCGCCTTTCTTAGTGCCACGGTATTGCCCGGCAATTCGGAAATTATTTTCCTTTTTCTCACCGCACCTTTTATTGGCGCGGTTTTCTCTATTGATCTTTTTGAATTGCTTGTTGCTGCCGTACTTGGTAATACATTAGGTGGAATGACCACTTATATGATTGGACGTTGGTTTCCCAAATTAGAACAAAAAAATCTGCAGCGCAGCTGGGCATTGAACAACATTCAGAGGTATGGCATTTGGACATTATTATTAAGCTGGCTGCCCATTGTGGGCGATGCCTTTTGCGCAATGGCAGGCTGGTTGCGTTTTAACTGGTTGAAATCATTATTATTAATAATGATTGGGAAATTGTTTCGTTATACGTTGTTATTATTAATTAGCCAAATTTAAGTAAAAAAATGCCACCTCGAAAGGTGGCGAATAACCTAAGGAACCAATTTTTATTAAACAACTGCAAGTTGCTATTTGTTGTGGAACGCTATACTAACATAAATTTAAGAAAATTTACAAAAAATTACAAAAAATAAATCAGGTTGTTCGCTTTTTGCACTTTGCTTATACTAGATTGGTGTGGAGCAAGGCGTTTTAGCTGATCAAGGAAAGAAAAAGCCACTCATAAAGAGTGGCAAAAATAACTTAAGGAATCAAATTTATTAAAACAACTGCAAGTTGCTATACTGTCAGACCGAATAATAACAGAAAAGTTCACGATAAGTTGAATTTTTTTTACAAAAATTTACATTTTATTCAGGAAAAGGAAAAATTATGCCATTACTCGATAGCTTTAAAGTGGATCATACCAAAATGAACGCGCCCGCAGTGCGTGTTGCCAAAACAATGCGTACCCCAAAAGGCGATGATATTACGATTTTCGATTTGCGTTTTTGTATCCCAAACAAAGAAATTCTGCCACCAAAGGGCATTCACACCTTAGAACACCTTTTCGCTGGCTTTATGCGCGATCACTTAAACAGCGAAAATGTAGAAATTATTGATATTTCACCAATGGGTTGCCGGACAGGATTTTATATGTCCCTCATTGGCACACCAAATGAACAACAAGTGGCGCAGGCGTGGCTCGCTTCAATGAAAGATATTTTACAAGTGCAAGATCAAAAAGAGATTCCCGAATTAAACGAATATCAATGCGGCACTTACACCGAACATTCCTTGCCCGAAGCCCATCAAATCGCGCAACACATTCTTGAACGCGGCGTAGGCGTAAACAAAAATGAAGATTTGCTACTCGATGAAAGTTTGTTAGCACAGTAAATTCTCACTGATAGAAGGAAAACACAATGACAACATTAGGGACTGCACTGACACCAAAAGCCACCAAAGTGATGATGTTAGGTTCTGGTGAGCTGGGTAAAGAAGTGGTAATTGAATTGCAACGCTTAGGTGTGGAAGTGATTGCGGTGGATCGTTATGAAAATGCGCCAGCGCAGCAAGTGGCGCACCGTGCTTATACCATTTCAATGCTTGATGGCGAGGCGTTGAAAGCCTTGGTTGAAAAAGAACAGCCTGATTATATCGTGCCAGAAGTAGAGGCGATTGCCACAGAAACTTTGGTGGAATTAGAGCAAGCGGGCTTTAATGTTGTTCCTACGGCGAAAGCCACACGCTTAACAATGAATCGCGAAGGTATTCGCCGTTTGGCGGCAGAAGAATTAGGGCTGCCTACTTCGCCTTATCAATTTGTGGATAATTTTGCAGATTTTCAAAGTGCGGTGGAAAAAATTGGCGTTCCTTGTGTGGTGAAGCCGATTATGTCTTCTTCAGGACACGGACAAAGTATCGTGAAATCGTTTGATCAGCTACAAGCCGCTTGGGATTATGCCCAACAAGGTGGGCGCGCGGGAGCTGGGCGTGTGATTGTGGAAGGTTTTGTCAAATTTGATTATGAAATCACCTTGCTTACTGTTCGCCATATTGGTGGCACTTCATTCCTTGCGCCGATTGGTCATCGTCAAGAAAATGGCGATTATCGTGAATCTTGGCAGCCACAAGCAATGCCAGCGGCGGCATTAGCCAAAGCGCAGCAAATTGCGGAGAAAATTACTACCGCACTTGGCGGACGTGGGATTTTTGGCGTAGAAATGTTTGTGGCGGGGGACGATGTTATTTTTAATGAAGTTTCACCGCGTCCGCACGATACAGGAATGGTTACCCTTATCTCGCAAGAGCTGTCTGAGTTTGCCTTGCACGCTCGTGCGATTTTAGGTTTGCCCATTCCACAAATTAATCTTATTAGCCCAGCGGCATCTAAAGCCATTGTGGTTGAAGGGCATTCCAGCCAAGTACAATTTGCGGGTTTAGAAAAAGTGTTGGCTGAACCCAATACGGATATTCGTTTATTTGGTAAGGGGGAAGTTCAAGGCCATCGACGAATGGGGGTGGTGCTAGCTCGCGATGAAAGTGTGGAAAAAGCCTTGAAAAAAGTGCAATGTGCTTACAATGAACTAGAAATTATTTTATAACGAGTAGGCGAACAGGGTTCGCCTTTCTTACCTATTTAAGAATAAAGTGCGGTGGAGAATGCGTGTGGGTTTTAGAGCACGCAGAATTGTTCCGAAGCAGAAATGAAGCAATGGCAAAAAATGCGTAAACAATTAACGCCTATGCAACCCGAAACCCTACCATTGCCACATAGCCTAAAATGCCGTAAAAAATCACCGCACTTAGGATAAGCAAGGCTTTGCCTTGTTGGGCATTGCGTTGATGAATGAGGTAAAGTATTCTTGCGCTAATGCCTAAAATAAAAGGATAAACCCAGAAAAAAATCGACATCAACGTAGTTTGCAAATCAGTTAAACTGGGGTTTTTCAGTAAATTTGGCGAGATAAGTAGTGCCAAGGGCCAAAGCAAAATAGGCAGGCAAAAAATAGCGAGCGCCCAAGTGAAAGGGCTAAAGCCAGTGGGCATTTTTTGTTTGTTCATATCAATCATTTATTCAATTTTTCAGGAGAAAAGAATATAACAAATGAAGCGTCTATTTGGTAGTGAAATCAGTAATTTTGCTTTTTACTTTCGTGATTACATTGCACAGAAATATCAAGTCCCACTTGAAGTTAGAGAGGAGCAAACAAAATATGGCATTATGCTTGCGGTGTATGTGGCAGAAGATTGCCCATTATTAAGCCAAATAGAGCAAGAACGCGATGAATTTCTGCGCCGTCCTTTTGATGCGATGTATCAACAAGCCAGCTGGGAAACGGGCAAACTTGAACAAGTTGATGAAGACAAAGTGCGGTGGAAATTTCCTCAGTTTTCCCAGTGGAAACAACAAAAATTTACTGTTTTTTTAACCGCACTTTGTCTGATTATTTATCTTTTTCAGCTACTTGGTTTTAACCAAGATATTTTGCTAGCTACCCATTATCCAGAGAGCCATGCGGAACAATCCGAACTTTGGCGCTATTTCACGCATAGCCTTGTTCACCTTTCCCCTTGGCACATTACTTTTAATTTAGTGTGGTGGTGGATTTTTGCTGGGAAAATTGAACAGAAATTTGGCACAGCAATGCTGGTGCTATTGTATCTGCTTTCTGCGTTTATTAGTGGTTTTGCGCAAAATATGGCATCAGGGCCTGCATTTTTTGGCTTATCTGGTGTGGTGTATGCGGTGCTAGGTTATGTTCTGGTATTGGATAAATTTAGTCGTCAGCACCCCTTTCATTTACCGCAAGGCTTTTTTACAATGCTTCTTGTTGGTATCGCCTTTGGTTTTGTTAGCCCCTTGATTGGCGTTTCTATGGGAAACACCGCGCACATCACGGGCTTATTAACGGGCGTTGTATTAGCTGGGGTAAAAATCTTGTTTGCCAAGCCACAAAAAACAATTTAAAAATAAACACAACATCAGGAAGAAGCAATGAAACAATCCCTTCGTCATAAAAAGATCATTTCGCTAGTGAAACAAAATGGTTATTTAAGCACGGAAGATTTAGTTAGCCTGCTTGGGGTCAGTCCACAGACCATTCGCCGTGATTTGAATGAACTGGCAGAAAATAATTTAATCAGCCGTCATCATGGTGGCGCGGCTTCCCCTTCCACATCAGAAAATTCTGATTATGTGGAACGTAAGCACTTCTTTTCAACAGAAAAAAGACGCATTGCCGAAGAAGTAGCGAAAATTATTCCCAATGGTTCATCGTTATTTATGGACATTGGCACAACCCCAGAAGCGGTGGCGAATGCCTTGTTAAATCACAAAAATTTACGTATTGTGACCAACAACCTGAACGCTGCTTATATTCTGATGCAAAATAAAAGTTTTGACATCACTATGGCGGGTGGATCGCTACGTCAAGATGGCGGCATTATTGGTGAAGCCACAGTGGCATTTATCAAACAATTCCGCTTAGATTTTGGTATTCTCGGCATTAGCGCCATTGATAGCGATGGCACATTGTTGGACTATGATTATCACGAAGTGCAAGTAAAACGTGCGATTATGGAAAGCTCGCGCAGCACTATTTTGGCAACGGATCATTCCAAGTTTAACCGCCGCGCAATGGTATGTTTGGGATCACTCACCGAGCTGAGCCATTTGTTTACCGATACCCCACCGTCAGAGAGCATTATTCAGCTGTTAGAAGCAAGTAATACGTTAGTGCATATTTGTGAATAAAAAATTGGGCAATTTGCCCAATTTTTTATAATAGGTGCGAAGATTAAATCGCCTTCGCCAACAACGTGATTGGATGCAGGCAGGTTAGGCTGGTGGACATATCAATTTGCCATTTGCAGGTTTCGCACTCTGAAATCACAAAATCAAATTGGCCTTCTTCAATATGCTCAAACAAGGTTTTGCCAATGGCTTGAGAAACTTCATAGTTTTCAGCTTTAAAGCCGTAAGTGCCAGCAATACCGCAGCATTGGCTTGGTAGCATTACCACCTCTAAATCAGGAATCAGTTTCAGTAGCGAAAGCGTATAAGGCGCCCAACCTGCTTTATCAACGTGGCAGGCGGTGTGATACGCCACTTTTAACGCCATTGATTTAAACTGCGGTGAATTTTGGCGTTGGAATAGCTGATATAAATATTTGGTTACAATATTGATATGCGGACGCACTTTGGCGTTATCCATACCTAAAATATGATGATATTCATCACGCAAATTCATTGTACAGCTAGAAGAGGTGCCAATTACATCAAGCTCTTGATTAATAATGGTATTTTCTAGCTGAGCAAGGTTGAATTCGGCAAGTTGTCTAGCACGTTTTGGAAATCCGTTCACGCTTAATGGCAAGCCGCAACATTTTTCTTTTTCTAGCAACATTACGCCAATATCTAAGGCGTTGAAAACCTTGATTAAATCTTTACCGAGTTGTGGATTATTATAATTCACATAACAACCGTGATAGTACGCCACTTTGTCTTTGTAATAACGCTGACGCTCAAGGGCATTATTTTTATACCATTGACGGAATGAGCCGAAGGAATATTTCGGCAGGCTGCGATGCTGGCTGACTTGTAAGGTTTTTTCCAGTAGGAATTTTGTGG
This sequence comes from Avibacterium volantium, assembly GCF_049366555.1. GTDB lineage: Bacteria > Pseudomonadota > Gammaproteobacteria > Enterobacterales > Pasteurellaceae > Avibacterium > Avibacterium volantium_A. The sequence goes on along the minus strand of NZ_JBMMGT010000005.1, from coordinate 72,490 downwards.
CTTTCAAGCCGGTAATGGTGTTTACCACTGGGGCAAAAGGCGTGTTGAGTTTGCCCATAATATCGGTGTTACTTAGCACCGCATCACGTAATTTATGAATCAGCGATTTTTTCTGCTCTTTCAAATGGTTATTACGCGCGCGAACGATCAAATCTCCAATTTTTACATCAGAAGGGCAAGCCACTTCACAGCGTTTGCAGTTGGTGCAATATTTCAGTGCTTCATCATAAAAGGCGGCACTTTTTAGGCGAAAACGTTCCCCATCTGGGCCAGCTTGTTTTGGGCCGGGGTAGAGTGGGTTTTGTTTTGATACAGGGCAAACCGCCGTGCAAGCCGTACATTTTATGCAGCTCTCAAAACTGTTATCCACATATTGGTGGCTAGGTGGCAAGGTAGCGTTTTGTTTTGCGTTTTCAATTAATTGTTGAATGTTCATTATTTGCCCCCTGCAAGAATCTGTTCTGCTACGGTGAGTGCGGTAACCACTGCTACGCCCGAGCTACAACCGAGTTCTAAATTATTGTAACCGCCAATCACTGAGCCGATAGCGTATAAATTCGCTAAAATCTCACCGCACTTTTGCACTTGGCATTTTTCATTAATTTTTACCCCCGCACTTTGATAAGGTTGCGGAGCGGAAAAGCGATCTCTTGTCCAAGAAAGTCGGTTGCCATTGTCAAAATCGCCGTTGCCGATAATATCGAGATCAAAAATAGGCTCGAGAACCCGCTCAAATTCCGCCACAATCCCCGAGCTAAAATAATGCCCCGAAGCCAGCACAAAATGCTCAGCATAAAGTGCATCATCTTGATGTAATTGCGTGTAAAGGGCTTTCACTTGGTGATCCTCAATATTCGCCCGCAACGCTTTGTCGCCATTGAGCATTACACCGCCCAACTTTTCAAAATGATCTCGCAGGGCTTTTCGCTGACGCATTCCCAGTAAAGAAGGCGGTAGTGTTGGTAGTTCAAATAAATTTAGCCCTGTCGCCTGTTTGAGGCTGTTGAAGAAATGATTGTCGCTCATTCCAAAACAGGCGGGTAAAAACACCGCACTTGCGTTTCCTGCGGCTTGTTGGATCTCTCGCACCAAATCGCCGAACGCCAGTTTATGCTCCAGTACTTGGGAAATATTGACGCTACGAAATTCCCGTGCGTTGTTGCGAAGTTGGTCTAATTGTGGAATGTGCAAATAGCCAATACTCACATCACAATGGGCAAATTGCGGATTTTGTTTTAAGTTATCCGCTAATAATTGTGGTTGGAAATCGTGATAGCCTTCAATGCCTAGCAGCGCAATGCGTTTATGGGGAAATTCCGTTTGTGATAACGGCAAAGTTGGCACGCTGTTGGCAGATAACCAAGTACGGCGCAAGCCACCCAGTGGGGTAACACGGAAATGATTTTCTTTATGTGAGCCAATCAGATCCAAATTGAGCGATTGGGCTAATTGCTCAAAGCGTTCGGCCTTGGCGAGTACCTGTTCTTTGCCTAATAATGTATAAGGGTGATGCGGCAGCAGCTTAGCAAAGTGCGAGTAAATTTCGGCGAAATTTTCCACCGCACTTCCGTTTGGTAGCTGACTAAGTAAATCTAACGAGCCAGAGGAAAAATCCATTGCCGCTTGCCCATTATTGACAATGGCGCACTGTTTGCCTTGTTGTTGCAGCGCAATGGCGCAGGTTAAGCCTGCTAAGCCACCGCCGATAATAATTACATCAAATTTCATTGCTATCTGTCCCCTGTGTGGCTTGTTCATCAAGCGGTTTAACATCATTTAAACCAAGTAAACTGTAATAAATCCAGCTGGTAAATTCTGCTTCGCGCACCGCCTCTCCCCACGCAATAGGCTGAATGCCGCGCCAACGTTCTTCCATAAAAGAAGCCAGTTGAGTAGTGGATTGGCGTGGTGTGGCAACATTAAAACGTGCCATTAAGCCTGCTGCACGACAGGCGCAAAGTTCCGCTTGGCAGGTTCCCATTCCTACACGGGTACGGCGGCGTAAATCTACCAAATTATTCACCTTGAGTTCATCAACGGCATAACGAATTTCCCCTGCGCTCACCGCTTCACATTCACAAACCAAGGAACGATCTAAGCGTTCTTGATCGAGCAATTTGGTGGCGCGCTGGCCGTGGCGATATACCGTAGAAATTTTAATCGGTGTTGGCAGTGAAATAATTTGTTTGTAGGTTTCTTCTTGTGTTACGCCTGAACCGGGTAAAGGTTGGCTCGCGGTGGTGCAAGTGGCGGATTTATTGAGTTTTTTGCACACCAAATCTGTTGCCCATTCCGCCATTAGGCGATAGGTCATTAATTTGCCACCTGTAATGGTTACGAAACCTTCCAAGCCATCACGCTCAGCGTGATCGAGCAACACAATGCCACGGCTCACATTTCGCCCTGAGGGATCATCATCAGTAGCAACCAGTGGGCGTACCCCTGCATAAGCACGCAGCACGCGGGTATGACGTAGGGAAGGGGCGAGTTTTTCCCCTTCACGGAATAAAATATCCACTTCTTCAGGCGTTACCACCATATTATCAATTTGCTCATAAGGAATACGGCTCGAGGTTGTGCCGATCACACAAATGGTATCCCCCGGCACGAGAATATCCGCATCGGCAGGCTTGCGACAGCGGTTAATCACCAAATTATTAATGCGATGCCCCATAATTAACAGCGCCCCTTTGGCTGGGAACATTCGGATTTTAAGATCCGCATATTCGGCAATGCCTTGCCCCCAAATTCCGCCAGCATTCACCACAACAGGAGCAAAAAACAAACGTTCTACTTTATTTTTATGATCGTAAACTTTTGTTCCAATCACACGATCACCCTCGCGGATTAGCCCTTTTACTTCGCAATAGGTAAAAATTTTCGCCCCATTTTCACTTGCATCAAGCATATTTGCCGCGGTTAAGCGAAACGGATCGATAGCACCGTCAGGCACAACCACCGCCCCGACTAAATCGGGATTAACCGACGGTTCTAAACGGCGAGCAAGATCAGGCTCAACTGCCACCGCTTCAATACCTGCCTTATCACAAGCGGTGAGAAAGGTTTTTTGATACGCCAAATCATCTTCGGGTAAGGTGATGAACAGCCCTTTGGTATCTTCAATACAATGACGAGCGATATTTTTTAAAATGAGATTTTCTTGAATACATTCGCGCGCAGATTCTTCATCATTCACCGCATAACGGGCGCCACTGTGCAACAGTCCGTGATTACGCCCCGTTGCCCCTGTGGCAATATCGCGGCGTTCTAATAACACGCAATCAATACCGCGTAATGCACAATCTCGTGCAATACCTGCCCCCGTTGCTCCGCCGCCAATGATGATTACGTCTGTATTAATAGGCGAAAAGTCCTGTGCATTTTGATAAAAGTGCGGTGATTTTTTCATCGCTTTTCCCCCACGTCAAATTTGTAAATAAAAAGATAAGATTAATAGCTCTATCATACGATAAATGTTCGTTTTAGAAAATAAAATGAGCGAATTTGTATTAAATTATGTGAGGTAGATCACTATTTATCCGTCATTGAAAAGTTTTTGTTATTTTTTTGTGATAAACATCACATCTTAAACTTTATCTGCTTTTCGTTTTTTATTTTCTCGCTATGATATGTTGGAAATGTTCGTAAAAGAACGTCTTTCATCTATAAAAAATAACAACTTGGAGAATTTCTATGTTTGGACCGTTTAAACCAGCTCCCCATATTGCGGAGCTGCCAAAAGAGAAAATTGATTCCACTTATAAACGCTTACGTTGGCAAGTGTTTGCAGGGATCTTCTTTGGTTACGCCGCGTATTATTTCGTGCGTGCCAATTTCGATTTAGCACAAAAAGGGTTAATTGAAGCAGGGCTTTATAACAAAGCTGAACTGGGTATTATCGGGACTGGGGCAGGTTTAGCTTATGGTTTGTCAAAATTCTTTATGGCAACCATTTCTGACCGCTCAAATCCGAAAGTTTTCTTACCTTGTGGTTTGTTGCTTTCAGGTTTATGTATGACCCTAATGGGCTTAATGCCTTGGGCGACATCAGGCATTTTAGTGATGTTTGTGATGATCTTCCTTAATGGTTGGTTCCAAGGTATGGGGTGGCCGCCGTGCGGACGTACAATGGTACACTGGTGGTCGAAAAATGAACGCGGAACAATCGTCTCTATCTGGAATACCGCGCACAATCTAGGGGGAATGGTGCCGGGCGCAATGGTGCTATTAGCCAGTGCGATTTATTTCAGTGAGCACGGCGTGCAAGCCACTGCAAAAGATGTATGGCAACAAGCACTTTACTATCCGGGTATTGCGGCAATGATTGCGGCCATTCCAGTATTCTTAGTAATGAAAGATACGCCTCAATCTTGTGGTTTACCTGCCATTGAAAAATGGCGTAATGATTACCCAGATGATTACAACGAAAAAACCTACGAAAACGATCTCAGCACCAAAGATATTTTCGTTACTTATGTATTGAAAAACAAATTGTTATGGTACATCGCCATTGCTAACGTGTTCGTTTATCTCATTCGTTATGGCGTATTAAAATGGTCGCCAGTGTATTTGGGCGAAGTAAAACACTTCAATATCAAAGGTACGGCGTGGGCATACACCATTTATGAATTAGCGGCGATTCCGGGAACGCTTATCTGTGGTTGGGTATCGGATCACCTATTTAAAGGCAAACGTGGTTTAACGGGTTTCATCTTTATGATCTTAACCACCATTGCGGTAGTAGCATTATGGTTAAACCCAGCAACACCAGAATCTGAACTTGCGCAATATGCAGGCAAAGCGTGGTATCAAAATCCGTATCAATTAACTGACTTTATCTTAATGACCACTATCGGTTTCTTAATTTATGGTCCAGTAATGTTAATTGGTTTACACGCTCTTGAACTTGCACCGAAAAAAGCGGCAGGTACAGCTGCAGGTTTCACAGGCTTATTTGGTTATCTCGGTGGTACCGTTTCCGCTTCAGCCGTTGTAGGTTGGGCTGCGGAATACTACGGTTGGGACGGTGGTTTCTATGTAATGATCACCGGCGGCATCTTAGCTGTATTATTACTCTTAATCGTAACCATTCAAGAAGCAAAACATAAAGCTACATTAAGCGATCACTACGGTAAATAGTGAATAATCAGAAAGGAAGTGCAGCAATGCCCTTCCTTTTTTATTGATAAAAATTCGGTGAAAAAGCACCGCACTTTACTAAAAGGAGTTTTTATGACATTCAAATTAAAAAAATTAGCCCAAGTTGTTGCCTTATCCACCTTGGCATTTACTTGTGTGCAATCAGCAAATGCAATGCCGACAATGAACAATAATGAAAAACTTGTTATCGCTCACCGCGGAGCAAGTGGCTATTTGCCTGAGCATACACTAGAAAGTAAAGCCCTTGCCTTTGGACAAAAAGCGGATTATTTAGAACAAGATTTAGCGATGACGAAAGACGATCATTTAATCGTGATCCACGATCATTTTTTAGACGGGCTGACTGACGTGGCGAAAAAATTCCCCGATCGTAAACGCTCAGATGGACGTTATTATGTGGTGGATTTCACCCTTGCGGAGATCCAATCGCTTAATATGACCGAAAATTTCAAAGTGGTAGATGGTAAACAGGTACAGGTTTACCCTGATCGATTCCCAATGTGGAAATCCCATTTCAAAATTCACACCTTTGAAGATGAAATCGAATTTATCCAAGGACTAGAAAAATCCACAGGCAAAAAAATCGGCATTTACCCCGAAATCAAAGCCCCTTGGCTACATCATAAAGAAGGGAAAGATATTGCCAAAGCGACCTTGGAAGTGCTGAAAAAATATGGTTATACGCAAAAATCCGATCGCGTTTATTTGCAAACCTTTGACTTTAATGAACTTAAACGCATCAAAACTGAGCTAATGCCGAGTCTAGGAATGGATCTCAAATTAGTCCAGCTTATCGCCTACACCGATTGGCACGAAACGGAAGAAAAAAATCCGCAAGGCGAATGGGTAAACTATGATTATGGTTGGATGTTCAAAGATGGCGCAATGGCAGAAGTAGCAAAATATGCAGACGGCGTAGGGCCAGGTTGGTATATGTTGATAGATAAAGATCAATCCACAAAAGACAAAGTGGTTTACACCCCACTTGTGCAAGAATTGAAAAAATACAATATGGAACTACACCCTTACACCGTACGCAAAGATGCCTTACCTGCATTTTTTACTAACGTAAACCAAATGTACGATGCCTTATTAAACCAAGCTGGCGCAACAGGTATTTTCACCGATTTCCCGGATACTGCGGTGGAGTTTTTGGGGAAAGATAAATAGAAAGAATTTTTATAGAAAAGTAAAACTTTAACTGTTACTGAAAAACAAAAAACTTGGCAATTATGCCAAGTTTTTATTTTTAAAGTGCGGTCATTTTTTACGAATTTTTCGCTAACTTCGACCAGTTGTAATAGCCGTATAATGAGTTAAGCAAATAAGCCCCGAACATTAAATACATTGCTGGAGTGTCAGCCCAGAGAATGATAGAAAGGATATTGATGATAATCCATAAGATCCACTGTTCGCTATAACGCAAAATCATCAATAATTGTGCTGCAATAACCAGAACGGTGGTGACGCCATCTAAGCCGATAGAATTGCCGTCAGTTGTTTTTAAAATGCTGATAAAGGCAATAGAACCCAGTACCACAAGGCTGATTAGGGTGACCCAACCTTTTACAGTCAAGAATTTAGCGATTACCGTTTCGCTTTGTTCTGCGCTGTTACGCATATTTTCTTTCCATAAGAAATAACCGATAAATTGCGCAGGAATATAAACATAAAGGGTCGTGGTCATTTCGCCATAAAATTTGTTGTCTAACGACACATAGAAATAGCTATAAGCAAAAATCAAACCGAAGAAATAGTTACTGATTTTTCCTTTGCCCACAAACACTACGCATAAGATACCTGAAATCCCTGCGAGCGCTTCTAACCAAGACACAGGCGATTGTGCATAGGCGTAAAGCTGTGCAGCAATAAATAAGAAAAGCCAGACAACTTCAAAAGGTTTCCAGCCGCCAAAAAATTCATTTTTAAGAGTTTGAGAAAAACGCATAGCATTATCCTTAATAAGTGAAATAAAAACCTTGCGATTTTTGCACCGCACTTTTTAAAAGTCAAGGATAGGCTACATTTTTCTTTTTATTCTGTGATTGATGTTGTGTTTTTGTTGTATATATTTTCATTTCTTTTTCACTGTAAGATCGTTAAAATAGCCGCCCTTTTTCGTAATAAAATCTTCGCTAAATGGCTTGTTATAAGCATACGTCATTTAGCTATAACAATAATAAGAGTAAATTTTATGTCCTTTATAGTTGGTCAGCGTTGGATTAGTGAAAGTGAAAATGATCTTGGCTTGGGCGTGGTTGCGGAAGTCAATCACCGTACGGTTACGCTAAATTTTCCTGCCGCCGAAGAAATTCGTATTTATGCCTTAGATAATGCCCCGTTAGTGCGTGTGGTTTTTCAAGTGGGTGATGAAATTCGTCATAAAGAGGGCTGGCAGGGCAAGGTGCTTGAAGTGTTAGATCATAACGGGCTGGCATTCTATTTGGTGCAAAAAGAAGATGGGCAAGAAACCCTATTGCAAGAAGCCGATCTCAGTGCGCAAATTGCCTTTAGTAAGCCGCAGGAGCGTTTATTCGCGGGGCAGATTGATCGCGCAAGCCAATTCGTGTTGCGTTATCGTGCCTTGCAACAACGCCAAGCGCAGTATCAATCACCATTGCGTGGCTTACGCGGTATTCGCGGTGGGTTAATTCCCCACCAATTGCATATTGCCAAAGAAGTGGGGCAACGCATTGCGCCGCGAGTGTTGTTAGCTGACGAAGTGGGGCTGGGCAAAACCATTGAAGCAGGAATGATCTTGCAGCAACAATTGTTTGCCGAAAAGGTCGATCGCGTGCTTATTATCGTGCCAGAAACCTTGCAACATCAATGGCTTGTGGAAATGCTACGCCGTTTTAATTTGCATTTTTCCTTGTTTGATGAAGAACGTTGTGCGGATTTTGATGGGCTTGATGGGGGCGTGGCAGCCAATCCGTTTAAAACAGAATCCTTAATTATTTACGCCCTAGATTGGCTGGTGCAAAAGCCTAAACGCGCAGAACAACTGATGAATGCGGAATTTGATTTATTGATTGTTGATGAAGCGCATCATCTTGAATGGTCGGAACACGCGCCAAGTTTGGCTTATCAAATTGTCGAGCAGTTGGCGAGCCATATTCCAGCCGTGTTATTGCTGACGGCAACCCCTGAACAATTAGGGCAAGAAAGCCATTTCGCGCGTTTGAAATTGCTCGATCCCGATCGCTTTTATGATTACAGCGCTTTTGTGCAAGAACAGCAGCATTATCAACCAGTGGCTGAAGCCGTGAATGGATTGCTAAGCGAGCAGCCATTAAGCACGCAAGAAGAAAAACATTTAGCGGAATTGCTGTCTGATCAAGATATTAACGAATTATTAGCGGATCTTCATCATAGCGAGAAAAAAGTTCAAGCGCGTGAAACCTTAGTGGAAAACTTGCTCGATCGCCACGGCACCAGTCGTGTGTTATTTCGTAATACCCGCCAAGGCGTGAAAGGCTTCCCGCTGCGTCATTATCACGAAATCACCTTGCCAATGCCAAAGCAATATCGCAATGCGATTGGCGTGCTGAAAATGCTTGGCGAAGTGAAAACCAGCGATTTATTTTACCCCGAGCAGATCTTCCAAAAAATGAACCCTGATGCCGCCTGGTGGGATTTTGATCCGCGTGTGGAATGGCTGATTGATTTCTTACAATCTCACCGCGAAGAAAAAGTGTTGGTGATTTGTCATCAAGCCAAAACCGCCATTCAGCTAGAGAAAGCCTTACGCGAAAAAGAAGCCATTCGCAGCGCCGTGTTCCATCAAAATATGTCCATTGTGGAACGGGATAAAGCCGCGGCTTACTTTGCTCAACAGGAAGAGGGCGCGCAGGTGTTGCTTACGTCCAGCATTGGTTCAGAAGGGCGAAATTTCCAGTTTGCCCATCATTTGGTGCTGTTTAATTTGCCAGATAATCCTGATTTATTGGAACAGTGCATTGGACGCTTAGATCGCATTGGGCAAACGCAAGACATTGAAATTTACGCCCCTTGTTTTGCGGATAGTCCGCAAGTTCTGTTGGCAAAATGGTATCATCAAGGGCTAAACGCATTTGAAGAAACCAGTCCGATGGGGGCAACCTTGTTTGAAAAGTGCGGTACAAAATTGCAAGATTTTTTACAGCATAATGAACAGAATGCGGCGTTTGATGAATTTGTCGCTCAGACCCGAACCGAGCGTGATGCCTTAAAAGTGCAGCTTGATCAAGGCAGAGATCGCCTATTAGAAATTAATTCTAACGGTGGCGAACAAGCCCAAGCCTTGGCACAAGCCATTGGCGAGCAAGATGGTTCAAGCGAGTTAATTAATTTCACCTTGAATTTGTTCGATATTATTGGCGTGGAGCAAGAAGATCTCGGCGAAAAGAGCATTGTCATTCACCCCACAGGCACAATGCTGGTGCCAGATTTCCCGGGCTTAAAAGAAGAAGGCTTAACGGTAACCTTTGATCGCAATTTAGCCGTGGCGCGCGAAGACGTTGAGTTTTTCACTTGGGATCACCCGATGATCCGCAACGGCATTGATTTGATTACTGATGGCGAGATTGGCAAAACTGCCGTATCATTGCTAATCAATAATGAATTGCCTGTGGGATCGCTGTGGTTGGAACTCATTTACATTGTGGAAGCCCAAGCGCCACGCGGTTTGCAGCTTACTCGTTTCTTACCCCCAACGCCAGTGCGCTTATTAATTGACGGCAAAGGTCATAATTTGGCAGATAAAGTGGGCTTTGAACTGCTACAAAAACAGCTTAAACCGATGGCAAAACAAATGGCGAGCAAGGTAATCAAAATGTTGCGCGCCAATATTGAACAATTATTAAAAGCAGGTGAACGTCAAATTGGCGAACAAGCGCAAAGATTAATTCAGCACGCAGAGCAGCAAGCTGCGCAGCGTTTGGACAGTGAATTAACCCGCTTGCAGGCGTTAAAACAAGTGAATAAAACCATTCGCCAAGATGAAATTGACGCACTCAGTGCCGAGCGTGAGCAAATTTTACAACATTTGCACAAAGCCACTTGGCGCTTGGATAGCCTGCGTGTGATTATCAGCAATAAGAGTAAATAATGGCATTAATTGACTACAATCCCCCACGCGAGCCTTGGTTAGATGTGATTTATCACGACAACCATATTTTATTGGTAAATAAGCCGAGCGGTTTGCTTTCCGTGCCGGGTAACCAACCGCAATATTACGACAGCGCAATGTCGCGCGTAAAAGAAAGATATGGCTTTTGCGAGCCGGCGCACCGTCTTGATATGGCAACCAGTGGGATTTTGCTGTTTGCAATGAGCAAGCTGGCGGATAAAGAACTCAAACGCCAGTTTCGCGAGCGTGAGCCGAAGAAATCTTATCAAGCGCTCGTTTGGGGGCATTTAGCGCAAGATAGCGGCACGGTGAATTTGCCACTAATTTGCGATTGGGAAAATCGTCCTAGACAGAAAATTTGTTTTGAACTGGGCAAAAGTGCGGTAACAAATTTTGAAATTTTAGAACGCCTACCGAATAACAGCACAAGGGTAAAGCTCACCCCAATTACAGGGCGTTCGCACCAATTAAGGCTACATATGCTTGCCCTTGGCCACCCTATTTTAGGCGATAAGTTTTATGCTCACCCACAAGCGAAAGCGATGTCGCCACGTTTGTGTTTGCACGCACAATCCTTACAAATTCGCCACCCTTTAACGGGGGAAATAATGAATTTCACGGCAGATGTGCCGTTTTAATTCGTTCTAACCAATCACAGAAATAATGCGGAGAATTGGTGATTTAATGCTACAATTCTCCCCGATTCATTTTTACCAAATAGTAGAGAAATTATGTCCCGTCAAAAGAAAACACGCCGTATTACGGATATTATGCCAACACGCAAGGCGGATAAACCCGCGCAAAGCGCCCCAACTGGGCGTGGGCGTAAATTGACACGTTATGAATTAGATGCCAAAGCGCGTGAAGAAAAAAGAAAGAAAAAACACAAAGGTCTCGTGGCTGGCTCTCGCCATAGTCGCCAAGAAGAAAATAAAGCTCTTGAGCAAGATGCCAAGTTAGATCCCCGCGTAGGCAGTCGCAAAAAAATTCCATTAGTGGTGGAGTTTGTCAATAAGCCTGAAAAAGGAATGACCATTCCGCCCGTGGAAGTTACAAAACCGAAAGCCCTTGATCCTATGGTGGAACTTGAACAGCTTGAAAACAACGAATGTTTAAATGATTTGTTGGATCAGCTTGAAGCAGGCAAAACCTTAAATGCCAAAGATCAAGCCTTTGTGGACGAATGCCTTGATCGCATCGCTCAATTAATGGACGAGCTTGGTATTAAAGATGAAGAAGAAAACGCGGAAGATTTATACCGCACTTTTGAAGCCATTGATATTAATCAGTTTAAATAATTTATGTGGATTTATCTTTTACTTGCCCTCGGGCTTTTGATTATTGTGGGAATGGCCGCTTATGCGGTGAAATTATTGCGTGCGTTGAAAAGCCAAAAGCAAGCGTTAGAAAATGCACGCTTGGCGCGTGTAAAACGCCTAAAAGAGAGTATTGAGATTATCGCGCGGGCAATGCAAAATGGCGATTGCAATTTGTCTGAAGGGGCTATTCGATTAAAAATGTTGCTCGATCCCTTAGGCTTAAAAATCACCACTTATCCTGCGCTGGCTGAGCTTTATGATGTGGTGAAAGAAATGCCAACGCATCAAGCGCGCAAGGAATTAAAAAAGAACGAGCGTATGCGTTTAGATCTCACTCGTGAAAGCGCCGAAGCCGATCTTGAAAGCAAAATTTTGTTGGAATTAAATCAATTATTGTTGGATATTGAAAATTTTTAGGGGGAAATTAATGTCTGGAACTATGTGGGATTCCGCGTTAATTCAAAAATATAACTATTCTGGGCCGCGTTACACCTCTTACCCAACGGCGTTAGAATTTAACGAAAATTATACTGAACAAGATTTCCAAGCGGCGGCAGCGCGTTACCCGGACCGTCCGCTTTCTCTTTATGTGCATATCCCGTTTTGCCATAAATTGTGCTATTTCTGCGCCTGTAACAAAATTATTACGCGTCATCAGCACAAAGCAGATATTTATCTTGATTATTTGGAAAAAGAAATCAAAAATCGCGCCGCACTTTTCCGCAATCGCAAGGTAACCCAAGTGCATTGGGGCGGCGGCACACCGACCTATCTCACCGAGCAACAATCCAGCCGTTTAATGGCAATGTTGCGTGAGCATTTTCATTTTGCCGATAACGCCGAAATTAGTATCGAAATGGATCCGCGTAAAATTGAGCTGGAAACCCTTGATCATCTGCGGAAAATCGGCTTTAACCGTATTAGTATGGGCGTGCAGGATTTCAATAAAGCGGTGCAAAAAGCGGTAAACCGTGAGCAAGATGAAGACTTCATTCAAGCCTTGCTAGAACGCGCACGCGCTTTAGGGTTTCAATCCACCAATTTGGATTTGATTTATGGGTTGCCATTGCAGAATGTGGAAAGCTTTATGTTCACCCTGCAAAAAGTGATTGAATTAAACCCTGATCGTTTGAGCGTGTTTAACTATGCCCATTTGCCAAGCCGTTTTGCGGGGCAAGCTAAGATTAAAGAGGATCAGCTGCCTGCACCTGAAACCAAGCTCACCATTTTGCAAAAAACCATTGAAACCTTAGAGGGGGCAGGCTACCGCTTTATTGGAATGGATCACTTTGCGAAACCTGATGATGAACTTGCGATAGCACAACAAAATGGCGTGCTACACCGCAATTTCCAAGGCTACACCACCCAAGAAGAATGCGATTTGCTTGGTCTTGGCGTGTCTGCCATTAGCCTGTTAGGGGATACTTACGCACAAAATCAAAAAGAGCTAAAACATTATTACGCAGATATTGAGCAAAAAGGCACCGCACTTCATAAAGGCTTTGTAATGAGCCAAGAAGATTGCTTGCGCCGTGATGTTATCAAACAGCTAATTTGCAACTTCAAACTGGATTACGCCCCATTTGAACAGCAATATGGCATTGATTTCAAAAACCATTTTGCGGAAGATTTAGAATTGCTCGCGCCCCTTGCCGCAGATGGCTTAATTGAAATCGGCGAAAAAGGATTACAGGTTTCCCCTGTTGGGCATTTGCTGATTCGCAATATTTGCTTATGTTTTGACACCTACTCAAGACAACAAGCCAGACGCCAACAGTTCTCGAGAATTATTTAATCTCAAATAATCCGCTCAAAAGATTGTTTTGGGCGGATCAAGGGTGGGCTTGAAAGTATCGTGCTAGTCAAAGAAATTCTGCATATTTAACTTTTTTATAACATATTCCTTTAAGTTATTTGTAAATCCTTTTGTTTCTTTTACAATGCCTAGCACTTAATGAAATCTATTCAAAGGAGAATATTATGTTGAAAAAATTAGCATTTTTTTCCACCGCACTTTTCGCTATCACTACTGCAAGCCAAGCCGTTGCAGCGGAAAGTTTGATTGAACGTATTAACAATAAAGGGACGATCACGGTAGGGACAGAAGGCACTTATGCGCCGTTCACTTACCACGATGCAAGCGGAAAATTAACTGGCTATGATGTGGAAGTTACCCGCGCTGTGGCAGAAAAATTGGGCGTAACCGTAGAATTTAAAGAAACCCAATGGGACGCAATGCTCGCTGGCTTAAAAGGCGGTCGTTTCGATTTAGTAGTAAACCAAGTGGCATTGACCACCCCTGAACGCCAAGCCACTTTTGATAAATCTGAGCCTTATAGCTGGTCGGGCGCAATGTTGCTTGCTCGCCAAGATGAAGATCGTCTTCACAAAGTAGAAGATGTGAAAGGCTTAAAAGCAGCACAAACCCTCAGCTCAAACTATGGTGAGCTTGCAGTGAAATACGGTGCAGAAATTGTGCCGATTGATGGAATGGCACAAGGCTTATTGCTAATTCAACAAAAACGTGCTGATGTAACCTTTAATGATTCTTTAGCCTTATTGGATTATTTGAAGAAAAACCCAAATTCAGGCTTAAAACCATTTTGGGAATCCGCAGACAAAGTGGGGGCGGGCTTCGTTGTAAATAAAGGCAACGAGGAAGCACTGGCGAAAATTAGTGCAGCCATTGAAGAACTTCGTAATGACGGCACATTGAAAAAACTTGGTGAACAATTCTTCGGTAAAGATATCAGTGTTAAATAATTTCTTAGCTTCCTTACCCTTTATGACCGATGCTCGTGCTGAGCTGGTGATAAATGGTTTTCTCCCAATGGTTAAAGCAGCGGTATTGGTTTCAATACCGCTTGCTGTTGTTTCTTTCTTTTTTGGAATGATTATCGCGGTGGGCGTGGCGTTATTACGCGTTACCCCTGTCAATGGCTGGTTGCACCGTATTTTGTTGGCGATTGCGAAAGTCTATATTTCGATTATTCGCGGTACGCCAATGTTGGTGCAAATTTCTGTGGTATTTTACGGCTTGCCAGCGCTGGGCGTGTTTATCGATCCCATTCCTGCGGCGATTATTGGCTTCTCCCTAAATGTGGGGGCTTACGGTTCAGAAACCGTGCGTGCAGCCATTCAATCTGTGCCGAAAGGACAATGGGAAGCAGGTTACACCATTGGTATGACCTATATGCAAACCTTCCGCCGCATTATTGCTCCGCAAGCTTTCCGTGTTGCTGTTCCGCCGCTGAGCAATAGCTTTATCGGCTTGTTTAAAGATACCTCTTTGGCTTCTGTGGTAACCGTAACTGAAATGTTCCGCGTGGCGCAACAAATCGCCAATTCATCTTACGATTTCTTGCCTGTGTATATTGAAGCAGGTTTGGTGTATTGGTGTTTCTGCTTTGTGCTGTTTATCATTCAAGCGCGGGTAGAAAAACGTTTAGATCGCTATGTGGCACGATAGGGGAAGGCAATGATCAAAGTACGCAATATTCATAAAACCTTTGGGGATAATCCAGTTTTAAAAGGGATTGATCTGGATATTCACAAAGGCGAAGTGGTGGTGATTCTAGGCCCGTCTGGTTCGGGCAAAACCACGTTTTTACGCTGTTTGAACGCCTTAGAATTACCCGAAAAAGGCACGATTGATTTTGCTGAAAAAGATCCGCTGTATGTGGATTTTGCCAGCCCTGATATTCAGAAAAAAATCCTGCCATTGCGCCGTAAATCAGGAATGGTGTTCCAACAATACAACCTATTTCCGCACAAAACTGCGTTGGAAAATATTATGGAAGGCCCTGTGCAAGTGCAAAAGCGCGATGCGAAAATTGTGCGTCAAGAAGCGGAAGCATTGCTTGCGAAAGTGGGCTTGTTAGATAAGAAAGATCTTTACTCTTACCAACTTTCAGGCGGCCAGCAACAGCGTGTCGGCATTGCTCGCGCCCTTGCCATTCAGCCTGAACTCATGCTATTTGATGAACCCACTTCCGCGCTTGATCCTGAATTAGTGCAAGATGTATTAAACACCATGAAGGAACTCGCCAACGAAGGCTGGACAATGGTGGTGGTGACTCACGAAATCAAATTTGCGCTAGATGTGGCAGATATGGTGGTGGTAATGGACGGTGGGGTGATTGTGGAACAAGGCTCACCGCAAGAATTGTTCGCTCACCCTAAACACGAACGAACCAAAGCCTTTTTACATCGCTTGAAATCAGAATGATGAGGGAGTCACTGTACAACTAAGGTGCGGTGAAAAGTTTTATCGAATAAAGCCGATGAGCAATCATCGGCTTTTTCTTCGCTATTTCTAGAGAGAAAAATGTCGCAAAAAAACACCGCACTTTATTTATTAAGTGCGGTGTAATTTTATTCAGAATCTGAAATTATCAGCCCATACCGTATTTTTTTAATTTTTTGCGTAATGTGCCACGGTTAATGCCAAGCATTGTTGCTGCACGAGTTTGATTACCACGCGTATATTGCATAATCATATCAAGCATAGGGTGTTCAACTTCCGATAAAACTAATTCATAAAGATCGTCAACATCTTGACCATCTAATTGTGCTAAATAATTTCTAATTGCTTGTTTCACAGAATCACGAAGTGGTTTGTTTGTTACTTGAGATTGTGAATTTAATACTGAAACAGTCAGAGCTTCAGCTGGATTACGTTGTTGTTCTAACATTGTTGTCTTTATCCAATAAAATCAAATTAAAAAATTCTTCCAATGCCGTTATTTGCGCTTTTGCATTGGTAATGGCATTAAAAGTCTGTCTAAAACTGGAATTAGGTTGAATTCCCTGTAAATACCAAGCAACGTGCTTGCGTGCAATGCGATACCCTTTTTCTTCGCCATAAAATTGATGAAGTTCTTGAATATGTCGCAAAATAACACCGCACTTTTCTTTTAAACTTGGCGTTAAAGTTGTTGAGCCGTTTTCCACTAGCCCTGCCACAGATTGAAAAATCCACGGCTGGCCTAGCGCACCACGCCCAATCATTATTGCATCAGCACCAGTGTAATCAAGCACCGCTTGGGCTTTTTGTGCCGATGTAATATCGCCATTGGCAATCACTGGAATAGAAACCTGTTGTTTCACCGCTTTAATGTTGTCGTACTCGGCTTCGCCCTCAAATAAACATTCACGAGTTCGCCCGTGAATGGTGAGCGCTTGCACACCTGCTTGTTCGGCAATTTTAGCGATTTCCACGCAGTTTCGATTTTGTCGATCCCAGCCTGTTCTAATTTTTAGTGTTACAGGCACATCCACAGCACGCACCACCGCTTCAAGAATTTGTTGCACTAAATCGGGATATTGCAAAAGGGCAGAACCTGCCAATTTACGATTTACCTTCTTTGCAGGACAGCCCATATTGATGTCAATAATTTCTGCCCCATAGCCCACATTTACTTGCGCAGCTTGTGCCATTTCCTGCGGATCAGATCCAGCAATTTGCACAGCGTTAATGCCTACATCTTGATGATAAGCAAGACGTTGTTTCGATTTTTCTGTATGCCATACGCGCGGATTGCTCGCCATCATTTCTGAAAAGGTCAATCCTGCCCCATAGTTCGCACAAAGGCGTCTAAAAGGTTGGTCGGTAATCCCTGCCATTGGCGCGAGCAAAATACGGTTTTTTAATTGATAATCACCAATTCGCACTGCGCTACCCCTAACAAGTTACTACCTTTTAACACACAATCTATCGCCAGCCACAACGGGCAAGGCGTGCTATAATACGCACTTTTCACCCATTTGAAAAGCATATTTTTTGAACAAAATCTATTTTTTTCGCTTTCTTTGACTTTTATTCAAAATAATCCATTTTCCACATAAAAAAATGCCCCGCGCTCTTGACAAGTGCGGGGGAATTTTCGCTTATTTTGCCACACCTGTAATACGACACCACTCTTCGCGGATTGCCACAGGATCTAGGGAAAATTGCTCTTGATAGGCTTCGCAGACAGATTGAGCTTGGCTTTCCAAAATGCCTGATAACCCGAGTTTACCTTGCGTTTTTACGAGCTGGCTGATGGTTGGTGCGAGTTCTTTTAATGGCCCTGCTAAGATATTGGCCACCACTACATCGGCTTGCAGATCTTGCGCTGCATCTTTGGCTAAAAAGAGTTGTAGGCGGTCGCTCACGCCATTTTGTTCTGCGTTGTTGCGGCTGGCTAAAATGGCTTGCGGATCAATATCAATGCCGATGGCACTTTTTGCCCCTAATTTCAACGCAGCGATCGCTAAAATTCCTGAGCCACAGCCAAAATCGATGACCGTTTTGCCATTCAAATCTAGGCTATCGAGCCATTCTAAACACAATGCGGTGGTAGGGTGCGTACCAGTTCCAAAAGCCAAACCGGGATCGAGCATCACGTTCACTGCATTTTCATCAGGCACTTCACGCCAGCTTGGGCAAATCCATAAGCGTTTGCCAAACTGCATTGGATGGAAATTATCCATCCATTCACGTTCCCAATCTTTATCTTCAATTTGTTCAATTTTATAAGCGGTTTCTTCGCTTAAATGCCCCGCATTTTTCAGCAAACTGACAATCTGTTGCATATCTGTTTCAGCATCAAATAAGGCGATAACATCGGTATTGCCCCACAGACGAGTTTCCCCAGGGAGCGGTTCAAAAATCGGGGTGTCTTGGCTATCCATAAAGGTTACCGAAACCGAGCCGATTTCTTCTAAATAATCACTGATCGTTTCCGCTTGTTGATTAGTACTATTAATGCGGATTTGAACCCAAGCCATAATTTTTCCTTCTTAATTTATTTTGTTGCGTTTTCGCCAAATTTGTTGCCAATCAAAAAGGCAATTAAGCCAAACAATAAAGACGGCACAATGGCGTGAAAATCAAACAGTTTAATACTGGCAGCAGTTAAGCCCACATAGCTGCCCAAACCTACCACCATTGAGCAAATTGCGCCAACGGCATTAGCTTTTTGCCAATATAGCCCCAGCACGATAACCCACAAAAACGCCGCTTCCAATCCGCCAAAGGCGAAAAGGTTGAGCCAGATGATCATTTGGGGTGGATTTAACGCAGCTAAGATCAAAAGTGCGGTCAAAATTAGCGTGATTATTGAAGAAATCCAGCTAATTTTTTTCTGATTTTGTGCCATTGCTGGCTTGGCGCTGAGATATAAATCCTTCACAAAAATTGATGATGATTGAATCAGTTGCGCGTCAATGGTGGACATAATGGCAGACATTGGCGCAGCAAGGAAAATCCCTGCCACAATCGGCGGTAGCACTTGCAACATTAAGGTTGGGATCACCTGATCTGGCACATCTAAAGCGGGTAAAATGGCTCTGCCTAACGCCCCTGAAAGGTGCATTCCCAGCATTACGAGGGACAGCACCACCGTGCCGATCAGCATACCATTATGCAAGGCTTTGCTATCTTTAAACGCCATACAACGCACTGCGGTATGAGGCAGCCCCACCACGCCAAAGCACACCAAAACCCAGAATGAAGCCATAAATTGAAAGCCAAGCATATCGTTTGGCCCATAAGGGCTAGTTAAGTGCGGATCAATTTCGTTAAGTTTTTGCACCGCACTTTCTACTCCGCCTGCAGCATAAATGGTCGCGCCGAGCAAAATGATCGTGCCAAGAATCATCACCGTTCCTTGAATGGTATCGGTTAGCACCACGGCACGAAATCCGCCAATAAAGGTGTAAAGCCCCACGGTAACGGCAAAAATCAGTAGCGCATTGGTATAGCTAATGCCAATGGTAGTTTCTAACAAGCGCGCACCACCGATAAATTGCACCGTCATTGCGGCAAAAAAGGCGATGAGCAAGGCGATACAAGAAATCCAAACCAAATATTTATTTTTGTAACGATAAAGCAATAAGTCATTGATCGTTAAGGCTTTACTTTCACGCGAGAGCAAGGCGAACTTTTTCCCAAGCGCGCCTAATGCCAGCCATACCGCAGGCACTTGAATCATTGCAAGCAACACCCAGCCTAAGCCAAATTTATACGCCGCACCCGGGCCGCCCACAAAAGAGCTAGCACTGGCATAGGTGGAAGCAGTGGTCATCGCTAGCACAAAGCCGGTCATTGAGCGGTTACCCACATAATATTCTGTTAAAAAATCCCCTTTGGAACGTTTTGTATAAGCATAAATCGCCGCGCCAAACACAAAGGCAAGGTAAATCACTAGGGGGAAAATAATGCCAAGATTCATTGTTCCAATATCCTTATTTAACGTCCTTGTTCAGTGTCCTTGTTTTCTGGCTCAATATTTTCTAAATCAATCTCTTGATAGACGATTTTTACCACCCAATAAGCCACCACAATAAATAGCACGGGCAAATAAATACAGACTAGCTCAAACCAAAGCGGAAAGCCCAAAGGCCCTTGCTGCCCTTTTGGCAAATAAGCACATAAACACCAGCCCAGCACATAAAGCAAGGTCAAGCCAAATGCCCAACGCGCTTCTTTTGTCGCTTGCTGATAACGAGAATGTTGTTTCATAGTGTGAGTTGCACTCCTGTATTTTTCACCTTTATTGCTAGCAAAATCGAGGGCGAACCTAGTTGTTCGCCCGCGTCTAATCTTAGCAAAATATATCGACAAAAATCACCTTAAATATGTTGAAAATTGTCGGTTAATCGTTATTGCTTTTGAGCAAAAAAAGAGATTGCTAGGAATATTTCTTGCGAAAATAATTTCACAATTTTGCACCGCTCTTTTATACAAAATAAAGAAAAAATGCCGCAATAAAAAAGGCGTTATCTAAAACGCCTTTCGATCAAATAATGCAATTAATCGTGCATTCCTAATTTCTTCTCCAAATAGTGGATATTTGTGCCACCGTTTTGGAAGTTTTCATCGGATAGGATCAATTCGTGCAATGGAATATTGGTTTTAATTCCGCTGATAATGGTTTCTGCCAAGGCATTTTGCATACGGCGAATGGCCACTTCACGGGTATCCCCATAGGTGATTAATTTGGCAATCATTGAATCATAATGCGGTGGCACGCTGTATCCTGTGTAAATATGCGAATCCCAACGCACTCCTAGACCACCCGGTGCGTGTAAATGTTCGATTTTACCTGGTGAAGGTAAGAAGCTCTTCGGATCTTCCGCATTGATACGACATTCAATGGCGTGGCCGCGCACTTTAATGTCTTCTTGTTTGATAGAAAGCGGTAGGCCTGAAGCGATTAATAATTGCTCTTTCACCAAATCCACGCCGGTAATCATCTCAGTTACAGGGTGTTCTACTTGAATACGGGTGTTCATTTCGATGAAGTAAAACTCACCGTTTTCATATAAGAATTCAAATGTCCCCGCACCACGATAGCCAATTTCCACACAGGCTTTAGCACAGCGTGAACCAATATCACGGCGCATTTCTTCGGTAATACCTGGTGCTGGCGCTTCTTCCACCACTTTTTGATGACGGCGCTGCATTGAACAATCACGCTCTGCTAAATAAACCGCATTGCCGTGCGTATCTGCTAACACTTGGATTTCAATATGGCGTGGATTTTCTAAATATTTTTCCATATAAACCATATCGTTGTTAAATGCTGCTTTAGCTTCCGCTTTGGTCATCGCGATGGATTCTTCTAAAGAATTTTCATCACGCACCACGCGCATACCACGACCACCGCCGCCGCCAGAGGCTTTGATGATCACAGGATACCCAATGCGTTTAGCGATTTCTTTGTTTTTCTTCATATCGCTGCCAACAGGGCCATCAGAACCCGGTACACAAGGCACGCCGGCTTTTTTCATTGCGTTAATGGCAGACACTTTATCCCCCATTAAACGGATTACGTCCGCAGTAGGGCCAATAAAGGTGAAGCCTGAGCGTTCCACTTGCTCGGCAAAATCAGCATTTTCAGACAAAAAGCCATAACCTGGGTGAATTGCGTCCGCGCCTGTCACTTCTGCCGCAGCAATAATCGCAGGGATATTCAAATAACTTTTAGTCGAAGGGGCTGGCCCAATACACACGGTTTGATCTGCCAATAAAACGTGTTTGAGATCGCGATCAGCGGTGGAATGCACCGCCACAGTTTTGATGCCAAGCTCTTTACAGGCACGCAAAATGCGTAACGCAATTTCTCCACGATTCGCAATTACAACTTTTTCTAACATAGGAATGATCTCTTAGAATAGTAAGATAGGGCGTTTGCCCTACCTAGATAGAAATGAATTATTCGATAACGATTAACGGTTCGTCAAACTCAACCGGTTCACCGTCATTAATTAAGATCGCTTTTACCACACCTGCTTTGTCAGCTTCAATGCGGTTCATCATTTTCATTGCTTCAACAATACAAAGGGCATCGCCCACTTTCACGGTCTGTCCCACTTCAACAAATGGTTTGGCATCTGGGCTTGGGCTGCGATAGAACGTTCCCACCATTGGTGAACGCACTTGATGACCTGATACTTCCGTAACCGCTGGCACTTCTGCTACTGGGGTTGGTTGTGTAACTGCTGGGGTTGTAGGCTGTGAAACAGGGGCAACACTTGGTACGGTATATTGCACCGCAGTGGCTGAAGGTGAACCACGATTAATGCGAACAGATTCCTCGCCTTCAGAAATTTCAAGCTCCATAATGCCTGATTCTTCAACTAATTCGATGAGTTTTTTAATTTTACGAATATCCATAGTTTTTTCCTAAAATGTGAATATTTTTCACCGCACTTTATGGCTAACACAAAGTGCGGTGGTTTTTAAACTTAAATTTCCGTGGCAAAGATTACCTGAAAACAATCCTTTTTGCGACAAAATTCTGTCAATTTCGCGAAATTTTCGGCAAATTATGCCTTATTTTCTAAATATTGTCGCGCATAATGGAAAGCAAATTCATAGCCTTGCGCACCTAATCCGCAAATCACGCCTTCTGCCACATCACTAAAATAAGAATGATGACGGAACGGCTCACGTTTATGCACATTAGACAAATGCACTTCCACAAAAGGAATAGCGACAGCCAGCAAAGCATCACGCAGCGCAACACTGGTGTGCGTATAAGCCGCGGGATTAATAATAATAAAATCCACCTGTTGAAAACTTTGATGAATTTTCTCGATCAATTTTTCTTCACTGTTCGCTTGGAAGCAAGTGAGTTCAATTTGATGTTCATTTGCAAGCTGTTGCATTCGTTGCTCAATGGCACTTAAAGACAACGTGCCGTAATGCTTTGGCTCACGTTTGCCGAGCATATTTAAATTCGGGCCATTAAGTAACAAAATTCGTGCAGATGCTGACATAATTAATCCTTTTCCCTTTAACTTTTTGCATTATAACGATTTTTCTAAAAATTGCCGTTGCCTTATGGCTGGTCGAACCAATGCAAATTTTAATCCATATTCACTTTGACGATATTTTCGCTGTTCAGTTCCAATAATGGTAACGTTGAACCTTGCCACGGGCGAATAAGCTGATATTGCATAAGATCTAGCGTATCCAAGCCCGGCGTGGTATCTGGTGTGTAACGCTGCGCAATGCGAGCCAGTTGGGTTAAACCAAAGCTACTTTCTAAAGATGAGCTGATCACCGCCATAATGCCTTGTTGATGGGCCTGTTCAATCAGTTCAACACAACGCGCAAGGCTGCCCACTAGAGTCGGTTTAATAATAATTGCGGCTAAGTGCGGTTCTTTTTTCACTTGAAAATTTGGCTCGCGCACGCTTTCGTCCCACGCGATAGCAATGCCTGTTTCAGCGGCGAACTGACGGCTTTCTTCAGGGGTTTTGCAAGGCTCTTCCAAAAATTGAATACGCCCACGATGTTCAGGCTTAATATATTTGGCAAACAGCTGCGCTTTCGCAGGCGTCCAAGCTCGGTTCGCATCTAAACGTAATTTAAGATCAGGAATGGCTTCCAAAAACATATCAGCAATTAAGCCATCACGATTGGCTTCGTATAAGCCTACTTTGATTTTCGCTACTTTTTCCCCTTCGAGCTGATCTAGCTCTGCATAAAGCTCATCAGGATCGCCATAGCAAAGAGGCGCAGTGCGGTAATTCCCTTGCTCCGGCAATTCGCCTTTCATTTCTGCCAAGACACAACTTAGCCCAAACGCCACCGAAGGATACAATCCGTCCAAGGACAATTTTCGATTTTCGCTGCGTGCTACGTCCCAATCTTTCAACCATTGGATCGCCTGCTCTTGCGCTTGTTCCAAGGTTTCTTGGCTAAATTCAGGCAGTGGGGCAATTTCCCCCCAACCCTCGTGTTCGCCACAACGAATTTGCACCAACAACCCCTCACGCAATTTCAAAAAGCGATTGCGTAACACCACTTGCGAATCCATTGGGATTTGATAACGATAAAGTTGATAAGAACGCATTATTTTTCTCCTTGAATGTGGGTCTTACAGGTAAATTTTTTAACGATAATCAGCAGAACGCTGATGAGTAAAAGGATTAAAGAAAGCAGCAAGCCCGTGATGAGTGTCGCAAATAAACTATGCCAAAAGGGGGGAATCAGCCCTTTGAAAAAGCCTTCCAGCACGGCTAAGGCAAGGAAGCCACACATAAATTCAATGGAAAAATGGAAAAACACCGTACCTTGCAACAGGGCTTTCAGCCAACTGCTTTGACGCAATGCCTTGTGCCATTGTAATTGATTGCGACGGAGTAATTGATAATCTAAAAAGGTGTAAAAGGCGATAAAGCACAACACCCCCACTACCATTCCGAGTACAGACATCACATCACTCGCCACCAATAGCCCAAAGAAAAAGCACAACGCCGCATTCAGACCAACCACTCCCGTCCAAAATACTGTGAGTTTTTTAAGTGAAATAGTTTGCATAGTCATAATTAAAACCAAAGTGCGGTCAAAAAACACTGTGATTTTTTGACCGCACTTTTGCTTATGGGTTACGCTTAAACTTCGCGAAATCTGGGGCACGTTTTTCGTTGAAGGCGTTGCGACCCTCTTGCCCCTCTTCAGTCATATAGAACAGCATTGTGGCGTTGCCAGCTAGTTCTTGTAAGCCTGCTTGTCCGTCGCAATCGGCGTTTAAGGCAGCTTTCAAGCAACGCAGGGCGATTGGGCTGTTACGCAACATTTCACGACACCAACGCACAGTTTCTTTTTCTAACTCTGCGTAAGGCACAACGGTGTTCACTAAGCCCATCTCTAAGGCTTCTTGGGCGTTGTATTGACGGCATAAGAACCAGATTTCACGGGCTTTTTTCTGCCCTACAATGCGTGCCATATAGCTTGCCCCCCAACCGCCATCGAATGATCCTACTTTCGGGCCGGTTTGACCGAAAATGGCATTGTCCGCTGCAATGGTGAGATCGCAAAGCATATGTAAAACGTGGCCGCCGCCGATCGCGTAGCCTGCCACCATTGCCACCACAGGTTTCGGGCAGCTACGAATATTACGCTGAAAATCCAACACGTTGAGGTGATGCACGCCCGCGTCATCTTTGTAACCGCCGTAATCGCCACGCACTTTTTGATCGCCGCCTGAACAGAACGCTTTTTCCCCTTGTCCTGTTAGCACGATCACCCCCACATTTTCATCAAAACGTGCATCTGAAAACGCGTGGATCATTTCTTTCACCGTCTGCGGACGGAAAGCGTTACGCACTTCGGGGCGGTTAATGGTGATTTTGGCAATGCCGTCGGTGGATTTGTGATAAAGAATATCGCTATAACCTTCACTGTGATCCACCCACTCAACAGGGGCATAAAGCACATCATCTTTTGGATTTTGCATAATAAATTCCTTTGCTAATAAAAACTTTCCGCATTATAGCTTAATCTGGGAATGACGAAAAGCACCGCCCTTTGACAAACAAAAAGCCCCGCTTTCGCGAGGCTTTGGCTTACCGCAAAAGTGCGGTGTTTTTTTTGGGAAGAATTACGATTGACGCGTAATAATGTTTCCATCTACATAATCAATGGTAATTGGGCTGCCCGGCAATAATTCTCCTGAGAGAATTTTTTGTGCCAATGGGTTTTCCACTTCTTGTTGGATTGCCCGTTTAAGTGGTCTTGCTCCATAAATTGGGTCATACCCGATTTCACCGATGAAATCTAACGCTGCGTCAGTAAATTCTAGGTGATAGCCGTGCGTTTCCATACGTTTTTCTAAACGTTGTAATTGGATTTTCGCAATGGTGCGAATGTTTTCTTTATCCAATGGGTGGAACACCACGGTTTCATCAATACGGTTGATGAACTCTGGGCGGAAATGCTGGCTCACTACCGACATCACCAATTCTTTCATCGCACTGTAATCTAAATCACGGTTCGTTTGGATTAAATCTGAACCGAGATTTGAGGTCATAATCACTACGGTGTTACGGAAATCTACCGTGCGACCTTGCCCATCTGTTAAGCGTCCGTCATCAAGCACTTGTAATAAAATGTTGAAGACATCGGCGTGTGCTTTTTCAACTTCGTCCAATAACACCACAGAATATGGGCGGCGGCGAACAGCTTCGGTTAAGTAGCCCCCTTCTTCATAGCCTACATATCCCGGTGGGGCACCCACTAAGCGAGAAACGCTATGTTTTTCCATAAATTCTGACATATCAATACGTACCATCGCGGTTTCGTCATCAAATAAGAATTTCGCTAAGGTTTTACACAATTCGGTTTTACCCACCCCAGTTGGCCCTAAGAACAAGAATGAACCAATTGGGCGATTTGGATCGGATAATCCCGCACGGCTACGGCGAATGGCGTTCGCTACTGCTTCCACCGCTTCATTTTGTCCAACCACACGTTTGTGCAATTCTTTTTCCATACGCAAGAGTTTCTCTTTTTCCCCCTCCATCATTTTGGATACAGGAATGCCTGTGGCACGGGAAAGCACTTCGGCGATTTCTTCATCAGTAACACGATAACGAAGCAAGTGCATTTCTTTGTTTTCCGCACTTTCTGCTTGAGCCAGTTGTTTTTCAAGCTCTGGAATGCGACCGTATTGCAGTTCGGACATTTTGTTTAAATCACCCACGCGGCGTGCTTGTTCCATTTGGGTTTTGGCATTTTCCAATTCCGCTTTAATGTGTTGCGTGCCAGAAAGCGCTGCTTTTTCGCTTTTCCACACTTCTTCTAATTCCGCATATTCACGCTCTTTTTCAGCTAATTCTTTTTCAAGCATTTCTAAGCGTTTGCGGCTGGCGTTATCGTCTTCTTTTTGTAACGCTTGTTGTTCCAATTTTAATTGGATAATACGGCGATCAAGGCGATCTAACGGCTCAGGTTTTGAGTCAATTTCCATACGAATACTTGATGCTGCTTCGTCAATTAAATCAATGGCTTTATCTGGCAACTGACGATCGGAAATATAACGATGCGAAAGGGTTGCTGCCGCCACGATTGCTGGGTCTGTAATTTGAACGTGATGGTGAATTTCATAACGCTCTTTTAAGCCACGCAAGATCGCGATGGTATCCTCAACACTTGGCTCGTCCACAAACACTTTTTGGAAACGGCGCTCAAGTGCGGCATCTTTTTCAATATATTGACGATATTCATCAAGGGTGGTGGCGCCCACACAGTGTAGCTCTCCACGCGCCAATGACGGTTTTAATAAGTTACCCGCGTCCATTGCCCCGTCAGTTTTACCTGCACCAACCATTGTGTGAATTTCATCAATGAACAGAATAATACGCCCTTCTTCCTTAGCAATTTCATTGAGAACCGCTTTTAAACGTTCTTCAAACTCACCACGGTATTTTGCACCCGCAATTAATGCCCCCATATCAAGGGAAAGCACGCGTTTATTTTTTAATCCCTCTGGCACTTCACCATTTACAATACGTTGTGCCAAGCCCTCTACAATGGCGGTTTTACCAACACCTGGCTCACCAATTAATACTGGATTATTTTTACTACGGCGTTGTAACACTTGAATAGTACGGCGAATTTCTTCGTCACGTCCAATCACAGGATCTAACTTGCCACTTTCTGCACGCGCAGTTAAATCAATGGTGTATTTTTCTAATGCCTGACGGCTTTCTTCTGCATTTTGGTCGTTCACTGACTGACCTCCTCGAATTTGGTTTATTGCTTGTTGTAAATTCTCTTTTTTTGCACCGCACTTGCGTAATATTTCGCTTAGGCTGCCTTTTTCTTCTAATGCGGCTAATAAAAAGAGTTCTGATGAAATATATTTATCTTGTTTTTGCTGTGCGAGCTTGTCGCATAAATTTAATAAATTCACCAAGTTGCGTGAAATCTGCACATCACCACCGTTACCTGAAACCTGCGGTAAGCGGTTGAGTTCAGCATTAAGCTCATTGCGTAACATCGCAACATTCACGCCACTTGCGGTTAAAATCGGTGCAACGGAACTGCCTTCTTGATTTAACAAGGCCGCCATTAAATGCACGGGTTCGATAAACTGGTTATCTTTGCCTAAAGCTAAAGACTGTGCTTCGCTCAAAGCTTGTTGAAATCTTGTGGTAAATTTTTCTATATTCATAATCTATTCTTCCTCAATATTAAATTCTGTTGCCTAGCCTGTATGCCTCGGCTTGCTTGTTCAAGTAAGTGAGGACTAATTTGGCAATTTCAAGCGTAAAATGAAAAAAATTTAAAAAAATCTATTAATCATTTTAGAACGATAGGTTGCACTAATGGAGAGTTTACTCAATCTCACTTCACCTTTATAATTGCGACGAATTAACGATTTTCAATAAGGACGGAAAAATGCAATTTTCCAAAATGCACGGATTAGGCAATGATTTTGTGGTGGTGGATGCGGTAACGCAGAATGTTTACTTTCCAACGGAAACCATTAAAAAATTGGCGGATCGCCACACAGGAATTGGCTTTGATCAACTTTTAGTGGTTGAGCCACCTTATGATCCTGATTTGGATTTTCACTATCGCATTTTCAACGCAGACGGCAGTGAAGTGGCGCAATGCGGCAATGGTGCGCGCTGTTTTGCCCGTTTTGTTACAATGAAAGGTCTGACGGATAAAAAAGACATCGCCGTGAGTACCGCCAAAGGCAAAATGATCCTAACGGTGCAAGATGACGGAATGATCCGCGTGAATATGGGCGAACCGATTTGGGAACCGGCGAAAATCCCATTTATCGCCAACAAATTCGAGAAAAACTACATTTTACGCACAGACATTCAAACCGTATTATGTGGTGCGGTTTCAATGGGCAACCCACATTGTGTGGTGCAAGTTGAGGACATTACCACCGCTAATGTAGAACAATTAGGCCCACTATTAGAAAGCCACGAACGTTTTCCAGAACGCGTAAACGCAGGCTTTATGCAAGTTATCAACCGCAATCACATTAAATTACGCGTTTATGAACGTGGCGCTGGCGAAACCCAAGCCTGTGGCAGTGGCGCTTGTGCCGCTGCAGCAGTAGGAATTATGCAAGGCCTTTTGGATAACAAAGTGCAAGTGGATCTTCCGGGTGGTAGTCTTATTATCGAATGGCAAGGCGAAGGCCACCCACTTTATATGACAGGCGATGCCACGCATATTTATGATGGGGTGATTAGGTTGTAATTATCCATTATTTTGCATCGCACTTTGCTTTTCACGCTGTTTTTAATAGAGAAATTGAAATGTACCAACAACTCAACAATTATTGGAATTATCTGCGCATTGAACGACAGGTAAGTCCACATACATTGAGCAATTACCAACGCCAGCTTGAGGCGGTGGTGGCGTTGTTGCAGGAAAATGAGATTTCCCAGTGGCAGCAGGTAACCCCCAGTGTGGTGCGCTTTGTGTTAGCGCAAAGCAAAAAAACAGGCTTGCACGAAAAAAGTTTAGCTTTGCGCTTATCAGCATTACGCCAATTTTTGAGCTTTCTTGTTCAGCAAGGAGAGCTTTCGGTTAATCCTGCGGTTGGCGTATCAGCACCGAAGCAAGGCAAGCATTTACCGAAAAATTTGGATAACGAACAGGTTCAACAATTATTAGCCAACGACAGCAAAGAGCCAATCGATTTGCGAGATAAAGCAATGTTGGAGCTAATGTATAGTTCGGGGTTGCGTCTGTCTGAATTGCAAGGGCTGAACTTAAACAGCATCAATCTGCGTGTGCGTGAAGTGCGTGTAATCGGGAAAGGCAACAAAGAGCGAATTTTGCCTTTTGGGCGCTATGCTTCGCACGCGCTTCAACAATGGCTAAAAGTGCGGTTGTTGTTTAATCCAAAAGATGATGCCTTGTTTGTTAGCCAGCTTGGTAACCGAATGAGCCACCGCTCAATCCAAAAACGGATGGAAGTGTGGGGCATTAAACAAGGGCTATCTAGTCATTTGAACCCTCATAAACTACGCCATTCTTTTGCCACACATATGCTTGAAAGTAGTTCCGATTTACGCGTTGTGCAAGAGTTACTCGGGCATAGCAATCTTTCTACCACACAAATTTACACCCACCTTGATTTCCAACAT
This sequence comes from Avibacterium volantium, assembly GCF_049366555.1. Lineage (GTDB taxonomy): Bacteria > Pseudomonadota > Gammaproteobacteria > Enterobacterales > Pasteurellaceae > Avibacterium > Avibacterium volantium_A. The sequence goes on along the minus strand of NZ_JBMMGT010000005.1, from coordinate 42,499 downwards.
TTAGCACAGGTTTACGATTCCGCACACCCGAGAGCAAAACGAAAAAAATCGTGAAAATTGCATCGCACTTTGTATTAAACAATTTTTATCCTTTCTATCTAACATTTTTTAGCAATAAACTATTATTTATCCCTTGACAAGACACGTTCTTTTCCTTTGAATAGGGAGATTTTTGTAACAAGCTCTTTTTAAGAGAAAACTCGACTTTCTAGTTCATTTAACATGGAGTAAAAATGAAACCCGTTTCACGCAAATTACCTGGTTGGGTGCATATTCCTTTGGCTATCCTTCTGTCAATTAGCTTTATTCAAACTGCAATAGGTTTTGAGGACTTGTTTGGTCAAGTTTTTTCTTGGGCTTTTTCTGGCGCAATCACGATTTTAATGTATGGCTTTACATTGTTGATCGGCTATAGACGATTAAATTCATTACCTATCTTTGGTTTACTTGTTGGTTACTTTATTGTTTCACTCTTTTCTTTCACAGGAAATTTCAATTCTGTATATACATCGTATCAAAAAGAGCAGCTATTTCGAGATGAGCTAGTAAAGCATAAACAGCAATTACACGATGTGGTAAATGCTGCGGATAAAGCGTTAAATAGTTTTAGCCCTGAAATCACTCAAAAGCGTAACCGTTTAGAAAGTTTAACTGAACAATTAGTTAGTCAAATCACTGATCCTAATCGACCGGGGTTAGGAAACCGTGCATTAGAACTTATCTCTGAAATTGAAGGCGTATTAGGAGAAAAATTGACTGAGTTTGGAACGAGAGGAGGAGATTGAAATGCGATCGCACAACGATATAGAGAAAATATTGATCAAATTGCGCGCCGTAAACTAACATCTAAAGACTATGAGCGTATTGAAGAAGTTCGCCAAAATATAATGAAAAAAGAAGAAGATACGATTGAATTAATTGATAACGTATTACAAACTTCTGCATCAGTAAAAGAATATGGTTTTGAAACTAATTTAAAAGTAACACATATGATTAATGAGATAGGTTCTACAGTACAAGAATTTATCAATAATCCAGCATTATTTAAATTTAAAGCAATACCTTTTGAAACTCAAGAAATTGGAAAGCTTGCATTTTCTTTTAAATCAGGATTTACACAACATATTTTAGTAGGGTTCTTGTTTACTATTTTATGTCTATTTATTGACTGGGCTGTAGTATTAAGTTTATTGATCTTCTTTGGAAATAAAGAAACTAAACCTATTATTAATTCTGGTCGTCAAATATAGGAGTCGAAAATGAAAGATAATTTATTTATAGAAACAGAGAATAATATGAAAGAACCTGCTGAACAGAAGAAATTAAGATTTACTGACAATCTTTCTCTTAACTTAGGAAATTCATTTGAACAAGATAATTTTGAAATTTTCAATGATTTACCTCTTAATCTAAAAAACTCAGTTGATCAAGATAGATTTGAGTTTTTTGATGATATTTCGCTGAATTTAGATAGTTCTAGTGAGAATACCACGTTAGGCAGCGGAACTAATAATGAACCTAAATTTACAGAAACACCTGCACCAGTGCTTGATAAATATCAATCTAGAATGCCGATACAAAAAGAATTAACGCGCACGCTGGATCTCGATATTGAACAATATTGTCAGCGTTTATTCGAATTAAATGAAGATGAAGATAAACATTATGTGTTATTTTTCGGTCAGCCAGCCTCGGGAAAAACTTGGATTATTGGTAGTTTATTGCATTATATGAAAAACCATCTTGGTGGAACCGTATATTTAGATACAGATAATAGTACAGAAAGAGAAGAAGAGTTATTTTATCAGCTACAAGATAATTTTAATGGTGTTGCTTTTGCGGAAAGAATAACAAGTACAGATACGAAACAATATTTTGAATTCCACGTTTCATTTACGCCAAAAGATTCAAATAAACCTCCAATTAACTTTGTATTTATTGATGGTTCTGGTGAGCATTCAGAGCAAGCATTTAGAAAAAAGGTCAGAAAGAATCAGGTAAGTTACCAAATTATTTAGCTGCAATTTTAGAATCAGATGTTAAAGCAACCTTATTTTTTGTTTATGACCAATCTTTAAAAGATGTAGAAGGGGCAACTCCACAAGTTAATATATTAGATGCAGTATTTACGCATATCCAACAAATTCAGAATCGTTATGATAAATTCTTTTCAAAAGCATTATTGCTTTCTAAAGGAGATCGCATTGAATTAATGGATTATGAAACAGTAGAGCGTAATGGATATGATCCTATGCTTTATGCGATGGAAAAAATTCCAACCTTTGCAAATAGTTTTTTTAATGAGTCAGAACAAAATAAAACCATTTTTTATAAAATGGGGCAATTTTCTGATAATTCTGATCGTTTATTAGAATTTGATAAAGAATGTCCTGAAAAAATATTCAAATGGCTTTATATGTCAGGAACAGGAGGTGTATCCCCCGTTAAAGAACTCAGTCTTTGGCAAAGATTTCTGAATTGGTTCAAAGGAAAATAAGGATAATAGCTATGGTTGAGAATAGAAAGTTTGTTGGATTTGGTATTGTTGGCGCACCAAAAGGCAGACAATATTCAAGTGCGGGTGCGGATAAAGAAATACATTTTGCGAAATATTTTGATTTAGACCAAATATATGGAGGAGCATTGCCTTCTCCTAAACAAGACCAGTTAAGTACCACATTATATTATTTAACTTATCAAGAGATTGCTAATGGTCAGAAAGTATTAGGTATTGCTGAATATTATTCAGTAGGAGAAATGGGACAAAGTCGTCCAGGAAGTTACTTAGGCTCTTTTGTCGAATCTATCAATACTCGTTTTACTTCGGCAGAAAGTATTTTTTCTGCATTAGATAAAATGAATCAATATCAGGTGATGAATTTTATCGATCGTGAAGAGATTTGCTATAAAGCGTTAATTGATGATGTTGATTTTGATTCACCAGAACTGGAACTGGATACAATAGCAAATTCTTTACAAAAATTCAGATCTCGTTCTATTTCAGTTACATTTAAAGAAGATCTCTATATTTATTTGTCAAATAATCGAGAATGTGTAGATATATTAAATTTTATTTTAGAAAAAGATTTATATTATATCTATAATAATATTTATTTTTCATCGAGTGATGAAATCTATGAGAGATTAAAAAATAAGAAAAAAGGTATAAAAATAATCTCATCTTCATCCTTACTTTCATCAACAGTATCATTTTCTAATGAAATTTCTACTTTATATCAACAAGAAATTTTGCAATTAAAACAGAAGTACCAACATCAATTAGAATACCAAAGAAAAATTCTTGAAGTAGAAAAAGATAGCGAAATTTCAGCAATTATGAATGATAATGATAGGATTAGACGTCAGTTGCAAGAAGCTGAGACTAACCTAAGAATGCAAGCTGAATATTTCCAAAATAATAAAACACTGGTTAATTTTGCGGAAGATATTGTTAAAGTTTTTTCTCAGAACAAAGAAAATATATCCTTAATTGATATAAATGAACTACCTACTATCCAATCTGATAGAAATTTATATCAAGATTTAATAGAAAGATTTGATAAAGTCAATAGAAATATCAAAGAGTTAGATTTCCACTATATTATGCAGAAGCCTAAAGAAGTGAGAAAGGAATCTATATTTACTTGGATGTTTTTTATTCTCTCGCTTATTTTTGCTATTGTCATCGGTGTACAGAGATTTACAGGCGGAAATGATTCACCTGCAAATAATACAGAGAATGTGAATAAATTGACAAATGAGATAACTTCAAAGTTAGAGAATATAGAAAATAAACTAATTGAACAGGATAATAGAATAAAAGAAATTAGTAATAACTTAATCAAAAAGCGCCCAAATCCTAGTAATAAAAAGAAATAAATATTGCAATATTCTAGGTGTTGTTTATATTGTCTTTATTATAAAAATAGGATATAAAATTATATATTATTCAATTTGGGGGCTAATGTAATAACCCCTATTTTAATTATATTGTTATAAAGCTTTGAGTGTACTATTTCTCTTCAACAATATTAAAACAAAGGTAGCGATTAATAGCACAAATGCGGCGCCGATATAAAGGTTTTGTTTTTCCCACCCGTTGTCTAATAACACACCTGCGATCATTGGGGCGAGGATTGCGCCGATGCGTCCAATGCCGATTGACCAGCCAACTCCCGTACCTCGTATATCACTAGCGTAGATGCTTGGGTTTAGGGTGTAAAGCCCGCTGATACAGCCGTTAATTAATGCGCCTACAATGACACCTAGTACCATTGCAAGCCATAAAACAGTCGAAGAAAGAATAAAAGCAATGACGGAAATTGCTGCAATGATCGTAAAGAAAATTAAGACGTTACGCGCAGACCAATAGCTTGCTAATAAGCCATAGAACAATGCCCCACAAGTGCCACCTAAAGAAATCATCATACCAATGGTGACACTTTGTTCTGTGGTCATTCCGGCTTCTTTTAATAGGGCGGGCGTCCAAGAGCTAATGAAATAGAAACTAAACATTATCGCGAAGAAGGCTAACCAAATGGCTAAAGTCGAGCGACGATATTGTTGATTAAATAGTTGGGTAATAGGGGCTGCTTTCGCTTTGTGTTGCTTGATTTCTGGCAAAGAAAATGAGGAAATGCCGATTTTTTGCAGAATTTTGTTTAATCGAGCTTGAGCATTCTTTGGTTGTTTATTGATTAAATAATCAATGGATTCAGGTAGCCATAATACTAAGCAAATTAAGCATAATCCCGTTAAAATTGCGCCTGCAAGGAAAACGGAACGTCAGCCATATTCCGCTTGTAAGGCAACAGCAAAAAGCCCCCCTAAAATCGCGCCAATACCAAATCCTGCGGCATAAATACTGATAGCAAGGCTACGCCATTTTTTGGAGGAATATTCACTGGTTAGCACGTTTGTACCGACCAAAATACCGCCAACCCCTAAACCAGTTACAACACGCCAAATGCCTAGAGAATAGGAGTCTGCGGCGAAAAATGAACCTAACATTCCCGCAGCAGAAAGCGATACGCTGATTAATAATAAGGGACGGCGTCCAATTTTGTCTGCAAGAGGCGCAAGAAAGAGTGAACCGGCGGTCATTCCGAATAATCCTGCACTAAGCAACGAGCCTAACTCCGCGCCACTTAAACCAAATTCGTTACGGATACCTGTGGCAGTAAAAGCGAGTGCAAGGACATCAAAGCCGTCTAACAGGTTCATTATGGTTGCCATAACGACAACCGCCCATTGGTAAGAGCTCATTGGCTGTTGGTCGATGATCTGTCGTATATTCATTGTGTTTCCTTATTATGTGTTGATGAATAAATCCTTTTATTGCTTTGTGATTTGCTGAAGTTTACGCAAAATGACATTCAGTACCACGCCGTAGGCGGGAACGAACAGCACGATGCCAACAAAAAGTTTGAAAAGGTAATCCACAAAGCCAAGCTCAAACCAATGTTTTACCATAAAAGGATCGCTGCTTGCGTAAAATGCAACGGAGAAGAATAAGAAGGTATCAGTCATTGAGCCAAAAATCATTGAGCTACTCGGCGCAATCCACCAAGTTTTGAGTTGGCGTAAGCGGTTAAAGACTAATACATCTAACAGTTGCCCAAAAACATAGGCAACAAAACTGGCAATCGCAATGCGGAAGACAAATAAGTTGAAGTCAAATAAGGCTTCAATGCCTTGATATTGCGTATCTAAAAAAAGTGTGGAAATCACATAACTGATGATCAATGCAGGGAACATCACAACGAAGATAATCCACCTCGCTTCTTTCGCACCAAAAATTCGCACGGTTAAATCTGTAGCAAGAAAAATAAATGGGAAAGTGAGCGTTCCCCAAGTGCTGTGGAATGAGAAATCTTCTAGCCCAAACAGATGAAGTGGCAATCGGATTTCAAAGGGAATTTGGACTAAATAGTTGCTGGCGGCAATAATAAAAATGTGGAAAAAACTTAAAAGAATTAATGCCTTGCGTTTTTGTTGATGATTAAAGATCGGAGAAGTTACTTTCATCTTTTATACCTTTTTGTTGAAAATATTGGGGTGAGGGAACCCAAATTAATGGAAAAATTTAATATATCTGCGAACAGCCACTTACTGATATAAGGGTTATTCAAAGGAAAGCAGATAATACGTATTTTTGTTGATATTTCAAGGAATATATCTGTTTATTTCACGAAAATAAGTAGAAAAAGTTATCTAATATAAAGTGCGGTGGTTTTTTATAAATTTTTTATTGGATAGAGGAAAGGGCGAAAACAAAACTAGCTTTCACTGAGTTTGCCGTTATTCACGCTAAAAGTACGGTGTTTTTCTGGTTGCATTTCTTTGAGTTGGTTGTGAGTGATTGCGCTCACAAATACTTGTGAGCCGCTTTGTTGTAAGCGTTCGGCAAGTAGAGCGCGTTTGGTTTTATCTAATTCAGACGCGAAATCGTCAATTAAGAAAATACAATGGCGATCTTTTTGTTGGGTTAAATGTTCCCCTTGTGCCAAACGCAAGGCGCACATTAGCAGTTTTAATTGTCCGCGCGAAAGCACATCTTCTACGGGTAATCCATTGGCTTTAAAGCGAAAATCAGCTTTTTGCGGGCCTGACACGGTGTAGCCAATGGCACGATCACGCTCAAAATTTTGCCGTAATAACTCGGCGTAATCGCTATTTTTGTCCCAACCTTGGTGGAAGCTCACGCTGATTTCTAGTTCAGGTAGAAACAGTTGGCAAGTGCGCTCAATTTCAGGGCGTAAGGCTTCGGCATAATCAGCACGCCATTGGCTCACTTGGTTGGCGAGATTGACCAGCTCTTTATCCCAAATATGAATATGTTCGTAGCGAAAGGCTTGTTGCAAAGCGGCGTTGCGTTGCTTTAATAAGCGGTTAAGCTGGCTCCACACAGGGTGAAATTGGCTGTGATGGTGAAACAATCCCCAATCTAGAAAAGCACGGCGGTAGCTTGGTCCGCCGTTAAGCAAGGTGAGTCCTTCTGGGGTGATCATTTGCATTGGCAATAAATGGGCAAGATCAGCGATTTTTTTCGCTTCTTCACCGTTAATTTTAACCTGCGTGTTACCTTGACGGTTTTTTTGCAAACCCACTGACCATTGATGTTGCTGCTCTTGGATTTTTCCGTACAGGGTGAAATGGGGGTGTTCGTAAGAAATGATGCGATTTGCCACCGCACTTTTAAAAGAGCGGCCGTGAGCAAGATAGAAAATGGCTTCCAGCAGGCTGGTTTTGCCACTGCCATTGTTGCCTACTAAAAAGTTAAAGCCGTGATCAAATTCCAGATCCACGGCAGTTAAATTGCGAAAGTTTTCAACAGTTAAGCGTGAAATGGCCATAGATTATAAACGCATCGGCATAATCACATATTCTGCGCTGTTGTCGTCCACATCTTCAATTAAACAGCTTGATGAGGCATCTGTTAAGCGCATACGCACTTGCTTACATTTGAGTGCATTTAGCACATCGAGCAAATAGCTCACGTTAAAGCCCACTTCTAATTCATCGCCTTCATATTGAATATCGATCACTTCTTCGGCTTGTTCTTGTTCTGAGTTGCTTGCTGTAATGGTAAGTTGATTTCCTGCAAGCTGTAAACGCACGGTGCGAACTTTGTCGTTGGACAAAATAGCTGCACGGGCAAAGGCTTGTTTTAGGCTTTCCCAATCACCAGTCATAATGCGTTGCGCATTGCGTGGTAGCACGCGGCGATAATCAGGGAATGGGCCATCAATCAATTTTGAGGTGAAGATAATTTGCCCTAAATCAATGCGCAGATTATTCGTGCCGATTTGTACTTGTGCAGGCGAATCATTGGCTTCAAGCAAACGAGCTAGTTCAAGCACCCCTTTGCGTGGCAAAATAACAGAATGAATTTGTAAATCTTGCTCTAAGGCAATGGTGCAAACGGCAAGGCGGTGTCCGTCTGTGGCTACGGTGCGGATTAAATTTCCTTCAGTTTCAAATTTCATTCCATTTAGGAAGTAACGCACATCTTGGTTTGCCATCGAAAATTGGGTGGCATCAATTAAACGGCGTAAGGTGGCTTGGGTGGTGGTGAAATCCACTTCAGCTTGCCAGTCAATGAGATTCGGGTACTCATCGGCAGGCAGTGTGGTGAGATTAAATTTACTGCGTCCACAATGAACTAACGCTCTTTCTTCTTCAAAACTCACAGTAATGTCTGAGCCATCAGGAAAACTACGGCAAATATCAAGAAATTTTTTCGCTGGAATGGTAAAGCGCCCATCTTGTGTTGCGCTATTTAATTGCGCTTGGGTTGAAAGCTCTACTTCCATATCCGTTCCAGTCATTGTTAGCGTTTGCCCACTAATGTTGAGCAATACATTGCTTAATACTGGTAAGGTTGGGCGGCTGCCTAATACGCCACATACTTGTTGTAAAGGTTTTAACAGATTTTCTCTTGATACAGTAAATTGCATAGTTGCGTCCTTAAGCTGATAAGGTTCGGATTAAATTAGACCAATCTTCTTGAATGCTTGGGTCTTGTTGTTTGAGTTTATCCACACTGCGACAAGCGTGCAACACGGTAGTATGATCGCGATCACCAAAGCTGCTGCCAATTTCAGGGAAGCTGCGGTTGGTGAGTTCACGCGACAGTGCCATTGCAATTTGGCGTGGACGTGCCACCGATCGGGCGCGGCTTTTTGATTTAAGATCCGCCACTTTTATGCGGTAATATTCTGCCACCACTTTTTGGATATTTTCCACCGTTACCAATTTTTCTTGCAACGCCAGCATATCTTTGAGGGTTTCGCGCACAAAGTCAATAGTAATCGGCTTGCCGGTAAATTCTGCATTAGCGTGTACGCGGTTGAGCGCGCCTTCCAACTCACGCACGTTGGTGCGTAATTTCTCACCGATAAACAGCGCCACTTCTTCTGGTAAGCGCATATTTTTTTCTTCCGCTTTCTTCAATAAAATGGCGACACGGGTTTCAAGCTCTGGTGGCTCAATGGCAACACTTAATCCCCAGCCAAAACGGGATTTTAAGCGATCTTCGATCTTCTCTATCTCTTTTGGATAGCGGTCTGAGGTTAAGATAATTTGCCGACTGCTTTCAAATAAGGAATTGAAAATATGGAAAAATTCTTCTTGCGTGCCATCTTTGCCGGCGAAGAATTGAATATCATCAATCAGCAAGGCATCTAAAGTGCGGTAGAATTTTTTGAAGTTTTCCATTTTGTCTTCTTGCAAGGCACGGACATACTCTTGCATAAAGCGTTCGGCGTGAATATAGATCACGCGTGCTTCAGGCTTGGTGGTTAAAATCCCATTGCCCACAGCGTGTAATAAGTGGGTTTTACCAAGCCCTGTGCCACCGTAAAGAAATAGCGGATTGGCGCTTTGCTCCCCAGGGTTAATCGCCACTTTTTGTGCCACGGCTCGGGCCAGTTGGTTGGATTTCCCCTCCACAAAGTTTTCAAAAATGTGCTTGGTATTTAAGTTAGAACGATAGCTGGTTTTTTGCTCGCTTGGCTGCGCTGGCGCATTATTCTGAGCTGCAGCAGGTGGCGGTGTAGCTTTACGCATTGCAGGCTTTGAACCTTCTTGCACTTTCACACTAAAATCCGCATTGCCAGAAAATTGTTGGGCTAAACGGCTGATTAATTCAAGATAATGAGTTTCCACCCAGTTTTTAACAAAAACGTTGGAGGCATATAACACCATATTGTTTTCACCCACAATATCAGCTTGCAATGGGCGTAACCAAGTGCTGAAATCCGTTGGTGAAACTTGATCTTGCAGTTGTGAAAGGCAATCCTGCCAAAGTGATGCGAGCGTGGTTTTCATTGTTATTATGTCTAGTTTATCAGTTAAACGTTTGAATCGTCCGCAGAAAAGTGCGGTGAGAATTCGGCTAATTTTACAATAAAGTTAAGAAAAGATCTTTATAAAAGGATCAAAAAAATCGAAAAAGGCTGCTTGAGATTTCTGCTAAAAAAAGTATAATTCAACCCGCTTTTATGCTTTCAAATAAGAAAAATGCAGATTATGTTGCGATTTTTCTTATTCTTATTTGACGAACGGCTCATTTGTGATTACAATTCCGTTCCTTATTTTAGTAACCCTTGTTTCAATTCGTTTTTGGCTATCTAAATGTCAAAGGCAATGGTTAAACAATGTTGATTTAGGTAGATTATAGTTATGAAACGTACATTTCAACCATCTGTATTAAAACGTAGCCGTACTCACGGTTTCCGTGCTCGTATGGCAACTAAAAACGGCCGTCAAGTTTTAGCTCGTCGTCGTGCTAAAGGTCGTAAAAGTTTATCTGCATAATCCAGCCCTTCGCTGTGATTAAGCTAAACTTTTCTAGGGAGTTACGTCTGCTAACTCCCGCTCAATTCAAATACGTTTTCCAAGATCCGCAACGCGCGAGTTCCCCCGAAATTACCATTCTAGCCCGTCCTAATCAGGAATCTGTTCCACGTTTAGGTTTAGCGGTAGCAAAAAAGCATTTAAAACGCGCCCACGATCGTAATCGTATTAAGCGTTTGTGTCGTGAACGTTTCCGTTTGTTGCAACATCAATTGCCGCATTATGATTTTGTTATTGTGGTAAAACAAGGGATTGGGCGTTTAGACAATCAGCAAATATTCAATTCATTGGATAAATTATGGCAGCGCCACATTCGCTTGGCTCGAAAGTCTTAATTGCGCTTATTCGCTTTTATCAGCTTGTTATTAGTCCTTTAATTGGCCCACGTTGCCGATTCACGCCAACTTGTTCTTGCTACGGCATTGAAGCATTAAAAACGCACGGTGCGTTAAAAGGTGGTTGGCTTACGTTAAAACGTATATTAAAATGTCATCCTTTACACGCTGGTGGATACGATCCTGTTCCGCCGAAGATCAATAACAACAAAGAGAACAAATAATGGATTCAAGACGTAGCCTGTTAGTGCTAGCACTACTCTTTATTTCTTTTCTTGTTTATCAGCAATGGCAAGTGGATTACCATTCACCAAAGCCTGTTGCCACTGAACAAGCGCAAACTTCTAATTCTCAAGGCGAATTAACCGCAAATTCAGACCTTGCTAACCTTGCTCAAGGTAAAGTGATTACCTTAGAAAATGATGTATTCCGTTTAAAAGTGAATACATTAGGTGGGGACGTAGTGCGTTCTGAATTATTAAAATATGATGCAGAATTAGATTCCCATACACCATTTGTTTTATTGAACGATACACCAGAGCATATTTATATTGCGCAAAGTGGTTTAGTTGGCAAAAACGGGATTGACACCAAAGCAGGCCGTGCAAATTACCAAGTAGAAGGGGATACCTTCAAACTGGCTGATGGCCAAAATGAGCTTGTTGTGCCATTAGTATTTGAAAAAGATGGCGTAACGTATCGCAAAATTTTCGTCTTAAAACGTGGCGAATATGATGTGGCAGTAAACTTTGAAATTGCGAACCAAAGCGGTCAAGCCATTGAAGTCGAGCCATATGCAAAATTAACCCATACTTTGGTAGAAAGCTCAGGCAGTATGGCGATGCCAACTTATACTGGTGGCGCGTATTCTTCTTCTGAAACGAATTATAAAAAATACAGCTTCCAAGATATGGAAGAAAAAGATCTTTCTATCCAAACCAAAGCAGGTTGGGTAGCAGTATTGCAGCATTATTTCGTGTCTGCGTGGATTCCAAATCAAGACAGCACACATCTTTTATATACTTCTACGGACAAAGCGCGTAATTTAGGGGCGATTGGTTATCGTGGGCCGGTGGTGGATATTCCAGCAGGCGCAACAGAAACCATCACCAGCAAATTATGGACAGGGCCGAAATTACAAAATCAAATGGCAGAAGTGGCAAACCACTTAGATTTAACCGTGGATTACGGTTGGGCGTGGTTTATTGCGAAACCGTTATTCTGGTTACTTACCCACATTCACGATTTAGTGAAAAACTGGGGGCTTGCGATTATTGGTGTAACCCTTGTGGTGAAAGGCTTGCTTTACCCACTAACGAAAGCACAATACACCTCAATGGCGAAAATGCGTATGCTGCAACCGAAAATCCAAGAAATGCGTGAGCGTTATGGTGAAGATCGTCAGCGTATGAGCCAAGAAATGATGAAATTGTATAAAGAAGAAAAAGTAAACCCACTAGGTGGCTGTTTACCAATTCTTTTACAAATGCCAATTTTCATCGCCTTATACTGGACATTTATGGAAGCGGTAGAATTACGCCACGCCCCATTCTTCGGTTGGATTCAAGATTTATCGGCACAAGATCCGTACTACATCTTGCCAATCTTAATGGGAGCCTCAATGTTCTTGTTGCAAAAAATGTCGCCAACCCCAGTGGCTGATCCAATGCAACAAAAAGTAATGACATTTATGCCAGTGATCTTCACGGTATTTTTCCTCTTCTTCCCTGCGGGCTTGGTTTTATACTGGTTAGTATCAAACCTCATCACCATCGCACAACAGCAATGGATCTACCGCGGATTAGAGAAAAAAGGGTTACACTCTCGTAAAAAATAACGAGATAAAAGAATAAAAGGTATCTCAGGATACCTTTTATTTTATGCTTTTTGGCTATACCTACCGCGGAGCAAACTCGCCATAACCTACCCTCAAGGAGCGATGATGACATACAACCTTAACCAAAAAATCTTCGCCGCCGTTGTAAATAGCGAAAGTGGGGAAGTGAGTAACCAAACGCGTTTTCATTATTTTCAACAAGGCACGATGATTTGGGCTGAGTACGCAGGCGGTGAAATTAAAAAAGGTTTTCTAATTGGCAAATTTATTTCTGATGATGAAATTAGCTTTACTTATCAACACCTTAATCAGCAATTAGAAAATCGTCTAGGAAAATGTGTCAGTAAAATTTCCTCGCTACCTTCAGGCAAATTGCGTTTAAATGAACAGTGGCAATGGCTAGACGGCGAGCAAGAAACGGGCGAATCAGTCATTGAAGAAATTTAAAACCTCTTGAGAAAGGTTTAAAATCAACTCAACAAAATCTAAGCATTTTAAAGTGCGGTGTTTTTAGGAAACATTTTTTATGACAAAAGAAACCATTGTCGCCCAAGCCACGCCGATCGGACGTGGGGGCGTGGGGATTTTAAGGGTGTCTGGGCCTTTAGCCAATCAAGTGGCTGAAGAGGTGCTAGGCAAACCTCTCAAACCGCGTTTGGCAAATTATTTGCCTTTCAAAGATAGCGATGGCACGGTGTTAGATCAGGGGATCGCCTTATTCTTCAAAGCCCCAAACTCTTTCACGGGCGAAGATGTGCTTGAATTGCAAGGACACGGCGGACAGATCATTTTAGATCTTCTCCTCAAACGCATTTTGCAAGTGAAAGGCGTTCGCTTAGCACGTCCAGGGGAATTTTCCGAGCAGGCATTTTTGAACGACAAACTCGATCTTGCACAAGCAGAGGCGATCGCCGATCTCATTGATGCCACTTCTGAGCAAGCAGCACGCTCAGCCTTGAAATCCTTGCAGGGGGAATTTTCCAACAAAATTAACCAGTTGGTGGATTCCGTCATTTATCTGCGAACCTATGTGGAAGCGGCGATCGATTTTCCCGATGAAGAAATTGATTTCTTAGCCGACGGCAAAATCGAAGCCAAATTGCGTGAAATTATCGCTCAACTTGACAGCGTGCGAGCGGAAGCCAAGCAAGGAGCGATTTTGCGTGAGGGAATGAAAGTGGTGATCGCAGGTCGCCCAAATGCGGGAAAATCCAGCTTGCTCAACGCCTTAGCGGGGCGTGAAGCTGCCATTGTTACCGATATCGCAGGTACAACCCGCGATGTGCTACGGGAACATATTCATATTGACGGAATGCCGCTGCATATCATTGATACCGCAGGCTTGCGTGATGCCACCGATGAAGTGGAGCGGATCGGTATTCGCCGCGCGTGGGACGAAATCGCTCAGGCGGATCGCATTATCTTAATGCTAGATAGCACCGACAGCGAAGATAACCTCGCTCAAGTGCGGTCAGAATTTTTAGCAAAATTGCCCGATAATATCCCTTTAACTCTTGTGCGAAACAAAGCGGATTTGAGTGGCGAGGCAGAAACTCTCCGCGAACAAAATGGGCAAACCACCATCAGCCTTTCAGCCAAAACCCAAGTGGGCGTGGACTTACTGCGTGAACATTTGAAGCAAGCAATGGGTTATAACACCAGTGCCGAAGGGGGCTTCTTAGCCCGCCGCCGCCATCTGGAAGCCTTAGAACAAGCGGATACCCACTTACAAGCAGGGCTAATTCAGCTCATCGAATTTCACGCAGGCGAATTGCTCGCCGAAGAATTGCGAATGGTGCAAAATCACCTCAGCGAAATTACTGGACAATTTACCTCCGATGATTTACTCGGCAATATTTTTAGTTCGTTTTGTATTGGCAAATAAGGCTAGCAAGAGTGCGGTGTGATTTTGTTATTTTATTATAATAATGCGATGATTTTTGATAACGGAATTTTTTAATGCGATTACTTCGAGGATTGAACCATTTACCCCCAGCGTTGCAGCAGGGCTGTGCCTTAACCATTGGGAATTTTGATGGCGTGCATTTAGGTCATCAAGCGGTGTTGCGTCATTTGCGTGAAAAAGCAAGTGCGCTTTCTTTGCCAATGGTGGTGATGTTGTTTGAGCCCCAGCCGAGCGAATATTTTATGGGCGACAACGCACCGCCGCGCTTAATGCGGTTGCGTGATAAATTAAGTGCGTTGGCAGATTTGGGTGTGGATTATGTTATTCGCATCAAATTTGACCGCACTTTTGCTCAGCTTTCCGCACAACAATTTATTGAACAATGCTTGGTACAGAAACTCAATGTGAAATTCTTAAGCATTGGTGATGATTTCCGTTTTGGCGCAGGGCGTACAGGGGATTTTGCGCTGTTACAACAAGCGGGGGAAAAATACGGTTTTGCGGTGGAAGATAATTGCAGTTTTCGTTTAAATGAACAACGCATTAGCAGCACAGCGATCCGTCAAGCCTTAGCTGATGATAATTTAGTCCTTGCAGAGCAACTTTTAGGCAAGCCTTATTGTATTTATGGGCGCGTGGTGCAAGGCAATAAATTAGGGCGAACCATCGGCTTTCCTACCGCGAACATTCGTTTGCAACGCCAAGTCAATCCCGTCAAAGGGGTTTATGCGGTGAAAGTGAAATTGCCAAATGGTGCGGAATATGAGGGCGTGGCGAATATCGGTCGCCGCCCGACCATTAATGGTGTGAAGCAACTGCTCGAAGTTCATCTATTTGATTTTAAACAAGATATTTACGGACAACCCTTGCAAGTGGAACTCTGCGATAAAATCCGTGATGAGGTGAAATTCCCTTCTTTTGACGCGTTAAAAGAGCAAATTGCCAAAGATGTGGAAGTGGCAAAGCGGTATTTTAGGCTTAAATTGTCAAACTAACTGCAACACTTTATCAAAAGTGACTTCATAATGTGTTTTCCAGTTTAAACATTTATGTGGTTGGTGATTTAATTTATCGACCACTACTTGTATCTGGGCTTCCGAAAATGGCGTAATGTTTTGATCTTTTGGAAAATACTCCCTCATCAAACCATTCGATTTTTCATTTGTTCCTCTTTACCGAGACTGATGGGGTAAGGGAAAATAAAATTCGAAGTGAGGCCTCTCCGTCACCTGCTGATGTTTTGGAAATTCCTTACCTCTATTTGGGGTAATGCTCTCTAAAGGCTGATTATGCAAGGCTTCACTCATAGTCATTGCCTAATGTGTGAAAAAACATTATCTTTTCACGTTCACAAAGTGTAAGATGTTTGTAGGTGTTCATAAGTTCTCATCAGTGATTTTGTATGGTAAACAAATTATAGTTGATTTCCTTATGAACACTTTTTATTTGTTGCAGTTAGATTGTAAATTCAAAAGTGAATTGTCAGGCTAGGTCTGATCTTATACATTTAAATTTAGTTATTTAATTTCAAAAATCTTTTTAATTTCATTAATTAACCATTCTTTTCGTTTTTGAATTGTTTCAGCATTCCATTCATCAGGATAATTCTCAAATACCCATTTGGTAATTTCAAATGACGTTTTTCCATCCAAACCTTTGCCAATATAAATTTCTTTTTTGGCCGCATAATTGCGGTTGCTGGCACGAATATTTTTATTGCCAGATAATAAAGTTAGATTACCCAAACTATTCAAAAATAGGTTAGCTGTGTCACTATCAAACTTATCAGACCAATTCAAGCTTTTATCGTTCCACTCTTGAGGTAAGATGTGTTCTGTATGTAAATTTTTATTAATTTCAATATAAGGATAATTATCTTGCTGATTGTATTCAATTGCCAATAATAATGGTTTATGCCATTTTGATGAATAAATGTTAGCTCTATCCAAATAATCCAAATAGTTATTGTGTTCAGATAAATTTTTCACAATAATTGATTTAATATCATCAATGCTTTGATTTTCTTGTACCATCTCAATAATATTAAAGGAGGTTTGCTTAATTCGGTTGGCAGTTCCGTCAGCAATCCAGTTTTGATAGTAATATTTGACTAGTAATGACTTTAGCTTGTCATATTCTTTATAATCTTTCATTTTGGCAGTTAATAAAATACTTTTCCAATAAATACTATGAGGTAAATACTGCAACTTGGAAATATCTTTGTCATTATAACTTTCATTGATTTCAAATAAAAAGTTGGCAAACTTATTTAAGTCTAAAATAATACTATTGGCATTCTTATCTTTAAATTCTTTTTTAAATTCATCTTGCAAGCTACTTTTTGGATTTTTACCAGTTTGGTAATATAAATACAAGTTAAAAACATTAGTTAAACTTTCATCCATTCTCTGACAAAGGATTTCTATTTTTTTCCACTCTTCATTAAAATGCTGGCGTTTATCATCATCTAATTGTTGCATTAAATGAGCTTTAATAATATCAGCAGGTGCTAAATCAAGACCTCTATCATTTAATACTGAGAATAATTTGATTGCAAAACTTTCATCAGTACAAGAAATACGAATTAACACTGTATTTTCAAATAAATAACTAATAAATTCATTTAAGATATTAGGTTGTACTTTACCAATTAACTCTTTAAAATAACTTGCCGTTTGCAAAAAACGGTTGTCTTTTTTATTTTTATCAAGTTTTTCAAAATCAATGCCGTTTAATACATTTTCTTCAAATATAGCCTGATTATTTAATTGTGTGGTTAGTTTTAGTCTAACTTTATCATTAACTAAATTAGCAATACTATTTTGGATTTTTTTACTATGTTCTTTAATATCAGGTAAGTTTAAATCTCGCAATACACAAAATAAGATCGTCAACGTAGTAATACGTTGCTGTCCATCGACAACATCATAAGCTCCATTTTTATTCTTGACCACAACCAATGAACCCAAAAAATAGTTATTGTCTTGATTTGAGTTCTCTTTATGATTTTTATAAGCTTCAAAAATATCTGCCCACAGCTGCTCCACCCTCTCTTTGTCCCAAGAATAAGGACGTTGATAAATAGGCATTTGATAAAAACTATCAGTGTTACTAAAAATGGCTTCAATAGTCAAGCTTTCTGGCGTAAAGTAGTCTCTCATTGTATTTTCCTTTTGGTTAGTTAATTTTTGTTAATTATAACATCTTTTTTCTAGAGACTCACCCCAAGATAAGCCTTTCTCATCAAACCACCCAGCATAAATCCCTCGGTAAATACTGACAAAGCTAATACAAAGTGAGCTTTGTTCGTGTTTCACAAGAGAGGCTATCTGATATGGAGAGCAATTCGCTCTGATAACGTCTCAATTCTAGTGAAATGGTCGATTTATGTCGCTGTAATTGGTGAGCAATCTGTATGATAGTTTTGCCTAATACGTGGAAAGCCATTATCTTTTCGCGTTCATAAAGTGTAAGATGTTTATAGGTGTTCATAACTTCTCATCAGTGATTTTTTATAGTTGATTTCCTTATGAACATTTTCTTATTTATTGCAGTTAGATTGTAAATTCAAGGGCAAGTAAAAAGAACAAAATAAATAATTTAACGTGCGGTAAAAAAGCTTGCCAAAAAAGCACCGCACTTTAATCAGCAATTCGCGCATTGCCATTCTTTCACATTGCCGCATTTATGCGTATAATGCGGGAATCATTGTGCATTAAATGCAAGATTTTATTTTTATACAACGTGGAAAAAACAAATGTCGAATGAAACTGTAGATTACAAAAACACGCTAAACCTGCCAGCGACAGGGTTTCCAATGCGTGGCGATCTGGCGAAACGCGAGCCAGTAATGCTTAAAAATTGGTATGAGAAAAAACTTTACGAAAAAATTAGACAATCTGCACAAGGGAAAAAATCCTTTATTCTGCACGATGGCCCTCCTTATGCCAACGGCTCAATTCACATTGGACACGCTGTAAATAAAATTTTAAAAGACATTATTATTAAATCTAAAACCGCAGCGGGCTTTGACAGCCCTTATATCCCGGGTTGGGACTGCCACGGTTTGCCGATCGAATTAAAAGTGGAAGGCTTGGTAGGTAAAGCGGGCGATAAAATTTCTGCCGCACAATTCCGCGAAGAATGTCGCAAATATGCCTATGAACAAGTGGAAGGGCAGAAGAAAGATTTTATCCGCTTGGGCGTGTTAGGGGATTGGGATAATCCTTATTTAACAATGAATTATGACACCGAAGCGAATATCATTCGCACCCTTGCCAAAGTGGTGGAAAACAACCATTTATACAAAGGCTATAAGCCCGTGCATTGGTGCTTGGATTGTGCTTCTTCGCTGTCTGAAGCGGAAGTGGAATACGAAGACAAAACCTCGCCGTCAATCTATGTGGCATTCCCTGCCGTTGATGAAAGTGCGGTGTTAAATCAATTCAATTTAACAGAAACGGGTAGTGGTGAAATTTTCGCTGTAATTTGGACAACCACCCCTTGGACGTTGCCATCAAACCGTGCGATTGCGGTGAATGCGGATTTAGATTACCAACTGCTGCAATTTGGCGATAAACGCTTGATTTTAGCTAAAGAATTGGTGGAAAGCGTGCAAAAAGCCCTTGGTGAAGAAAATGTGAAAGTACTAGGCTCAGCCAAAGGGGCGGATTTAGAATTGCTCCGCTTTAACCACCCATTCTATGAGTATAGCGTGCCTGTGATTTTGGGCGATCACGTTACCACTGACGGCGGTACGGGCTTAGTGCATACCGCTCCCGATCACGGTCAGGACGACTATATTGTCGGACAAAAATACGGCTTAGAAATGGCGAATTTAATTACTGACGCAGGTGTCTTTAATGACAACACACCATTTTTCGCAGGCAAAAAAGTCTTTGAAAGTAATGACTTAGTGATTGAAAAACTTGTTGAAAAAGGCAATCTCTTAAAAGTACAAAAAATTCGCCACAGCTACCCGCATTGCTGGCGACACAAAACGCCAATTATTTTCCGTGCCACACCACAATGGTTTATCGGAATGGAAACTAACGGCTTACGCAAGCAGGCGTTAGAGGAAATCAAAAAAGTGCGTTGGATCCCAGATTGGGGTCAAGCTCGTATTGAAAAAATGGTAGAAAACCGCCCAGACTGGTGTATTTCCCGTCAGCGTACTTGGAATGTGCCAATCGCCCTGTTTATTCATAAAGACACGGAAGAATTGCACCCGCGTTCGTTGGAATTAATCGAAGAAGTGGCAAAACGCGTGGAGCAAGCGGGCATTCAATCGTGGTGGGATCTCGATCCTGCGGAATTGCTTGGCGAAGAAGCGAAAGATTACAAAAAAGTACCAGACACCCTTGATGTGTGGTTCGATTCAGGATCAACCTACAATTCTGTCGTAAAAGTTCGCCCAGAGTTTAACGGCAAAGAGCCAGATATGTATTTGGAAGGCTCGGATCAACATCGCGGTTGGTTTATGTCGTCCTTAATGCTTTCTACTGCAACAGACAATAAAGCTCCGTATAAACAAGTACTTACGCACGGTTTTACGGTAGACGGACAAGGGCGTAAAATGTCAAAATCCATCGGAAATATTGTGACTCCGCAAGAAGTGATGGACAAATTCGGTGGCGATATTTTACGTTTATGGGTAGCTTCAACGGATTACACTGGTGAGATGTCTGTGTCAGACGAAATCTTAAAACGTGCAGCTGATAGCTATCGCCGTATTCGTAATACGGCGCGTTTCCTTTTGGCGAACCTAAATGGCTTTGATCCAAAACGCGATTTAGTTAAACCAGAAGAGATGATCGTACTCGATCGTTGGGCGGTGGACTGTGCCTTGAATGCACAAAAAGAGATCCAAGAAGCTTATGATAATTATCAATTCCACGCCGTTGTTCAGCGTTTAATGAAATTCTGTTCAATCGAAATGGGATCGTTCTATTTAGATATTATCAAAGACCGCCAATACACCACCAAAGCAGACAGCCTTGCGCGCCGTAGCTGCCAAACAGCCTTATGGCATATTGCCGAAGCCTTGGTGCGTTGGATTGCGCCGATTTTATCTTTCACCGCTGATGAAATTTGGCAATATATCCCTGGTGAACGCGCGGAATTTGTGTTTACCGAAGAGTTCTACAAGGACTTATTCCCATTGAACGCTGATGAAACAATGAATGACGCTTACTGGCAACAAGTGCTAAAACTGCGTGATGAAGTCAATCGCGTATTAGAGCAAGCCCGTGCGGATAAAGTGATCGGTGCAGCATTGGAAGCGGAAGTTACCCTTTACGCAAACGAAGAATACGCGAAGATTTTATCTCAATTAGGCGATGAATTACGCTTTGTGCTGATTACCTCAAAAGCCGAAGTGAAACCACTTGCCGAAGCTGATGTTGAGGATGGTGAAGTGGACGGCTTTAAAGTGAAAGTGGTGCGTTCTGCCAACGAAAAATGTCCGCGTTGCTGGCATTATTCCGACACCATCGGACAAAACTCCGACCACCCAACGCTTTGTTCTCGTTGTGTGGAAAACGTGGACGGCGAGGGCGAAGTCAGACATTTCGCGTAAAAAACGTCAAAAAATCCGACCGCACTTTGTCTGCAAAATAACAAAGTGCGGTGCTTTTTTCGCACGCTTTTTGTTATAGCTATTTGTCGGGACGAACCTATGTGTTGTGTAGGGGCGAACCTGTGTGTTCGCCCGTATTAATAAATAGCGAATTGTAGCGATAAAAACATTCGCTGAATAAAACAGGATACCCAATGTTAAAAAAATCAGGACTTGCGTTCCTTTGGCTAAGTGCGGTGGTTTTTGGCATCGATTTATTGAGCAAATATGCCGTTGTGAGCCATTTTGCCCTGTATGACAGCGTGCAAATTTTGCCTATTTTTAATCTCACCTATGTGCGAAATTATGGTGCAGCATTTAGTTTTCTTGCGGATCATTCAGGCTGGCAGAAAAGCTTTTTTATCCTACTTGCTATTGGAATTTCCGCAATGCTCGTGATTTTCTTAGCCAAAAATAAAGCAAGCCAACGCTTACAAAATAGTGCCTATGCTCTAATTATTGGCGGTGCGTTAGCCAATATGGCAGATCGGGCTTATCACGGCTTTGTAGTGGATTTTTTCGATTTTTATTGGCAACAATGGCATTATCCCGTGTTTAACGTGGCGGATATTGCCATTTGTATTGGGGCGGCATTGCTTGCCATTGACGCAATAAAAAATGGCGAGAAGAAAACGGAGAAAGCCAAGTGAAAATTATTTTAGCCAACCCGCGTGGTTTCTGTGCGGGCGTAGATCGTGCCATTAGCATTGTGGAATTAGCTTTAGAAATTCACGGTGCACCGATCTATGTTCGCCACGAAGTGGTGCATAATCGCTTTGTGGTCAATGGTTTGCGTGAGCGTGGTGCGGTGTTCGTAGAAGAATTAGACGAAGTGCCAGATGGGGCAATTGTGATCTTTTCCGCCCACGGCGTTTCCCAAGCGGTGCGTCAAGAAGCGAAAAAACGCGAGTTAAAAGTGTTTGATGCCACCTGTCCGTTGGTTACCAAAGTGCATATGCAAGTGGCACGGGCCAGTCGCAAAGGCACAAAAGCAGTGTTAATCGGACACGAAGGACACCCCGAAGTGGAAGGCACAATGGGACAATATGATAACGCGGAGGGCGGGATCTATTTGGTGGAAGATGTGGAAGACATCGCCAAACTGGCTTTGAGCAAAGAGGACGACATCACCTTTATGACGCAAACTACCCTGTCTATTGACGATACTAGCGAGGTGATCGCAGCGTTAAAAGCGAAATATCCCGCCATTCAGGGGCCGCGTAAGAATGATATTTGCTATGCCACCACCAACCGCCAGCAAGCGGTGCGGGAGCTGGCAGAGCAAGCGGATTTGGTGATCGTTGTGGGATCGAAAAATTCCTCAAACTCAAACCGCTTGGCAGAGCTTGCCACCCGAATGGGCGTTACCGCGAAATTGATCGATGATGCTAATGACATTGAAGAAGCTTGGCTGAACAATGTTTCTACGATCGGCATTACCGCAGGCGCTTCTGCCCCTGAAGTGCTGGTGCAATCGGTGGTGAATCGCCTGAAAGAGCTTGGCGTAACCCAAGTGGAAGAGCTACAAGGCTGTGAAGAAAACACCGTGTTTGAAGTGCCGCGAGAGCTACGCATTAAGGAAGTGAATTAAAGGCTTCCGTGGCGAGCGGTGCAATTTTTCCAAAAAAATGTGTTTGCTAATTTTGTGCTAATTTTAGCTTTTTATAATGCTCCCGTCGCTAAGGAAGCGAACAGCAACCTACGATGAATTTTAATGATTAACAAAGGAGTATAACAATGAAAAACTTACGCAAAACACTTTTAGCCACCGCCTTAATCGGTGTAGTAACCTTCGGGGCATTGGGAACGGCTTATGCGGACAGCTTGAAAGACACCGCGATTTTTGAGCAAGCCAGCATCACCGCACAACAAGCGATGGATCAGGCAAAATCCAAATTCGACGGCAAAGTGGTAGAGGTGGAACTCAAGCACAAGAAAGACAATCTCTACTATGAAGTGAAATTGCTGAAAGACAGCGAAATGCAGGAATTTAAAATTGATGCCAAAACGGGGGACGTGTTGGGATCAAAATCTGAGCAAAAAGCGGAACACGCTGAAAAACGCCAGCGTTTGCAGCAAGAGGTGAAAATTTCACTCACCCAAGCAATGGACATCGCCCAACAGCAAACGGGCGGAAAAATCAAAGAGATTGAATTTAAGGTGAAAAAAGATCGCCCGCAGTATCAGATTAAAACCATTGTGAATGGCAAAATCGAAAAACTTCGCCTCGATGCCAACACGGGCGAGCGTTTCTAACACCGAATGAGATTTGACTTCAGCAACCGCATTGATAAAGTGCGGTTGTTTTTTATTAGTTTTTTGGAGGCAAAATGCGAATTTTATTAGTGGAAGATGACAAAATGATCGCACAGGCAATGGTGGACAGCCTCAAAGAAAGCCATTATGCGGTGGATTGGGTGAACAACGGAAACACTGCCGAGCAGGCATTAATCACGCAAACCTATGATCTCGTCTTGTTGGATCTAGGGCTACCAGGGCAAGACGGCTTGCAGTTGTTGCAACGCTTACGCCAACAGAAAAACACCACGCCCGTGTTAATCGTTACCGCCCGTGATGATATAGACAGCCGTTTAGCGGGGCTAGACGGTGGGGCAGATGATTATTTAATCAAACCCTTTGATATGAACGAATTACAAGCCCGCATTCGTGCCATTTTACGCCGCCATTACGGACAAAGCTCGCCGAAAGTAATCAACGGCGATATGAGCCTTGACCCCACCACCTACCAAGTGGAAGTGAACGGCGAAGCCATTCCGCTTAGCAACAAAGAATTTGCCTTGCTCCAAGTGCTAATGACACGGGCGGGGATTATCCATTCCAGAGCAGAGCTAGAAGACAAAATCTATGCGTGGGGCGAAGAGGTGGAGAGCAATGCCATTGATTTTCTTATTCACAGCTTGCGGAAAAAACTCGGCAAAGAGCGAATAAAAAATGTACGAGGCGTGGGCTGGCTAATGGCGAAAACGGAGGCGGTATAATGCGTTCCATAAAAGCAAGGCTCAGTTTCAGCTTGATTTTGACCGTTGTCATTGTTGCGATTTTAGGCAGCGGTTGGGCGTTTTACGATACTTATTACCAAACTCATAAACTGCAAGATGAAATGCTCAAACAAATTTCGAGCTACATTTCACCGCACTTTGTACACGAAGAAAAATACAATGAAAACGGCATCGCGGTTTACTTTATTGCAAAGGATAAACCTACGGATCAGCTCAAATTGCCCGAAAATCCACAAAATGATTTTTACACCTTCGCACGAAAAAAAGGGCATTATGCAGTATTGAATAACAAAAAAAATTCCTTTCATTATGATCTAAAAAACGCAGGCGAGTTGTATCGCGGCTATCTTCGCACCGTGCCGCAAGGCGTTATCGTGGTGCTACAAGAAAATGAATACCGCGAAGATTTAGCCGTTCACGCCGCACTGGCGAATTTTCTTCCCTTTATGCTGATTTTGCCCCTTATCGCCGTGCTGATTTATGTGATCACACGCCAAACAATGCAACCCATCGAACGGCTTTCGCAAAAAGTGCTACAACGTTCTCAGCAAGATCTCACCCCCTTGCCGACAAACCATTTACCCAATGAAATTACGGGCTTCGTGTTGGCGATCAACCAATTTTTAGCACGCACGGATCGTTTCATTCAACAGCAAAAACGCTTTATCGCCGATGCCTCGCACGAATTGCGTAGCCCAATGACCGTGATTTCCTTACAGGCGGAACGCCTCGCCCAGCACCCGTTACCGACGGAAACCGCTCAGCAAGTGGCACAGCTCAATCAAAGCATTCAACGCAGCCGCCATCTTTTGGAGCAATTACTTTCCTTAGCACGAATGCAAAACGGCGAAAAAACGAGCCGCACTTTATGTGCCATTCAATCAGTATTTAGCCAAGTGATCGCCGATTTATACCCCCTCGCCGAACAAAAACAACAAGATTTAGGCGTGGAATCGCCTCAACCAATTTTCTTTCAAGGCAACGAAACGGAACTTTATCTTTTAATCAAAACCCTTGTAGATAACGCCATTCGCTACACGCCAACGGGCAGCCGCATTGACCTTGGGGCGGAAGATACGGCAGAGCATTTAATTTTGAACGTGGAAGACAACGGCAACGGCATTCCTACAGCGGAACGCCAACGCGTGTTCGACCCATTCTATCGCATACTTGGCTCAGACCAAATGGGATCAGGATTAGGGCTTGCCATCGCCCAGCAAATCGTTCAAAACTACGGTGGAAAAATTGAGCTACGCGACAGCCGCCACTTCCCAACGGGGCTATGGGTGCGAGTGAGCTTAGCGAAGTAACACTGTAAAAAAGTGAAAGAAGTTTAGCGATATACTAATTTTGTGCTAATTTTTCTTTTGTATGATGAGGGCAATGAAAAATGTATCGCGAAAGGCATTTCACGTTCAACCGCATTAAGCCGAAAACGTACAAAAAGTATAACAAGGCGAACCGCGTATGAAATGAAAACCAGCCCGCGAGCTTTTAACCCCTAACATTTTAAAGAGGACAAATTTATGTTGCACAATTTCATCACCTTTTTACAAAACTTTTTATTAGCCGCTATTGACTTTGTCGTAATGGGAAGCCTCGTCTTATTCACCCTATTCGCCTTTTGTATCAGCTCCTTAGGCTTCGTATTCGCCACCCTACTGGCACGCGGAAAAGACGACAATATTATTGATGTAACCGCTGAGCGAGTTTGGTTTGAAGAGAAATAAATACGTATAAAAACCTCACTAATATCGTGAGGTTTTTTTCAAAAATAGTCCTTTACTGCTGAGTTTTAAATCAAAAATCTACCGTCTTAATTCTGTTAGTGCGGTTGCTAGATATCGTTCTAACAAATCTCCTTTTTGTAGCATACTAAAGATATTTTTAGATCTACATCACACTTCCTGACTTTGTATTTTGCTTTCTCTCTGATTTAGGCGTAAAAAAGAATCAAATAATTGACTAAAGGGAGATAGGTATGCCAAATATTGTATTAAATCGCATTGATGAACGTTTGATCCACGGTCAAGTTGGTGTGCAGTGGGTTGGCTTTGCAGGGGCGAATTTAGTGTTGGTTGCCAATGATGAAGTGGCTGAAGATCCCATGCAACAAAACCTAATGGAAATGGTGCTGGCAGAAGGCATTGATGTGCGCTTTTGGCCGTTGCAAAAGGTGATTGACAATATCCACCGCGCGGCGGATCGACAAAAAATCTTACTTGTGTGCAAAACGCCGAGTGATTTTTTAACCTTAGTGCAAGGTGGCGTGCCAATTGACAAAATTAACGTAGGCAATATGCATTATGAGGAGGGCAAAACACAGATCCATAAAACCGTATCCGTAAATGATAAAGACAGAGCGGCATTTGAACAGCTACGCCAGCTTGGTGTGCAGTGCTTTATTCAAGGTGTGCCAACCGAAGATGCAATAGATTTGTTTAAATTATTGTAAGAAAGAAGCGAGGAAACTATGGAAATTGGACTTTTACAGGCACTCTTATTGGGTGTACTTGCATTCTTTGCAGGTCTTGACCTCTATAATGGTTTAACGCATTTTCATAGACCAGTTGTATTAGGGCCTATTGTGGGAGCGATTTTAGGGGATTTACAAACAGGGATTTTAGTTGGCGGTACCCTTGAATTAGTCTGGATGGGGCTTGCGCCATTAGCAGGCGCGCAGCCACCAAATGTGATTATTGGCACAATCGTGGGAACGGCATTTGCTATCACCACCAAAACCGATCCAAAAGTGGCCGTTGGGGTTGCCGTGCCGTTTGCCATTGCAGTGCAAATGGGGATCACCTTCTTATTCTCCGTAATGTCAGCAGTAATGTCCCGTTGTGATCAAATGGCGGAAGAAGCCAATCTCAAAGGCATTGATTATGTGAACTATCTTGGTTTGTTAGTGCTGGGTACGTTCTATTTCTTCTGTGCGTTCTTGCCAACTTACTTTGGTGCGGAATATGCAGGTAAAATCATTGCAATGTTGCCAAAAGAAGTGATTGACGGCTTAGGCGTGGCAGGGGGCATTATGCCAGCTATCGGGTTTGCGGTATTAATGAAAATTATGATGAAAAATGCCTATATCCCTTATTTTATCCTAGGTTTTGTGGGCGCTGCTTGGCTTAATCTGCCGGTGTTAGCAATTGCTGCAGCGGCAGTTGCAATGGCATTGATTGATTATATGCGTAAAGGCAATACTGAAACAAAAGCAACGCAAAAAGAGGAGTTTCAAGATGGAATCTAAAGCACGTCAAAGCGTACAAAATGATAATGTGTACGAAGATCAAACAATGGGTACAGAACTCACTAAATCTGATATTAATACGATGGCGTGGCGTTCTTTATTACTACAAGCTTCTTTTAACTATGAGCGTATGCAAGCGGCAGGTTGGTTATATGGAATTAGTCCTGCATTGAAAAAAATTCATACTAACAAAGCGGATTTAAGCAAGGCAATGAAAGGGCATTTGGGCTTCTTTAACACTCACCCGTTCCTTGTTACATTCGTAATGGGCATTGTGCTGGCAATGGAACGTTCTAAACAGGAAGTGAACGCCATTCAAAGCACAAAAATTGCGGTAGGTGCGCCATTAGGGGGCATTGGTGATGCCTTATTCTGGTTCACCTTATTGCCAATTTGTGGCGGTATTGGCGCAAGTTTGGCGTTACAAGGTTCGATCCTTGGGGCGATTTTCTTCTTTGTGGTCTTCAATATCGTGCATTTTGGTTTACGTTTTGGTCTAGCTCATTATGCCTACAAAATGGGGGTAGCGGCTATTCCAACCATTAAGGCTAACACGAAAAAAGTATCACACGCCGCATCAATGATAGGTATGACCGTGATTGGCGCATTAGTTGCCACGTACATCCGCTTCCAAACCACCGCTGAAATCACCGCAGGTGATGCCGTGGTGAAAGTGCAAGCTGATGTGTTAGACAAGCTAATGCCAGCCTTTTTACCACTGGTGTACACCTTATTGATGTACTATTTAGTGAAACGCAACTGGTCACCGTTACGCTTGATCATTCTCACCGTAGTAATTGGCATTGGCGGACGTTTTGCGGGTATCCTATAAATATTATTGTAATGAATGCCGAGTGTTTGCTCGGCATTTTTTATCTATTTTAGATCAATAAGGAGAAAAAGATGACAACCTTGATCGTGAGCGGACACGGATATTTCGCCACAGGGCTACAAAGTGCGTTGGAACAAATTATTGGGCAATATCCAAAGGTGGCTTTTTTTGATTTTGATGACAAACAAATCACGCCAGAGCAATTACGCCAAAATATCGAACAATATCTCAATGCGGAACAGGAAAGTGCGGTGCTTTTTTGTTGCGATATTTTAGGCGGTACGCCATTTCGCCAATGTGCGATGATTGCACAACAGTTTGAGCGCGCAGAGGTGATTGTTGGCACGAATTTACAAATGCTGATTGAAGTCATTATGGCGAAAGATGAGCTTGAGTTTGTCGAGTTGGTCACACAAGCTCTAACCAGTGCAAATCAAGGCATCACCACATTTTCAGCACAACAAAAAACAAAAAGAACAGCGCGTGCAGAAGATGATGGTATTTGAGACTATTTCTCGTACCAAATTTTATTCACAAATAACGTCACTAAGCCAGATGGTGTATGGACTTTCACTTCATCATCTACTTCTTTACCAATTAAGGCGCGCGCCACAGGGCTGTCAATGGAGATCCAATTTTTAGCGGGATCAAACTCATCACAGCCCACGATACGGTATTGATTTTCCTCGCCATTTTCATTTTCAAGGCTTACCCAAGCACCAAAAAAGATCTTCCCTTCCTGTCTAGGGTGATAATCCACAATCTGCAACACTTCTAAACGTTTTGTCAAAAAGCGGACACGGCGATCAATTTCACGCAAACGGCGTTTACCATAAATATATTCCGCATTTTCACTACGATCCCCTAATGCTGCTGCATCAGATACCGCTTGCGTAACCTTAGGACGCTCTTCCTTCCACAAAAATTTCAATTCTTGATCCAACGCATTCCAACCGCTACGCGTAATATAATTTGATTTTGACATTGTGTTTTCTGTAACTTTATTTTGGAAAAAACTAGTATAGCTGAAGATAGAAATATGAAAAGAATTTAAGAAGTGTTTGAGCAAAGCCCGCAAAACCAGTATCCTATGGCAATTTTTACTAATCAAAATAAGAGCCAATGCTAAATCAACAAATTTCCCAAATTATTGCCGCAGAGCTTGCGGTGCGTCCGCAGCAGATTTTAGCTGCGATTCAATTATTGGACGAAGGCAACACCATTCCTTTTATTGCGCGTTATCGTAAAGAAGTAACGGGCGGCTTAGATGACACCCAATTACGCCATTTTGAAACCCGCTTAATTTATTTGCGCGAGTTAGAAGATCGCCGTCAAACCATTTTGAAATCCATTGAAGAACAGGGCAAATTGACGGAGGAATTACGCGACCAAATCCAACAAACCCAAAGCAAAACTGAGCTGGAAGATTTGTATTTGCCGTACAAACCGAAACGCCGTACCAAAGGGCAAATCGCCATTGAAGCAGGGCTTGAGCCGTTGGCAGAAAGCCTTTGGAATGAGCCAAGCCAAGATCCTGAAAGCGCAGCAAACTCTTATATTGATGCAGAAAAAGGTTTTGCTGATAGCAAAGCGGTGCTAGACGGCGCGCGTTATATTTTAATGGAACGCTTCGCGGAAGATGCACAATTATTGGCGAAAGTGCGTCAGTATCTACAACAAAGTGCGGTGTTAATTTCTAAAGTTTTAGACGGTAAAGAGCAGGAAGGGGAAAAATTCCAAGATTATTTTGATCACCAAGAGCTTTGGCATAATGTGCCTTCGCACCGTGCTTTAGCAATGTTCCGTGGACGTAATGAGGGCATTTTGCAGTTGAGCTTAAATGCTGATCCTGAACAGGAAGAAGGGGCGCGTCAGAGTTATTGTGAAGAAATTATTCGCCAACATTTGGGCGTGCATTTCAACCAGCAGCCCGCGGACAAATGGCGTGAGCAGGTGATCAGCTGGACGTGGCGGATTAAGGTTTCATTACATTTAGAAACAGAATTAATGAGCCAGCTGCGTGAAAAAGCGGAAGAAGAAGCCATCAATGTTTTTGCGCGAAATCTTACCGCACTTTTAATGGCCGCCCCAGCTGGTGCAAAAACCACAATGGGGTTAGACCCTGGTTTGCGTACAGGCGTGAAAGTTGCCGTTGTGGATAATACAGGAAAATTATTGGCTACGGATACGATTTATCCACATACAGGACAAGCAGCTGCAGCAATGGCGAGCCTTTATCAATTAATCGAACGCCATAATGTGGAACTGATCGCTATTGGAAATGGCACCGCATCAAGAGAAACAGAACGCTTTGCCAAAGACGTATTAAAGCAAATTTCAGGGCAAAAACCACAAACGGTGGTAGTGAGCGAAGCGGGCGCTTCGGTGTATTCTGCTTCCGAATTAGCGGCACAAGAATTTCCACAGCTTGATGTGTCGTTGCGTGGGGCGGTGTCGATCGCACGCCGTTTGCAAGATCCGCTCGCGGAATTAGTAAAAATTGAGCCAAAAGCCATTGGCGTGGGGCAGTATCAGCACGATGTGAACCAAACTCAATTAGCGCGCAAATTAGATGCGGTGGTGGAAGATTGTGTGAATGCGGTGGGCGTGGATCTTAATACAGCTTCTGTACCGCTACTTGCTCGCGTGGCAGGAATGACCAAAACGCTCGCGCAAAATATCGTGCAATTCCGCGATGAAAATGGCCGTTTTAAAAACCGTGAAGAGCTGAAAAAAGTGTCCCGCTTAGGGCCGAAAGCCTTTGAGCAATGTGCGGGCTTTATGCGCATTTCTGCGGGGCAAAATCCCCTTGATGCGTCAGGCGTTCACCCTGAAACCTATGCTGTGGTGGAAAAAATCTTGCAAGCCACGCAGCAATCTATCCAAGATTTAATGGGCAACGCCAGCGCCATTCGTCAGCTCGATGCAAAACAATTTATTGATGAACAATTTGGTTTACCAACGGTGCAGGATATTTTCAAAGAGCTAGAAAAACCGGGGCGCGATCCGCGTGGGGAATTTAAAACTGCCACCTTTATGGACGGCGTGGAAGAAATCAGTGATTTGAAAGCAGGAATGATCCTTGAAGGCACGGTAACCAACGTAACCAACTTTGGTGCGTTTGTGGACATTGGTGTTCATCAGGACGGGCTGGTGCATATTTCTTCCCTTTCCAATAAATTTGTGGAAGATCCGCACGATGTGGTGAAAACAGGGGATATTGTGAAAGTCAAAGTGTTGGAAGTGGACGTGGCGCGTAAGCGTATCGCGCTGACAATGCGTTTAGACGAACAGCCTGTGGATAAATCACAAAATGGCGAAAAAAATCACCGCACTTTGACGGCGAAAAATCAGCGTAACGCACAAGCGCAGCGTAAGCCACAAAATAACAGCGCAATGGGCAATGCCTTTGCCGATGCGTTGAAAAATTGGAAAAAATAAAGGAAAAATTGAATGACAAAAAATACCTTTATTATTGGCTTTATGCTGTTTGCTATTTTTTTTGGGGCGGGGAATTTGATTTTTCCGCCTAAATTAGGCTTTGAAACAGGCACAGAATTTTTGCCGTCTATCTCAGGCTTTGTGCTAACTGGCGTGGGCTTGCCACTGCTTGGCATTATTGTTGGCGCGTTTTACCGCGGTGGTTATATGGCTGCGTTACGCCAAATTCACCCGTGGTTTTCTGTACTATTTTTGGTGTCGATTTCCCTTGCGGTCGGGCCTTTTTTTGCTGGCCCAAGAACAGGTGCGATGTCTTATGAAATGGTGATGATCCCCTTTTTACATCAAGCCGATGCCTTGTCGCAACTGGCGTTTACTGCGGTATATTTTGCCATCACCCTATGGTTAAGTTTAAATCCGTCAAAAATGGTGGAGCGGATTGGCTCGATCCTCACCCCTGTGTTGTTGATCGCCATTATCGCCCTTGTGCTGAAAGCGGTATTTATGCTAATGGGAAAAACACCCCTACCAATGCCAGCAGATAGCCATCAGTATTTTTTCAATGGGGCGATTAACGGCTATTTGACAATGGACGCATTGGCCTCCATCGCCTTTTCCACAATGGTGCTAGGGGCGATTAAATCCAGCGCAGTAAAAGCGGTTTCATTACAAAAACAAACCATTTTTGCCGCAATGATCGCAGGGGTTGCCTTGGCATTTATTTATATTTCCCTTGGTTGGGTGGGCAATCATTTGATCATTTCCCCTGATGTGCTGGCGCAGTTACATCAAAATAAACAGGATCTTGGCACTTATATTTTAAACCACGTTACCGCAATGGCCTTTGGTGAGCTAGGGCGATTGGTGCTGAATATCATTGTGTCGCTGGCTTGTTTAACTACGGCGGTGGGGCTGTGTGCCTCGATCAGTAGCTATTTTGCACAACAATTCCCACGTTTTTCTTACCGCACTTACGCACTCCTATTTTGTTTGATTAGCTTTGCGATCGCCAATTTAGGGCTAAAAGAAGTGATCGGGCTTTCTTTGCCTGTGCTGATGATTTTATATCCCATTACCATTACGGTCATTTTGCTGTTATTGATTAATTTATTTTTGCCAATGCCGATTTTGGCTCACCGCTTAGCCATTGGTTTGGTTACCTTTGTGTCGGTTTTATCTGTGCTAGGTTCAGGCAAAATGGATTTTCTCGAACAGCTTCCGCTTAAGCCTTATTCTATTGAATGGTTGCCTTTCGCCTTGGTGGGCTTGGTGGCAGGCTATTTACTGCACTGGCGTAGGCGACAAGGGATTTTATCGATTACTCAAGAAAGCAAAGTAAAATAATTTATCCCAAAGAAAAGGATTGAGCCTGATGTTCAATCCTTTTTGTTTTAAAGTGCGGTATTTTTTTCAGTATTTTTAACTATAAAAAAGCGGGTGAATTTTCACCCGCACTTTTTGTCTAGCTCTCTTTCACCGCTTCGCCTTCAAGCGGTAAGTCCGCTTGTTCCCAGCCCATAAAACCGCCTTGCATACTATACACATTATCGTAGCCTTGCTCGATAAGAAATGCACCCACATTACGGCTACTGATACCGTGATAACAACTGACGATAATGGGATCATCATAATCCACTTTTTGCTGAAATTCGCCATAGCTTTGATTGGTTAAGTGAAACGCGCCCTTTGGGTGGCTATGGGTAAAACGGGGGAAATCGCGAATGTCCACCAGCGTGGCATTTTCTTCGTTCATCATTTGCCAAGCCTGCTGTGGCGTGATTTCTTTAAGTGCGGTCATTTTTTTCCTTATTTTTATTTATGCGTGAAATAATGCGCTATCTTATTGACATAGATCAATTTGTTCAAGACCTTTGCGATTTTTTCAAGTAAAATAACCGCACTTTTGATTTAGCTGATTTAGGACTATGCCTCAACTTTCGGAAAAACTCACTGCTTACGCACAATTAATGCGTTTTGACAAACCCATTGGCACATTATTGTTATTGTGGCCAACGCTTTGGGCATTGTTTTTGGCAGAGAAAAATTTTCCGCCTATTTCGGTGCTAATAGTATTTGTACTCGGCGTAATCATTATGCGTGCAGCAGGTTGCGTGATTAATGATTATGCGGATCGCCACATTGACGGCAAAGTAAAACGCACTTCACATCGTCCTTTAGCAACGGGGAAAGTCAGCGAAAAAGAAGCCAAATTACTTTTTGCAGGGCTGATATTCTGCGCCTTTATTTTGGTGCTATTTCTGAATTATTACGCCATTGGCTTGTCTTTTATTGCGGTGATGTTAGCCTTTATTTATCCCTTTATGAAACGCTATACCCACCTTCCACA
Source organism: Avibacterium volantium (assembly GCF_049366555.1). Taxonomy (GTDB): domain Bacteria; phylum Pseudomonadota; class Gammaproteobacteria; order Enterobacterales; family Pasteurellaceae; genus Avibacterium; species Avibacterium volantium_A. Next base: position 8,556 of record NZ_JBMMGT010000005.1, on the reverse strand, counting down.
ATTTTTCTTAGGCACGGCTTTTGGTTGGTCTATCCCAATGGCTTATGGTGCATTAATTGAGCAACTGCCTTTACAATGTTGGTTGCTTTTTTTGGCAAATTTAGCTTGGACAGTGGCTTATGATACCCAATATGCAATGGTGGATCGTGATGATGATTTACGCATTGGGGTAAAATCCACCGCCATTTTATTTGCCCAATATGACAATAAAATCATCGCCTTATTGCAATTTATTGCCTTAGGATTGCTCGTTCTCATCGGTTATCAATCCCATTTGCATTATAGTTATTTTATTTTACTTGCGCTTACGGCATTGCTTTTCGTTTATCAATGTAAACTCACTCGTCATCGCCGCCGTGAGGACTGTTTCAACGCCTTTTTAAATAATAATTATGTGGGAATGGGCGTGTTTATCGCTTTTCTTGCTGGCATCTTTTTTGTCTAATTTGGAGTGAAATCAAGCCATTGAAGGCGATTTTTTCCGCTGTTTCTACTCTAAATGAACAGTACAATTTGGTTATCAAAAAATAATCTGCTTATTTCTACTTGAAATTGTCTTTTTTATCCCCATATCTCTGATAAATTTTTATCCAAAATAAAAGGAACTTCTATGACAACGATCGTAAGTGTACGCCGTAATGGCAAGGTGGTTGTGGGCGGAGACGGTCAGGTTTCCCTTGGCAACACAGTAATGAAAGGTAATGCGCGCAAGGTGCGCCGTTTATATAACAATAAAGTGTTGGCAGGTTTTGCTGGCGGCACCGCAGATGCGTTCACTCTGTTTGAATTATTTGAACGTAAGCTGGAAATGCACCAAGGGCATTTGCTTAAAAGTGCGGTGGAATTAGCTAAAGATTGGCGTACCGACCGCGCATTGCGTAAACTTGAAGCGATGTTGATTGTGGCAGACGAGAAAGAAAGCCTGATCATTACCGGAATTGGTGATGTGGTACAGCCTGAAGAAGATCAAATTTTGGCCATTGGTTCGGGCGGCAACTATGCAATGTCTGCGGCACGCGCGTTAGTGCAAAATACCGATCTTTCAGCCCGTGAAATCGTAGAAAAATCACTCAAAATTGCAGGGGATATTTGCGTTTATACCAACACAAATTTCACCATTGAAGAATTGCCATAACGCGTAGATTTAAAATGGCGTGGATTTATTTAGTTTGTGCAGGCTTGCTTGAAATTGGCTGGCCAATTGGCTTGAAAATTGCCACCCAGCCTAACAAAGCCCTGTTGGGATCACTGCTTGCGATTATTTTTATGATCGGCAGTGGCACATTGCTTTACCTTGCACAGCGAACCATACCAATGGGAACCGCCTATGCCGTATGGACAGGAATTGGTGCTGCTGGAGCTTTTATTGTTGGCGTGCTGTTTTATGATGATGCACTCACATTTTGGCGAGCATTAGGGGCAATGATGATTGTAGGTGGTGTTATCGTGTTAAAATTAACATCACATTAATCCCATTTATTTTGTATAAATGGTTTAGAAAAAAGGATTACATTATGTCTGAAATGACACCTCGTGAAATTGTTTCTGAATTAGATCAACATATTATCGGTCAGGCCGATGCTAAAAGAGCAGTGGCTATCGCCCTGCGTAACCGCTGGCGTAGAATGCAATTACAAGAACCATTACGCCACGAAGTTACCCCTAAAAATATCTTAATGATCGGGCCGACTGGGGTGGGTAAAACTGAAATTGCACGCCGTTTAGCGAAATTAGCCAATGCGCCTTTCATCAAAGTGGAAGCCACCAAATTTACTGAAGTGGGCTATGTAGGGAAAGAAGTGGATTCTATTATCCGCGATCTCACCGACAGTGCGATGAAACTCGTGCGTCAAACAGAAATCGAAAAAAATCGTTTCCGTGCAGAAGAAGCAGCAGAAGATCGCATTTTAGATGCCTTATTACCCCCAGCGAAAAACCAATGGGGTGAAGTGGAAAATCACGACACCAATAGCAGCACACGCCAAGTATTCCGCAAAAAATTGCGTGAAGGACAGCTTGATGAGCGCGAAATTGATATTGATGTTGCTGCACCATCAATGGGCGTGGAAATTATGGCACCACCGGGAATGGAAGAAATGACGAGCCAGTTGCAGTCAATGTTCCAAAATCTTTCGAGCGGCAAAACCAAAACCCGCAAAATGAAAATTAAGGACGCGTTCAAAGCCCTTGTTGATGATGAAGCGGCGAAATTAATTAATCCTGAAGAACTCAAACAAAAAGCCATTGAAGCGGTAGAGCAAAACGGCATTGTGTTTATTGATGAGATCGACAAAATCTGTAAAAAAGGCGAATACAGTGGCGCTGATGTTTCGCGTGAGGGCGTACAACGTGATTTACTGCCATTAGTCGAAGGTTCAACGGTTAGCACAAAACACGGAATGGTGAAAACCGATCATATTTTATTTATCGCCTCTGGCGCATTCCAAGTGGCTCGCCCTTCCGATCTAATCCCTGAATTGCAAGGTCGTTTACCAATTCGTGTGGAACTTTCTGCCCTAAGTGCGGAAGATTTTGAGCGAATTTTGACTGAGCCTAATGCGTCTTTAACCGAGCAGTATAAAGCTTTAATGGCAACAGAGGGCGTGAATATTACTTTCACTCAAGATGCGATCAAGAAAATCGCTGAAGCCGCTTTCCGTGTCAATGAGAAAACTGAAAACATCGGCGCGCGCCGCTTGCATACGGTAATGGAACGTTTAATGGATAAAATTTCCTTCAACGCTAGCGATATGAACGGCGAACAAGTTACCATTGACAGCGCTTACGTTGCAGATGCTCTAGGCGAAGTGGTAGAAAACGAAGATTTAAGTCGTTTTATTCTGTAATATATTGATGTTATAAATAAAAAGAGCGGTGGAAAATTTCAAGATTTTTCACCGCTCTTTTATTTGCAGCATAATTAAATTGAATTAGCGATAGTCAGAAATTCTTCTTCGGTTAAAATTTTCACGCCTAATTCAAGGGCTTTGTTGAGTTTCGAGCCTGCGTTATCGCCCGCGATTAAATAATCGGTTTTGGCGGAAACGCTGCCAGTAACTTTACTGCCGAGCTGTTGCAATAAGGCTTTGGCATCGTTGCGTGCCATTTGGGTGAGTGTACCAGTGAGTACCACCGTTTTGCCTTTTAGCGGATTTTCACCCACTTCTTGCACTTGCACATCGTCCCAATGTACGCCTTGGTTGATCAGATCGTTTACCACGTCCACATTATGTGGTTCACGCCAAAATACGAAAATGCGATTTGCCACCACTTCGCCCACATCAGGCACTTCTTGTAGTTGCTCAATAGCCGCATTTTTCACTGCATCTAAATTTTTAAAATGATTGGCTAAATTGAGCGCCGTGGCTTCGCCCACATCGCGAATACCAAGCGCAAAGATAAAACGTGCAAGGGTGGTTTTTTTCGCTTTTTCTAAGCTATTTAATGCATTTTCAGCGGATTTCGGCCCCATTCGCTCTAATCTCATTAGAGTGACTTCGTCTAATTTAAACAGATCCGCAGGGGTGTGAATGAGTTCACGATCCACCAGTTGCTCAATAAGTTTTGCGCCCACGCCGTCAATATCCATCGCTTTACGCGAAACAAAATGTTTGAGCGCTTCTTTGCGCTGTGCTTCGCAGAACAAGCCACCGGTACAACGCGCAACGGCCTCGCCCTCAATACGCACAATCACCGAGCCACACACAGGACAATAAGTAGGGAAAATAATCGGTTTTGCATTGGCAGGGCGGCGATCTGCCACTACGCCAATAATTTGTGGGATAACGTCCCCTGCGCGGCGGATAATCACGGTGTCGCCAATGGCAATATTCAAACGTTCGATCTCATCGCCATTATGCAAGGTGGCGTTGCTTACGGTTACGCCTGCCACAAACACAGGTTCAAGTTTTGCCACGGGCGTAATTGCGCCTGTTCTTCCCACCTGAAATTCCACATCGTTTAGCACGGTGAGTTCTTCTTGCGCAGGGAATTTATAGGCGATGGCCCAACGTGGTGCTTTGGAAATAAAACCAAGTTGTTCTTGCAAGGCAATGTCGTTAATTTTCAGCACTGTGCCGTCAATGTCATAGCCTAAATGCGGACGTTTTTCTGCCATAGTGCGGTAGAATTTCAGCACATTTTCCACGCCATTACATAGCTCAATTTCTTTATTAACAGGAATACCGATGGATTTCAGCCATTGCAAGCGAGCAAAATGGGTATCGGGTAACTGCACGCCTTCTGCCACACCAATGCCATAAGCATTGAGCATTAATGGGCGTTGGCGGGTGATTTTGGGATCAAGCTGACGCAACGATCCTGCCGCTGCATTGCGTGGATTAGCAAAGGTTTTCTCCCCTTTGGCGAGCGCCATTTCATTGAGCTTTTCAAAGCCAGCTTGTGGCATAAATACTTCACCGCGCACTTCTAAACGTGCTGGCGGATTGTCGGTTAAAAGCTGTAACGGAATATTGCGAATGGTGCGAATATTGGCAGTGATGTCCTCGCCTGTTGTGCCATCACCACGAGTAGCCGCTTGGGTTAGCACACCATTTTCATACAAAATACTGACCGCTAAACCGTCTAATTTCGGTTCACAACAGAAAGTTAATGGCTCAGGTAGCACGCCTAAGCGATCTTGGATACGTTTCACGAAAGCATTAAATTCTTCATCAGAAAAAGCGTTATCCAAGGAAAGCATTGGAATTTCGTGGGTTACTTGCGCAAAGCCTGCAAGAGGTTTTGCCCCCACACGTTGGGTGGGCGAGTGGCTGTCGGCAAATTCAGGGTGAGCCTGCTCCAAGGCTTTTAACTGGTGGAATAAACGGTCATATTCTGCATCGGGAATTTTTGGCTCGTCCAAAACGTGATACTGATATTCGTGGTAGCGCAAGGTTTGGCGTAATTGTTCAATTTGCTGGGCAAGGGGTTGTTCTGTCATCATTAATTCCTTCTAAAAAATCACCGCACTTTTGTTTTACTGAATATTAGATATTGAGCAAATAATTAAGGCGGACACAGTGGCCCGCCAGTTGCGATAAAAGAAAGTGCGGTGCTTTTTTCTGTCTTTTTAAGCACTCACTTTAGCCAAATAGGCTTTTTCCGCATTGTCATCAAAAATTTCTTGCTGATCCGTTAGCACAAAGCCACCCAGTTCTTCGGCAAGGGTTTTGGCGGCACGGATCATCATTCGTAAATTAACAAGATCGTTACCGTGGGACGGCAGCTGCATAAATAATGCGATGCCCACGGTGTAGAAATCGGCCATATTGTTTGGATCAAAGGTGCCGGGCTGTTGAATATTCGCCGCACTGAATAACACAGGGCTTGCCACGCTGAGATCCAAGTGGCGGTGGTAAATTTGTTGATGACCAAAAATAAAACCAAGATCATCAAGCACTCTGGCTAAATCAGCGCCGTTAAAATCACGATTTTCTGGTGATACCACATAAAGCATCAAGAAGTCTTGGGCTTGGCTCGTTTGCTGTTCTTCTGCCTGTTGAGCTGGTGTGCTTTCTGCCACTTCTTCAAATTCTACGGTTGGGCGTTCACGTTCAATTTGAATCTGCGTTTCTGGCGCACTGGCTAACACTTCAGATAATTTGTGTTCTGCGTGAATTCCTTCATCTGCGTTAATTGTCGCTTCAATTTCAGAGATAGTTGCCGTTGCCAAATTTTGCGGGGTTTGATAGCTCACAACGGGTTCAACATTGGCTTGAATAGGTTCTGGCTCATTTGGCAAACTAATTTTAATTTGATTAACCGCCTGCTCCACATTTTGGGGGGCTTCTCTTTGAGGCGTAGAAGGTGTAGAAAATGTATGTTGTTCTGCGCCAAAATCTAAATGCTGTTGAGCTGGCTGAAGGCTTTCTGGCACAGCTTGTGCGGCATTTTCATTTTGAACCTGCTGATCAAGATTTTCTTGTGGTTGGCGAACGCGATAATCTTTGCTAAATGTTTTGCCATTTTCAAAAATTTGTGATTTTTCACGGCGGTTCGACCATATTCCGTGAACCACTAAAGCGATCAAGGCGATGATGCCTAAAATAATCAAAATAGTATTCAAATCCATTACTTGTCTTCTCCCAACTTTAAACCAAAGGGCGGCACAAATTGGTTGATAGCTTACCATATTTTGCAAATTCGGTGATATGCAAAAATTGATTTTTTTCACCGCACTTTGTATGCTAAACCGCATTTTTATTTGATTAGATAGATTTTTTAGGAAAAGTAATGTTGCAAGCAAAGGAACTTAAACAAGGTTTTCACTATTTTGTGATGGGCTGGCATTTGATTACACAAAAAGGCTTAAGACGTTTTGTGATTATGCCAATTTTGCTCAATATTTTATTGCTTTCGGGGCTGTTTTGGCTGTTTATGAGTAACATTGGTGGGCTAATTGATAGCCTGATCAGCTATGTTCCCGATTGGTTGGCGTGGTTAAGTGGCATTTTGCTTGCGTTATCCATTTTTATGCTTTTAACCCTATTTTATTTTGCCTTTACCACCCTTTCAGGCTTTATTGCCGCCCCTTTCAACGGCTTGCTCGCAGAAAAAGTGGAGCAAATGCTCACGGGCGAAAATCTCATTGAAATGAGTACAATGGATTTCATCAAAGATATTCCACGAATGTTAGGGCGTGAATGGCAAAAATTATGGTATAGCTTACCAAAACTTATCGCCTTGTTTTTACTAAGTTTTATTCCTGTATTAGGGCAGTCTATCGTGCCTGTGCTGACCTTTTTATTTACTGCGTGGATGATGGCGATCCAATATTGCGATTACCCTTTTGATAACCACAAAATTCCTTTCCATATTATGCGTAATGAATTGGGCGAAACACGCACGCTAAGTTTAACCTTTGGCGGCTTAATTACTTTTTGTACCTTTGTGCCAATCATCAATTTGGTGATTATTCCTGTGGCAGTATGCGGTGCAACGGCAATGTGGGTGGAAAAATATCGCGATAACGCCTTATTTGAATTTAAACCGCATCATAAATCGACACAAAATAGTCGCACGAAAATTGTCAATAATCAGCGAGATGCGTTAAAAAATCAGTCAGATCGCTTTATTAACTAGTTGAAATTAAAGCCTAAATAGCCGTTAGTTATAAAATATAGCAAACGGCTATTTTTTATTGCCGAAAAACTATGCTAAAAATGACCGCACTTTTAATTCAAATTAAACAGGTGAACACAATGACAATTTATAGCGATAATTCTTATTCCATCGGACGCACCCCTTTAGTCCGCCTTAAACATTTTGGCAACAATGGCAATCTTGTGGTGAAAATCGAAGGGCGTAACCCAAGTTTTAGCGTGAAATGCCGCATTGGGGCGAATATGATCTGGCAAGCGGAAAAAGACGGTATTCTCACCAAAGACAAAGAAATTGTTGATGCCACCAGCGGTAACACAGGGATCGCCTTAGCCTATGTGGCAGCCGCGCGCGGTTATAAATTAACGCTCACAATGCCAGAAACAATGAGTTCTGAGCGCAAACGCTTATTAAGAGGCTTGGGCGTTAATCTTGTGCTAACCGAAGGGGCGAAAGGAATGAAAGGTGCCATTGCAAAAGCGGAAGAAATTGTGGCAAGCGATCCAAACCGTTATGTAATGCTGAAACAATTTGAAAATCCCGCCAACCCAGAGATTCACCGCCAAACCACGGGCTTGGAAATTTGGAATGATACGGACGGCAAAATTGACGTGTTGGTCGCTGGAGTGGGAACAGGCGGCACAATCACGGGAATTTCGCGAGCCATCAAACTTGATCAAGGCAAACAAATTCTTTCTGTTGCCGTTGAGCCTGAAGAAAGCCCCGTGATCACACAAACCTTAAATGGCGAAGAAGTGAAACCAGGTCCGCATAAAATTCAAGGCATCGGCGCAGGATTTATCCCGAAAAATCTCGATCTTTCCTTAATCGATCGCGTAGAACGTGTGGATAGCGAAACCGCCATTGCCACCGCGCGCCATTTAATGGCGGAAGAAGGGATTCTAGCTGGCATTTCATCAGGTGCAGCAGTAGCTGCGGCCGATCGCCTTGCCAAATTGCCTGAATTTGCTGATAAACTGATTGTCGCCATTCTCCCTTCCGCCGCAGAGCGTTATTTAAGCACCGCATTGTTTGAAGGGGTTGAAGGTTAATCATTATTGACTACAAATAGCTTTAAGGGATTTATTTTAAGGAATAAATCCTTTTTTACTATGAAAGAATAATTAAAATAGCAAATTTCTGGAAAAGAAAAGGAAACCTTAAAGTATAGAATGGCGGTGAGAGGGTTCGCCATTCAGTAATTTAAGGCATTGTATTATAAGGCTTTTTTATTTCGATTGTTGAAAAAAGGGATCATTTAGGATCACTGTTATTTTTTGCTAGCTTTTGCCAAGGCTAATTATCATTCATCAAACATCATCAGCATAATGAAAAATTTTAATATTCTTGGTTACTAGCCAATAAGCAAAAAATTTTTCTAGCAGCGTGAAAAAAAATTTTTTTGTCTGAGTGTAGAAAACAATTGGGAAAGTGGGAAATTGGGAAAAATCGCCT
>NZ_JBMMGT010000004.1:0-106665 GCF_049366555.1 Avibacterium volantium | reverse complement strand
TGCGATTTGCCCACTTTTGTTAAGGTGTTTGTTCAAAAACTTAGTTTAATTTGAGCGGTTGGATTTTCCAGATTTTTTCTGCGTATTCTTTAATCGTTCGGTCTGAGGAGAAGAAGCTCATATTGACGATATTTTGTAACGCACTGTTTGTCCAAGCCTTTTGATCACGGTATTTTTCATCAACCCGTTTTTGGGCTTCCACATAGCTTTGGAAGTCGGCAAAGGATTGATAATAATCGTGATAGCACAAGCCATTAAGCAAATCTTGATAACGGTGCGGATCATTCGGCGAGAATAATCCTGACGTGATTTGGTCAATCACACGGCGTAATTGTTCATTACTTTGGTAAATATCGTAAGGGCGGTATCCGTTACGACGTAACGCCTCCACTTCCTCAACGGTATGACCAAAAATGAAAATGTTATCTTCGCCCACGTTTTCCAAGATTTCTACGTTTGCCCCGTCTAATGTGCCAAGGGTTAATGCGCCATTAAGAGCGAACTTCATATTACTTGTGCCTGATGCTTCCGTTCCTGCGAGAGAAATTTGCTCGGAAATATCCGCAGCAGGAATGATGATCTGAGCAAGGCTGACGCTGTAGTTTGGAATAAACACCACTTTCAGGCGACCTTGCAAGCGTTCATCGTTATTGATGATTTTCGCCACATCATTGATTAAATTAATGGTTTGTTTCGCCGCATAATAGGCTGAAGCCGCTTTCCCTGCCAGAATAAACACGCGTGGCGTCCAATCTTTTTCAGGGTGTTCGAGCATTTCGTTATAGCGTGCGATGATGTGTAATACATTGAGAATTTGACGTTTGTATTCGTGAATACGTTTTACCTGTACGTCAAATAAAGCATCTGGATTGAGTTCAATGCCCAATTCTTTTTTCACATAATCCGCTAAGCGAACTTTGTTGGCACGCTTGATCGCAGGAATGGCTTTTTGCACGTCTGGATCCTCAATATGTGCTTTGAACTCATTTAATAAGCTCAGATCACGGCGCCATTCCGTGCCAATATAGCGATCAAATAATGCGGATAAATCTGGGTTTGCCACTGCAATCCAACGGCGTGGTGTAATACCATTGGTAACGTTAGTGAAGCGTTCTGGGTAAATATGAGCAAAATCCGCAAAGGTTGAAGTAACCATCAAATCTGAATGGATTGCCGCTACCCCATTGACTTTGTGCGATCCCACAACGGATAACCAGCCCATACGCACTTTGCGTACATCGCCTTCTTCAATTAAAGACACGCGGCGAATGAAATCATCGTCTGTGGTTACATAAGTGCGGACATATTCTAAGAAATAATCATTGATTTCAAAGATAATTTGTAAATGACGCGGTAAGATTTTCGCCATCATTTCCACTGGCCAAGTTTCTAATGCTTCCGACATTAATGTGTGGCAAGTGTAAGAGAAAATACGGCGGCACATATCCCACGCAGTTTTCCAATCATAGCCTTCTTTATCCACTAGAATATACATTAATTCAGGAATGGCTAAGGCTGGGTGGGTATCATTTAAGTGGATTGCCACTTTATCGGCAAGATTTTTCACGCTGCCGTGAGTGCGTTTGTGGCGTTTGATAATATCTTGTAATGAAGCGGAAACTAAGAAATACTCTTGGCGTAAACGCAATTCGCGTCCTGCCCAAGTGGAATCATCAGGGTATAACACGCGAGAAACATTTTCACTGGCAGCACGATCTTCAATCGCACGGAAATAATCACCACGGTTAAATTCTGCCAAATTGAAAGAATCCCCTGCGTGGGCGCTCCATAAACGTAAAGTCGCCGCACTGTCATTGGCATAGCCCGGGATCATTTGGTCGTAGGCTAAGGCAATAATTTCTTCTTTGCTTTCCCAAACACATTTTTTGTCTTCAAAGTAGATATGTCCGCCAAATTGAATATTAAAACGTTTAGACGGACGAATAAATTCCCAAGGTGCGCCTTTTTCTAACCACGCATCAGGTTTTTCTACCTGTTTGCCGTCTTCAATAGACTGTTGGAACATTCCATATTCATAACGAATACCATAACCCATACCAGGGATTGCAAGGGTGGCGATAGAATCCATAAAGCACGCTGCTAAACGCCCTAAACCACCGTTACCTAAGCCCGGATCAACTTCTTTTTCGATGATTTCTTCTAAATCCACATCAAGCTCTGCTAACGCGTCTTTAGCAAGGGTATAAACGCCCTCTGCAATCAACGCATTAGAGAGGGTGCGTCCCATTAAATATTCCATTGATAAATAATAAACACGGCGTGTTTTTTCATCACGGGATTGACGGGCAGTAGAAATCCAGCCCTCTGTAACAAGATCACGCACCGCATAAAGGGTGGCGTTTAGCCAATCACGTTGGCTTGCTTCTTGTGGGGAACGTCCAATTAAGAAAATCAATTTATACACAATCGCTTTTTTCAGCGATTCTGTGGTTTGTTCAGGTTGGTTATAAGAAAATGGAAAATCGGTATTATCCATTGTCATAGATGGCTCTCCTAATCTATTTCAATTTAAAATCGGCGTATTTTTATCCTTTTCGCATAAAAACACAACAAAAATTAGCCTAAAATCGCAGATTTTTCCACCGCACTTAGATTTTAGGCAAAATATAATGACGCTATAAAATACGTTGATATAAATCTTGATAATGTCTGGCCGCAATTTGCCAGCTGAAATCTTGCTCCATTGCAACCACACGCACGCTTTGCCATAGGCGTTGTTTTTGCCAAAGTGCAAAGGCGTTGTTAATCGCCCAACTTAACCCTTGCGCATCGGCATCATTAAACACAAATCCTGTGGCTTTGCGCGCTTTGATGTTTTCAGAATAGCTATCCACCACTGTATCCGCCAAGCCGCCTGTGGCGCGCACTAATGGCAATGTGCCGTATTTCAAGCCATAAAGCTGGGTTAAGCCACAAGGCTCAAAACGGCTTGGTACTAAAATCACATCACCACCCGCAATAATTAGGTGTGATAAGGCTTCATCGTAACCAATTTTTACTGCGATATTTTCAGGATAACGTTCTGCAAGGTGGCGTAATCCTTCTTCTAAATGCGGTGCGCCTGAGCCAAGTAAAGCAAGCTGACCGCCTTGTTGCACAATGGTTTCGGCACTTTGAATAAGTAAATCTACGCCTTTTTGTTCCGTTAAACGGGTTACCATCACAAATAACAAGGTATCGGATTGTTGTGGAAGATTGAAATAGGCCTGCAATTTTTCTTTATTTTTGCGTTTGCCTGTCATTGCTTTTAATTTGTAATGATCTTCAATGTACTGATCCACATTCGGGTTCCAAATTTGCTCATCAACCCCATTCAGAATGCCGATTAATCGCCCTTGATGTGCTAAGGTTTGTAGCAACCCTTGCAAGCCGTAGCCAAATTCTGGCGTAGTGATTTCTTTAGCATAGGTTGGGCTAACAGCGGTAACCACATCGGAATAATAAAGCCCTGATTTTAAATAGGAAATTTGCCCGTGTAGCTCTAAGCCATTAATATTGAACATTTCCCAAGGTAGCCCTAACTCAAATAAATGATGATAAGAAAATACCCCTTGATAGGCGAGATTGTGAATGGTAAACACCGATTTTGCGGGGCGACCTTTCGCCGCCAAGTAGGCACTGGTTAATCCAGCGTGCCAATCGTGCGCGTGAACCACTTCCGCTTGCCACCACGCATCTAAGCCCACCGCAAGCTCTGCCCCAACCCAACCGAGCAAAGCAAAGCGTTTATAGTTATCAGCATAATCGTTATACCATTGATCGTGGTAAGGATTACCCTCTCTGGCATACAAATGCGGCGCGTCAATTAAATAAACGCCTAGTCCGTTATATTCGCCATAACGTAGCACAATATGCCCAGCAAAATTATCAAATTCCGCCACCACAACGGTGTTAGGAATGCCTGCAGCAATGGCAGGATAAGCAGGCAGTAAAATTCGGGTGTCCATTCCAATTTGCTGTTGCGCAAAAGGTAATGCGCCCATCACATCAGCTAATCCGCCGGTTTTGAGTAACGGATAAAGTTCTGAACAAACGTGTAAAACTCTCATTCTTTTTTATTCCTTAAAACAGAGAAATACGGTGAAAATTTCGCAAAATTTCACCGCACTTCTCTTTACGTTGTATTAATCTAAATGCGCTTCAAACGCAACTGTTTCACCATTTAACTTCTTTAACATTGATGCAGTAACTAGCACGACACCGCCGCTACTCACTCTAAAACGTTTGCTATCCAGTTCTAAATCCACGCCAATTTGCATTCCGTCAGGAATCACCGAATGGCGATCCACAATACAACGTTTGAGTATGCAATTTTTGCCAATAGTAACTTGTGGCAACACCACACTGTGATCCACCAATGAACCCTCTTGCACGGTAACCCGATCAAACAGCACCGAATAGCTAATGGACGCATCGGTGATCACACAGCCCCCCGAAATCAAGCAGTTATCGACGGGCTTAATGTCCGATTTACTATAAAAGAATTTTGATGGATAAGTTTGCGTTGGGTTACCGCGAATCGGCCAGCGTTGATCGTAAATATCCAACTGTGGATTTTCAGAAACTAAGTCAATGTTGGATTGCCAGAAGCTGTCCAATGTTCCCACATCACGCCAGTAAATTTCGCCATCGGTGTTACGTCCCATACAAGAACGGCTAAATGGGTGGGCATAAAGCGTGCCTTCTTCTAAACATTTTGGCAACACATCTTTACCGAAATCGTGGGAGGTGTAAGGAGTGTTCACTTCACGCTCTAAAATATCGTAGAGGTAATCGGCGTTAAACACATAAATCCCCATTGAAGCCAAAGACACATTTGGTTTGCCTGCCATTGCTGGAGGATCTTTTGGTTTTTCCACGAAAGCTTTGACTTTAAGATTTTCATCTACCGCCATTACCCCAAATTCACAGGCTTTTTCACGCTCTACTTCAATACAGCCTACGGTACATTTTGCATTGCTTGAAACGTGATCGAGCAACATTTGGCTATAATCTTGTTTATAAATATGGTCGCCTGCTAAGATTAAAATATATTTCGGGCAGTAATGATCACGAATAATCGCCATATTTTGATACACCGCATCTGCCGTGCCACGATACCAAGTGGAATCATCAATTTGCTGACGTGCTGGCAACATATCAATAAACTCACCACGCTCTTGTGGCAAGAACGACCAGCCTTTTTGCAAATGGCGTAATAATGAATGTGCTGCATATTGGGTAACCACACCAATATGGTTTAGCCCTGAGTTAATACAGTTGGATAAGGCAAAATCAATAATTCGTCTGTTGCCGCCAAAATAAAGTGCCGGTTTTGCGCGTTTATCTGTTAGCTCATAAAGTCTTGAGCCACGTCCCCCTGCTAAAATTAACACCAAGGTATCTTTCACAAGATCATATTTATTTGGTGATTTTGATATACTGTTGCTCATTGCATTTTCCTCGCATTAATTTATTGATTGCTCAATAGTCATTTCCTTTTTTCTCGTGCAACATACGAATGCGAGATCATTTACAGCCCATCGATTTCCTTGCATTTGTACTGACGCACCACAATATACAACTTCCCATTTCCCTTCGGGCAACAAGAACGTTTGTAATTCTGCTTTTGCATTGATTAAAAGTAACCAATCTTCATCTAATTGAATTTGCATTGCTTTGCTGTGGGGATTGTGCCAATCTTCCACTCGCATTAATTCCCCTTGTGGATTGCGCCATTGCACGTTTTCATCTGTCCACCATTGATCCCGTTGTAGGCTTGGGATCGTTTTACGCAATGCAATAAATTGTTTTACCGCTTCAAATAAGTGCGGTTGAAATTTCTGCCAATTTAACCAAGTGATTTCGTTATCTTGGCAATAGGCATTATTGTTGCCTTGTTGGCTATGCCCAAATTCATCGCCAGCTAGCAGCATTGGCGTGCCATTGGCTAACAATAAACTGCCTAGCAAACCACAAGCGCTTAAAAAGCGTTGCTGTTTCACGTCATCAGGGATATTTTCCACGCCCTCTATGCCGTGGTTATAACTATAATTTTCGTTACGCCCATCACGGTTTTGTTCGCCATTGGCAAGATTATGTTTTTCGTTATAACTGGTGAGATCGCACAGGGTAAAGCCATCGTGCGCCGTGATAAAATTCACCGAATTATGCGGCTTGCGATCGCCATTTTGATAAATATCGCTTGAACCTGCGAAACGTTGCGCAAAACCACCTAATTCACCGCTTTTCCACAGCCAAAAACGGCACATATCATCACGGAAACGATCGTTCCATTCAGCAAAATAGCTCGGGAAATTGCCCACTTGATAGCCTCCCTCGCCAATATCCCAAGGTTCTGCAATAAATTTGCAGTGCTGTAAACGTGGCTCTTGCGCAATTTCAGCAAACAGCTGTGCTTGTTGGGTAAATGCTGGGGTTTCTCTGCCTAACACTGTGGCGAGATCAAAACGGAAACCGTCAATATGGCATTCTTCCACCCAATAAATTAAGCAATCCAACACCCAACGGCGAGTGATATCATTGGCTAAATTTAAGGTATTGCCGCAGCCTGTGGCGTTTAGATATTCCCCTTGTGGGTTTTGCCAATAGTAAGTCCGATCATCAATTCCACGCTGGCTAAAGGTTGGAAAATGTTTTTCTGATTCCATACTGTGGTTGAATACCACATCTAAAATCACTTCAATGCCCGCTTGGTGAAGTGCGCGAACCATTGCTTTAAATTCGCTTAATGGTGTTGTACCAGCTTGCCCCGACCAATATTCCGATTCCACTGCAAACATTGCTAAAGGGCTATATCCCCAATAATTGGCTAAGCCTTTTTCCTGTAAATGCGGTTCATCAAGGTGATAATTTATTGGCAAAATTTCCACCGCACTTATGCCGAGTTCTTTTAAATAGGCAATCATTGTGGGGTGCGCTAAGCTCGCATAAGTGCCACGAATGGCTTCAGGCAAATCTTCTCTCAGCTGCGTGAAACCTTTAACGTGCAATTCATAAATAATGGTTTCTGCCCAAGGCGTAGCTAAAGGTTTATCACCTTGCCAATCAAAGGCTTCGCTTTCCAATACGGCTTTTGGGGCAAGATGCGCGTTATCTCGCGGATCACTAAGCAAAAACCATTGCCGTTTTTCGGCACTACTTAAATCTGGCTTACCGATCACCGCTTTGGCATAAGGATCGAGCATTAATTTTTGTGGGTTGCACAATGTCCCCGCTTTGCCCTCAAGCCGAAAGCCGTATTCTGTGCCATAGGGCAGATCGCCTACCCACAAATGCCAAATATCACCGCTTTGGTACATTTCCAGTGGCAATTCTTGTCCATCAAAAAATAAGCATAATTTGACATTTTCTGCACAGGAACAAAATAAGGCAAAATTCCACCCCACTTTTTTCTTACCTGAATCATATTGCAAAATTTCAACGCTACTTCCTAAGGGATAAGGCTTTCCTACTGCCGTGCTGATCATTGTGCTATCCATTTATCCGTTTTACTTATGCTTTTTTATTCGTGGCTTTTTTGCTTTTAGCTGTATTGGCTTTCGTTACATTTGCCGCTTTTTCAGTTTTTGCTGCTTTCGCTGTTTTCGGCTTTTGCCCTTTTTCCGCTGTATCCGTTTTTTCAGCTTTTTTTACTTTTTCTGCTTTTGTACTTTTTGCAGGCTTTTTCCATTTTAAATAAATGGTTGCCAATGGCGGAATGGTTACGGAAATAGAATGATCTTTATCGTGGCTTGGAATTTCTTCACTCACCACTTCCCCTTGGTTGCCTACGTTAGAACCTTGGTAGAAATAAGAATCCGTATTAAGAATTTCTTCATACACGCCTGCTTCATTCACGCCAAAGCGATAATCATAACGTGGCACTGGCGTGAAGTTACTGATTACAATAATGCGCTCATCATCGCGACTACAACGCTCAAACACGAACACGGAATTTTGATAATCGTCCACAACAAGCCAATTAAAGCCTTTTGGATCGAAATCTAACTGGTATAACTCAGGGTGATTTTGATAAGTGCGGTTTAAATCTCGCACTAAATTTAATACGCCTTTATGCCAGCCGCCGCCAATACTTTCATCAAGCAAGAACCAATCTAGGCTTTCTTGATAGTTCCATTCACGCCCTTGCGCAAATTCGTTGCCCATAAAGAGCAATTTTTTACCCGGATAGCCCCACATATAGCCATAATAAGCACGCAAATTAGCAAATTGTTGCCACGCATCACCCGGCATTTTGCCGATCAGTGAGCCTTTGCCGTGTACGACTTCATCGTGAGAAAGTGGCAACACAAAGTTTTCGCTATATTGATACATCATTCCAAAGGTCATTTGATCGTGATGATGTTGGCGATAAATCGGATCTCTTTTCATATAAGCAAGGGTGTCGTTCATCCAGCCCATATTCCATTTGAAATGGAAACCTAAACCGCCATCTTGCGGTGGGTGGGTAACGCCAGCAAAGGACGTAGATTCTTCCGCAATGGTGATTGCGCCCGCATTTTCCGTGCCAAGTACATAATTGGTATGTTTTAAAAACTCAATAGCTTCTAAATTTTCACGGCCACCATATTGATTTGGAATCCATTCGCCGTCTGCACGGCTGTAATCACGGTAAATCATTGATGCCACTGCATCAACACGCAAGCCGTCTAAACCAAAGCGCTCAAGCCAATACAAGGCATTGCCTGATAAGAAGTTTTTTACCTCGTGGCGACCGTAGTTATAAATTAAGGTATTCCAATCCTGATGATAGCCCTCTCTTGGATCGGCGTGTTCATACAACGCCGTGCCATCAAAGGCCACCAAGCCGTGGGTATCACTTGGAAAATGCCCTGGTACCCAATCTAAAATCACATTAATGCCTGCTTCGTGGGCTTTATCGACTAAGCGTTTAAAGCCTTCTGGTGTGCCAAAACGGCTGGTTGGTGAATAAAGTCCAATAGGCTGATAGCCCCAAGAGCCATCAAATGGAAATTCTGATAAAGGCAGAAATTCAATATGGGTAAAGCCCATTTCTTTCACATAAGGAATAAGCTCGTCTGCAATTTGGTCATAATCTAGCCAGAAATTATTTTCCAGATTACGCCGCCAAGAGCCTAAATGCACTTCATAAATAGAAATCGGTTGATCGAACTGGTTCGCTTTGCGGCGTTTCTCGGTCATTTCCACCACATCTGGCAATGGGCTAATTTGTGAAGCTGTATCAGGACGAAGCTGTGAGCTAAAGGCATAAGGATCGGCTTTCAAACGGAGCTGATCGTTACAATCCAATAATTCAAATTTATACAACTGCCCCAGTGCCACTTTAGGGATAAACAGCTCCCAAATGCCACTTGAGGAATGAAAACGCATCGGGTGGCGGCGACCGTCCCAGTAGTTGAAATCCCCCACCACCGAAACCCGCTTCGCATTCGGCGCCCATAAGCGGAAATTCACGCCTGATACGCCTTCGCATTGCATAAAGTGTGCGCCTAAAATTTCATAAGGGCGTAAATGCGAGCCTTCCGCCAACAGCCAATTATCCAGCTCTTGAATCATTGGGTGGAAGCGATAAGGATCTTCAATAATTTGTGGCTCATTGCCCCAATAAACTTCAAGCTGATAAGCAAAAAAACTGCGCGTATCAGGCATTACACCGGCGAAAAAGCCACGTTCATCAAGGCAATCTAATTCGCACACCTTTTGTTGATTTTCTTTATTAACAATTACGACTTTATCCGCATCAGGCAATAACACGCGGATTTCAATGCCTTTTTCAGTTTCGTGCATACCTAACACGGAAAACGGATCGGAATGTGTGCCGTTGAAAAACGCATTAATGGTTTCTTGTGGAAGGAATTTATTCATATAAACCTCTTATCGCAGACGCGCTTGGTTAATTTCGGTTAAAAGTGCGGTGATTTTTTCGTCAGAAAAGATTTCTTCAATGGAACGAGATAATCTCATTCGCCAATTTGGATATTCCAATGACGTCCCTGGTAAATTGAAGGAAATTTCTTGCTCCAATAAATTTTCTAACTGCACGCCAATGAGCTTGGTTTGGCTTTCTGCCAAATAAAGGTGGATCACCCGCATTAAATTTTGGTGCATTGCCATTGTGAGGGCATCGCCCCAGTAATCATCAGGCAAATATTGATCACGGTGCAGACTATTGAGTAAGGCCTGTTTGTCAATGACACGCTGATCATATTTCTGTTTCAACACGTCCCCTTGTAACACACCAAGTTGGGCGAAAAGTTCCAGATCGCGACAATGCCAAAAGCTACTTAAAGACGGAACATCGTGCGTGCCAACAGTAGCAAAAGCGTTAATTGGGAAAGCGTGCTTATCAGGATATTGCAAATTACGCTGTTCAAAATACAGCACAAAATAGGAAAAAATCTGAAATTCGTTTAATTTCCACCGCACTTCATCTGGCACAGTGCCTAAATCCTCGCCCACCACAAGGCATTGATTACGCTGGCTCTCAATGGCT
This sequence comes from Avibacterium volantium, assembly GCF_049366555.1. Classification (GTDB taxonomy): domain Bacteria; phylum Pseudomonadota; class Gammaproteobacteria; order Enterobacterales; family Pasteurellaceae; genus Avibacterium; species Avibacterium volantium_A. The sequence goes on along the minus strand of NZ_JBMMGT010000004.1, from coordinate 96,167 downwards.
AAAATTGCCATTAATTCAGCAAAAGGATAATGCACGTAAAGCCCATCTGCGGCGGTTTTTTCAGGGGGAATAAACCATAAGCGGAATAACCCCATAATGTGATCAATACGCAACACACCAAAATGCTGCATATTGGCTCGCAATAATTCAATAAAAGGCTGAAAACCGCGAGTTTTTAACTCAGTCGGATTGTAAGGCGGAATATTCCAATTTTGCCCTACTGGGCCAAGCGGATCAGGCGGCGCGCCCACAGAAGCATCAACGCAATAAAGCTGCGGATCAGCCCATACATCCGCACTACCCCTTGAACTACTTACGGCTAAATCGCCATAAATACCTAAGCGCATTCCTTTCGCTTGGCATAAGGTTTGCAGATGATTAAGCTGTTCTTGCGCCAGCCATTGTAACCAGCAATAAAACATCACTTGGTCTTTATGCTGACGGATTAATTTATCCCGTTGTTTATCATTAAGTTGTTGATATTGTTTCCAACCAAGCCAACCAATTTGATTTTCTTGCTCAATGGCTTGATGGGAACTTTGGCAATCCAAGCATTCAAATAAGCCTTGATATAACAAGCCTTTGCCCTGTTGTTTAACAAAATCCGCAAAGGCTTTTTGTCGTTGCTGCATTTTTGCCGCACGGCTACGTTGGAAATAAGCATAAAGTTTCTCAAGTGCGGTGAATTTTAGCTGCGTAATTTCTGTATAATTCACTTGCTCTGCTTGTCGTAAGGCTGCAAGTTGCTGTTGAATATTCTCTTGATTCAGCCAATTTTGCACGGATTTACACAATTTATATTCAGGCAGATCGTCAATGGCAAGGTAAAGCCAATTCAAATAGCGTCTTGACGCCGAACTATAAGGGCTTGCCCATTCAGGCACAGCGGAATACATTGCGTGCAACGGGTTAATGCCGATAAATTCCGCCCCATACATTACGCCCTTTTCCACCAAATAAGCCAAATCAGCAAAATCCCCAATCCCCCAATTTCGTGCTGAACGCAAACTATAAAGCTGAACATTCAAGCCCCACGCTTTTTGCTGTTGAAAAATCGCAGATTGATAGGCGGTTTTCGGGCTAACGAAAAGGCGAACGTGGTAGTTTCTTTCGCGGCTGGAAAGCTGTAAAAGATAATAGCCAAAAGGCTGCGCAGGAAAAGAAAGTTGATGATTAGAAAAGGAAAGTGGTGTTACAGGCTGATGTTGTTCATTAAATAAGGTAACTTGAAGAATATGGCTGTCGAGATTTAACCGTGCAATATCATAAACAATGGTTTCTCCCTCCCGCGCCACAAAAACATCATCAAATTGCACCGCACTTTTATTTTCTATGTCCTCTGGATTTTCTCGCTGTAAGGAAAGCAGCTCAATAAAATACGCCAAACTCTCTGGATTGGCATAAATCAAATTGCCATCAATATCATAATGAGAAATGGCTATGCCTAATTTCTCAGCCTTTGCTTGAAGTGTTGCGCTAATATCCATATGCTTTTCCAACAACCATAAATACTGGAGAATTAACTTCATTCTACAAATCAATGAGTTAAAAGCAAACGGTTTCCTTTAAATTCGTGATCTCCGTCAAATAAAGATTTTTTCTTTTAAAGACAAAAATTTGCTAATTGACAGAGATATTGCCAATTTCTAGAATAATTAAATTTTTCAAGGAAAATTAAAGGATAAAAATGAACTGGTATTTGTATGTACTAAAAAACTATGCTCAATTTAATGGGCGTGCAAGACGTAAAGAATTTTGGTGGTTTGTGGCGGTTGATTTTTTACTGTATGTAATTTTAGGTTTACTCGATTTTGTTTTACTTAATAACGATTTCGGATTTAGTGGCGTTTATGGACTTGCAACCTTAATTCCTTCTTTGGCAGTGAGAGTAAGACGATTGCACGATACCGATCGCTCTGGCTGGTGGTTATTAATTGCCTTTATTCCAGTAATCGGTTTTATTGTGCTATTCGTCTTTGCTTGTTTAGACGGAACACGGGGGATAAATCGTTTTGGCGAAGATCCTAAAAATCCAGTGAATGAGCAAGTCCCCCACGCTAAATTCATTATATAGAAAAAATGCGGTAGTTTTTTACCGCACTTTTTTATTCATCTTTACTCATCATCAATCACAAACTCAAACCAATCAATCACGTCTTTTTCGTGAATGCCGTTTTCAATGGGAATATGCGCGAGCTTTACGCTATTTGGATCGCCAGAAATTAACGGATGCCAATCAAACAGCGGTTTATTTTCATATAATAACCGATAAGCGCAGGTGGCTGGCAGCCAATGGAAATCAGGCAAATTCTTTTTGGTGAGTTTGGTGCAATCTGGCTCAAGTTGAAAACGTTGCACATAATTACCGCACTTCGTGCTGTCTAAATCAAGCAAATTGCAGGCAATGCGAGTGAAATACAGCTTTTTGCGCCGTCCACGGCCCTCAATAAATTTACGATAACAGCATTTGCCGCAACCATCGCACAGGGCTTCCCATTCTGCTTCATTCATTTCTAACAGCGATTTATGCTGCCAAAAGTTTTTTTCTAATTGCATTGTTATTTGTTTTGTTGCTGATTTCGTCAAAATTGTGTTGAATTATAACAATCCTCACGTTTTTTTCCTATGCAAGCCAATGTTAAACTGATAAAAATCCATCGACATTCATTGACTTTTCCCCTACTAGCCTATACTTTATAACCTTGATTTTTATATTAATAACAGGAGCGTTTATGCAATCTCGTTTAATCGTTGAAGACAGCCGTCAAGAATCGGTGTTGGCTACCAACAAGGTGTTACGCAACACTTATTTCTTATTGGCGTTAACCTTAACTTTTTCTGCGGTTGTTGCTTATGTGGCAATGACATTAAATGTTGCCCCATTACATTTTGGTGTGTTATTGGTGGGCTTTTATGGCTTATTATTTTTAAATAGCGCCTTAGAAAACAGTGCGTGGGGGATTCTTTCCACTTTCGCTTTAACTGGTTTTATCGGCTATTCTTTAGGGCCAGTATTAAATATGTATATTGGCGCAGGTTTAGGTGATTTAATCGCCCTTGCTCTCGGTGGCACTGCAGCGGTGTTCTTCGCCTGTTCTTTCTATGTACTCAGCACGAAAAAAGATATGTCATTCCTTTCTGGTATGATGTTTACCTTGTTTATCGTGCTTGTGGTAGGAATGATCGCCAGCTTCTTCTTTAAAATGCCGGCATTCTATGTGGCATTAAGCTCATTATTTATCGTGTTCTCTAGTATGGGCATTTTATATCAAACCAGCAGCATCATTCACGGCGGTGAAACCAACTATATTCGCGCAACCGTAAGCCTTTATGTGTCGATTTATAATATCTTTGTGAGTTTATTAAACTTACTTGGTATTTTACGCAATGATTAATTATTGCTTTAATTGGTAAATTCAGCGCCCCTTTTTAGGGGCGTTTTTGTATAATTAAAAAATGAATAGGGAAACAAAAATGCTCAATATTAACGATACGATTATTGAAACCGATAACGAAGGTTATTTGTTGGATTTAACACAATGGACGCCCGAAGTAGCACTAGCCATTGCAGAAAAGGAAGGGCTAAGTTTAACCGAAGCCCATTGGGAAGTGATTCATTTTGTGCGTGATTTTTATCAGGAATATAACACTTCACCGGCGATCAGAATGTTGGTGAAAGCAATGGCGCAAAAATTAGGTGAAGATAAGGGCAACAGCCGTTATTTACAACGCTTATTCCCAGAAGGGCCAGCCAAGCAAGCCACAAAACTGGCAGGGTTACCAAAACCAGCAAAATGCCTATAATTTGAGAATCATTCGCATTTACTTGATGAGCTTTGTGCTTTATAATAGCGGAAAACGATTCATTAAAAGGAGAATTTATGTTGAAACAGTTCGCTACCATCGCGCTTTCTGCCGCAATGTTGTTTAGCCCCGCAAGCTATGCTAAATTCAAAGTGGTTACCACCTTTACCATTATTCAAGATATGGCGCAAAATATTGCTGGTGATGCCGCCAGCGTGGAATCCATCACCAAGGCAGGCGCAGAAATTCACGGCTATGAGCCAACGCCAAAAGATATTGTTAAAGCGCAGACAGCAGATCTTGTGCTATGGAACGGGTTAAACTTAGAACGTTGGTTTGAGCGTTTTTTCCAGAATGTAAAAGATAAACCCGCGGTCGTGGTTACAGAAGGCATTCAACCTATTTTTATTGCGGAAAATGGTGAGAAAAAACTCCCTAATCCCCACGCGTGGATGTCGCCAAGCAACGCATTAATTTATGTAGAAAATATCAAAAATGCGCTGATCAAATATGATCCACAAAATGCCGAAACTTACCGTCAAAATGCAGAAAATTACGCAAAAAAGATCCGCACTTTAGATAGCACGCTTCGCCCTAAATTGGACAAAATTCCCCAAGCACAACGCTGGCTTGCCACTTCTGAAGGGGCATTTAGTTATTTAGCGCAAGATTATGGTTTTAATGAAGTTTATCTTTGGGCGGTGAATGCAGAACAGCAAGGCACGCCACAACAAGTGCGTAAACTGATTGATTTAATTCGCCAACATCAGATTCCGGTGATTTTCAGTGAAAGCACCATTTCGCCAAAGCCTGCACAACAAGTGGCGAAAGAAAGCCAAATTCATTATGGTGGTGTGCTTTATGTGGATTCCCTTTCCAACGCCAAAGGGCCAGTTCCCAGTTATTTAGATTTGCTCAACACCACCATTTCCACCATTATTGAAGGATTTGAAAATGCCCAATAATCAGCCCACCATTGAAGTACAGGACGTAACAGTTCGTTATAACAACGGACATACCGCCATTCATAATGTGTCTTTTCAGCTACAAGGTGGCACAACCTGTGCTTTGGTGGGGGTGAATGGCAGTGGAAAATCCACTTTATTCAAAAGTTTAATGGGGTTGGTAAAACCGCAACAAGGGCAAGTGTTGCTTTGCCATCAGCCGATTAAGAAAGCATTAAAGCAAAATTTAATCGCCTATGTGCCACAAAGTGAAGAAGTGGATTGGCAATTTCCCGTATCCGTTTACGATGTGGTAATGATGGGGCGTTATGGTTATATGAATTTTCTCAGAATTCCCACCGCACTTGATAAACAAGAAGTTCAGCTGGCAATGGAGCGCTTAAATATCGCGCATCTCGCACAGCGTCAAATTGGCGAGCTTTCTGGTGGGCAGAAAAAACGCGTTTTTCTGGCTCGTGCGCTGGCACAAAAAAGTAAAATTATTCTGCTTGATGAACCTTTCACCGGCGTTGATGTGCAAACGGAAGCAGCGATTATGGACTTGCTTGCCAACTTGCGTGAAGAAGGTTATTTAATTTTAGTTTCTACCCATAATTTAGGCGCAGTGCCAGATTATTGTGATCAAGTGATTATGATTAACCGCACCGTGCTTGCTCAGGGTAGCACCGCCACCACCTTTACTCAGCAAAATTTAGAGCAAGTATTCGGTGGCGTGCTGCGTAACGTGAAACTGAGTGGGCGTGATTTGCACGATGATGAAGACGAGCGCACCGTAACGGTGCTTACCGATGATGAACTGCCTGCTGTATTTTACGGACAAACGAAAAACGATCCGCCTGCACCAATCGTACGTGATTGTAATCTAGAAGATTGCCCCTGTCGTACTGACAAAGAGAACAGCCAATGATCGCCTTATTATTAGAACCTTTCCAATATGATTATATGATTAACGCCTTTGTGTTAAGTGCAATGGTTGGTGGTATTTGTGCTTTTTTATCCGCTTATTTAATGCTGAAAGGCTGGTCATTGATTGGCGATGCGCTTTCTCATTCGGTTGTTCCTGGTGTTGCCATCGCCTATGCCTTTTCTTTTCCTTATGTGATTGGCGCATTTTTTTCGGGAATTTTAGCCGCACTTTCTATTCTCTGGGTGAAATCCCTGTCCAATTTACGCCAAGATGCGGTGATCGGTTTTATTTTTACCACCTTTTTTGCTCTCGGGTTATTTATCATTTCCCTTAATCCCACCGCCATTAATGTGCAAGATATTGTATTAGGCAACCTGTTAGGCATTTCAACGGAAGATATTTGGCAAGTAGCCATCATTATCAGCATTTGTTTTGTGCTATTGCTGATTTTTTGGAAAGATCTGTTACTAGTCTTTTTTGATGAAATGCAAGCCTCCGCCGTGGGACTGCCGCCGCTTCATTACAAAATATTATTTTTCACCTTATTAAGCGCTTGTGTGGTGGCAGCTTTGCAAACCGTTGGCGCAATTTTAGTGATCGCAATGGTTATCACACCAGGGGCAACGGCATATTTGCTTACGGATCGTTTTAAAACCTTAGTTATGATTGCGGTGAGCCTCGGCATAAGCAGTAGCGTACTCGGTGTGTACATCAGCTATTATTTAGACGGCGCAACAGGCGGATTAATTGTCTGTTTTCAGACCGCACTTTTCTTGAGCGCCTTTTTCCTTTCCCCAAAATACGGTATTTTACGCCATAAGCGTGCCGCTAATAAGGAGCAACATAATGAGCTGGGTTGATTTCGCGAATTGGTGGTTTGAGCCGCTCAGTTATCCCTTTATGCAAAATGCCTTGTTTATAGCGTTAATCATTGCGGTGATTTGTGCCGTGCTTTCTTGTTTCTTGATTTTAAAAGGCTGGTCGCTAATGGGCGATGCCATTTCCCATTCGGTTTTGCCGGGTATCGTGTTAGCTTATGTGGCGAGTATTCCTTTAGCCATCGGTGCGCTAGTTTCAGGCTTGCTGTGCGCCTTTGGGATTGGCTATTTAAAGTCCCACAGCCGAATTAAGGAAGACACCGTAATGGGGATTATGTTTTCCGGAATGTTCGCGCTAGGGCTTGTATTATTCAGCAAAGTGGAAACAGAGCAGCACTTAACGCATATTTTATTCGGTAATTTATTAGGCATCACACCGCAAGAATTAATCCAAACACTGATTATCGCCGCCCTTGTTTTGCTAGTTATCTTGCTGAAAAAACAAGATTTTCTGCTTTTCTGTTTTGATCCCAATCACGCTCGCGTTATCGGGCTTGCGGTAACAACATTGCACTACAGCTTGCTGTTTTTGCTCGCTCTAACCATTATCAGCACAATGCAAGTGGTGGGCATTATCTTAGTCACGGCAATGCTGATTTCCCCGGGAATCACTGCTTATGTGCTAAGTAAGAATTTCAACAAAATGCTCTTAATCGCCATTGCAACTGCCACAAGCAGCAGTTTTTTGGGCATCATTTTGAGTTATCATCTTGATGCCGCCACTGGTCCAACGATTATTTTGTTGCAAGCGCTGTGTTTTGCACTGGCTTTAGGCTATCGCAAATTTCGCCCCATCAAATAAGGCAGACCACCGATGAAAACAACGCTCAGCACCAATGCACTGTATATTTTACTGATGGGGCTTGGTTTCCCGATTTTACGCGTGATGAGCCTGCATTTTGACACTTTCAATAACAATGCTGTGCGTTTTTTATCGGGTGGTATTCTGTTTATCCTGATCTGTGTGTTCAAATTTAGAAACACTTTATTTGAGATTTTCAAACAGCCACGCTTGTTGCTCACCTTGCTTTTACTGGGCGTTTTTATGGCGGGGAATATGTATTTCTTTATTAACGGATTAAGGCTTACTTCCGCCCTTTCTGGCAGTATTTTTGGCATTCTGGCAATGCCTTTAGGGATTGCCATCGCAGCGATTTTTTTCGCTGATGAACGGCAAAAAGTGAAACAGCGTGCTTTTTATTTGGGATCGTTACTTGCCATTATTGGCTCGTTTATTTTTGTCCTGAATGGCAATCAGCAAGGGGGCGAACAGCAATTTGTTCTTGGCGCCGTGTTTTTATTTTTGGGCATTTTTATTCAATCCCTACAAAATTTACTAGTGAAAAGTGCGGTGCAAAAATTGCCCGTTTTTGTCATTAGCGCGTCCACCGCCACAATTGCAGGGCTGATTTTCTTAGTGCTTGCCCTATATTCTGGCAAAATTGCCGAACTTCAACACACCCCAAGACTAATGCTCAGCGCCCTTGCTTTGGTAGGGATTTATGGAATGGCAACAGGAATGTTGTTTGCTTTTTATATTGTGCAAAAACAAGGCATTGTAACCTTTAATTTGCTCCAATTGCTTGTGCCGATTCCTACCGCCATCATTGGTTATTACACCTTAGGAGAACGGATCAACCTTGCCCAAGCCTTAGGGGCAAGTGTTGTATTAATCGGCTGTCTGATTGCGTTAAATCGAAGCAAAGCCTAACCTTAAACGATAGATTAAGTTCGGCGCACAGAAAAATCGTAGAAGCTCTCATTATCAGGATAGTCTTCCATAATCACTTGTTTTACCACTGCACTGGGTGAGCCGCGCTGCAACCATTGATAAAGCTGGGTTAATTGTTCTTCCGACCCTTTAGCGATCACTAAAACGCTTCCGTCCGAAAGATTTTTTACCCAGCCCGTTAGCCCAATTTTGCAGGCTTCTCTCCAAGTGAAATAGCGAAAACCCACCCCTTGTACACGCCCATAAACGGCAAATTTTTTGACTTTCATTTTCCCTCCCACTGATCCAAATCATTCCAATGCCATTTAATCTCACAAATTTTAAGCAAAAATAAAATTTTTTATTTTCATTTTTGCCAAATTAGAATAGCATAGCCAAGTACACTTTAGATGATTAAAGTGAATCAAAATAAAACATTATCCCTTATATGAAAGGAGCGAATATGAAATTTCGTTTTGCTGCATTAGCTACCGCAGCTTTATTAACCAGCACTGCAAGTTTTGCCGGTATGGTAACCAGTTCATCTAATGTTGATTTTTTAGCCATTGACGGACAAAAAGCAAGTAAATCTCTTTTAAAATCAACCAATTCTTTTAAAGCCAATGATGCACAAACTCACCAAGTTGTGGTGCGTGTAAGTGAAGTGGTGAGATCAGGCGGTTCTGACCGTACATTATTTGAATCAAATCCGATCATCGTTACTTTCCAAGGTACAGCAGAAGATGTAGTTATTTCTGCACCACACCTTGAAGATGAGCGTGAAACCGCAGCTTATAATAAAAACCCTGTTGTTAGTGTAAAAACTGTTTCAGGAAAAAATGTGCCGTTTAAGCAAGATCTTTTAAAACAAGAAGGTTTCTTACCTGGCTTAAATCTCATTGACAATCTTTCTGAGTACAACGCGTCAGGGGCGGTTGCTTCGGTATCTTCTTTTGCTACTACAGCAATGCCAGCAGCCATTCCAGCGGCAGCAAAAGCACAAAAAGGCAAAATTACCGTACAAGGTGAAAATGTGGTGGAACAACAATTACAATATTGGTTCCAACAAGCCGACAAAGAAACCCAAGCACGTTTCTTGAACTGGGCGAAAAAACAAAAATAATCGCGAATGATTGATTAAGAAAAAGTGGGCTTTAGGCTCACTTTTTGCTATCTGGAGGAAAAATGCAAAATACCACTCGCCAGCTTGCAGAAAGCAAACACATTGCCTTGGTTGCTCACGATCACTGTAAACAAGATTTAATAAATTGGTGTAAAAAGCACCGCACTTTGCTTTCTGCACATACCCTTTATGGCACTGGCACAACAGGCAATTTAATCCAAGCGGAAACCGATTTACCCATCACCCCATTGTTAAGTGGCCCAATGGGCGGCGATCAACAACTTGGTGCATTAATTGCGGAACAAAAAATTGATGTGCTGATTTTCTTTTGGGATCCAATGAATGCTGTGCCGCACGATCCTGATGTCAAAGCCTTGATGCGTATTGCTACAGTGTGGAATATTCCTGTGGCGATGAATATGGCCAGTGCGGATTTTCTGGTGCAAAGTCAATTATTTAATCAAAAGGTGGAAATTCGCGTGCCAGATTATGCCAATTATTTAAAAGAGCGGTTAAAATAATGAAAATTTTTGCCTTTTAAGGATTACACAAAGAATGAATAACTGGCTGAACGCAAAGGTTATCGCCACCATTCCTGTTTTTATTGCTGTCAATATTGCGGCTTTTTCCGTGTGGTTATTGGATATTTCGCAGCAAAGTATGCCGTTGGTACTCGGCATTATCGCAGGCGGTTTGGCAGATTTAGATAACCGCTTAACTGGGCGGTTAAAAAATATTTTTTATACCCTACTGGCCTTTTCGGTATCCACCCTTAGCGTTCAGCTCACGCTCGGCAATGGCATTGCGTTCACCCTGTTAATGACGGTCATCACCTTTATTTTTACGATGATTGGCGCAGTGGGACAACGTTACAACACCATTTCTTTTGGCACGTTGGTGGTTGCCCTTTACACCACCCTCACCTATCAACCAGAAACCCTGTGGTATCTCAATTCCCTATTAATTTTATTAGGCACATTGCTATATAGCATTACCGCAATTGTGGTTTATCTGTTTTTTCCCAACCGCCCCGTGCAAGATGCGGTGGCGAAATCTTTTCTGGCATTGGCGGAGTATTTAGAAGCAAAATCCTTGTTTTTTGATCCTGATGATATTGATCAACTAGAAAGCAAGCAAATTACCCTTGCAATGAAAAATAGCCAACTGATTAATGCCTTTAACGCGTGTCGTACTGCCCTGTTTTATCGTATCCGTGGGCAATATCGCCATACTCGCACCACGCAAATGATCAACTATTATTTTGCCGCGCAAGATATTCACGAACGCGCCAATTCCAGTTATTTTGATTATCAAGTTTTAACTCAGCAACTTAAAAATACCGATTTAATTTTCCGTATCCAACGCCTTTTAGAATTACAGGCACAGGCTTGTCGCGATTTTGCGCAAAGTCTGCAACAAAACACCCATTACAGTTACAACGCGCGCTTAGAACGTGCCATCACTGGGGTAAATCAATCCTTTGAACATTATGCGCAAACTCATCAAGATGATACGCAAAACACGGCGATCAAAACCTTAATTAATAATTTGCAAGGGGTTGATTGGCAATTACGCCATTTAGGGCAAACACCTGAATCTTCTGAAACGCATCACCGCTGGGTCAAAATTCACGATGATAGCGATGTGAAAGGTTTTAAAAACATTTGGCTCACTATTCGCAGTCATTTAAGTTTTGATTCGCAGCTTTTCCGTCACGCCGTAAGGCTTTCTATTGTGGTTTTTGTCTGCTGTACCATCGTAGAATTTTTACAGCTTTCGCGTGGTTATTGGATTTTGCTCACCGCGGTTTTTGTTTGCCAGCCGAACTATGCCGCCACTAAATTACGTTTAAAACAGCGTATTATCGGCACCATTTTAGGGGTGATTATTGGTTCATTATTGCCTTATGCACAGTCTACTTTGGAATTACAAATGGGCTTGGTGGTTGCCACTAGCACCTTGTTCTTCTTTTTCCGCAGTAATAATTACAGCTTTTCCACTTTTTTCATCACCTTACAGGTGCTAATTAGCTTTAATATTATCGGGATTGATATTCACTCGGCCCTTTATTCACGCTTAATTGATACCTTAGCTGGCTCATTTATTGCGTGGGTTGCCGTGTCTTATTTATGGCCTGATTGGAAATATTTACAGCTCAATAAAGTGATTCATCAAGCCATTCAAAGTGACGGCAAATATTTGTTGTATATCATCAGCCAGTTACAATTTGGCAAATGTGATAGCTTGCAATATCGCATCGCACGGCGAAAAGCGCACGAATATGCCACCGCACTTAGCGCCACGATGTCAAATATGAACAGTGATCCAGAAAAATATAAAGATCACTTGCAAGAAGGCTTTGAAATGCTAAAACTGAATTATTCCTTGTTAAGCTACATTTCCGCCCTCGGCGCGTATCGCAAACACATTAAGCAAATTCAGCAAAATATTGATTTTATGGCAGAATATTATCCCATTGCGAAGAAATTAATTTACGCCTTAGAGCATATTGAATCCTTATCTCAACCTGTATTTGACAAGCTACAAGAAAATATTCATCAATCCTTACAACAGCTCAATGAGCAACAAGGAGAAAGGCTAAACCAATCTGAAGTGGGCATTCCTATTCAACAATTGAATATGATCAGTCAAATTCTCCCGCATATTTATGTGATTTTTCATAATAGAAAAATTGCACAAGAGAACTAAATTAGAAAGAAGAAAAGAGAAAAGACAAAGTATTTCGCTTTGCCTTATTCTTAAAGGATATGAAATAATTTTGTCTATTCTACTACTGGGACAATTTTGGTTGCGTGAGAGCCTTTGTCACCGTGTACAGCTTCAAAATTGACTTTTTGCCCCGCTTTTAACGAACGATAACCTTCCATTTCAATCACAGAATAATGCGCAAAAATATCTGCGTCATTGCCTTCCGCTGAAATAAATCCAAACCCTTTTGCGTTATTGAACCATTTAACAACACCAACTTCCATAATAAACATTTAACCTCTAAATGGATTTTCTATCTCAGATAGAACTTTGAAAACCAATAAAGCACTCGCCTTATTCCCTAATTTTTCGAGTAAATATTCAAATAAATTTCACTTTTTCGCAATAACAAATCTTCTAAAATCAAACAGAGATCACAAAATTTCTTTATATATGCGTTGCTTACACAGTTCAGCAAATAAAAAATTACTCCAAAATTTTTAATTTAGGTATGAAATTATTACTTAACGTGAATGATTTTCTGCATTTTGTTGATGTTGTTCACGCAATGCTTTTGCTACCATCGCAATGGCTTCACCACTGCTTACGCCCTGCTCCATTAATGCCTGAATTTTTTCCACTGCCTCTTGCTGTTGTTCGTGGGTTAAACTTAATAATGCTTGATCTAACATATTTTTACCTTTATTCACCGAAAAGAAATCAGTAATATACCAACAAAATTTGCAAACACAACATAAGAGGAAACTATTATGCCTTTCAATTTAAAAAATCGTCATTTACTTAGTCTTGTGCACCACACGCCAGAAGAAATTAAGTTTTTGCTGCAACTTGCCAAAGACTTAAAACGCGCCAAATATGCAGGCACAGAACAGCCTAAATTAAAAGGCAAAAACATCGCCTTAATTTTTGAAAAAACCTCCACCCGCACACGCTGCGCCTTTGAAGTGGCGGCTTATGATCAAGGGGCAAATGTGACCTATATTGATCCAAATTCTTCCCAAATTGGGCATAAAGAAAGTATGAAAGACACCGCTCGCGTACTCGGAAGAATGTATGACGCCATTGAATATCGCGGCTTTAAACAAGCGGTGGTCAATGAGCTAGCTGAATATGCGGGCGTGCCAGTCTTTAACGGCTTAACCGATGAATTCCACCCAACTCAAATGCTAGCAGATGTGCTTACAATGATGGAACATTGCGACAAACCGTTGTCAGAAATTAGCTATGTGTATATTGGTGATGCACGCAATAATATGGGCAATTCATTATTATTAATCGGGGCAAAATTAGGAATGGACGTTCGCATTTGCGCGCCAAAAGCTTTGCAACCAGAAGCGGAATTAGTGGCAATATGTCAAGAATTTGCGCAACAAACAGGGGCAAAAATCACCATTACAGAAGATGTCGATCTTGCTGTAAAAGGCGTTGATTTCGTGCATACAGACGTTTGGGTATCAATGGGCGAACCGCTTGAAAGCTGGGGCGAACGCATTGATTTACTGTTGCCTTATCAAGTAACCCCTGCTCTAATGCAACGCAGCGGCAATCCTAAAGTGAAGTTTATGCACTGCCTGCCTGCTTTCCATAATTGCGAAACCGAAGTCGGCAAAAAAATCGCTGAAAAATACCCGCACTTAGCAAACGGTATTGAAGTCACAGAAGACGTATTTGAATCACCAATGAACATCGCCTTTGACCAAGCAGAAAACCGTATGCACACCATTAAAGCGGTAATGGTGGCGTCTTTAGCATAACAACTTCATTGATATTATAATTGCCACAAAAAATGCCCTTAGTCGGGCATTTTTTATGCTAATAATTCCAACAACAGCCCTACGGTATAAAATGAACCAAAAACTAGCAGGACATCATTTTCTTGCGAATTTTGCACCGCACTTTGTAGCGCTTGCTCCATTGAGGAAGATGAGCTTGCTTTCAGCGTTTTATTTTGTGATAACGCCAGTGCTTGCAGTTCGGCTAACAATTCTTCGCCACGTTGTCCACGATAGCCAGACAAACTAATACAATGCCATTCATCAATCACATCAAGCAGTGGAGAAAGCACGCCTTGGGTATCTTTATCTTTCAAAATACCACAAACCGCCAGAATACGTTGTGTCGGTTGTTTAAGTGCGGTGAGTTTTTCTGCCAAATATTTTGCGGCGTGTGGATTATGCCCTACATCAATAATCACTTGTGGCAAGGCTTTTTCGTTACAATGTAACAATTCGCTTAAACGCTGTCGCTGTACTCTATCCAGCAGTTGGAAACGCCCTGTAAGTTGGACATTTTGCAACGCTTCACGAATATGCTGTTCTGCAATGTTAAACGGCAAATAAGGCAACACCGCTAAAGCGGTGGCAGCATTCGCTAGCGGAATATGTGGAAAAGGCAGATTTTCCAACCGCACTTTTTTGCTTTCATTTTCGCCATTCTGACTGTATTTACTTTGCCATTGCCAGCCTTGAGCGGTTTGGCTGAATGTCCAATCTACCCCACGGCGACTGAGCTGACAATGCAGCTTTTGCGCTTGTTCCAGCATTGTATTCGGCACATCAGGCTCACCAATAATGGCAGGTTTATTCGCTCGGAAAATCCCTGCTTTCTCAAAGGCAATTTGCTCGCGGGTATCACCAAGAAAATCCGTGTGATCAATATCAATGCTGGTAATCACCGCAATATCACTATCCACAATATTGGTGGCATCTAAGCGGCCGCCTAGCCCCACTTCCAAAATCACCACATCAAGCTTAGCCTGTTTAAACAAATACAACGCCGATAAGGTGCTGTATTCAAAATAGGTCAAAGATTGGGTTTTATTCTGCTCAATAAAGGCAAAAGAGGCACTATGTTGCGCATCGGGCAATTCTTGATTTTGAATGCGAACACGTTCGTTATAGCGAATTAAATGAGGCGAAGAATACACGCCCACGCGATAACCCGCATTGAGCAAGATTTGTTCCAACAAACGACAGGTTGTGCCTTTGCCATTTGTCCCACCAACGGTGATCACAAAAGGCGCGGGCTTGAGCAAGTCAAGCTGTTCTGCCACTGATTTAATGCGCTCAAGACCTAAATCGATGGCTTTAAAATGGCTTTGTTCCAAATAAGAAAGCCACTGCGACAAAGGCGAAGTGGCTGTTAAAGAAGATTTAAAATTACTCATTCTCAGGGAGATTTTCTACTAATTCAGCTTGCACAAAAGGAGAAGGCTTATTAGAAAGTTTGCTTAACAAGCTCGCAAGGGTTTCACGCATATCACCGCGTTTTACGATCATATCAATCGCCCCTTTTTCTAATAAGAACTCGCTGCGTTGGAAACCTTCTGGCAGTTTTTCACGCACGGTTTGCTCAATCACGCGTGGGCCAGCAAAGCCAATTAAGGCTTTAGGTTCAGCAATATTAATATCGCCAAGCATTGCAAAACTTGCCGAAACCCCACCAAGGGTTGGATCGGTTAGCACGGAAATAAAGGGTATGCCTTTTTCACGCATTCTTGCCAAAACTGCACTGGTTTTTGCCATTTGCATTAACGAAATCAATGCTTCTTGCATACGCGCGCCACCACTGGCTGAAAAACAGACAAAAGGACTATTGTCTTCAATGGCTTTTTCCGCTGCTTTAACAAATTTTGCCCCGACTACAGCGCCCATTGAACCGCCCATAAAACTAAAGTTAGACGCTGCAGCAACCACAGGCATTCCATATAATGTACCTGCCATTGCGATTAACGCATCTTTTTCGCCCGTTTCTTTTTGCGCTGCGGTTAAACGATCTTTATATTTTTTTAAGTCTTTGAATTTTAAGATGTCTTTTGGCTCAAGATCTGCGGCAATTTCCACCGCACTTTCTTTATCTAATAAAGCCAATAAACGTGTACGCGCATCAATACGCATATGGTGTCCGCATTTTGGACAAACTTCTAAATTACGCGTTAATTCATCACGATATAATACTTGTCCGCAAGAAGTACATTTTGTCCAAACGCCTTCTGGCACGTTGGCCTTGCGTGTGTTTGATGCCGTATTCTTACTAAAAATTCGATCAATCCAGCTCATTTTAACCCTTTCTTATTCATAAAAAATTCTGCTTATTACACCATAATTTGCACTAAGATTCTAGCTTTTAAACGCTATAACTGATCGGACAAATAAAGTGGCCCAAGTGCATTTTGCGGAATGGCAAATTGTTCAGGATAATGCACTTGCACTAAATAAAGCCCTTCTGGTTTGGCGGTGGGCGCAGCCAACTTACGATCTTTTTGCGCGAGCAGCCAGCTTATCCACTCCACAGGTTGACGCCCTGCCCCCACTTCCATTAAGCTGCCTACAATATTTCGCACCATATGATGAACAAAGGCATTGGCTTTAATATCTACAATAATGTATTTTCCTTGTCTAATCACGTTCAAATGATGCACATTTCGCCACGGTGTATTGGATTGACATTGTGCCGCACGAAAAGAAGAAAAATCATTTTCCCCCAATAACGCCTGCCCTGCTTGGTGCATTAATGCGTGATCTAACGGCTGATGATAATGAGTAACCCCTTCTGGCAAAATCGCCGAGCGCAATTTATTGTTATAAATTACATAGCGGTAACGGCGCGCAGTAGCGCTAAAGCGCGCGTGAAAATCCTCATCAACCTGCTTTGCCCAAGATACTGCAATATCATCGGGCAAATTGGCATTTACCCCAAAACTCCACGCCGTTTCTGCACGAATAGCACTGGTTTCAAAATGCACCACCTGCCCTGTTGCGTGTACGCCAGAATCCGTCCGCCCAGCGCAGAAAATTTGACAGTCTTCATTCGCCACAAAAGAAATGGCTTTTTCCAACCGCTCTTGCACGCTGGCAACACTCTCCTGCCGTTGCCAACCAAAATAATTCTTGCCGTTATATTCAACACCTAGGGCAATTTTCATTTTTCTATCCTAATTTCATCTAATGGGCTGGCATTATAAAGTAAATTTATTGCTTGATGAACCCTAACCAAGTGTTATCATCTAGCCTTTGAATTTCAAAGGGCGTGATGATGAAAGTTGGATTAGTGTTAGAAGGTGGCGCAATGCGCGGAATGTTCACCGCTGGCGTGCTTGATGTATTTCTTAAAGAAAATGTGCATATTGACGGCATTGTGAGCGTGTCGGCTGGTGCGCTATTTGGTGTGAATTATCCTTCTAAACAAGCAGGGCGTGTCATTCGTTATAACCTAAAATACTTGAATGATAAGCGCTATCTCGGCTTTACTAGCCTATTTACCACGGGCAATATTGTGAATAAAGATTTCGCTTTTTATCAAGTGCCGTTCACCCTTGATCCCTTTGATAACGAAACGTTCAAACAAGCCAATACAGATTTCTACACCACGCTCACCAATATTGAAACGGGGGAAGCAGAATATGTAAAAATCACCGATCCTTTTGCCCAGATGGAAACCTTACGTGCCACTTCCGCAATGCCTTTTGTTTCGCAATATGTTGAAATTAATGGTAAAAAATATTTAGATGGCGGAATTGCCGACAGTATTCCATTGGATTTTTGTCAACACTTAGGTTACGAAAAAATTATCGTTATTTTGACCCGCACTTTAGATTATCGCAAAAAACCGTCAGCAAAATGGCTGATTAATTGGTTCTACCGCAAATATCCCCGCCTTGCCGAAAAGCTTATTCAACGAGCGGAAGACTATAATCAACAAATCGAGAAAATTATTAAGCTAGAACAGGAAGGAAAAATTTTCGTCATTCGCCCACCGCAAGATCTGCATATCAAACGTATTGAAAAAGATCCGCGAAAAATTCAGGCGATGTATGTATTAGGGATAAATGAAGCAGAAAAACAAATGGATAATCTTAGACATTATCTTGAAAAATAAAAAACAGCGTCCTTACAACAAGAACGCTACACCTCAAGCAAAATTAAAATTGCTGCTTCCCCGCCCCATTCTTTTGGCGCTTGGTGTAAGGCTCGAACACGGGGGTGCTGCACAAGCCAACGAGGGATTTGACGTTTCAACGTATAAGTTCCATAGCCTGTCATAATGCTTGCACAATAGATATGCTCTTTTTCACAAGCTTGAATTAGCGCCGCTAGCTCCAATTTCGCTTTCTCTCGGGTTAAACCGTGCAAATCCAAAAATAGCTCTGGAGAAAAATCACCACGGCGTAATTGCTTAAGCAGATAGGAATCCTCCCCCTCGCGCAAATATTTCACCGCCCCCTCTTCATTCAACAAAGGCTCATATTCGTCAGAAAAAAAGAACAAGGTATCTTCCCTTTCACGTTGTTCACGCTGCTCTTGTTTTTGTTTATTTTTTCTATAACCTGGCACAAATTCATTTTGCTTTAAAGGCGTAGCCCCTCGCACCGCATCACGAAACAATGCCATATCTTCATCGTTTAGCATATTTATTATTACTGTAAATTTAAAATAAGTTTAATCATAACATAATATTATGCTATAAATAGCCACAATTTTATCCTTGAAACTGGAAACAACCTATGACCACATTTAACCAAGAACTCATTCAGCAAATTCTCGCGGACAACGTTCCTGATTCGCTTTACACCCTAAAAGATTTTTTGCGCTGGACATACAGCACTTTTAATCGCTCTGATTTATATTACGGACACGGTTATGACAACGCTTGGGACGAAGCGCAACAACTCGTATTAACCGCATTACAACTCCCGCCCGATTTACCCAGTGAGCTTTATGATAGCCGTTTAACACAAAGCGAAAAAGCAAGTTTATTGGAACTCATTTTGGCACGCATTGAACAACGCATTCCCGTGGCATATTTAACCAATCGTGCGTGGTTTTGTGGATTGGAGTTTTATGTCGATGAGCGAGTGATCGTGCCTCGCTCCCCCATTGGTGCCTTAATTGAAGACCGCTTTGCGGGACTGCTCACCAAAGCACCACAACGAATTTTAGATATGTGTACAGGCAGTGGCTGTATTGCAATTGCCTGTGCGACTCAATTCCCAAATGCCGAGGTTGATGCCATTGATCTCTCTACCGATGCTTTAGATGTGGCAGAAATCAATATTATGCACCACAACCTAAGTGATCGTGTATTCCCAATTCAATCGGATCTATTTAACAATCTTCCCCAAGATAAATACGATCTTATCGTGACCAATCCTCCTTATGTGGATAAAGAAGACCTTGACGATATGCCAGAAGAATACCACCACGAGCCAGAAATGGCATTAGGTTCTGGCGTTGATGGACTCGAAATAACCAAACGAATCTTAAAAGCTGCACCGGATTATTTAGCCGATGATGGGGTATTAGTCTGCGAAGTAGGAAACAGTATGATCCACCTAATAGAACAATTCCCTAACGCCCCATTCCAGTGGCTAGAACTGAAAAACGGGGGATTAGGTGTTTTTGCATTAACCAAAAAACAACTGGTTGAATTAAATCGTTCTTGATTATCTCCAAAATAAGTGCGGTGGAAAAATTTCTATTTTTTCCACCGCACTAACAACTTATCCTAGATCAAAAATTTTAAGTTACCATACCCAATCACCTCTATGCGGCGATATTAAGGAAAAAAGTAATAATTAAGGCATTGCTAATATTACTAATAAAGCCACCGATTAACGGAACAACAAAGAAAGCGATCTTCGAATAGCGATAGCGGGCGCAAACCGCAGTCATTGTTGCCATTGAAACAGGAACAGCCCCTAATCCAAAGCCGGAATGTCCAGTGGCTATCACTGCTGAATCATAATTTTTACCGCATAATCTAAACGTAATGAAAACGCAAAATACATAGCACAATAAGACTTGCAAAACCAAGATAATAATTAATGGTATCGCCAAATCGGCAAGTTTCCATAATTGCATCGTAATAATCACCACTGAAACGAAAATGGCAAGGGAAATTTCCCCAATAATGCCAATGGTTTCATACAAGGCTTGGTTGTCGCGCTTTCTCGTATCCAAAATTAAACGTAGAACTACCCCACCCAACATACTCATTACGTGAATAGGAATGTTCACTTTAGGAAAGGCAACTTGCATTAGGTAAAAGAGCGTTTGCCCAATACCACAAGCCAAAAGCAATAAAAATGCGGCTTGGCTTGAACGGCGGTAACTAATTTTGGCAAGAATACCATTATCTTCACGCTCAATAACCTGCCCATTTTCTACTTGATGTTCTAGATGGTATTTTTTTATCAAACCTCTGCCTAATGGCCCACCAAGCATACAGCCCGCCACCAAACCAAAGGTTGCTGCGGCAATTGCAACTTCCATTGCGCCAACCGCACCTTGCTGCTCTGCTAACGGCGCGAACGCAGCAGCATTACCATGCCCACCCGTTAATGGAATAGAGCCTGCCATTAATGCAGTTAATGGGTTCATATCCAACAATGTTCCAACACCGAGAGCTAAAACATTTTGCAAAATCGCCAATACAGCGGCTAATGCACTGAAAATAAGGACTAATTTTCCCCCTTTCTTTAATAGTGCAAAACTTGCGGCAAACCCCATTGCGGCAAAAAACACATTATAGAAAAATGTATTAATCGTTTTATAGTCAAACTGAAAGGAAATTAAATCTAGACTGTGGCTTAACGTTGTTAGTAACGCAAAAATCACACCACCAATAACAGGAGAAGGAATACAATATTTTTTCCAGATTGGAAATTGCTGACGAATAAATTCCCCAACATAAATTGCTACTACGGCAAGCGCTAAGGTTTGAAACATCCCTACTTTTATTAACATAAATACCCTCCTTATTTTCATTTTTAACATATATTTAACATTTATATCCTAGCCAAATATAACCTGAACACAAGAATGGATATAAAAAAATGTGAAGTAGCGCAAAGTTTTCCAAATAAAAATGCACCATTCTTCAATGGTGCATTCTTATTTATCGCCTATCTACTGACAACTATTTTCTAAATACTCTCACATTCCCAAACCCATTTTCTTTTAAATAAAGGGCTTGGAGTTTGCTCATTACGCCGCGTTCGCAGTAAAGGACGTAATTTTTGCTTTGGTCTAATTCTGGAAATAAAGTAGAAAGTTTATAGAATGGGATTAAACGCACTTCCTGCCCTGCCAGTTCTAATGGGTTTTCGTCTGTTTCTTCGGGGCTACGAATGTCGATTACGATGTCGTTTTCGCCTAATACGGAAATGGTGTCCACTTCCACCACTTCTTTTTCCGTTTGTTCTGCAATTTGGCGAATACCTAAATATTGCGCATTTTGCACCGCACTTTCTAATACGCTGAAATCAAAATGATTTTCTTCGCTAAGAATTTTTTCTCGCACCGCTTTAACCGTTGGATTTTTTGAAATCACGCCACAAAATTCCGGCATTGATTTCGCAATATCGTCTGTGCCAATTTCTTTTGCCATTGCGATAATTTGTTCTTTATCGTGGGTGATAAGCGGACGTAACACAAGAGCATCGGCGGCCTCATCAATTAGGCGCAAATTGGTGAGGGTTTGGCTGGAAACTTGACCTAGCGCTTCGCCCGTAACAATGGCTTGAATGCCAAAACGTTCTGCCACTTTGCTTGCAGCGCGCACCATCATTCGCTTTAACACCACACCCATTTGGCCGTTGTCGATTTTCTCTAAAATCTCTGCCACCACAGGCTCAAAATTAATCGCCACAAAACGTACTTTATGCGAGCCACTAAAGCGATTCCAAATATGATACGCCATTTGTTTTACGCCGATTTCGTGTGCCGCACCGCCCAGATTAAAGAAGCAATAATGCACGCGCGAGCCACGGCGAATCAGCATATAACTGGATACGCCCGAATCAAAGCCGCCCGAGATAAGCGAAAGCACATCTTCTTGCGTGCCAATAGGATAACCGCCCAGTCCTGTATGACGGGCTTTCACCAGCATCATTTTGTCGTCTTCAATATCAATGCGAACAGTAACATCAGGTTTGCTGAGCTTCACTTTCGCACTGGCGATATGTTGATTTAAGCCACCGCCGACATAGCGTTCCACATCAAGGGAAGAAAAATCGTGCTTGCCTTTGCGTTTTACACGCACACAAAAGGTTTTGTTTTCAAGGAGATGAGCTACATCTTGCAAGGTTTGCTGGAAAATATCTTGCACGCTGTTGAACGGTTTTTCTTCCACTTCAAGAAAATGATGAATGCCGGGGATTCGTCCTAATAATTCAATTAATAAGGCACGATTTTCCGCATTTTTTGACCGCACTTCGATATAATCCCAGTGCTTCACCACGGCCACCGTGTCATCATATTTATTCAAAATATTGCGAATATTCCCTGTCAAAATTTTAATAAAGCGTTTACGCACGCTTTCACTTTTAATCATAATTTCAGGGAAAAGTTTAATAATAAATTTCATTGGAATACTTCTGTTTTAAGCAAAAAAATTGGGCGGTATTGTACAACATCTTTTACAAATCCCCAATTTTTCTCGTCCGCTGCTCTCGCCTGTTTTGGGGCTGAGCAAAGGAAACAAAAGTGCGGTGCTTTTTTCTGAGATTTTTTGCGCAACAATCTTGCTATAGGCTTTAACAAGTCCATAAAAATACAGTACAATGTGGCATTTATTTAGCTTGAATTTAGGAAAAACAATGGCACGCAAACCTACCACAGACGAAAACAGCTTAGATTTTGAAACCACCTTAACTCAATTAGAAAGCATTGTTGCTCGTTTAGAAAGTGGCGAATTGCCTTTAGAACAGGCGTTAAAGGATTTTGAAAGCGGAATTAAGCTAGCCCAATTAGGTCAAGCGCGTTTACAACAAGCGGAACAGCGCATTCAAATTTTGCTTTCTAAAAGCGATAAAGCAGAATTAAGCGACTATCAAAACAACGAATAAGCAACCCAATAACTAAGCCACTGCTATGTACCAATTTGCACAGGATTTACAACAATTTCAACAGCGGATTAATCAATTTCTCAAGCACCAATTTGAGCAAATTGACACGCAACCCTCTCCCCTTGCGGAAGCGATGAAATATGCGCTTTTATTGGGTGGAAAGCGTGTTCGTCCGTTTTTGGTTTATGCCACAGGCAGAATGTTAGGGGCAGAACTCGTGCATTTGGATTATGCCGCCGCAGGCATTGAAGCAATTCACGCTTATTCTTTAGTTCACGATGATTTGCCTGCAATGGATAACGATGCATTGCGCCGTGGACACCCAACTTGTCATATTGCCTTTGATGAAGCCACCGCCATTCTGGCAGGTGATGCGTTACAAGCCTTTGCGTTTGAATTACTGAGCCAAACGCCAAATTTATCTGCCGAACAACGCCTTGCTTTGGTGGCGGAATTGGCAAAAGCCTCTGGTGTGCAAGGAATGTGTTTAGGGCAAAGCCTTGATTTGCAAGCTGAGCATCAACAAGTCAGCCTAACGGAATTAGAAAGAATTCATCGCAACAAAACGGGCGCGTTGCTACGCTGTGCATTAAAAATGGGCTTTCTTTGTTCACCGCATTTTGCCGACAAACAACTTTGCCAACAGTTTGAACGCTATGCCGATGCCATTGGGCTGGCGTTCCAAGTGCAAGATGATATTTTAGATATTGAAGGCGAAAGCGATGTGATTGGTAAAACCGTGGGGGCGGATTTAGCTGCAGATAAAAGCACTTACCCGAAATTACTCGGCTTGCAAGGGGCGAAAGAAAAAGCGCAAGAACTTCATCAACAAGCCCTTGATGCTTTGGCCAAATTACCTTTTGATAGCTCGCCATTAAAGGCATTGAGCGAGTTTATTGTAACAAGAAAAAATTAATATATTGGACACCGCCTAAGCCTTGTATTATTAAAGTGCGGTCGAAATTTAACCCTTTTTTGGATTTGATTAACAATGGAAAAATATCCTCTTTTATCACTGATTAATTCACCGGACGATTTGCGTCTTTTAAATAAAGATCAACTTCCCCAACTTTGTAATGAATTACGCGGATATTTGTTGGAAAGTGTTAGTCAAAGTAGCGGCCATTTGGCTTCTGGTTTAGGCACGGTAGAACTCACCGTTGCCTTGCATTATGTGTTCAACACGCCATTCGATCAGCTCATTTGGGACGTGGGGCATCAAGCCTATCCGCATAAAATTCTCACTGGACGCCGTGATAAAATGTCCACCATTCGCCAAAAAGACGGGCTTCACCCTTTCCCTTGGCGTGATGAAAGTGAATTTGATGTACTAAGTGTGGGACATTCTTCCACTTCGATTAGTGCTGGGCTTGGCATTGCCGTAGCAGCAGAAAAAGAGAACGCAGGGCGCAAAACGGTTTGTGTCATTGGCGATGGCGCAATTACCGCGGGAATGGCCTTTGAAGCGCTCAATCACGCTGGCGCATTGCACACCGATATGTTGGTAATTCTCAATGATAACGAAATGTCCATTTCAGAAAATGTGGGCGCGCTGAACAACTATCTTGCCCGCTTGTTTTCTGGTTCTTTCTATTCCACCTTGCGCGAGGGCGGCAAAAAAATTCTCTCTGGCGTGCCACCGATTAAAGAATTTGTGAAAAAGACAGAAGAACACGTTAAAGGCTTCGTTTCACCGATTGGCACAATGTTTGAAGAGCTAGGCTTTAACTATATCGGCCCAATTGATGGTCATAATGTGGACGAGTTAATTAGCACGTTGAAAAATATGAGCAGTCTGAAAGGGCCGCAATTCTTGCATATTAAAACCAAAAAAGGCAAAGGCTACGCCCCTGCGGAACAAGATCCAATCGGCTTCCACGGTGTGCCGAAATTCGATCCCACAAGCGGAAAATTACCAAAATCCACCACCCCAACATATTCACAAATTTTTGGTAACTGGCTATGTGAAATGGCAGAGCAAGATCCGAAATTAATCGGAATCACCCCTGCGATGCGTGAAGGTTCAGGAATGGTTGAATTTTCCAACCGCTTTCCACAACAATATTTTGATGTTGCCATTGCCGAACAGCACGCCGTTACCTTTGCTGCGGGATTAGCCATTGCGGGGTTCAAGCCTGTGGTTGCCATTTATTCCACTTTTTTACAGCGTGCCTATGATCAAGTTATCCACGATGTTGCCATTCAAAATCTGCCTGTATTATTTGCTATTGACCGGGCTGGTATTGTTGGCGCAGACGGCCAAACTCACCAAGGCGCATTCGACATTAGCTTTATGCGTTGTATCCCAAATCTTGTGATTATGACGCCAAGTGATGAAAATGAATGCCGTCAAATGCTTTACACAGGATACCAATGTGGTAAACCTGCGGCAGTGCGTTACCCGCGTGGCAATGCTATTGGTGTTAAACTTGAACCATTAGCAATATTACCACTTGGCAAGGGTAAAATCGTGCGCCAAGGGAAAAATATTGCTATTTTAAACTTTGGTACCTTGTTAGCCAATGCGAAAACGGTCGCAGAAAACTTAAATGCCACCTTAGTGGATATGCGATTTGTCAAGCCCATTGATGAGGCATTAATTTTACAACTTGCAGAAAACCATTCGTTATTGGTAACACTGGAAGAAAACGCCATTCAAGGCGGTGCTGGCAGTGCCGTGGCAGAAGTGCTAAATTCTCAGCAAAAAAGCACCGCACTTTTACAATTAGGCTTGCCAGATTTCTTCATTCCACAAGGCACACAACAAGAAATTTTGGCAGATTTAAAACTAGACGCACAGGGTATTGAAGAGCAAATCACTACTTTTTTGCAAAAAAGTAAAAAAATTTAAAATTTTTGTGAACTATTTCCTGCCTCGCTAGTCTTAGTAAATGCTAGTGCACTGCAAATTGCAGTTGTCTTTTTCAAACTAATTTCTTATTTAAGACCTCTCCGCCACTTGTTTTTAATGTGGCGGTTTTTTTATGGATAAAATTTGCTAAAAAACCACCTCACTTATCTTTATAGCAAGTTATCAACTTGCCATATTTTTCTTTTCTTCCAATTCTTCCCAACGGGCAAAAGCTTGTTCTAACGCTTGTTCCGCATCGGCAAGCTGTTGTAGTTTGTCCGCCGTATATTGATGATCTTGCTGAAAGAAATTCGGATCAGACACTTCCGCTTGAAGTGCGGTGATTTTTTCTTCCAAATCTTCCAATTTTTGTGGCAATTGCTCTAGCTCTCGTTGCTCATTGTAAGAAAGTTTCACCGGGCGATTTTTCACCGGTTTGTGAGAAACTTTGTTGATTTCCACCGCACTTTCCGCTTGTTTTTCTTTCGCCTTTTTCTCTTTGGCCTGTTCCGCTTCTTTCAAAGCAAACACATTGGCTTGTTGCTGTTTCGCATCGTGGAAACCGCCCACATATTTATTGATCACGCCATTGCCTTCGAAGATATAGCATTCAGTCGCCGTGTTATCAATAAATTGACGATCGTGGCTCACAATCAGCAACGTGCCTTGATAATCTGCCAGCAATTCTTCCAATAATTCTAAGGTTTCCACATCAAGATCATTGGTCGGTTCGTCCAAAATCAACAAATTATTGGGTTTGAGCAATAATTTTGCCAATAATAAGCGGTTACGCTCGCCGCCAGAAAGGGCTTTGACTGGCACCATTGCGCGCTTAGGTGGAAATAAGAAATCTTGCAAATAGCCTAAAACGTGGCGTTTCACGCCATTGACTTCAATATCCTGCTTACCGTCCGCCACGTTATCCATCACGCTTTTTTCAGGATCGAGATCGGCACGATATTGATCGAAATAAGCAATTTCTAATTTTGTACCGCATTTAATACGCCCTGACGTAGGCTGAATTTCGCCTAAAAGCAATTTAATCAAGGTGGTTTTGCCGATCCCATTTGCCCCAACTAAGGCAATTTTATCACCACGCAAAATGGTGGTTGAAAAATGCGAAATCAGTTTTTTCCCTGCAATTTCATAGCTTACATCTTCCACTTCAAAGACGATTTTGCCTGAACGGGTGGAATTATCCACTTGCAACTTGGCGCTACCCTGCACATCTCTACGCTGACGGCGTTCTTCACGCAAGGCTTTCAAGGCACGCACTCGCCCTTCATTACGGGTTCTCCGCGCTTTGATCCCTTGGCGAATCCACACTTCTTCTTGCGCTAATTTTTTATCGAACAGCTCGTTTTGTAGGGCTTCCACACGCAAATTTTCTTCTTTTTCAATGAGATATTTCGCATAATCACCGGGGTAAGACACCAATTTGCCCCGATCAAGATCGACGATACGAGTGGCCATTTTGCTGATAAAAGCACGGTCGTGAGAAATAAAGATGATCGAACCTGCAAAACTCAGCAGGAAATTTTCTAGCCATTCAATGGCATCAACATCAAGGTGGTTAGTGGGTTCATCAAGCAACAACACGTCTGGATCGCACACCAAAGCGCGCGCCAATGCCGCCTTACGCAACCAGCCGCCTGATAAATCCGCTAACCGCATATTTGGCTCAAGCCCTAATTTCATTAGAGTTTCACGGATTTTATTTTCAAACCGCCAACCATCAGCGTGTTCAAGTTGGGCTTGAATTTCCGCCAAACGATTTAGCGTGCTTTCGCTATATTCTTGCTCTAGCAAATCCGAAGTGCGGTGATATTCTTTCAATAAATCGGCCAAATGGGCAATGCCTTCCGCCACATAGTCAAACACATTGCCTTGCGCATTGCGTGGGGGATCTTGTTCAAGGCGAGAGATCACCAGATCACGCTCAAATTGCAGGCGACCATCGTCCATTACCATTTCGCCCGCCAAAATTTTCATTAAGGTAGATTTACCTACCCCATTACGCCCTACTAAGCAAACACGCTCGCCGGCTTCAATGTATAAATCCGTGTGATCTAATAAGGGGTGATCACTAAAAGAAAGATAACTGTCAGTTAAACTAATTAACGCCACACTCTGTCCTTATCTCAAAAAAATTTTGTAGATTTTAACAGGTTTATGAAAGGGTTTATAGAAGGATAAAAAAGAGAAATCCCCTATTGATTAGCAAATTTCTTTCTATTTTTCTGTGTTCTAGTTTAAAAACGGTTTTAACGCCACCACACAACGTTCTACCACCTCGTCAAATGTCCCATCAATATCAATATGAATAACATCTGGCTCATCAGCTTGTGGGGTTTCTAAGGTATCGAATTGGCTTTTGAGCATTTCTGTTTTCATATAATGCCCTTTGCGATTTTTCATTCGCTCTAGCACTAAATCAAAGCTACCTTCTAAAAACAGGAATTTCACGCTTTCGTTGCCATCGCGAATTTGATCGCGGTATTTTTTCTTCAATGCAGAACAAACAATAATCCCTTGTTCGCTTTTTTGTTCTAGACTGAATGCCGCATCACGGATACGCTCAAGCCAAGGGGCGCGATCTTCATCATTAAGTGGCTGCCCATTGCCCATTTTAATGATATTAGCTCTCGGGTGGAGATCGTCCCCATCAATTAATTTTAACCCTAAACGGCGACAAACCTCCGTACCTACCGAAGTTTTTCCTGTGCTAGAAACGCCCATTAAGATAAAACTTTTGCCTTTTGTTTTTTCCATTTTCTTTTCCTTACCGCTAAATTTTATTTCTACTGCACTAACCATAACAAAAAATTGCTGATTTTAGTTACTGGTAACATTTCATTTTGTGATCATCCTCACAAATTTTTAACAAAAATCGCTATTTTCGCCCTAATAATTTGAACTTTGGTTAGAATTTCCCTAATAATATGCCTATCTATTTTACCTTGCTAGTTAATTTTAATGTTACGGGTAAATTAGCAATCCGTTCTTGGTCGTTGGCTAAGAAATTAATCATCAAATACTAAGGATCTTATATGTTGATTTTCACTTTGATAGCTTCAGTATTGCTGTTGCTTTTATTAATTATGAAATTCAGAGTTCACGCCTTTGTCGCCTTAATTATTGTGAGCTTGCTCACGGCGCTAGCCACCGGCGTGCCATTCAATGAAATTCTGCCAACCTTAACCAAAGGCTTCGGCGGCACATTAGCGTCTGTGGCGTTATTAGTCGGTTTAGGTGCGATGATCGGTCGCTTACTTGAAATCACTGGCGGCGCGAAAGTGCTTGCTGATACGCTCATCAATAAATTTGGCGAAAAAAATGCACCTTTCGCTTTAGGGGTAGCCTCTTTATTGTTCGGCTTCCCAATTTTCTTTGATGCAGGATTAGTCGTGATGCTGCCAATTATCTTTAGTGTCGCAAAACGCTTTGGTGGTTCAGTATTGCGCTATGCCTTCCCAGCAGCAGGCGCATTTGCTGTAATGCACGCTTTTGTGCCTCCACATCCCGGTCCTGTTGCTTCAGGCGATTTATTAGGTGCAAACATTGGCTTATTAGTCATCGTTGGTTTAGTCTGTGGTATTCCAACTTGGTACATCGCAAGCTACTTATTTAGCCAATACTTAGGTAAAAAAGTGATGGTAGATTTACCAAAAGCATTCTTAAACGCAAATGCCATCAATGAAACTGCAGTATTAAATCCACCAAGTTTTGGTAAAGTGTTAACCATTTTATTATTGCCATTAGTGCTAATTTTATGTGATACCGGCTTGAATACCCTTTCTGTCGCAGGCGTGGTTGATGGCTCACAGGCTTGGGTACAAGGCCTACGCTTACTCGGCAAAACCCCTGTGGCATTATTGATTACCTTAATCGTAACCATTTTATTACTAAAAGATCAGCGCAGTAATGAACAAATCGAAAAAATCTGTGATAACGCACTCGGGCCAATCTGTTCTATCGTCCTAGTAACGGGTGCAGGTGGTATGTTCGGTGGCGTATTGCGTGCAAGCGGCATTGGTAATGAGCTCTCCGCAATGTTTGCTGATACAGGAATGCCTGTGATTGTGGCGGCCTTCATTATTTCAATGGCATTGCGTGTAGCACAAGGTTCTGCCACCGTGGCACTCACCACTACATCAGCCTTAATTGCGCCAACTGTGGCGGCAACGGTTGGATTAAGCCAATTCGATCTTTGCTTTATCGTGATCGCGATCGCCTCGGGTGCAACGGTATTCTCTCACGTTAATGACAGCGGTTTCTGGTTAGTCAGCCGTTTCCTAGAAATGGACACCAAAACCACATTAAAAACTTGGACAGTGCTAGAAACCCTCATCGGCTTTACCGGATTCGCTTTTGCGTTAGTGGGAAGTATTTTGTTCTAAGCAAGATTTTTATTAAATCATTAAGTGCGGTGGTTTTTTGGGAAGTTTTTTTTCCAAAAACCACCGCACTTTTGTTACAATCAATGGCAATTTTTGTAACTCAAATTAGCCTGAAACCTGGAGTGAAAATGTCAGCTTATATTATTGATGTTACCGAACAAAATCTCACCGAGATCTTACAACAAACCCAACAAAAACCTGTTGCTTTAGTGTTTTATGCGCCAAGCCACGAGGAATCTAATACGTTTGTAAGCGTGCTAGAACGCTATGCAGAAAAATACCAAGGGCAATTTTTATTAGGCAAAATTAACTGTGAAACCGAACAAATGGTCGCGGCGCAGTTTCGTATTCAAGCCTTGCCAACCACCTATTTATTTAAAGATGGGCAAGCCCTTGATGCATTCCAAGGGGCATTAGATGACGCCACCCTTGAACAACATTTAAGCCTGATCTTGCCAAAAGAAGAAGAGATTAAATTTACCCAAGCATTAGATTTTCTAGCGAATGAAAACTATGAGCAAGCCTTGCCACTGCTAAAAGATGCGTGGGAGCTTTCCGATCACAAAAACAGCGATATTGCCCTGCTTTATGCAGAAACCTATATTGCAATGAAACGCGTTGAACCAGCGCAGGAAATTTTAAACCGCATTCCATTGCAAGATCGCGATAGCCGTTGGCAAGGATTGCAAGCGCAAATTGAATTATTAATTAAAGCGGCAGACACGCCAGAAATTCAGCAATTACAAGCCGAATACACCAACAATCCAAGCCCTGAAATTGCCTTAAAACTGGCATTACAGTTACACCAAGCGCACCGCAATGAAGAAGCCTTGGAATTATTATTCGGCTTATTAAAACAAGATTTAGGCGTGCTGAATGGTGAAGTGAAACAAGAGTTTTTATCTATTCTGGCTGCTATTGGCAATAACGATCCTATTACCAATAAATACCGCCGATTGCTCTATTCACTACTCTATTAATGAATTTAACGGCGTAAGGCTCTATAATAACGAAGATTTTTTACGATTTATCAACTAGGAATTTTTATGTCAGAAATGAAACATTGCAAACTGTTAATTTTAGGTTCAGGCCCTGCGGGCTACACCGCTGCCATTTATGCAGCACGCGCTAACTTAAGCCCCGTTCTCGTTACAGGCTTACAACAAGGTGGACAGCTCACTACCACCACAGAAATCGAAAACTGGCCAGGGGATTTTGCTGATACCACAGGCCCTGAGTTAATGCAAAGAATGTTGCAACACGCGGAGAAATTCGATACCGAGATTATTTTCGATCACATTAACCGCGTGGATCTTTCCTCTCGTCCATTCAAACTTTATGGTGATGTTCAAAGTTTTAGCTGCGATGCGTTAATTATTGCCACAGGGGCGTCTGCACGCTACATCGGCTTGCCATCTGAAGAAGCTTTCAAAGGCCGTGGCGTTTCTGCTTGCGCCACTTGTGATGGCTTTTTCTATCGCAATAAACCTGTTGCGGTGATTGGCGGTGGAAACACCGCGGTGGAAGAAGCCCTTTACTTAGCCAATATTGCTTCTGAAGTGCATTTAGTGCATCGCCGTGATAGCTTCCGCGCAGAAAAAATCTTAGTGGATCGTCTATACAAAAAAGTGGAAGAAGGAAAAATTATCCTACATACCCACCGCACTTTAGATGAAGTGCTAGGCGACAATATGGGCGTAACTGGCATTCGTTTAAAAGACACCCAAACAGGCGAAACGGAAGAACTCAAATTAGACGGAATGTTCGTGGCAATCGGCCACGCGCCAAATACAGAGATTTTTGCTGGTCAGCTTGAACTCAATAATGGCTACATCGTGGTGAAATCAGGTTTAGAGGGCAACGCCACTGCCACATCAGTAGAGGGCGTCTTTGCCGCAGGTGACGTAATGGATCACAATTACCGCCAAGCCATTACCTCTGCTGGCACAGGTTGTATGGCAGCCTTAGATGCAGAACGCTTCTTAGATAGCCAAGAATAAGCCTAAGCGGTGCATTATTGCCGTAATGCACCGCTTTTCTTTTTTCCTTATTATCTAACTTAACCCTTTTACGCAGAATTATGGATAAAGCTCGCCAACGACACCTACAAAAATGGCTACGCGCCCAACAAAAACCCATAAAAAAGTTACTTAGCCTAAATATTTTATTGGCTAGCCTTTCATCTCTGATCTTAGTTGCACAAACCTACTTGCTCGCCACCCTATTACATCAGCTCATTATGGCGCAAACCGCAAGGGAAAATTTAATCGCTTATTTTATCG
This sequence comes from Avibacterium volantium, assembly GCF_049366555.1. Classification (GTDB taxonomy): domain Bacteria; phylum Pseudomonadota; class Gammaproteobacteria; order Enterobacterales; family Pasteurellaceae; genus Avibacterium; species Avibacterium volantium_A. Next base: position 63,670 of record NZ_JBMMGT010000004.1, on the reverse strand, counting down.
CCTTAGTAATCGGCTTTGGCTTGCGTGCGATCATTTTGTATTGGCGCGAGCGCCTTGGTTTCAAGTGCGGTCAAAAATTACGACATTTTATTCGCCAACAAATTTTCACCAAATTACATCAAGTTGGCCCAGCAATGATTAACCAAAAACCCGCTGGCAGTTGGGCAAGCATAATGTTAGAACAAGTGGAAAATCTGCATAATTTCTACGCACGCTATTTACCTCAACAAGCCCTTTCGGTGATCGTTCCGTTTATTATTTTAATTGCCGTCTTTCCACTCAATTGGGCGGCAGGACTCATTTTGCTCGTTACCGCGCCCCTTGTGCCAATTTTTATGATCTTAGTTGGGATCGCCGCCGCAGACAGCAGTCAGAAAAATATGCAAACCTTGGCAAAATTAAGTGGCCAATTTTTAGATCGTCTACGTGGGCTGGAAACTTTACGATTATTCAATAAAACGGAAGAACAAACCGCACATATTGAACAAGCCACGGAAGATTTCCGCGAAACCACAATGGACGTGCTGAAAATGGCGTTTTTGTCTTCTGCGGTGTTGGAATTTTTCACCTCGATTTCCATTGCGCTAATGGCCGTCTATTTTGGTTTTAGCTATTTAGGTGAGCTTGATTTCGGCGCTTATGGCACGCCAATCACCTTATTTATTGGCTTTTTCTGCTTAATTCTCGCCCCAGAGTTTTATCAGCCTTTGCGTGATCTTGGTACTTATTATCACGATCGTGCGGCAGCCATTGGTGCGGCTGATGCTATTGTTGAATTTTTAGAACAGCCTATTTTAAATGAAGCGAAAGCAAGCCAAGATTTCACGTTAAATGAAACAGTTGAAATCCACGCGCAAGATCTGGTGGTACTCTCGCCACAGGGCCAACCGCTCACCCACCCCCTTAATTTTCATCTGCCAGCTAAAAGTCATACGGCGTTAGTCGGGCAAAGTGGCGCAGGGAAAACCTCATTAATCAATACCCTACTCGGCTTTTTAGACTATCAAGGTAGCCTGAAAATTAATGGCGTTGAACTCAATCAAATTAATAAAACTCAATGGCGCAGTGCAATTGCTTGGGTGGGGCAAAATCCCTTGCTATTACAAGGCACGATTCGCGAAAACCTACTCTTAGGCGGTGTCCAAGCTAGCGATGAAGAAATTCAGTGCGCCTTGGCACAAGCACAGGCTACTGTATTTACGGATAAATTAGGGCTAGATGCCGAAATCAAAGAAGGTGGCATTGGCCTTTCCGTAGGGCAAGCACAGCGTTTAGCCATTGCCCGCGCTTTATTGCGTCATCGCCATTTATTGCTCCTTGATGAACCTACCGCCAGCCTTGATGCACAGTCTGAAAATCTGGTGCTTTCCGCCTTGCAAAAAATTAGCCGCGAACAAACCACCTTGATGATCACGCACCGCATTGAAGATCTTAAACAATGCGATTGCATTTTTGTGATGCAACAAGGACAAATCGTTCAACAAGGCAATTTTGCCGAATTACAAAATAACGGATTTTTCGCAGAACTTCTTGCACAACGTAAACAGGATATTAATTAATGCGTACACTTTTACCATTTTTACGTTTATTTAAGCACGCCAAATTCGTGTTATTTTTAGGCTTAATCCTGATGATCACAGGACTTGCCGCCAGCATTGGTTTATTAACGGTTTCAGGCTGGTTCTTGGCCGCCACCGCCTTGGCAGGCATTGGCACGTTATTTAATTTTTTCTATCCCTCAGCCACCGTGCGCGGCTTGGCGATTGGACGCACCGTCGCCCGTTATTTTGAAAAAATCGTTACTCACGATGCCACCTTTAGAATCCTTGCTAAATTGCGTGTGCAAGTGTTCCAAAAAATCATTCCACTAAGCCCAGCCGTGCTAAATCGCTATCGCAACAGTGATTTATTAAACCGCTTAGTGGCCGATGTGGATACGCTCGATAGCCTTTATCTTCGCCTGCTCGCGCCCTTTATCACCGCGCTGTTGGTAATTGGCTTTCTCACCCTAGGCTTGAGCTTTTTTAATCTTCCGCTGGCGCTCTTTTTTGGTGCAATGTTGACCGCACTTGTCTTGATTGTGCCAACGATTTTTTATCATCTAGGGCAAAAGTTCGGGCATAAACTCACCCAAGCGCGCGCGGCTTACCGCACGAGATTTGTAGAATATATCCAATCTCAAGCAGAATTATTGCTGTTTAATGCTGAAAAACCGCTCAAACAAAAACTGGACGAAACAGAACAACAATGGCAACACTTTCAACAAAAAGAAGCCAATTTAAGCGGATTTTCCACCGCACTTGTGCTTTTTGCCAATGGCATTTTGCTCGCGCTCACCTTATGGTTTGCCGCCAATGCTGATTTTGGCAGTGATCGATACAGCCCTGCAATTATCGCCCTATTTGCCCTTGCTGCACTGGCAGCCTTTGAGATTTTAATGCCTTTGGGTTCGGCATTTTTGCATATTGGGCAAGTGATTGCTTCTGCTGATCGGGTTACCGAAATCACCGAACAAACGCCACTCGTGCAATTTAACGGACAAAAAACTATCGAAAAAAACACCGCTCTTGATCTTTCCATTCAGCAAGTGAGTTTCACTTATCCTGAACGCCAAGATGTTGCACTACAGAACATCAACCTTGAAATTCCACAAGGACAAAAAGTTGCCATTCTAGGCAAAACTGGCAGTGGCAAATCCACCCTGTTACAGCTTTTAGTTCGCAACTATGATCCTTCTCAAGGGAAAATTTTCCTTGCCAATCAACCGATTGAAAGTTACAGCGAAAAAAGTTTACGTAACCAAATGTGCTTTTTAACCCAGCGCGTGCATATTTTTAGCGATACCTTGCGTAATAATTTACAGCTGGCAAATCAGCAACCTATTTCTGATGAGGCAATGATTGACGTGCTAAACCAAGTGGGTTTAGGCAAATTGCTAGACCAAGAACAGGGCTTAGATCAATGGCTTGGCGATGGCGGCCGCCCGCTTTCAGGCGGTGAACAGCGCCGTTTAGGTTTAGCGCGCGTATTGCTAAATCAAGCGCCCATTTTACTGCTTGATGAACCTACCGAAGGTTTAGATCGCGAAACAGAACGTCAAATTCTGCGTTTAATTCTCGCCCATTGCCAAAACAAAACCTTAATTATGGTAACGCACCGCCTTACCGCGATTGAACAATTTGATAACCTTTGCATTATTGATGATGGCAAATTGATCGAACAAGGCAATTATCAAACCTTAATGGTAAAAGAAAACGGCTTTTTCAAACAATTAGTGGAAAGAATTTAGTTGAATTGAAAAAGTGAAAGATTGATTTAAGAGAAAAAATTGAGAAAAGAAAAGCTGGGCGGAAACCTTCCCAGCTTGCTCTCGGCACACGAAAAATCTGACTTTGGCTGCTTTCTTCCGAACCTGACCGGGTAAACCAGACCTCGTTGCGAGGAACCGAGAAGGTTTCCATAACATCTGCCACCAAATCTAGCAACAGAACACCCCCATTATGCCCCAAGCCCCAGGGAATTGCAAATCTTTCATTATGATTTCGCTTTAACTGATTAAATAAACAACTTTCAGTATTTTTCTAATCAATTTGCATTTCTTACTTTTTTGCTTCATAGAAAAACATTTCTGCTACACCTAATAATACGGAAATCCCTTTTCTCATTGCTTTTAAAATTTATCTTCTTTAAGAAGATATTTCGCCAAATCCCTTCGCTGCAATAAATTCAAGCATAAAAAAACCGCCTTAACGGCGGCCTTTACAAATAATGAAGCGATTTTACTCTGCTTTTTTACCATATTTTTCTGCTAATTCAGCTTGAAGTTTTTGTAACTCCGCAGTTGCAGCAGTGGTTTTTTCTGTTTTCTCTTGAACCGCTTTAGTGGCTTCAGGTGTTGCATTATTCATTAATGCTAAACCATCTTTTGCAAGCTCTGAAGTTAAGGTTAATACCGATTGCATTTTATCTTTTAACTGTTTGATTTCAGGGCTTTTAATATCTAAAGCATTCAAACTTTTTTGCACTTCTACATTTCTTGCGCTTAGCGCATTCATTGCTTCAGCAATTTGTGTTTCATCGCCTGATGACAATTTTTGCATATATTCTTGCTGGAAAGCTGCTTGGCTTTGTTGATTTGCCACGCTCCACTCAACTAATTTTTGATAATCTGCTGCGGGATCCGCTTTATTGCACGCTGCAACAAAAAGAGCAAAAAGAACCGCTGTACCTAATTTAATGATTTTATTCATTGCATTTTCCTTTCAATAATAGACAAATAATATAGCTAAAAACTATAAGATAATTCTCAATGAGAATGCGCTATTCTAATCCCTATAATGAGAAATTGCCAAGCAATATAGTTAAAAGCTTTGTAAAGATTTGAGCAAAAGTTCACCAAACTCTTTGCGCCAACCCTGTAACAAATCGGGTAAATCATTCGGATCTTGCTGTTTTATCCAGCACCATTTCATCAAACTTTCTAAGCCTCGTTTGCTCGAAATGACTTCTATCGGCAGCTCTGCTGGGGTAATTTCTTTTAATTTCTGCTGCAAAATTTTTAGCCCAGAACGATAACGTGGATCATCAACCAAACGAACAATTCGTGACGGATATTCTTCTTTTGCTGTGCGTTTTGCTTTTTCAACAAGCTGCAACATTTTTTTACCATTCACCCGCACTTCCATTGGTAACAAGCCTAAATCAAGCAGCTCCGAAGTATGTTTAGGAAAATGTTTTGCCACAAGCCATAAATGCTCACTTTTTACAATAAAATTCAGGGCAATGTCGCGTTTTATTCCTTCTTCCACACGCCATTTGGCTAATAATTTTAACGCCATCAACTCCCTTTCATCCAGTTTCCAGCTATTTGGAATATCTAAATAGGCTGTATCGGATGATTTAGTTTTCTGGCATTTTTCCAATAAAAATTCGCACTCATTTTGCACCGCACTTTGCCACGGTGTTTGTGCCAAGTGTTGCTGCATTTCCTCATATAAAGGAATTAAATACCACACATCTGCCGCGGCATAACGTAACTGCACTTCCGACAACGGACGAGCTAGCCAATCAGTACGTGAAGCGCCTTTGTCTAATTCCAGCTCAAAATAATGATAAATCAAACTGGCAAATCCCATTGAACGACCAAAGCCTAAAAAATGGCTCATCACTTGTGTGTCAATTAACGGAGTTGGTAATTGTTTGAAATAGTGGTGAAAAATCTCCAAATCTTCCTTGCACGCGTGCAACACTTTCACCACATTTTGATCAGCCAGTAAATCAATAAAAGGAGAGAAATCATCAATCGCCAACGGATCAATCAGACTAACCTGCTCACCATCATAAAGCTGAATTAGCCCCAATTTAGGATAAAAGGTTCGGGTACGAATAAACTCCGTATCCAATGCCACGCAAGATTTCTCTCTTGCTCGCTGGCATACTTCTGCTAGCACAATATCCAAAGTAACTATTTGAAAGTGCGGTGGATTTTTGATTTCTTTTTTTATTGCTGGCATAACGGCTATCTATTCAGAAAATAGATTATTTAATTTATTTATTGATTAGTGTTAAAAACTCTTTTCTGGTTTCACGATCACCAAGAAACACGCCTCCAAAAGCAGAGGTTACCGTGTAACTATTTGTATCCTTAATCCCACGGCATTTCACGCAAAAATGGGTTGCTTTTACGTAAACTGCTACATCTTCTGTTTCTAAAATTGTTTGGAACGCGAGCAAAATTTGTTCTGTTAAACGCTCTTGCACCTGTGGGCGTTGGGCAAAAAATGCCACTACGCGATTGATTTTTGATAACCCGATCACCCATTTTTTCGGATAATACGCAACTGAAACCTTACCATCAATGGTAACGAAATGATGTTCACAAGTGCTGGTGAGTGTTACATCATTCACCAACACCATTTCGCTCACTTTCATTCGATTTTCAATATTAGTGATTTTCGGGAAGTTGGCATAATCTAGCCCACTAAAAATTTCATCAACGAACATTTTCGCCAAACGAACTGGCGTTTCCTCAAGGCTATCATCACGCAAATCCAGACCGATCAATTTCATCACTTCACGCATATGCTGCTCAATGCCTTCACGGCGCTGTGATTTTGTCAGTTGCGTATCCACCATTGGGGTTTCAATCCCTTTACTCACCAATGCCTGACGGACTTTCTCCGCCTCTGGGGAAATCTTGTTCATTCACTACTCTCCAAATTTCAAATTGGGCTATTCTATCAGACAATAAAACAATAATAAAATGAGAAAGATAGCGGTTCAGTATGAAAATTTCTATAAAAATCACCGCACTTTCTTGTAGAATAGAATGCAATTCTTGGTTGAAAAAGGACAATTTATGTTAAGTATTGAACAAGCTTTGAGTGAAATGTTGGCACAGCTGCCTGTGCCGCAGAAAACGGAAACCTTGCCGCTTTCGCAAGCGAGCCAGCGTATTTGTGCGGCGGATATTATCTCCCCGATAAACGTGCCATCTTTTGATAATTCTGCGATGGACGGTTATGCGGTGCGTCTTGCGGATCTTGCCCAATCACGCACACTCAGCGTGGCAGGCAAAGCCTTTGCCGGCAATCCTTTTAATGGCGAATGGTTGCCACAAAGTGCGGTGCGAATTATGACTGGTGCGATGATCCCAGCTGGCGCAGACGCGGTGGTGATGCAAGAAAATGTGCAACTTAACGAAGACGGCACGGTTACTTTCAACGAAATACCAAAATTGGGGCAAAATATTCGCCGAGCCGGTGAAGATGTGAAACAAGGGGACGTGGTGCTAAAAACAGGTGAAAAACTCACCGCACTTTCCTTGCCATTGCTTGCTTCCTTAGGCATTGCTGAAGTGCCTGTATTTCCACGTTTGAAAGTGGCGATTTTATCCACTGGTGATGAATTAGTTCCCGTTGGCGAGCCATTGAGCAGCGGTAAAATTTACGATACCAATCGCTTTACCGTGAAATTATTACTGGAAAAATTGCCTTGCGAAATTTTAGACTTCGGCATTCTGCCTGATGATGAAGCGCTATTTGAAAAAGCCTTTTTGCAAGCGCAAGAACAGGCGGATTTAGTGATCACCAGCGGTGGCGTGTCAGTGGGTGAAGCGGATTTCACCAAGACGATTTTAGAAAAACTGGGGACGGTTAATTTCTGGAAAATTGCGATGAAACCGGGGAAACCTTTCGCGTTTGGTAAATTAGAAAAGGCGTGGTTCTGCGGCTTGCCGGGCAACCCTGTGTCCGCCTTGGTTACCTTTTATCAATTAGTGCAGCCTGCCATTGCTAAGCTCAGTGGTTACAGCCAATGGCAAGCGCCACAACAGCTTAAGGCAATCGCAAGTGAAAACCTGAAAAAAGGCGTGGGTCGCAAAGATTTCCAACGCGGTTTTTATTGGGTCAATGCGCAAGGACAACTTGAAGTGAGAGCTGTGGGTTTCCAAGGTTCTCATCTCTTTAGTGCTTTCATTGAAAGCAACTGCTTTATTGTATTAGAAGCAGAACGTGGCAACGTGCAAGCGGGTGAAATGGTTACTATTGAACCTTTCAATGAATTATTGGGTTAATTAATTATTAGGCTGATTATGATCGAACTCACTGCTGAAGAAGAACTGCGCTACAACCGCCAAATTGTGCTGAAAGCCATTGATTTTGACGGGCAAGAAACGCTGAAAGACAGCACAATGCTGATAATGGGCTTGGGCGGTTTAGGCTGTGCGGCGAGCCAATATTTAGCCGTGGCAGGCGTTGGCAAATTGATTTTAGTGGATTTTGATACTGTTTCTTTGTCTAACTTACAGCGCCAAGTGTTGCACGATGATAGCCGTCTGACAATGCCCAAAGTGGAATCCGCCAAGCTCAGTTTACAGCGTTTAAATCCGCACGTTAAGCTTGAAGCCATCAACCAACAATTAGATGATGATGCCCTACTCGCATTATTGCAAGGCGTTGATGTGGTGCTAGATTGTACCGATAATGTGGAAACGCGCAATCAGCTAGATCGTTGTTGTGAACAAAGCAAAACGCCGCTGGTTTCTGGTGCTGCTATCCGTATGGAAGGGCAAATTTCTGTGTTCACTTATGAAGAAAACACGCCCACTTACCGCCAGCTTAGCCAGCTTTTCGGCAATGCGCCATTAAGCTGTGTGGAAACAGGGGTGCTTGCGCCAATGGTGGGCATTGTCGGCTCAATGCAAGCCCTTGAAGCGATCAAAGTGCGGTTGAAAATTGGTGAGAATTTATGTGGACGATTATTGCTCATTGACGGCTTCACAATGAAGATTCGGGAAATTAAAATCCCCGCTTAACCTAAATCAGCGAAACAAAGCGGCATTAATTGCCGCTTATTTTTTCTGTCATTTTTTTCTCTATCGCTTCGTTTGTTCGAGCTTAGACGATTTCTTAAGATGAACGCGCTAAAATTAACACGCGCGTGAAAAGCTGTTTAAACAAACGTGGAATGGACGCAACCCCACGCTGTTTTATCTCATTGGATAACGCCACCGCAAGATCGGGCTTTGATGTGCGTTGTATAGCACGTTGAATGATGCGATGAACCAAATATTTCTGCGAATGATCTTGCCAGCGTGCTAATCGAATAAAAGTTTGTTCAAAACCAGCATAATAGAAAAAATGCTCAATGTCTTTTTTCGGCAAATAAGTGAGCCGCATTGCTGGCTGTTCCTTATCATTGAGCAGACTTTTCGCCGTTGCAGAATATTTTTTGCCAGCTTCATCGCCATCAGTCAGCACATACCACTCAATCCCCATCGCTTTGGCATAATGAATTAAAGGGCGCAAGCCACACTGGGCAAATTCTACGATCCTGATGCCTTCCATCGCAAGATCAATACCAAGCAATTCTGCCAATTCAGTTAAAATCCAAACTTCCGTTTCGCCCTCTACCAACAGCCACATTCGAGAAAATAATGCAAGGCTACGATTATGCCGAATATGAAAACTCAAACGGCGTAATTCTTCTTTATCTAATTGATGTGCAAGCTGAAAGGCTTGGGTACGCTCTGCGTTTCTTACTAAACGGCAAATGGACTGCAAAGGGATTTGTGAAAGCAATTCGACGGAATTCGTGGTAGTGATACGTTGGATCGGCAAATAACTGACCAACTCCCAAATAATCGCCACCATTCTTGGGTGCAAGCGGGAATCGGGATCTTCAAATAAAATAATCGGCCGCAAGCTGTGAAAATCGCGTAATTCATCAGCAGAAACAAATAATTGGGTTAATTGTTGGAATAAAATATGGCGTAATGAATGATGCTGTTTTTCACGCAATTTCAGACAAAGAGATTTCACATCGTTCCAAAGTGCGGTGGTATCTTGCATTAATTCTGCCGCCATCGCACGATTGAGAAAATAATGTTGCAGCAAGTGCAGTGTGGATTGAATTTCACGATTGACTTTCGGATCATCTAATAAGGGCAACGCTGAAAAATGTTGATGCTTGCCCGATGAATTCAACCTTGCATCACGAAAACGATAAACAGGGTGCTGTGCAATTAACGCCATTGCCATTTGCTCAGGATTTTCCAACTCAAGCACATTCCCTTCGCCATCTAAAAAATGATAGGTGGTGAGAATCTCTGCCCCTTGCATTTCCCCTGTAATCTGAAAATAAATTTTAGCATAGGTTTCATCATCAAAAATAGCCAATTGGTTATAAGGAAAATGCGTTAAGGATTTAGCTTCACGATGAACACTAAAGGTAAAGAAAAGAGTGATTTCTTTCACCGTAAAGGCATTATTTTCGTCCTGATAAAAATCCGTTGATTGGAATTGATAAAGGCGCTTCTCATCATTAAAAATTAAGCTCAACGCCGCCAATAAACTGGATTTCCCCCAGGCATTTTCACCAATCAACACCATATTCGGTTGCAAGGTAAATGAAAGGCGGTTTATGCCACGAAATCCTACAATATCTAATTGACGCAAATACATCACCGTTCCTTCTATCCTTGGTTTACTTGGTATTTTCAGTTCACTTGCGTAAAATAGCACAATAATTTCATCATTTTAAGGAAAAAACTGTGTTTGAAGGGTTACTTATCGTCCTTGGCCCAATGTGTTTAGGGTATTTTTTTAAGACAAAAAACACCGCACTTTTGCAGCGTATAAATCAAATTGTGATGCTGCTGCTCTATGTGATTTTATTCATTATGGGCGTATCTTTAGGGCATTTGGACGATCTTGCCAACACCTTACCGTTAATTGGTATTTCTGCTTTCACTTTTGCTTTAATTATTCAAGGCTGCAATATTCTCGGCTTAATACTGTATGACAAACTACGCCCACAGCCACTTAAACATTTAGGCAAAGATTTACCTTCGCGCGGGCGATTATTATTAGACAGCGCCAAACTTTGCTCAATGGTGTTGATCGGTTTTATGGTGGGTATTTTAACCAAAGAATGGCTTGCTTTTCCTTTTAGTACAAGCACTTATACCTTAGTGCTGCTGATCTTTTTTGTCGGCATTCAGCTGCGTAATAACGGCATTGCATTGCGTGAAGTCATCTTCAATAAGCGTGGGCTTTATACAGGCCTGGTTTTTATTCTCACTTCATTGTTAGGTGGGATTATTTCTGCTTATGTACTGGATTTACCTGTTACACAAGGCCTAGCCATTGCTTCGGGCTTTGGCTGGTATTCCCTTTCCAGCGTGGTGATTAATGATGCGTGGGGGCCTGTTTTTGGCAGCATTGCATTTTTTAACGATCTTTCACGGGAAATTGTCAGCTTGTTCATTATTCCCTTTTTTATGTTTAATTATCGCTCTACCGCCGTTGGAATGGCAGGCGCAACCGCATTAGATTGCACCTTGCCAATTATTCAACGTTCTGGCAGCATTGAAGTTGTGCCGCTGGCCATTAGTTTTGGCTTTGTAACCAATATCGTACCGCCTATTTTACTAGTATTTTTCTCAAGCATTCCCCTTGCTTAAACGTTCACTTACAGCCTGTATGTTGTGATACAGGCTGAAAAAATTCATCAAATTCTCACCGCACTTTACTTATTATCATTTGGCAATAAGAACGATTCTCTCAAATAGAATAATTATTATTAAAATTCCCTTTAAAAATTAATAACTTACAAATATTTTTAGTTGCAAAAAAGAAAAAACTGGTTAAACTATGCCCACTATATTTTATTGACCATTAAGGAAAGGAGTGGCTATGTTACAAGACGCTATTATTAAAAAACTAAACGAACAAATTAATTTGGAATTTTATTCTTCCAATGTGTATTTACAAATGAGTGCTTGGTGCTCAGCAAACGGCTATGAAGGTGCAGCAGCCTTTTTGCTCCGCCACGCCGATGAAGAAATGATGCATATGCAAAAATTATTCACCTATGTGAATGAAACCACAGGTATGCCATTATTAGGCAAAATTGAAGCACCAAAAAATGATTACAAATCCTTAAAAGAAGTATTTGAAATCACCCTTGAACACGAAAAATTTGTTACCGCAAAAATCAATGAATTGGTAGAAGTTACCTTTGAACACAAAGACTACTCTACCTTCAATTTCTTACAATGGTATGTGGCAGAACAGCATGAAGAAGAAAAATTGTTCAGCAGCATTATTGATAAATTCAATTTAGTCGGCGAGGACGGACGTTCCCTTTACTACATTGACCGCGATTTAGCCACATTAGAATAATCAGAATAAAGGAGAGAAAAATGTTATCAAACAACGTGATTAAATTATTAAACGATCAAATGAATTTGGAATTTTATTCTTCAAACTTATATTTACAAATGAGCGCTTGGTGCGAACAGCAAGGTTTTGAAGGAGCGGCACAATTTTTATCTGCTCACGCCGCAGAAGAAATGCAACATATGCGTAAATTGTTTACCTATTTAACTGAAACAGGCGCATTGCCAATCATTAGCGAAATTGAAGCGCCGCCGCACGAATTTAGCTCATTAAAACAAGTGATTGAAACCACTTACCAACACGAAAAGCTGATCACCAGCAAAATCAATGAATTAGTCGGCAGAACCTTTGAAGAAAAAGACTTCTCAGCCTTCAATTTCTTACAATGGTATGTAGCAGAACAGCACGAAGAAGAAAAATTATTCAGCGGCATTTTAGATAAACTAAATCTTCTTGGCGATGACGGCAAAGGATTATTCTTAGTAGATAAAGACCTTGCAAAACTTGCTGTGAATCACGGTTAGTTGTCATTGGTTATTACTAGAAAGCCAGCTACTCGCTGGCTTTTTCTTTGTCTGAAATTTGCTGATTTTCCACCGCACTTTGGATTTTTTCATAATGGCAAGTGCGGTAGAAAAATGCGGAAAGTAGTACGCAGAGCATTAAAATAATTTGGATTAAACGTTTTTTGGTGAGCTTTTCTGTTGCCATTATTATTTCCTTAACAATTATTTAACTATTTAAAACTTCTTAATTTTACCATTTAGTGGTATCATTTCTTGCGTTAGATCAATTTTATATGATTTTTTCTGCTTTACCGAGTTATTTGAGGATTAAATGAAGATTTTAGCTAATGACAGTAAAATTGGGCGTCGTGTTCAATCCGGCGGCTGTGCCATTCACTGCCAAGATTGTAGTATCAGCCAACTCTGTATTCCTTTCACATTAAATGAACACGAACTAGATCAGCTTGATAACATTATTGAACGCAAAAAACCTATTCAAAAATCTCAAGTCTTATTCCAAGCTGGTGATCCTCTTACTTCTCTGTATGCTATCCGTTCCGGCACGATCAAATCTTACACTATTAGTGAAACTGGCGAAGAACAAATTACGTCCTTCCATTTGCCCGGTGATCTCGTTGGCTTTGACGCAATTACCAATATGCAGCACCCAAGTTTTGCACAAGCCCTAGAAACCGCAATGGTGTGTGAAATCCCTTTTGATATTTTAGATGATTTATCAGGCAAAATGCCAAAACTGCGCCAACAAATTATGCGCTTAATGAGTAGTGAAATTAAAAGCGATCAAGAAATGATACTCTTATTATCTAAAATGAATGCAGAAGAACGCTTAGCCGCATTTATCCATAATCTTTCTCGCCGTTACTCCGCTCGAGGTTTCTCAGCGCGGGAGTTTCGTTTAACAATGACTCGCGGCGATATTGGCAATTATTTAGGCTTAACCGTTGAAACCATTAGCCGTTTGCTAGGGCGTTTCCAAAAATCGGGTATGTTATCTGTGCAGGGTAAATATATCACCATAAATAATATGGCAGAATTATCACAACTTGCGGGGGTAACCAAAACACGCATTCAAATGGTGAGTTAATTTACTTTTCCGCTCTTTCTAGTGCAACAATATGTTGCACTAGATCACGTTTTTTCCCACTCTAACTTGTTATTCTTGCCAATCTCTTCTATGCTATAAGACACTTAACCATCATTTGGAGGTTGTTATGAAATTTAAAAATATCTTGGTTGTGTTAAATCCTGAAAATGAAAAGCAATATGCCCTTGCTCGTGCGGTGCGTTTAGTAAAAGAACAAAAAAGTGAAAGCAAGGTAAAAATCACCACCTTTATGACGGTTTATGATTTATCTTATGAAATGTCTGCGCTACTTTCTTCGGAAGAACGTGAAAATATGCACCAAGGTGTTATTGAGCAACGCCAAAAAGCAATCAAACCTTATTTGGACAAATACGCTGATCCAAATATTGAATTTCATTCAACGGTGGTTTGGAATAGCAATGAGGCCGAAGCCATCGCTGAAGAAGTTGAAAAAAATAGCTACGATCTTGTGGTGAAATATACACAGGAAGAAGAAAGCATTACTTCGCTAATTTTCACCCCGATGGATTGGCAGCTATTACGCAAATGCCCTGCGCCAATAATGATCGTGAAAGATGGAGATTGGAAACATCAACGCCGTATTTTGGTTGCCGTTAATGTGTCAGATGATGAAGATCATCATAGCCTACTCAATAATGAATTAGTTACACTCGGCATTGATTTAGCAGATAGTTTGGAACGTGGAAATGTACACCTTGTTACAGCCTATCCGCCAACACCGATCAATATGGCAATAGATTTACCGGAATTTAGCACCGCAGATTATAGCAATAGTATCCGCGGACAATATTTGATCAATATGAAAGCTTTACGCCAAAAATTTAATATTGATGAAGATCACACTCACGTTAGAGAGGGTTTCCCTGAAGATGTTATCCCTGAAGTAGCAAAAGAATTAGGGGCAGAAATGGTAGTACTAGGCACAATAGGCAGAACAGGACTTTCCGCCGCTTTCCTAGGAAACACCGCTGAACACGTTATCAGTAAATTAAATTGCAATTTATTAGCGATTAAGCCGAATGACAAATAAGGCAAAAATATAATACAAAAAAGCTGATTTCACATTTGAAATCAGCTTTTTCATTTCAACATCTAAAACAACAGATTATTTTGCATAAAGCGGAGCTGGACCAATAGGGCCGCCTTTTTCCGTTGTTTTTTGCTGTTTCAACAATTTACCCGATGAAGAAATTTCTACACGACGGTTATCGCGCAAACAATTTCTTAACGCCTGACCTGTTACTTTATCACAAGATTTAACTTGGTATTCCTTACCATAACCGATAGCTTCGATATTAGCTTGAACTCCTTGCTCAATCAAACGTGCTTTAACACGCTCCGCGCGGCGTTTAGAAAGTTGTAAATTATATTCTGCTGAACCTAAACGGTCTGTATGCCCTGAAACTTTTACTTCTTTTGCGCCTGCTGATTTAAGCTGTGCAGCAACATTGTCAATCACCTCTAAACCTTTTGGTGAAAGCTCATCTTTATCAAAGTTAAATAACACATCACCGGTTAAACTGAAAGATAAGCTGCCATTACAACCATTTGGATACCAAAAGAAACTTTGGGCGTTCATATCTTTGTCAAATAAAATTTTGTATTGACAGATTTTGTGTTCTCCATTTTCACGGTAGTTAAACACATAATCCCATTCACGCACACCGAATAATCCTTCTGCGAAATGTGGACGATCGATCAAGTTATAAATTTGATCTTTATTCATACCACGCTCAATCATTCGTACGTTATCCCAATTTGGCCAAGAGCCATACTGGCTACCATTGTGATTAAATGTTGAATCCTCAACTTTCGGCCAAACAAGATTGTCTGATGTACCGTCATCATTGACCTTACTTAAATTTCCACAGGCTGCTAAGGTTGTGGCAGCAATTGCAGAAAACAAAATATGTGATAGTTTCATTTTGTGTACCTTAATAAATGATTTTATTGATTAATTTCTATAAAGCTAAACTCTTAGAATATCTCTAAAAGAGATCTATATCTAACGCCCGATATACTAATGGCAATCCGCCATAAAGTAAATTAATAAAGTCCATAAACAGCGGTGAAATCCCAAGATTTTTGTCATCTTTTGTAAAGAACATTCAAGTTCTTAAAATAATGTCCGCTCATTACGCTTCAACCAGCCCAACAACAGATTATCGGCACTTTCTTCAGCTTGTTTTCCTAATTTCTGCACAAGGGATTTTTTCATTGTGTATTTCACTGAAAGCACGAGTTTGTCTTTAATGGCTTGTAAGATCAAATCATCGCTGGTAGCAATTTCATCAACTAAGTTTAATCCTAATGCCTGCTGACCAAACCAATGTTCCCCTGTAGCGATTTGCTCCATATCAATTTGTGGGCGGTGTTGAGCGACAAATTGTTTAAATAATTGATGGGTTTCATTTAACTCTTGCTGGAATTTTTCTTTGCCTTTTTCGGTGTTTTCGCCGAGTAAGGTTACGGTGCGTTTATATTCGCCAGCTGTCATCACGTCCACATCAACATCGTGTTTTTTCAGTAAGCGATGAATATTCGGCACTTGCGCCACCACACCAACTGAACCAATAATGGCAAAAGGCGCGGCAATAATTTTATCCGCCACGCACGCCATCATATAGCCACCACTGGCTGCCACTTTATCCACGGCTACGGTTAATTTTATTTGATGCTGTTTCAAGCGCGCTAACTGAGAAGCCGCCAAGCCATAGCCGTGTACCACGCCACCAGGGCTTTCTAAACGCAGCAACACTTCATCTTCTGGTTTAGCGACAGCAATAATGGCACTCACTTCTTCACGAAGTGCGGTAGTTTCTGAGGCAGAAATATCGCCTTTAAAACTCAACACAAATAAATGAGGCTTGCGTTCGTTTTCTGGATTCTCGCCTTTTTTGCGCTTTTCTTTTTCTGCTTTGGCTTTTTGTTTTTCTTCTTTTTTACGCGCTTTCTCCGCTTGTTTTAACGCATCTTCAGAAAGATGAAACTCCGCTAAACGCTTGGTGTTTTCTTCATATTCTTGCGATAAATCGGTGATCACCAACTCCCCTGCTTGGTGAGATTTTTTCTGTTTAAACGCCATAATCATCGCAACAATCCCTGCGATAACCAATAACACCGTAAGAATTTCTAGAATAAATAAGCCATAGCCCATTGCTAATTCTGACCACATAAGCTGTCCTTTTTTGTTAAATAAAAATCAAAATGCGATCATAAAGCATTTCTGGCAAAGTGCAATTTTCCGCTGATTATTTACGATTAAGAAAAAATCTTTTTCCTTTTCTACCATTGTTCTACAAAAAATCCGCTCTATAATGACCGCACTTTATGATAAACAATATTTAAGGATTTATTATGTCAAAAGTTCTTGTTTTAAAATCGAGTATTCTCGGCGATTATTCACAAACCAATCAACTTGCGGACTATCTTGTATCAAAATTACCCGCAGGAACAGACGTGGTTGTGCGTGATCTAGGCGCAAATCCATTGCCACACTTTGACGGCATCGCAGCTAATGCCTTGCGTGGTGAGCCAAAAACAGAACAGGATAAAGCATTGCTCACCCTTTCTGATGAGTTAGTGGCGGAATTGAAAGATGCAGATACCATTATCATCAATGCGCCAATGTACAACTTTAATATTCCAACTCAATTAAAAAGCTACATTGATTTCATTGCTCGTCCGCGTGTTACGTTCCAATACACAGAAAACGGCCCTGAAGGCTTAGTGAAAGGCAAAAAAGCGATTGTTTTAGCCTCTTTCGGTGGCGTGCATCAAGGACAAGCCACAGATGTTATCACCCCTTATCTAAAAACGTTCCTTGGCTTTATCGGCATTGATGATGTTGATTTTGTTTATGTGGAAGGCGTAGGTTCGGGCGCAGAAGTCGCGGCAAAATCGCAAGAACAAGCTAGAGCGAAAGTGGATACATTGATTTAATGTATATGAGAAAAAAGAGCAGGTTTCCCCTGCTCTTTTTCGTTTACTCCGCTGCCAACTCAATCAACTTCAATGTCAATTCACAAGATTTCACGAAAGAATTAACGGGCAGAAATTCAAAGCGGGAATGAAAGTTATGTGCGCCAGTGAAATAATTAGGGGTGGTGATGCCTTTTACAGAGAGAGCAGCCCCATCTGTACCGCCACGCATAGGGATCACTTTGGGCTCTACATTGATCTGTTCCATTGCATTAAATAATAAATCAATGGATCGGCGATCTTCACCTAAACTATTTGCGATATTGCCATAAATATCAGAAATTTTGCAATTTATCACCGTTCTTGGGTAGCGCTGTTGAATTTGCTGTACCGCTTGTTCGATGAAAGCTTTGCGTTGCTCAAATTGAACTTTATCAAAATCTCGAATCGCAATGCTAAGCTCGGCTTGGCTTTGGTTTGCTTCAAAATGATTAAACCACCAGTAACCTTCTTTGTTTTCTGTACATTCTGGGGTTTGGCTGCGATCAAACAAGGCGATGAAATCTTGCGCGACTAAAATAGGATTAATCAGCACATTCTTTGCCGACATTGGGTGCGCACTAACGCCTTGAATGGTTATGCTGGCAGAAGCGGCGTTAAAGTTTTCATACACTACTTCGCCTAGCTCGCAGCAATCAATGGTGTAGGCAAACTGCGGTTTAAATTTGTTGAGATCTAATAACTTCGCGCCACGCAAGCCGATTTCTTCGTCTGGCACAAAAGCAATATAAATATCCCCTGTGGCAATGTTATTTTGCTTAATTATTGAAAGTGCGGTCATAATATTTGCAATTGCCGCTTTGTTATCTGCTCCCAATACACTCGTGCCATCACTAAAAATAATCTGTTGTCCTTGGTAAGGCAAAATTTCAGGGTGTTCAGCAACTTTTAGCCAAATATTTTGCTCTGCATTAAGTTGTAAATCCTGTCCATTAAAGGTTTGGATTTGCGGTGAGATGTGAGGCGATAGCGCAACATCTACGGTATCCATATGGGCGCAAAAACCGATGGCGGTGACATTCGCTTTAGTGCCTTTGAGCACCCCTGTTACATTGGCGTGTTGGTCAATTTCAACATCTTGTACGCCTAATTCTTGCAATTCTTTCGCCAGTAGCTTTGCCATTTCCCATTGTCCTTGACTACTCGGCACGGTGGGATTACTTGCATCACTTTGACTGCTAATTGCAAGATAACGAAAAAAACGATCAATTAATTGTTGTTGCATAATGCCTCCCTCTTTTCGCTATGCTTTTGGATATGTGTAGCCGCTATCAAAACCGAGCGGAATGCCTAAGCCCCAGAATAAATATAACACAAGGGTTAGCACAATAAATAAGCCGATGGTATATGGAATCATCATTGAACAAAGCGTTCCGACGCCAGTATTTTTACAATAACGCTGACAATAAGAAATCAATAATGGATAAAAGGCAAACATTGGCGTTGAAACATTCATTACCGAATCACTAATTCTAAATGCCGCTTGGGTTAATTCGGGTGAAATATTCACTGACATCAGCATTGGCACGAGAATTGGCGACAAAATTGCCCATTTTGATGTGGCGGACGTGATAATAATATTTAGCAATAAGGTTAATACCAACACACCAAACACGGTGATACCCGCAGGCATTTGCAAGGCTTTCAAAAATTCAGCGCCTGATAAGGCAATCAATGTGCCGATTCCTGAACGGTTAAAAGAATACAAAAATTGCGCGCAGAAAAAGGAAAACACAATAAATGGCACAAGGGTATAAGTGATTTTTTCCATTGCTTTGGTAACTGTGCGCGTATCTTTAAATGTGCCTGCAATAATGCCGTGAACCAAAGAAGGTACAGCAAAGAAAATCAGCAATAACGGCACAATCATTTGCATAATGGGCGATTTTGGACTGGTTAATGAGCCATCAGGCGCTCTCAATAACGAGTTTTCAGGATACGCCAATAAAAACAATCCCACCACCATTAACAACAGCACCAACGATGCCCAACGAAAAGCTTTTAGATCTTGCGCAGTTGGTGGATTAATCGTGGTGTCTTTGCTATCTAAATCCTTATCAATAGGCATTGTGCGTTTTAAATGCGGATCGATAATTTTATCTGTAATATACCAGCAAGTTAGAATCACAAAAACAGTACTACCTAAACTCACAAAGTAATTACACAGCACATTCACATCATAGCTCGGATCTAAAATACGCGCGGCACTTTGCGTGAAACTCTGCATAATAGGATCAATAATCGAAGGCGTAAAACTGGCGGAAAAACCTCCCGCTAAGCCCGCAAATGACGCTGCGATTCCCGATAAGGGGTGTTTGCCCACGGAATAGAAAATCAGCGCCGCAATTGGCATTAAAATTACATAAGAAGAATCAGAAGCAATATGAGCAAAGATTGAAATTAAAATCACCGCAGGCGTTACCATTTTTCTAGGTATCACCGCTAAAGCGCGGCTTAATCCCACATTAATAAAGCCGCTGGCTTCCGCAATCCCAATCCCGAGCGTGGCAACAATGGTAATGCCGAGTGGTGGGAAATTAACAAAATTTTTGGTGAGTGATGAGAAAAAGGTCGCAATTTCAGAAGATTGGAAAAGATTAGTGATTTGAATCGGTGTTTTTTGAATGGGGTGGATATAATCAAAATGGAAATAAGAAAGTCCCCAAGAAAGTAACCAACATACAATTAGCGCATAAATAAACAACATTGTAATGTCGGGTAATTTATTGCCGATATATTCAATTTTTTGTAGCCAATTTCGTCTTGGCGTTTCAAGTTCTGCCATAGTTTCCTCCTGAATACAGATGATAAAATCCTTTTGATTATAGGCGTGCTTTTTGGCTAAGTAAATCTTAATACTAATAAAAAAGAGGTATATTTATTTTCTTAAAACCCGCACAGAATCCCGCCAAATTAATTTAGGTTCTAGCAAAATAGATTGTTCGCTTTTATCGGGATTTTTAATGCGTTCTAGCAGGGTTTCCACCGCAAGTTTACCTAATTCGGCTTTAGGTTGGTGAATGGTGGTGAGCGGCGGGGCGAGATATTGGGAAAGGGTAATATCATCATAGCCAATCACAGAAAGATCTTGCGGAATACGCAAACCATTTTGCCACGCCACTTGATAAACGCCCACCGCAATCGTGTCGCTGCACGCAAACACAGCCGTAGGCCGTTTGCCCGCTTGTAACAACTTTTTCATTCCTTCCACGCCACCTTCAAAATCAAAATGGCTTTCGATAATCCATTCATCACGAATGGCTAACTGATGTTCGTTTAAGGCTTTTTTATAGCCTTGTAAACGATTTTGTGCGAGGGATTTATTCAGATTTCCGGTGATAATCGCAATCGCTTTATGCCCTTGCTCAATTAAGCATTTTGTCGCAAGATATGCACCAAGTTCAGAATTTTCATAAATTTTATCCGCACTTAATGCCGTTGGCCACCAGTCCATAATCACCATTGGCAAGGCAACATCAAGCTGTTTAAGAAAGGAATGACGACTATCAGAATACATTAACAACAAGCCGTCCACCTGTTTTTGAATCAGCGTTTGAATATTTTGCTCTAAGCGATCTTCATTGCCATCTAGACTTGAAATAATCAGATTATAATCGTGCTGATTACAATATTGCTCAACACCACTCACCACTTCCGCAAAAAAAGGGTTGTTGGTTGCGGTAACCAGCATACCTAAGGTTTTGGTTTGCTTGATTTTCAAACTTCTCGCCAAGACGGAAGGGCGATAATTCAGTTCTTTGACAACCTTCATTATGCGTTCTCGCATTGCATCGCTCACATAGCCCGTGTTATTAATCACGTGCGACACGGTGGAGGTCGAAACCTGTGCGATGCGTGCAATATCTTTCATTGTTGCCATAATGACTTCTCAAATGTTGATCACTAAATGCTTGTCATTCTAATGATGCTGAGCCAAAAAATCGAGGGTTTCTTGCCGAGTAGGAATGGAGGTTTGTGCGCCTAAACGGGTAACACTTATCGCTGCGGCGGCTTGGGCAAAATGAATGGCTTGATTTAATGATTTACCTTCTAATAATGCCGTCATCAACGCTCCATTAAAGGTATCCCCAGCGGCGGTGGTATCCGTTGCCTGCACCACAAAACCTTGTACAATTTCCTGTTGGTTTTGATGGCTAACAAAAACGCCTTTCGCACCTAAGGTGATCAAGACAGTTTCCACCCCTTTTCGATGAAAAACTTGTGCAGATTGCACCGCACTTTGGTAATCCACCACTTTCACGCCTGTAAGAATTTCCGCTTCTGTTTCATTTGGCGTAATCATTGTTAGCTGAGCCAACAATTCATCAGGCAGAGGCTGTGCAGGTGCGGGATTTAGCACCACCTGCTTACCCGCTCGTTTCGCTAATTTCGCCGCACACAACACGCCGTCCAAGGGGGTTTCTAATTGCATCAGCAAGGCATCGCTCTGCTCAATAATATGGGCGAAAGACTGCACCCTATCAGCATTCAAACACGCATTCGCCCCCGCGGAAATCACAATGCTATTTTCTCCGCTATCTGCCACTTGAATCATTGCGATCCCTGTGCGAGCCTGTGTAACTTCATAAATGGCCGCCGTATTCATTCCTGATTGTGCGAAAGATTTTTTCATCTCCTGCCCAATATCGTCATTTCCTACACAAGCGATAAAATTCACCGTCGCTCCCAAGCGTGCCGCCGCCACCGCTTGATTTGCCCCCTTTCCGCCGTACACCACTTGATAATTACGTCCCGACAAGGTTTCCCCCGGCTGTGGAAAATGTGACACTTGAATAAGATGATCGGCGTTAATACTACCGAGAATGGTTAGGGTTGAATTGCGCATAGTTATTCCTTAATAAAAATCACGAAAAAAAGCACCGCACTTATATTTTGTGCATATTGCGAAATACATTGATAAAAACGTGATGACACGCGAAAAATATTTGGCAATATACCCAATACACAAAAGTGAAATTCAAGGCGAATACTAAATCCGCCTTGAATCATTAAAGGATTATTGACTGATCACTTTTAACGGCACAGGGATTTGTGCTTCAACATCTTCGCCTTTAATCACCTTGTCAGCCGTCTGCACGCCTAATGCACCGATCAACGCTGGTTGTTGGGCAATAGTCGCAGCCAACTTGCCACTTTTTACTGCTTTTACGCCATCATCTGTACCATCAAATCCAACGATTAACACCGATTTATTCGCCGCTTGAACAGCTCGAATTGCACCGAGCGCCATTTCATCATTTTGAGCAAATACGGCTTGTACATTTGGTTGCGCAGTGAGTAAGTTTTCCATTACATTTAAGCCTTTGGTACGATCAAAATCTGCAGGCTGACTGGCTAATACGTCAAATTTATGTGCTTCTACCGCTTGCTTAAAGCCTTCACCACGTTCACGTGCAGCAGACGTTCCAGCAATGCCTTCTAATTGAATGACTTTCGCATTATCTCCCAATTTTTCTGCGATGAAATCCCCTGCCATTTTGCCACCAGCCACATTATCAGAAGCAATATGACTCACCACTTTGCCTTGTGCTGCACCACGGTCTAAGGTAATCACAGGAATATTTTTTTGATTTGCCATTCGCACCGCACTCGCTACTGCGGTAGAATCCGTTGGGTTAATCAGTAATACTTTTGCACCGCGTACGGTAACATCTTCAACATTCGCCAGCTCTTTCGCTGGATCATTTTGTGAATCTAAGACTACAAGGTTATAGCCCAATTTATCTGCTTCTTTTTCCGCCCCTTCTTTTAGGGTAACGAAAAACGGATTATCTAAAGTTGAAACGGCTAATGCAATGGTCTCTTTTGCTACCACCGCTTGGCTAACAGCCGAACCAAGAATCACTGCGGACGCCAGTAACGTTAATTTTTTCATACACATCTCCTTTCATTAGGTGAGTTTAAGTTAAGCATTTTTTCGACTGAAAAAATGATCGGTAAGTACAGCTGCCAAAATAACGATTGATTTTGCAATCATTTGATAATAAGAAGAAATATCCAATAAATTCAAGGCATTATTTAAGAATCCAATAATCAGCGCACCAATTAACGTGCCAAAGATACGCCCTTTTCCGCCCATTAAACTTGTACCACCGACAACAACTGCGGCAATCGCATCAAGCTCATAGGAGACACCCGCGGTTGGCTGTGCAGAAGATAATCTTGAAGTCACAATCAATCCTGCAACGGTGGCTAAAAATCCGCTTACTGCGTACACGAATATTTTTACTTTATCCACATTAATGCCTGATAAACGGGTTGCCGATTCATTGCCACCTAGGGCATAAATATAACGTCCCATTGGGGTATGTTTTAAGATATACCAAGCAACAAGAAAAATAATTGCCATTAACCAAATTGGGAAAGGAATATTGAATAAATACCCTGTTCCAAGGAAAGAAAATTGCTCTGCTACATCAGAAAAGCCAAGGCTGATTGGTCGCCCGTCGGTATAAACCATTGTTACGCCACGCAATAAGGTCATTGTTACCAAGGTAGCGATGAAAGCCTGAACTTTACCTTTCGCGATAATCACTCCGCTGATGCCACCTAATAATGTGCCACAGAATAAAACAAGGGGAATTACAATGAAAATAGATAAATCAAGGTTCACCAGTGAGGCGGCAATCGCGCCAGTTAATGCCAATACCGATCCCACTGAAAGATCGATCCCTGCAGTTAAAATCACAAAGGTCATTCCCACTGCGATAATGGCATTGACTGAGGTTTGACGCAAAATATTTAGCAAATTATCCATTGTGAAAAAATTCGGATTAATGCTAGAAACAATTACAATCAAGACAATTAAAGCCAAAATTGAACGTTGCTCAATCAGGAAATTTTTTAATTTTGTTGTTGTCATAATTTATCCTTTTAATGCTGTTGCGTGATAGCGGCCGTTAAGAGCTTTTCTTGGCTCACTTCTTCACGCAAGAATTCACCACTAATTTCGCCATTATTCATCACCAAAACACGATCACTCATACCAATAATTTCTGGCATATCGGAAGAAACCACGATAATGCTCATTCCTTCTTCTTTAAATTTATTGATTAACTGATAAATTTCCTTTTTTGCTCCCACATCAATACCACGAGTTGGCTCATCTAAAATTAAGACATCAGGCCGTGTCATCAACCCTTTGGCAATCGCCACTTTTTGCTGATTACCGCCTGATAACAAACCGATCGTTTGATCCATTGAAGGGGTTTTCACATTAAAGAGTAGAATAAAATCATTGACGGTCATTTTTTCAGCACGGTGATCAATCGTCCAATTTTTAGTGAGCTGTTTTAATGTGGTGAGCGTCATATTTTCTTTAATTGACATTCCCAACACCAAACCATCGCCTTTACGATCTTCAGAAATATACACAATGCCATTATTTAAGCCATCTTGCGGGGAACGAATCGTCAAAGCACGATTATGTAGAAAAATCTCACCGCGCTTTTTCGGTAACGCGCCATAAATGAGTTTCATCAGTTCCGTTCTGCCTGCCCCCATTAAACCTGACACGCCAAGAATTTCACCGCGATTTAACTGAAAAGACACGTTATTAACGCCCTGCCCCGTCAAATTTTGCACGCGTAATACTGGCTCACCAATAGGGCTATCAAGATGGGGATATTGTTCTTCCAGCTTTCTGCCCACCATCAGTTCAATAAGCTGTTCTTCATTAATGGCGGAAAGCTCACTTTCTGCAATAAACTCACCATCGCGTAAAATAGTTACATCATCACAAATGGTAAAAATATCTTGCATACGGTGAGAGATAAATACGATCCCACAACCTTCCGCTTTCAATTCTCGAATGACGTCAAACAGGGCTTGAGTTTCAGAATCGGTTAAGGCATCGGTTGGCTCGTCCATAATAATCACCTTGGCATCAAAACTTAATGCTTTGGCGATTTCAATCATTTGCAACTCACCTAAGGAAAGTTTTGCGACAGGTGTTGAAGGGTGATGTTTGACTTTCAAACGTTGCAGCAGTTTTGCGGATTCTTCCGTCATTTTAGCCCAATCAATACCGCCAAATTTATGGGTAAACTCTCGCCCTAAGAAAATATTTTCGGCAATGGTTAAATTAGGAATAATATTGAGTTCTTGATGAATAATACTGATTCCCGCTAACTGAGAAAATTTCGGATTTTTATACCGCACTTTCTCTCCGTGAAAATAAATCTCTCCGCTATCTTGCTGATAAATCCCGGTGAGAATTTTCATCAAGGTTGATTTGCCTGCGCCATTTTCGCCCATTAATGCCATCACTCGCCCCGCATAAACGGACAAGCTTGCATTATGCAATGCACGCACGCCGGGGAAGGATTTACAAATGTTGTCTAATCTTAAAATGGGTTTCATCACGCCCCCTTAAAATGGTACACCTGAAACAAGAATGATATTGGCATAAGGCGTACATTCGCCCGAACGTACTATAGCTTTGCTCTCTTGGCTCAAGGCTTTAAATTCTTCGTGGGATACATAATCCACTGTAATTTCGTTGTTTTGTTGTCGCACTAATTGTTCAAGTTTCTGCAATAACGCTTGATGAATGCTCGGATTTTGGTATTCAATTTCTTTGGCTAAAATCACTCGCTCCACAAAACATTCACCCACTACAGCATCAAAAACCGATAAAAAACTTGGAATCCCCGCACTCAAGGCAAGATCTACGGTTTCCATTCCCACTGGAATTGGTAAGCCTGCATCACAAATCGTTAAAAAATCCGTATGCCCTAGCTGCGCTATCTGTAATGACAGCGGCGCATTCAAAATTCCTGTTTTCTTCATATTGCCTCCCTAAAAACCATATCAAAACCTTATAAAAATTTTATCGAAACGTTTCGATAAATAAAAAATAACCGATCTAACCAAAATCTAAAACACTAAATTTTTAAAAATGTGAGAAAAATCACAGAAAATTTCCACCGCACTTTGTTTTTCACGAAAAGTTAAAATTTAATAAAAATGTGGGCTAATTTAAAAAGCTCCAGTCATTTACCTCTTTTTTTGTAATTTCTCAAAAACCATACAATTTTCACGAACAATTTTTTATTTTCTTTGTCTTAGGCAAAACAACAAACACGCTTTCAGCAATGAAAGAAAATAGCGATAGATCCCTTTAAAAATTGAGATCTGTTCTTATTTTAAAATGACACTTAGTAACGAAATGGAGAAATGAAGTGAAAAGAAAACATTTTTTATTAACGAGTATCGCTCTTGGCTTAACTGTGCTTGGCACTTCGGTGAACGCAACGGCAACATTGCCCCCACCAAGCACGCTTTCTGGCACGCCTACTTTAGCGCCAATGCTAGAACAAGTTCTACCTAGCGTCGTTTCCATTGCGGTGGAAGGAAAACAAAAAGCACGCTTCCAAAATGACGATATTCCTGAAGAATTCAAATTTTTCTTCGGGCCGGATATTTTTAAGAACAACGCTCCGCGTAGCTTCAAAGGACTCGGCTCTGGTGTGATTATCAATGCCGAAAAAGGTTATGTGCTAACCAATAATCACGTTATTGATCAAGCAGATAAAATCACCGTGAAATTACAAGACGGACGCGAATTTAAAGCTAAATTAGTGGGCGCAGATGAGCTTTCTGATATTGCCTTAATTCAGCTAGAAGATCCGAAAAATCTTACTGAAATCAAAATGGCTGACTCCGATAAACTACGCGTTGGTGATTACACCGTAGCAGTCGGCAACCCATTTGGTCTAGGGCAAACAGTAACCTCAGGGATTGTTTCTGCTCTTGGACGCTCAACTGGCTCAGAACGCGGTAGCTATGAAAATTACATTCAAACTGACGCCGCAGTAAACCAAGGCAATTCTGGTGGCCCATTGCTTAACCTTAATGGCGAATTAATCGGCATCAATACCGCCATTATCTCACCGAGTGGAGGAAATGCGGGCATTGCTTTCGCTATTCCAAGCAATATGGCAAACAGCCTTGTGAAACAAATCCTTGAATTTGGCGAAGTTCGCCGTGGATTATTAGGCATTAAAGGGGCTGAACTCAATGCTGATTTAGCCAAAGCCCTCAAAATTGATGCACAACAAGGCGCATTCATAAGTGAAGTATTGCCAGATTCTGCCGCAGAAAAAGCGGGCTTACAAGCAGGCGATGTGATCACGGCAATTAACGGCCAAAAACTATCCAGCTTCGCCGAATTGCGAGCCAAAATCGCCACCACTGGTGCGGGTAAAAACGTGGAATTAACCTATTTACGCGATGGTAAATCCAACACCACTTCCGTTACCTTGCAACCAGATGAAGAAGCCAAAGCCAGCGCAACAAACCTTCTCCCAGCCTTAGAAGGCGCAGAGTTAAGCAACTATAATGCAAAAGGACAAAAAGGCGTTGAAATTAGCAAAATTAAGGATAAATCGCTCGCACAACGCCTAGGCTTAAAAGACGGCGATGTGATTATCGGCATAAACCGCTCGCCAGTTGAGAACCTAGACCAACTGCGTAAATCACTCAAAGATAAACCTTCTACTATCGCATTAAATATTTTGCGTGGTAAAACCAATTTTTATTTGTTGGTGCAATAAAAATTAAGGTAAAACAAAAGGCTTGATGTGAAAATCAAGCCTTTTTTTATTATATTAAGTTACAGTATTTTTTCTCGTTTTTATACCACACTTTTCTTTTTTCTTAGCGAATTAACTGGCTAATTATCCTTGATCTGACAACGCCGCAAGCTGATCAGCTTGGTATTCGGTGATGATTGGTTGGATTAGTTCGTCCATTTTGCCGTTCATCACTTCATCTAAGCGATAGATCGTTAGGTTGATGCGGTGATCGGTAACACGGCCTTGTGGGTAATTATAGGTACGGATTTTATCCGAACGATCACCCGAACCAAGCAAATTGCGGCGCGTGTCTGCTTGTTCCGCGGCTTGGCGTTCTTGTTCGGCTTGCACAATTCGAGAAGCTAGCACTGACATTGCTTTGGCTTTGTTTTTATGTTGTGAACGCTCTTCTTGGCATTCCACCACAATGCCTGTTGGAATATGGGTGATTCGTACCGCTGAATCGGTGGTATTAACGTGCTGACCGCCTGCGCCTGATGAGCGATAAGTATCAATACGTAAATCTGCAGGGTTAATTTCTGGCAATTCGCTTTCTGGCAATTCTGGCATTACCGCCACGGTACAAGCGGAAGTATGAATTCGTCCTTGCGATTCCGTTTTTGGCACGCGTTGAACTCGGTGTCCGCCTGATTCAAATTTTAACTGACCATATACATTTTCGCCGCTGATTTTGACGATCACTTCTTTATAACCGCCCTGCTCGCTTTCATTCGCGCTGAGCATTTCCACACGCCAACGCTTACTTTCCGCATAGCGGCTGTACATACGGAATAAATCACCCGCGAAGATCCCTGCTTCATCACCGCCTGTTCCTGCGCGGATTTCTAAATAGCAGTTATATTCATCGTTAGGATCTTTCGGCAGTAATAAAATTTGTAATTGCGCTTCTACTTGCTCAATTTCGGCTTTGCATTCTTCAATTTCTTCTTGTGCCATTTCACGCATACTTGGATCATCGAGCAATAATTCGGCTTCTTCCATATTGCTATTTAACTGTTTCCAGCGTGCAAAGCATTTCACGACGTCTTCAAGTTGGGCATATTCTTTTGAATAAGCACGAAATTTTTCTTGATCGCTAATGACTGAGGCATCGCCAAGCAAGGCTTCTAGCTCTTCGTGGCGTTCATTTAAACTATCTAATTTACTGATAATAGAGGGTTTCATTTGTTGACCTATAAAATCCACTGACAAAAAACGGCGCTTATTCTAGCACGATTTCGGTAAAAATTTATAGCAGTAAGCAAAGTTCAGCGTATTTATGCACAAAGAAAAATTCGCTTATTTTACACCGCACTTAATAATTTGAATAGTTAAGCGTTGGCTTTGTTTACATATAAAAAAATCTGTACCTCAAGTTCTTGAGCTTAACTCAGCATTTGAGATACAGATTAGTACAACCGTCTTTTAGGGAGAGATTATTTCCCAATCACTTCCAATCCGCCCATATATGGACGCAACACCTCTGGCACGGTGATGCTGCCGTCTGCGTTTTGGTAGTTTTCAAGCACGGCAACAAGGGTGCGGCCAACGGCTAAGCCTGAGCCATTTAGGGTGTGAACAAGGCGTGGTTTTTTCTCGCCTTTCACACGATAACGAGCCTGCATACGGCGCGCTTGGAAATCCCACATATTTGAGCAAGAAGAAATTTCACGGTAGGTATTTTGTGCTGGCACCCAAACTTCTAAATCGTAAGTTTTAGCTGAGCCAAAGCCCATATCGCCAGTACATAGTAACACTTTACGATAAGGCAGATTTAACAACTGCAACACTTTTTCCGCGTGGCCAGTGAGTTCTTCCAAAGCTTCCATTGATTTTTCTGGCTCTACGATTTGTACCATTTCTACTTTGTCGAATTGGTGCATGCGGATCAAACCACGGGTATCACGGCCGTAAGATCCTGCTTCTGAACGGAAACAAGGGGTATGTGCGGTCATTTTAATTGGCAGTTCCGCTTGGTCTAAAATTTCATCACGCACAAGGTTGGTAACTGGCACTTCCGCCGTTGGAATTAAGGCGTAAGGTTGCTCTCCTTCTAGCGGTTTGGTATGGAATAAATCTTCGCCAAATTTTGGTAGCTGCCCTGTGCCATAAAGGGTGGCGTGATTAACTAAATAAGGCACATAGGTTTCGCTATAACCGTGTTGTTCGGTATGCAAATCGAGCATAAATTGCGCTAGCGCACGGTGCATTTTGGCAATTTGTCCTTTCATTACCACAAAACGCGCGCCGCTTAATTTCACGCCTGCAGCAAAATCTAGCCCTTGCAAATGCTCGCCTAAGGTAACGTGATCTTTCACTTCAAAATCAAAGGTTCTTGGCTCGCCCCAACGAGAAATCTCCACATTGTCGTTTTCATCGTTGCCCAGTGGCACTTCATCGGCAGGAATATTTGGAATGCTAAGAGCAATTTCTTGCAGATCCGCTTGCACATCATCAAGTTGGCTTTTCGCCATACTTAATTCAATGCCCATATTATCCACTTCCGCCAATAATGGCTCAATGTCCTCACCGCGTGCTTTTGCCGCACCAATGGCTTTTGAGCGCGCATTACGCTCTGCTTGTAAGGTTTCGGTTTTAACTTGTAGGGCTTTGCGCTGTTCTTCTAATTCTGTGATACGCGCTACATCTAACTCAAAGCCACGTCTTACTTTTAATTTTTCTGCCACTTCCGCAAGATTATTGCGTAATAAATTTGCATCAATCATTTTGTTACCTTTAGAAAATAAATATGCTCAAAAAACCGTTCTATTTTAGATCGGATAAAAAAAATAAACTAGGGCTGTTGATCATTCATTTTGCATTTGAGTGATCAACCGCTCCTAAACTACTTGCCAGATTTATAACGGATATTTGGACTTTGCTCGTCAAGTTGGCGAAGTTTTTCTAATTTTTCACGAATTTGAATTTCCATTCCTCGAGCAACAGGGAAATAATATTGGGTATCTTTCAGCGCTTCTGGGAAATAATTTTCCCCTGCGGCATAAGCATTTTCTTCGTTGTGTGCATAACGATATTCTGCACCGAAACCTAGTTCTTTCATCAAATGAGTTGGCGCGTTGCGTAAATGCTCTGGCACATCATAATCAGGGCTTTCTAAGGCGTGCTTTTTCGCGGCCTTGAAAGCTTGATACACGGCATTGCTTTTCGGTGCAACAGCTAAATAAACAATGGCTTGCGCAATGGCACGCTCCCCTTCGGCTGCCCCCACGCGCGTGAAGCAATCCCAAGCGGCAATGGCCACTTGCATTGCGCGCGGATCGGCATTGCCCACATCTTCTGAGGCAATGGCCAATAAACGGCGCGCCACATAAAGGGGATCGCCGCCTGCGGTTAAAATGCGCGCATACCAATATAAAGCGGCATCTGGCGATGAGCCACGCACGGATTTATGCAAGGCTGAGATGAGATCATAGAAGCGATCGCCTTGTTTATCAAAACGGGCTTGCCGTTCGCCCAACACTTCCGTTAATAAAGTGCGGTGCAAAAATTTGCCATTTTTGCCCTCTTCCGCCATATCGGCCATTAATTCAAGGCTATTTAATGCAAGGCGTGCATCGCCATTGACATATTCCGCCAGCATTGCAAGTAAATTGTCTTCTAAGATTAAATCAAGGTTGCCTAGCCCTTTTTCTTTGTCATTAATGGCGCGCTGTAACACTTGTTCGATTTCTTGTGCGGTTAAGGATTTCAGCACATACACGCGCGCACGCGAAAGCAAGGCGTTATTCAGTTCAAAAGAAGGATTTTCAGTGGTTGCGCCAATAAAAATCACCGTGCCATCTTCAATATAAGGCAAAAACGCATCTTGCTGGCTTTTGTTGAAACGATGGACTTCGTCCACAAATAAAATGGTACGCTGCCCTGCAAGCCGATTTTGTTTGGCGCGCTCAATGGCTTCACGAATTTCCTTTACCCCACCTGTTACCGCTGAAATCCGTTCCACTTCCGCATTAATACGTTGCGCAATAATTTCTGCCAAGGTGGTTTTGCCTGTGCCGGGCGGCCCCCACAAAATCATTGAGTGAATATGCCCCGCTTCAATGGCTTTGCGTAATGGTTTACCTACACCAATCAAATGGCATTGTCCATAATATTCGTCTAAATGGGTTGGACGCATTCTCGCCGCTAAAGGGCGGAAATCATTTTCAGCAAAGTCAAAAGCAAGATTAGGCATTTTTTTCTCTCGTATGTGGATAATTTCAGGAAAAAATAAGGCTAAATTGTAAACCATTTAGCCTTAAAGTGCGGTGATTTTTTCGTTACTTTTTCTTGCGCTGATCGTCCAGCTCTGCACCTTTCGGCACGCTGAATTTAAACAAATTATCTGCCAACGGTTGGTTGGTGATATTACGCAATAAGTATAAATTGGTTTGTCCGTCTTTTTCTGTGGTGCTAAAGTTTTTTAACACACCATCAGAATCAATGCGAATATTGAATTGCTTAATATTGCTTTTCGCAGATTTTGGTTTAAGGGTAAAGGTATCCGCTGATTGCGCGACGGTATATTTTTTCCATTGCGCTTGATCATTGCTGGTAAGCAACACAAATGGTGTATTATTCACCGCTTCAGACACCCAATTTGCCGTAACCTGCTGCACGAAAGGATCGTAAAACCACAGGGTTTTGCCGTCTGACACAATTTGGCTTTCTTGCGGAGATTGGTTATCCATTCTGAATAAATTTGGGCGTTTAATGCGAAGTTTACCTTTGCCTTGTTGAATTTCTTTGCCTTTGGCATCACTCACTTTTTGCACATAATCTGCGCTTAACACGTCCACTTTGTTAAGGCGCGTTTGTAATTCACTCACCGCATCAGCCCAAGCCATTTGGCTTAAACCTAAACATAAAAGTGCGGTGATTTTTACTGCCATTTTTTTCATAAATCTTCCTTTAATCCTAAAATAATGGGAAACCATTGTGTTAGTCAGACAATAAAATTTCCCATTTGTTGCATTTTCTTTATGCTTAGCTTTGTAATTCGCTGAAAGATTAAACTAATAATCCGAACTGCGGGCTAAAATTTCACGCTTACCATTTTGTAGCGGTGAAACAATGCCTTGTTCTTCCAGCTGATCCATAATGCGTGCGGCACGGTTAAAGCCGACACGGAAACGGCGTTGGATTGATGAGGCTGACGTTGTGCCTGTTTCGATCACGAAATTCATCACTTCATCAAAAAGATCATCAAGATCGCCGTCATCACCACTTCGTGCTACTTCACCCTCTTCATCATCGGCACTGTCTAAAATGCCATCAATATAATCTGGTTTGCCTCTTGCACGCCAGTCATCAGCCACACGAGCCACTTCGTCATCACTCATAAATGCGCCGTGAACACGGATTAAATCGGAAGAGCCTTGCCCTGAATAAAGCATATCCCCACGGCCTAACAAGGTTTCTGCACCACCTTGATCGAGAATGGTGCGCGAGTCAATTTTACTCGCCACGGTAAAGGCAATACGGCTTGGAATATTAGCCTTGATCAAGCCAGTAATCACGTCCACAGAAGGGCGCTGGGTTGCCAAAATCAAGTGAATACCGATGGCACGGGCTTTTTGTGCAAGGCGCGCAATGAGTTCTTCAATTTGCTTACCTGCTACCATCATCAAATCGGCAAACTCATCGACAATCACCACAATATAGCTGAGTTTTTCCAGCGCAGGTGGCATTGCGTCCATTGTGTCGCCCGGTCGCCAAATTGGGTTTGGAATTGGCATTCCCATTGCGTTATATTCATCAATTTTTTCGTTATAGCCTTCAATATTACGCACACGCAAGGCGGATAATAATTGGTAGCGGCGCTCCATTTCGTCCACGCACCAACGCAGTGCATTGGCAGCTTTTTTCATATCCGTAACCACTTCGGTGAGCAAGTGCGGAATATCGTTATAAATGGAAAGCTCCACCACTTTCGGGTCGATCATAATAAATTTCACTTCTTCAGGCTTCACTCTGAAAAGTAAACTTAAAATCATCGTATTCACCCCAACGGATTTCCCCGAACCTGTTGAGCCTGCCACCAACAAATGAGGCATTTTGGCTAGATCTACGATCACAGGATTGCCGCTAATGTCTTTTCCTAGCGCCATTGAAAGCAAGGATTTTGACTCACGAAATTCTCGGCTGTCTAGCACATCACGCAGCGGCACCATTTGGCGCTGTAAATTTGGCGTTTCAATGCCAATATAAGGCTTGCCGGGGATCACTTCTGCCACACGAATGGAGCGGAACATCAAGGCGCGCGCTAAATCTGTATCAATATTGGTAACTTTGGACGCTTTCACCCCAGGTTGCAATTCCAATTCATAACGCGTTACCACAGGCCCTACCAACACATCTTTTACACTCGCTTTTACATTGAAATTACGTAATTGTTGCTCAATACGTTG
The DNA here is from genome assembly GCF_049366555.1 of Avibacterium volantium. Classification (GTDB taxonomy): domain Bacteria; phylum Pseudomonadota; class Gammaproteobacteria; order Enterobacterales; family Pasteurellaceae; genus Avibacterium; species Avibacterium volantium_A. The sequence continues at coordinate 29,368 of NZ_JBMMGT010000004.1, read as the reverse complement.
CGAGGTTTCTAAGATTTCTTCGCGCGTGATATTTTGTTCTTCCACTTCACGTTTATCCAATAAATCTAAACTTGGCAATGGTGTGGTAGGTTTTTCCGCTTTTTTCACCTGCTTTTGCAAGGCTGGGTGAATTAAGGAATCGCCATAGGGTTTGTAAGTTGGCTGGCTTACCGCAGGCTGAGGTTCAGTTGGCTGATTTACCGTTGATTGCGTTGGATTTTGCCCAGCCAGAATATCCGCTAAAGCATCTTCCGCATTGATTTCTTTTGCGCGCTGCTGCATTTCAGCCAAGCGTTGTGCTTCTTGCGCTGCGAACTGACGAACCAATTCGTCCATTTCATTATCTTGCTCTGGCAAATTTTCTGTTTCAGAATAATTGTCTAACGAATAATCAGGAATGGATACCTTTAATTCAGGTGCTTGTTCTATTGCAGAAAATTCTGTAGAAAAATCCACCGCACTTGGTAAGTCTGCCTCATTGGGTAAATCTGCCTGTGCCGTTAAATCCTTCTGTTCAACAACGGCTTGAACAGGCTTAACCATTGTCTGTTCCGTAGTTACGCCAATTTGCGTGGCTGAGCTCGTTACCGTGCTGGTTTGAGGAATACGCACGTTCGGCAATGGTTCTTCTTGCCCTACACCATAATTGGAAAGGGATTCCATTTGGCGTGGATCAAAAAGATCTTGGCTATTTGAAACTGCTTGGCTTTCATTATGTGTAAGTGGAGTTTCTGACTGAACAAATTCTTGTAAGCCACTAATTTGAATAAAGGTTTGGTTATCTTTATTTTGCTCTTCGCTTGCTTCGTTTTGCGCTGCATTTTCATTTTGTAATGACGAAATTGGCGCAGGCTTTTGGATAATAATTTCCTCTAAAGGCTCAGGCTCGCTGTCTGCTCGTGGCTCGGCGGGCATTGCCATTGCTAGAGTTTTGTCCTCATTCATTGTGAGCCAGTAATAAAATCTCACAAAAAGCTGCACTAAAGCCTTACCTGAACACAAAATAAAGCCTGCAATAGCTGACAATAATGCGCACAAAATCACTCCTGCTTTGCCTAAAACAGGATAAAGGGAAACCACTAAGCTTCCACCTAACACCCCACCAGCAAGATAAGAGCTAGTATTAGAAAGCAATAAAGTAGCTAATGCGGTTAAACCGCTAAATAATAAGATCCCCCCTAGCGTGCGAATAGCCGCTTTAATCCAAGTGATCTGGGTGAATTTTTTGGTTTTGAATAAATAAATCGGCACAAAACATAAAATAAAAGGAATTAAATTGCCGATATGTCCAAAGAAAGTAAAAAATAAGCCTATAAGCCAAGCGCCCAACGCTCCCGCTTTATTGATGGTTTCAGGCTGCGAGGACGAAACCGCCCAAGTGTTATCAAAAGGGCTGTAACTTGACCAAGCAATAATCAAATACAAACCAAACAGGGAAATTGTGCCTAAACACAATTCCGCCATATATTGTTTTGGTGTTAGTTTTGCTGTAATTCGTTTAATCATCTTATTTTAATTGTAAAAAATTGGTCTGTTTCACTTCTTCCATTACCACATAGGTACGAGTATCGTTCACGCCAGGCAAACGTAGCAAGGTTGTGCCAAGCAATTTGCGGTATGCCGCCATATCCGCCACACGGGTTTTGAGTAAATAGTCAAAATCCCCCGACACCAAATGACATTCTTGAATTTCATCAAGCTGTTGCACTGCTTCGTTAAATTCTTCAAATACATCAGGTTTTCCGCGCACAAGAGTGATTTCTACGATCACGAGCAATGGCGAATCCAACAATTCAGGGTTAAGCAAGGCACGGTAACCCATAATCACTCCTTGTTTTTCCAAGCGTTTTACACGCTCCAAACAAGGGGTTGGCGATAACCCGACTTTCTTTGAAAGGTCAATATTAGAAATTTTGCCATTACGCTGTAATTCATTCAGAATTTTTATATCAATGGCATCAAGGGCTTTAGGTAATTTTTTTTCCATAAAATTTTCCACCGTAAATGACGGTAAAATACCGCTTAAAATAGAAATAACAACTAATTTTACACTATTCTATAAAATTTTATAGGGAAAACTTCAGACTTTAAAAATTAAAAATCGTTCAAAATTACACCGCACTTTAAAATAATGCCCTTATAAAAAATAAGGTGAATTGGGTATTCGACTTCATTTTAATTAGATCGATAATTTAACCAATGATTAATAACAACTCATACGCATTATGGAAAATCCATTCACCGCTCGCTGGAGTACACAAGGCAACACGCTGTGTTTAGGGCATTGGGAAATTTTTTATCAAGGCAATCTGCTTGATATTCCAGAACACAAACGTGAACACGATATGGGAACAAAGGGAATTTATAATTTCATCGATCCTACCGATGAACTTTATTTAGAAGGGCTTGATGAAGATGATTGGATTCTCGCTAACATTGAGTGGCTAAGTGATGTATTTATTGCTGCCGATATTCCATTAGAAGAAAATTATATGCGTTGGTTTTACCAAGCCGTAAATAAAGACGATTGGCGTTGCGGAAGCTGTGGAGGCTGTATTTAGCCCCCATTCTTGGATCAAAGCTGTTGATATACTTTCATTGCGTAAGCATCTGACATTCCCGCAATGTAGTCACAGATAATCCGTTTTTTCTGATTCGGCTCTGCATTTTTCCAACGCGCCGCTGTGTTACGCGGTAACAGGCGTTCAGGATCGCTCTCAAAAATTTGAAACATTTCTGTCAGCATTCGTTGTCCTTTATACTCAATGCGTTGCGTATTAACATCACGAATGACATATTGCCACACAAAATCAGTAAACACGTTTAGCACGCTAATCACATCTTCTGGCAATTCAGCATTATAGCGTAGCAAAGGATCATCAAATTCAGGATTAATTTTCCACCGCACATTGGTAATAAAATAATTTACCAATGCACCAATAGCATTTTTACGTTCATAATGATGTGCTGAAAACAATTTTTTGCTCAGACTGTCAATATTCAGCTTGATCCATTGAGAAGAGCTATTTTTAAGCTGCTGCAACGCCTCTTGCCATTGATATAAATGAATCACGCCAACTACAATAGCATCTTCTAAATCGTGAACGCCATAAGCAATATCGTCCGCCAGCTCCATAATGCTGCAATCTAAAGATTTATAACGAGTTTTTAACGTTTGCTGTGGCGTAACTCTGGCTTCGCTAAATTGCTGAAAAAGCTGACGATCTTTTTCGCTTAATGGCAACAATAGCCAGTGAAACATTTCCAAATCATCACGAAAGATGCCTTTTCCCGGTTTCCAATCTGCAATTTTGGCATACAAGGGATTTTCACTCCCTTGTGGTAAAATTTCGCCATATTGTGGTGAAGAACAATCTAAAATGGCAGGATATTTCACCACGCCAAGCAAAGTGCGGCGGGTTAAATTCATTCCGGCATTGGCGGTATAAGGCTCTAACTTGGTCAATAAGCGAAAAGTTTGTGCATTGCCTTCAAAGCCTCCGTGATCGCGCATCATATAATTTAATGCCACTTCCCCACCGTGCCCAAAAGGCGGGTGTCCAATATCGTGGGCAAAGCACAGGCTTTCAATCAGATCATTGGAGGGCAATAAGGGTTTTAGCTGTTTTTGTAAAAGGCTTTTATCCGTCTTTAATTGTTCGGCTAAATGGGCAAATGCTTCGATGAATTTGAGTTGTGCCACCAAGCTGCTACCAATTTGTGCCACTTCCAAAGAATGGGTTAAGCGCGTGCGGTAAAAATCATTTTCACCCACGGCGTGAATTTGCGTTTTAGCTTGCAGGCAGCGAAATGCCGCACTGTGCAAAATACGCCCACGATCACGGCGAAATGGAGGGCGGTGATCTTTTTCTCGTGGATTATCAGGGATATAACGTTCGTGCCAAAGGCTATTCACTGTATTTTTCATTCTACACCACCCAAAAATAAATTAATTTGAATACAAAAGGGGCAAAAATGGAACTTAAGATACCACAAAGCACCAAGGCGATTGAGCTATAATTCCCCGCTTTAGGATCAACTTCCATACAACTTACCGTACCTAAAACGTGCGAAACAGCCCCCACCGAAAGCCCAATGGATTCGGCATATTTTATTTTTATGGCTTTCAGAATTAAATAACCAAACATTGACCCTTGCAACCCAGCAATCAATACCGCCGCTGCCGCAACGGAGGGAATACCACCAATGTTTTGAGCAATTTCCATCGCAATTGGCGTGGTAACGGATTTTGGTAAAATCGTTGCAACCAGTTCAGGTTCTGCCCCAAGCAATAAGGCGAGTACTGCCCCCACTACCATTGAGAATAAAGAAGAAAGTGCGGTGATAAATAAAATCGTTTTCCAATATTCTTTAATTTGGCGAAACTGTTCGTATAACGGCAATGCGAGGGCAACCACACTCACCCCCAATAAATGATTTAACGGTGCATTCCCTGCCATATAATCGGGATAAGGCACATTAAACATCACGACAATGGCAATCAACATTGCTACGGTAAGGATAAAGCTATTAAAAATGATTGATTTCAACCGCTTACTAATCTGCAAGGCAACCATAAAAACCGCGAGGGTAAGCAAAGTATAAGCGTAAATCATTTGCTCTCCTTAGCCCGTTTTTTCAAGACTTTTTTGCGTAATCCAGCAAAAGACTGTTGGGAAAAAAGATAATCCGCCAAAATGCCACTGAGCACCAATGTCAAAATTGTCGCCACCACATTAGGGATTAACAGCACTTTGGCTTGGTTGAGCAAAAGGTCAGAATATTGAATAATCCCCACGCTTACTGGCACAAACAGCACCGCCATATAACGCATTAATAGGCTTGCACCTGCAAAAATCCAATGCACTTTAATCACTTGTAACATTAAGCAGGTGAATAATAAAAGCAATCCCCAAATGCTACCAGGTATGCCAATAGGAATAAAACGAGCGATTTGCTCACCGAGAAAAAGCATTAAAAAAAGAATGGCAAAAGAACGTAATAACTGAAAAATCTTCTGTGTCATACCGCTATAAATTTGTTAATTTACTAAAACCGCAACAATTCTACTCTTATTTTATTCGTTTTGTTATGGCTTTTCGTTACAATAAGAAAAATTTCAAACTTTTTTAGAATCAATGTGATCAGAATGTTACGAAAGCGTTTCGTGTTCTTTATTACAACAATTACAACAATATTTTGGCTTCCTCAAACAGCAGAAGCAGTGCGTATCATTCCTTGCCGCGTTGTGGCAATTTCTGATGGCGATACCTTTAGCTGTTTGCTTGAAAATAACAAACAAATCAAAGTTCGTTTAGACAGCATTGATGCGCCAGAAAAGAAACAGCCTTTTGGTAATAAATCGCGTCAAACCTTAGCCAACCTGATTCATAAGCAAGCGGTTCAGCTGCAAATTGTGGGCTATGATCGCTATCAACGCACGCTTGCCACGGTGTATAACCAACAAGGGCAGAATGTCAATCTTGCAATGGTAAAACTAGGAATGGCATGGGTGTATGAGCGTTATGCGCACGATCAAAGCTATTTTCACGCACAGCAACAGGCACGCGCACAACGTGTCGGTTTATGGCAAGATCCACAACTGATTTACCCTGAACAATGGCGAAAAATGCAAAGCGAACAGCGTAAACAAAAACGCCAACAAAAAGAAAAAGGATCATTCTATGGCTTTTAACTCCACAGAATTTCGGAAAAACTTCCCTTATTTTCAACAACCTAACGCAGCCGTTTATTTAGACAGCGCCGCTACTAGCTTAAAACCGCAAGCCTTGATTGATGCCACCGTTGCGTTCTATCAATCCGCAGGATCGGTACATCGCAGCCAATATGACGAACAACAAACCACACGCTATGAACAAGCGCGCGCAAGAGTGAAAAAACTGCTCAACGCACAAAGCGAACAAAGTATTATTTGGACATCAGGCACCACGCACGCCATTAATTTAGTGGCGAACGGCCTGCTGCCACAGCTTACGCCACAAGATGAAATCATCATCAGTGAAGCGGAACACCACGCCAATTTTGTCAGCTGGCAGCAGCTAAGCCAAAAAACTGGGGCGAAATTGATCGTTCTGCCATTGCAGACTAACGGCGTTATTGATGATCGTGCATTAAAAAGTGCGGTGCAAAAAAACTGCAAAATTGTTGCCTTGACGATGATGTCCAATGTAACGGGTGTGGTGCAGCCGTTGGCTGATTTAATCCCGATTATTCGCCACCAAAGTAACGCATTCATCTTAGCCGATGCGGCACAAGCCATTAATCATCTTTCCCTTGATTTACAACAACTTGATGTAGATTTTCTCACCTTTTCCGCACACAAAATCTATGGCCCCACAGGGCTTGGTGTTTTGGCTGGAAAATTGACCGCACTTAATCAACTTCAGCCCTTATTATTTGGTGGCAAAATGGTACAGAAAGTCAGCGCACAGCAAACAGAATTTGCCGAATTACCTTATAAACTTGAAGCCGGCACGCCGAATATTGCTGGCGTAATCGGTTTTAATGCGGTGCTAGAATGGTTGGAAAAATGGGACAACAATGCCGCACATCAGTATGTCGCGCAATTAAGCGAACAAATCATCGCACGCTTGCAACAATACCCTGCCTGCCAGCTTTTTGCTTATGGCGATCGCAGCCCAATTATTAGCTTTTTATTTAAGCATATCGATCTTTCTGATCTTGCTACCCTGTTGAGCGAACAAAATATTGCCCTGCGCGCTGGCGAACATTGCGCTCAACCTTATTTGGCAAGGCTCGGACAACGTGGTACATTACGCCTTTCCCTTGCCCCTTACAATAATGAGCAAGATATTGAACACTTTTTTAACGCGTTGGATAACGCCTTAGCCTTGTTAGATTAACGCAATGAGAACAGAAATTAAAAACGCCAAAAATTGGGAAGATCGCTACCGCTTCATCATTCAACGCGGAAAAAATCTCTCTCGCCCTGATGAACAAACGCTCGCTCAAATGCAGCCTATTTCAGGTTGCGAAGCCAAGGTTTGGTTCAAATTTGAAGAAAAAAACGACCGCACTTTTATGTTTAATGCCTTTAGCGAAGCACGCATTATTAACGGCTTACTTTGGCTGATTTTGCAAGAAATTAACGGTAAAACCGCAGAGCAACTGCAATCCTTTGACTTAACCGCTTATTTTGATGAACTTGGCATTGCTCAACGATTAAGCAGCACGCGCTTAAATGGCTTAAAACAAATTGAGCAAATTGTGCGAAATTTAGCAACTTGTACAAATTAAATCTGTCGAAAATAAAAAACTTGCTATAATCGCCACAAGCAATTTATCAGGAAGAATAATGAAAAAAAAACTTGTCGCATTTTTAATTTCTGCCTTATTTTCCACCGCACTTTGGGCGGATTGGGAAATGGTGGGCAATGCTGATTATAACTGGGGGCCATTTCAAATTTACACCCTAAGCCTCTATTCAGAAACGGGAAATTATCAAGAAAATCAATGCCCTTTAATGCTTTCATTCAACTTTGATAAACCCGTGGAAGGCAAAAGTTTCGCCATTAGTTTAATCAAAGAAATGAAATCCCTTAAGGTGGAAGGCGATACGGATAATTGGCTAGATGAACTCCAAAGCATCTTTCCCGATTTCTCGCCTAAAGATGTATTGAGTTACATTGCCTTGCCAAACAAAGGCTATTTTATTTTAAATGACACGGTACTAGACAAGGAATTTGGCGATGATTTTAACCGTGCGTTTATCAACAGTGCCTTATCACCAAAAGGCAGTTACGGTAAAATTTTGCCACAGCTATTAGGCAAAGAAAAAAGCTCCCACAGCAAAGCAGAACGCTTACTGGATACGCCAGATGTCGAAAAAATTGATGAAGATGAATTAAAACCACAACTTCCACCGCAATTTGAGCTTGATCGCCAAACACAGGAAGAGGTTTAGACAACAAATAAAAGGGCGGATAATTTCAATCCACCCTATTTTTATGCCGCTTTAAAGGCTTTAATTTGTTGTAAATGTTGCGAAATTTTTTTGAATTTATGACCTTCGTTTTCGTCCCAAATCACCTCATAAAAAGGGGAAAGGGTTTCTGCACTGCGCTGAGCATCTAACACTTCATCTTGAGTAGAAAGAAAAACTAAGCAATTTCCCTTATTTTTTAAACGGAAATTTTCAACACATTTGGTGGCAATATCTTGATATTCTTCAGGGCGATCTATTCTGCCTTGCATATTTTCATAAGGGAACAAATTCGGGTTAAAAATTGCCTGCTTGATACCGCACAAAAAGCCAATGCGCTCCGCCCAATAGCCACCAAGTCCAACACCACAAATAAGAGGCGTTTTATCATTGCTTTCTGACACTAATTTATGCACTTCATTGAGCAAAAATTGCATATCATAACGTGGGTGCAAGGTGCTGTAATTGATGAATCGCACATCGTCATCAATAAATTTTAACTGCATTATTTTTTCGTGATTACCGGGGCTGTTGGAATCGAAACCGTGTAAATAAATAATCATAGGAAACCTCACCTATTTGAATTGGGCAATGCCGTTAGAAACCGCAGGATTTGCGAGAAAACGGCTTTATTAAAACAAAAAATACGCAAATTTTCTACCGCACTTGCTATTTATTCATTATTTTTTGATCTGGCTTGGCTTTTTCGCTCCAAATGCAAGATCATTTGTAACGCAATATCCAAACCGCTGGTTTTTTCAATCATCTCTAAACCGGGGCTGGCATTGACTTCTAACACCAACAAGCCTTGATGTGAGCGAATTAAATCTACCCCAGCCACATCTAAGCCTAAGGCTTGCGTGGCGGTAAGTGCAATTTGTTTTTCCTGCTCACTGAGCCATACTTGCTCGCCTGTTCCTCCACGGTGAATATTGGCGCGAAACTCGCCTGCTTGCCCTTTGCGCTCCATTGTGGCAATCACTTTTCCGCCCACCACAAAACAGCGCACATCGCCCCCTTGCGCTTCGCTAATAAACTGCTGCATTAGCACAGGCACGCCAGAATGATTTAAGGTTTCCACAATGCTACTGGCGCTACTTTGGCTTTCTGCCAAGATCACGCCAATACCTTGCGATCCACTCAAGGTTTTCAAAATAGTCGGCGAGCCAATCAACTCAAGGCTTTCTTTCGCCCGCGTTTCACTGCCAGCCAGTAAAGAAGGGGGAACAGCAATACCGTGCTGAACTAAAATCTGCAAGCTCCACCATTTATCACGCGCTTTAAGAAAAGGCTCAACGTCATTTAAACAAGCCACTCCTTTTGCCTGAAAATGTTGCAATACAGCACAGCCTATTTGTGTACTCGCCGAACCAAAGCGCGGCAATACGGCATCATAATCGGGCAATAAATAAGGCTCAGCTTCGCGATTTGGCTGATAATACAAATCAAAGTGCGGTGCTTTTTCGCTGAGTTTTAGCACAAAACGATTGGGGTCGAGAATATCCATTTGGTGTCCGCAACTTTCCGCGGCTTCTTTTAAACGCTGGCAGCTATAAAGACGCGGCTCGCGGCATAACATTAATAATTTCATTTTTTCCTACTTCGGCTACAAGGCTCTCAAACTGTTATTTTGATATATTACACCAATTACAACAATGCTAAAAAACTCCTTTATTCTTTTTGCCATAATCAGTACAATTTGCACAATTTTTTATCTTGCTAAGCATTTTGTCTATTTGCATTTTTATCTAGCCAATGAGCTTGGCCCTAACAGAAGGAAATGATTATGTTCGTTGTTATTTTTGGTCGCCCTGGTTGCCCTTATTGCGTGCGTGCAAAAGAGCTTGCTGACAAATTAAAAGAAACCTTAAGCGATTTTGACTACCGCTATGTAGATATTATCGCAGAAGGCATCAGCAAAGCAGATTTATCTGCTTCAGTAGGCAAACCTGTTGAAACTGTGCCACAAATTTTCATTGATGAAAAACCAGTAGGCGGTTACACCGACTTCGCTGCGTTAATGAAAGAGCAGTTCAACGTAGTAAACTAATCTCCATAAATACAAAGTGCGGTGAAATTTCACCGCATTTTTTATCTCTGCAAAATTTTCCTTGCATATTTTTTAAAATGAATATAAATTCACCTTAAGTGAATAATTATAAGAAAAGGAAGTTATGCGCAGCACCGAACTCGTACAGTGGTTTAGACAATCCACCCCCTATGTGAATATGCACAGAGGCAAAACCTTTGTGATTATGCTTGATGGCGACACCATTGCCAGCCCAAATTTTATTAATATTATCAATGACATTAGCCTGCTCCATAGCCTTGGCATTAAATTAGCCATTGTGTTTGGCGCAAGATTGCAAATTAATCAGCTCCTTGAACAGCAAGGCATCGTGCCAACTTATCATAAAAATATTCGCATTACCGATCCCCACAGCCTTGATGTGGTGAAACAAGCGGTGGGCAAATTAAATTATGATATTGCTGCGCGCCTTTCTTTGCGTCTGCCCCATTCTGCGGTAATCAATGTGGTGAGCAGCAATTTTATTTTGGCGCAACCCATTGGTGTCGATGACGGCGTAGATTATCAGCTCAGTGGCAAAATTCGCCGTATTGATAGCGAGAAAATTCAGCAACAATTAGATCAAGGGTCGATAGTGCTACTCGGCCCCATCGCCCCCTCTGTAACGGGAGAAACCTTTAATTTGCCTTTTGAAGAAGTGGCAACGCAGGTGGCAATCAAACTTAAGGCAGAAAAACTCATTGCCTTTTCTGATACGCAAGGGATTTTAAATGATCAGCAAGAAACCATTGCCGATTTACTACCGCAAGATGCGGAGCAATATTTAAGCCGCTTTATTTCGCAAGATCAATATCACAGCTCACAAGCTCGTTTCTTGCAGGCGGCTATTGAAGTGTGTCGTGCGGGCGTGAAGCGTTCCCACTTGTTAAGTTATGAAGAAGACGGATCGCTGTTGCAAGAACTCTTTACCCGAGATGGCGTGGGAACGCAGCTTTCAATGGAAAGCTCAGAAAGCATTCGTCTTGCAAATGTGGCTGACATTCCTGCCTTGTTGGAACTCATTTACCCATTAGAACAACAAGGGATTTTGGTCAAACGTTCTCGCGAGCAGTTAGAAATGGAAATTTCCAACTACACCATTATTGATCGTGATGGCGTGGTCATTGCTTGTGCAGCTTTAAATGTTTACCCACAAGAAAATATGGCTGAAATGGCTTGCGTTGCCGTTCACCCTGATTACCGCAATTCTTCGCGCGGCGATATTTTATTAGAAGCCATTCAAAAACGCGCCAAAGAACAGCACATTGGACGGCTATTCGTACTCACCACACGCACAGTACATTGGTTCCAAGAACGTGGATTTTATTTAGCTCAGGTGGAAGATCTGCCCGTAGAAAAAAGAGAAAAATATAATTACCAGCGCCGATCTAAGATTTTGATCAAAGATTTATAAAGGATTCTCAGATAATCCTAAGGATATTCTTGATACAAAAAAGCTGTACCACCAAAACAAAATGGTTGTTAATAGATATCTATTAGCAACCATTTTCCTGTATAAAAATAATAGATTAACAGTAATTTAATCTATTACTTTAAAATTTGGGAACCGTACAACTATTTCGAGCCAGCAGAGAATTTGAATCCCCAATCATAATGTTGGCTACAATCTGCATGTCCATTGAAGAAATTAATTTCTTTACGGACAGACATTTGCGAGCCAATAAAATCAATGCTAGCGATAGCACAAAAAGAACGATGATCACTTTGCTTACCCATTTCAACTACAATTTCAGGCTGATTCGGTACTTTTACTGTAACAACAGCGTCAGATTCAGCCCATTGAGCAACGCCATCATAAATGAAACAGTACACAACCAAGCGTCGTAAATCCTGAATGCCTTTTGGATTCACCAAAATAGTTTCACCATTCTCACTACTACCACTACGATCATCACCACAATGCCATACCCACGGAAAGTCAGTATAACGGCCTTGCCGACTTAGCTTATGACGGGGACCACCTTGCCCTTTAGAAAATTGTAAACCATCAATCATTCCTGCTGTACCATCTTTTAGCTCCCAATAGATTCCTAGATCTAAATCAATTTCTTTATTAGCCCCAAATAAACTAGAAAAGAAACCGCCTTTTTTCTGCTGTTGTGACCAATTTAGATTGATTGTGATCTGTTCATCCGTAGATTTAGATAAATCAATTTTATGGCTATCGCCTCGTTTTTCTAAAGTAATTTTACTCAATGAAACTGCCATTTCTGCTTTCCTTATCCTACATTTACGCCATATTGTTGACACAGCGCATACAATCCACCTGAATAACCTTGACCAATAGCACGAAATTTCCATTCTCCGTTATGGCGATAGATTTCACCAAAAATCATCGCTGTTTCTGTACTGTAATCTTCTGATAAATCAAAACGAACGATTTCTTCATCTGTATCGTGATTAACCAAGCGAACAAACGCATTACTTACTTGTCCAAAATTTTGTCGGCGAGCTTCTGCTTCGTGAATAGTCACAGCGATAAAAAGAGATTTAATATCATTTTGAATTTGATCTAATTTCACAATGATACTTTCATCATCCCCATCACCATCTCCCGTTAGATTATCCCCCGTGTGTTCAACTCCACCGCAAGGTGAATGAACTTGGTTGTAAAAAATAAAATAACTATCTGAAGGGACTTTACCATTCTCTTTAGTCATAAAAATACTTGCATCTAAATCGAAATTCTGACCATCAGTAGAACGAGCATCCCAGCCTAAACCAACCAACACATTTTTTAAACTTGGATCGGTTTTGCTTAATGAAACGTTTTGTCCTTTTGTTAAAGAAATTGCCATTGTTTACTCCTATTTTATTTATTAAATTTATTCAAAAATAACCGCTCTTTACGCTCCAGCTATTTGGACGACAAGTAAACGTCCACCTTCACCTTGCTGCAATAAAATTTGCCCACCTTCTTCCAATTTTACTTTTTCACCTATTGCAATAGGTTGCTTAGTTTTAATATTAATCATTTGTGGAAAATGTTCATTTACCAACCACCAATCGCCCTGATAAAAACGAAAATAAGCCATTCTTTGAGCATCTGATGCTTTAAGTTTCTCATTTGGAAAAACTCGCGTATCCGCATGCCATTTGTAAAGTCCTTGCCCGTCATACACCATAATACGATGATTATCAGGACGGTAACTGCCATTTGGTGCTGCTGAATAGAGATTTAATACAGGTAATACGCCCTGATGTGATGTGCCACAAAATGGGCATTTCGGTTTAGTCGAATTATCAAAGGCATACCATTTCTGCTCGCATTTCGGATTGCTACATGGCTACAATAAATCAACAGTCTTGACCAAAGCTTGTTCCCATTCATCAGCCGTTGGTCTTCCCGCTGGATTATGCAAATCAGAAATAAAGGCTCGCTCAAATAATGCACTCAGATATGGTCCAGTAATTTTATAAGGAATCTTATCCGTATCTTTCCAAGGCAATTCTGTAGGTCGAAGGTTTTTCACCTTAATACGATTACTTTTATCTGTTGGATGTTCAATAAAAAGCGCTTTTTCCCCCATTGCCAGCTCTTCATCCCGTTGGCTATCATTCATATCAAAGACCTTATCGCCACGAAGAGGATGACGATAAAGCAAATACATATAAATCAATACAGCTAATGCGTGGAGATCTGTTGTGCGACTTGGCAATCTACGTTTAGGATCTGTCTTATCTAGATGCTGAGTTGCAACAACCTCTGGCGCAATGAAATCTGGCGTTCCCACTACTGTTGGAGGATGTTTACCTGGTACAACCAAGCCATCAATATCAATTAAACAAGCCTGCCCTGTTGTCGGATCGATCAAACAGTTTTTATAACCTAAATCACTATGACTTAATCCAGCCATATGCATTCTTCGTACTGCTCTAGCTAGCATCAAACAGACTTTCAGATGCAACATCCAATCCCCCAGTTCTTTAGGATCAAGAAATTTGTTACGATTAGAAGCTGAAGCAAACCATTTACCATCTTTATCTTTGCCTTTAATTTGCAACATATCGTTATTACGACTACCATATTGAAAGAAAAAACAATCTCGATAAAAAGGGCTCACTACCCCTAATCGACCTTGATATTCCACTACCGCAGTAGGCCAACAAAATAATTTCTTCAAATATTCGCCGCCCTCTTGTTCAAAAATACGTTTGCGGTATGTTTCCGTGATCATTTCTAAGCGTTCTTTGGTTTCTTGATCCGCTTTTTCACGAAAAAATGCCACTACATAATCTCGATTAGGTGAAAACATTACATCTTTCATTCCACCTTGTGCTTTTACTTCATCTACAAACTCTATCGTTTGACCATTGGTCGCAGTTAAACGGATAATTTGACTCATTGATTTACTCCTTGAGTATCCATTCTTTGATCGCTAGCTTTAATGAGCGTAATAGTTGTTGTAATCTCATTTGAGGTCATACTAATAGTACGCTCTACTTTGTCTCCAATATCATCTTCCACATTTTTTTGTGCTATTTCTTCGGCGCTTATTTGTGTATTCTTATTTGGGAATGAGGCAATTTGATAATCTTCGCTAGGAAGATCATTTTGACGTTGATTGATCATTCCATTCCACTCATCTTGTGAAATAAACATTGCTAGCGTTCGATCATCATGTTCACCTTTTGACCAAAAATCTAACCATTGTTCTAAAGCTTTAGCAGGATTTTCAGCTTGTAATGGTATTTTTAATTCCTCCCATAATGCTTGCCATGTCTCAATAGTTTGCAATTTCGCATCCGTTTTAAACTTTGGATCAGAAACACCATCAGTCATCAACATCAAGAGCGGTGGATAATCCTGCAAATCGGTGTGAATTCGAGAAACCAATTTTTCCGCCTCAATCTCGGAATGCGTTAAAAAGACTGTTTCCCCAGAATAGTTACCTGAATCAACTTCCCCCAATAATTTCACTTTTGGCGTCCCTAAATCAACAATAGCGGCAGCACCATCACCTACCCAATAACAAGCTGTAAACCATTGACCATTTTTAAGACGTAAAGTTAATGCTAGCAACAAAGTGCAAGAAAGCGACTTTAATGGAATTTGTTCTTTTTCCGCTTCAGTTTGTTGCGCTTGAAAAGCTGATTGCACCGCTTGGAATAATAGTCCATTTGCTATTCCTTTTAACTTATCCATTTCAAAAGAATAGGATATTACCTGATATTTATCATTGTTCGTCAGCTGCTCTAGCACCTTTTCTTTTGCAGCTTCTACCGCCAATTTTGAACCTAACCTAGAAAATTCTGCGCTGCCAGCTCCATCTGCAACAGCAATAAAATGCACACCACTTTTATCGTGAAAAGCAATCGTAAAATCATCATCGCAACATATACCTTTATGTGCATGAGAACGTCCACGTATTCTTGCTGCTAATAATTTGCCAAAATTTGTTGAGATCTCATCACTTGCACTATCCGCTTTCCAAAAACGTTCATTTTTGTTACTAGGAATGTTATCCCAAAGTTTTCTAGGGTCTGGGTTGATCCAAAGTGCACCCAACGAGGTAGAGCCATCTTCCAATAAGAAAGAAACTTGAATTTCTCCACTTACTTTCGGTATCCCTTCAATCACTTTTTGTTCAGCATTCCAACGCAAACCACATTCTTGTGAGAAATGAACATCTTTAATTAAAAGATCTGTATTTGGCTTGCAAAGATAGGTCTCATCTTGTTTGGCGTTCACAAGTTGAATAACTGGCATTATTTTTTGTATGACTGTAGATTCTGTTGGCATTATAACTTTCACGTTTTCTATTCCTTGGCGAAAATTGATAAAGGTTTCGCTAACAAGCTTAACTAAGGTGGCATTCTGAGTAGAAAAAGCATCTATGCTTTCTTCATCCATCTCCTCCAGCCAAGATTTAATTTTCTGAATTTGCTCCAATGCGCTCATCACTATCCCCTTGCTCGATTAATTTCAAAATCATCGCCTTCAGAATCAAAACAAAAAAAGCATTCTTGCCCACATTTAGGACAAACTACCTCACCTAATCCATCAATACAAAAAACTTGTCCGCAATCACACATTGCAAATGCAAATGGCGAGCCACAATGAGGACAACCACCTCCACCAATCAGTTGCGAAGATTTTACTGTTTGATTATTAGGACGAGGATCTGACCAATCTTCATAATCTTTCTCAAGAGGATAAGCACCAATATAATGATATTCAGCATCACCAAATATCACTTCACCAAAACGCTCCCATTTCATTAAATAAGGCAATTTTACTTTACGGCAAAGACCCGCAATAATGGCATAATTCTCATCAAGAGCGGTTAATTCTTCAGTATTTTTAGCTAATGAAATGGCACTATTTTCCAAAAGTTCTTTACTAAGCAACACTGGGATTTCAATACCAAGTGAACGGCTTTGACTACTAATTGAAGTAGCAATAGTTTCGCATAATGCTTGATAAACACGCTCAATATCTGCATCATCTAAACGATATGTAAGATCGGCCACTTCATCAAGCGTAGATAAATCCGAATACTTACCAATTCCTATATTGATTAATTTTGCACGATGTTTAAATAATGATTTCCAGCGCTGAATAGCTTTGCTTATGTCATCTGTGCTAGAGCCATCAGACATAAAATAAACCGAAGGTTTCCAATCTCCTTTTTGTTCAGTTGTACTAGGAATAACCTCTTTATCAATGCGATCCATTACATGATTTAATGCTGTACCAATAGATGTGCCAGAACCAATAGGTAGACGTGGCAAATAGAAATTTATCAACTCCGTGAGTGGTGCAAGCGTACCTGCAGCACCAGCAAAACCGATAACAGAAATATAAACAGACTCTAACGCATAAGGATCTCGTCTTAATTGGCTAACCAATCGACTCATTCCCTCTTGCATTTGACGAATATTTTCACCCGCCATACTTTCAGAAATATCAATCACAAGATAAACAGGTAAACGGCGCATAACTATTCCTTAAAAAACAATATTGATTTCATTTGGGGGAGGTGGCAATGTATTGCTTGTTGATACACCAACACTCACGCTAGTTTGAGCAACCGAAGCAGAAACCCATTGGAAAAATTGAGCAAAGCTATTTGAATCCATCGTATCTAGCGAAACAACTGTATCGGTGAGTTTCTTAAGTACATTTGGATCAGCTTTGGGACCTGCAGCACAAGCAACAATATTACCGAAATTCAAGGATTTGATCTGTGGTATAGCATTATTGTATGCCATCACATCTGAAGGCTTACCATCGGTAAGTAAAATTAAAATAGGTCGCCAATCTCCTTTTTGAACGGTTGATCCTAAAATTTGTTCTTTTTGCACCGCACTTACAAGTTCTTCTAACATCCTCCCCAAGAAAGTTGGGCCACTGTCTGGAGTACTTATAGTTGGAAGTGTTACATCTTCAAGCGCGGTTAAAGGAAGCACGTTTTTGATTTCACTATCAAAGGTGAAAATCGAGAGATAAACACTATCCAGTGCGTAAGGATTTTGACGCAACGCCGATAACAGTGATTGTAAACCAACATTTACCGCTTCAATCGGCTCCCCTTTCATTGAACCTGACGTGTCAATACAAATATAAGTGAGAAGTCGTCTAGACATAATTTAACGTTTACAAGCTAGAGTAATAGATACTAGACGGAGAAATTCCATCTACTCAATTTATAGTACAATATTTAATTCTGCTGGCGGTGGAGGCAATTCATTTAAGCCATTAACCTCTTTCTTATTCAAATCCACTTTTTGACTTGAAACAGAAATAGAGGCTGATACCCATTTAAAGAAAGCTTTAATAGAATTTGCATCTGCGGTATCAAGGGAAACTACTGTTTCTGTAATTTGTTTTAACACATTAGTATCAGCCCCAGCACCAGCAGCACAAGCCACAAACGTTCCTGTTTTAACTTGGCGAATAGCATTGATCCCTTTTTGTAAATCATCTGTCGGCAAACCATCTGAAAGTAAGAATACAACTGGCTTCCAATCGCCCTTAACTTCCGCTGAACCTTTCTGAACTTCTCTATTAATACAATCTGCCAATAAGCTTAGTGCCTCCCCCATTGCAGTAACCCCTGAAACCTGAATATCGGGCATTTGAAAACTCATTAATTCCGTTAACGGTGTAACTTGTTTCGCATTTGTATCAAAAGTAATCACTGATAGATAAGCAGTTTCCAATGCATAAGGATCTTGGCGCAACGCGGAAACCAACATTTGCAAACCATTGCGCACTGCTTCAATTGCCTCTCCCATCATTGAGCCTGAGGTATCTACTAATAAATAAACAGGTAAACGACGCATAATTCTCTCCTAATTAAGATTTCTGTAATGAAATAGAGTTAGATTGATCGAACTTTGATTTTTTAAAACTGGTTCATCAGCTAATAGCAACTTTGTGTTTCAATACCATTTTTGCGATTTAATTCTTGTGCAGCTTCACAAGCTGAACGAGATTGTTTACCCGCGCAATTTTGATTAAACCAAGTAATCATATTCTGATGTTGGCTAACTTTATTGTTATAACTATCAACAGAAGCTTGAGAATACTGATTAACATAAGTATTTTGCAATTCTTCGCCTAACCATTTAGCCTGATTATAAATTTCCACGCATTTTTCCATTTGTTCATCACTAATAACAGGCACATGTCCATAAGTCGAACTTATTGGTGGCGCAGTATAATGCTGGTTTGCTATTGCAACACTAGCCAATAAACTACATACTGTTAAAACGAGTTTTTTTACTAACATTTTTTACTCCTGTTCTTCTTTCTCAGGGAAGATAAATGAGGCAATTACACCGATTGCTAAAGTACCTAGAACGATAAATAAACTAGCGTTTGGTGAAATATGAATACCCGTATCACTCACAGCATGATTCCAAGATTGAATAGCCATTTTGATACCGATAAAGAACAATAGCGCAATAATCGCTTTTTCAAGATGGACAAGATATTTAGTTAACGTTGCCAAAATAAAATAAAGGCTACGCAAACCAAGAATAGCAAAAATCATTGCTGCATAAACCAATAAAGGCTCTTGCGTTACAGCAATTACCGCTGGTACAGAGTCAAAAGCAAAAGCCACATCAGAAGTTTCAATTGCAATCAAACAGAGAAAAGCAGGAGTTAAATATTTAGTGCCCTTACGGGTTGTTGAGGCAATCTGTTCCGTACTCATTTCAGAGTGATTAAGCAAAAAACGATCGCTAAAAAGCTTGGTATAAATTGGCATAAGCTTCCCTGTCCAACGTACACTCCAGTGATTTGAATAATCTTCAATCTCTTCCTCATCATCACCGCCACTTTTAAGCATTTTCCATCCACTCCAAATCACAAAAGCAGCAAAACCAAACCCTACCCAAGGACTAGCAGCAAACAACCCTGTTCCGATTACAACAAAAATAGCACGGAAAATTAATGCGCCGATAATGCCCCAATAAAGAATACGATGTTGAAGTCTTCCTGTAATACCAAAAGAAGCAAAAATGGCGACAAAGACCATTAAATTATCAACAGATAAACTCTTTTCTAATACATAACCTGCAAGATATAAATCTGCCCACTCTGCATCAAAGCGTAACCATAGATAAACATAAAAGCAAAGTGCTAATCCTATCCAAAAGACGGACCAAAGTGCGGCGTCTTTTACGCTAATTTCCTTGCTATGACGATGAGCAAATAAATCTAAATAAACAGACAGTGCAATTACACCAAAAAAGACAAGAATTGTTTCGAGAGGAAAACCGAAATGAGTCATAAAATCCCTATCAGATGAAAATAAACTAAAATCTTCCCTATTCTAAAAAAAAAAAACGGTTGTCAACAAAAATAAATAAAATATGTTAAATCAAACTATTACACTCATTTCAACATACTATAAATAGATAACGTCTCAGTTTATTTATATACTTTCACCAATGTCCAATAAAACTACATAATGCAGTTCTATAACAAACTTAACGATTATTTGTAAATTTAATGGTATAAAAAAGGGGCGACACAGCCCCTTATTTTTTATTTTATCTTTAGCCTATTTATTTTATGCCTAAACAAAGGTATTTCAGCTCTAAAAATTCATCAATGCCGTAATGTGAGCCTTCGCGCCCAATACCAGATTCTTTCACGCCGCCAAATGGGGCAAATTCGTTGGTCACCAAGCCTTCGTTAATTCCTACAATGCCATATTCTAAGGCTTCTGACACGCGCCAAATACGGTTAATATTTTGCGTGAAGAAATAAGCCGCCAAGCCGAATTCCGTGTCATTTGCCATTGCAATGGCTTGTTCTTCCGTTTCAAATTTAAAAATCGGTGCTAAAGGCGCAAAAGTTTCTTCTTTGGCGACTAACATTGTTTGATTAACATCTTTTAAAACGGTAGGTTGGAAAAATGTTCCGCCAAGATCTGCAGGTTTACCACCAAGCACCAGTTTAGCGCCTTTTTGCAACGCATCATCAATGTGACGTTGTACTTTTTCCACAGCACTTTGGCGGATTAAAGGCCCCATTGTTACATTTGGTTGATTGGCTTCGCCCAGTTTAATTTGTTGCACTTTTTCACAGAATTTTTGCACAAAGGCTTCATAAATTCCTGCTTGCACATAAATACGATTGGTGCAAATGCAAGTCTGCCCTGCGTTACGGAATTTAGAGGCAAACACCCCTTCTACGGCACTGTCTAAATCTGCATCATCAAACACCAACGCTGGCGCATTGCCCCCTAGTTCTAAGGATAATTTTTTCACCGTACTCGCCGATTGTGCCATTAATAATTTGCCCACCTTAGTTGAGCCAGTAAAGGTCAATTTACGAATAATCGGGCTTTCTGTTAGCACTTTGCCCACTTCCCCTGCTTGTGTGGTAGGTATCACATTCAACAAGCCTTTTGGCAATCCTGCTTGGTTTGCCAATTCTGCCAAGGCTAAGGCGGATAATGGCGTTTCTGGCGCAGGTTTTAACACCACCGCACAGCCTGCCGCTAAAGCTGGTGCAGATTTTCGCGTAATCATCGCATTCGGGAAATTCCAAGGCGTAATGGCAGCCACCACACCAACAGGCTGTTTCATCGCCATTAAACGATGATTGCTTTTATCTGAGGGCAACATATCCCCTTGTATCCGCTTCGCTTCTTCCGCAAACCATTGAATAAAACTCGCCCCATAAAGCACTTCGCTACGGCTTTCAGTAATGGGCTTACCTTGTTCTAAGCTAATAATTTGCGCAAGCTCTTCTTGATGTTGTAACACCAGTTCATACCAACGGGTTAAAATATTAGCTCGCTCTTTCGGTAATACCTGTTTCCATTTTTTCTGCGCTTGTTCCGCCGCTAAAATGGCTTGCTCCGTTTCTGCCACGCCTAAATCTGCCACTTGGCAAATTTCTTGTTGCGTTGCTGGATTCAACACCGAAAAAGTTTTCCCATCTGCATTTTCTACATATTCACCATCAATATAACCTTTTGTTTTTATTAATGAAAAATTTTGCATTTTTGCCCCCTCTTTTTATTTAAAAAATGATTCTTAAAAGATACTCGCCTAACTCAAAGGTTGTCTAGTCTTTTTTATATTTTTGCTCATAATACGCCATTTTACAGAGGCAGATTTTGTTAGCTGGATCGCAAAATTGAGATTTATTGTGTAAAAATTTTTTATCTTGCGTAAATTTATTTGCTAATTTCTCAAACTTCTGATATTTATACCGCTCTTTAAAAAGCGCCTAATTTTGAAATGGAATTAGGCTTGCCTCGAAAAGTCTTAACTTAACGCAAAAGTGCGGTCAAAAATATAGCTGAATTTTGCTATTCCTACGGTGATAATAAGGTCAGTTATACTAAGTTAAAATGGATGAATTACTATTAGGAGATAACAATGAGTCAATCCTCTTTAAGTTTATTAGCCTTAGCGGGAGTGGAACCCTATCAACCGAAAGAAGGTGAAGAATATATGAATGATGAGCAACTGCTACACTTCAAAAAAATCCTTGAAGCTTGGCGTGCTCAAATTCAAGAAGAAACCTCTCGTACTGTGGCTTATATGCAAGATGAGGCTTCAAACTTCCCCGATCCTGCAGACCGTGCGACACAGGAAGAAGAATTTAGCTTAGAGTTACGCAACCGTGATCGTGAACGTAAGTTAATGAAAAAAATCGAGCATACACTGAAAAAAATCGATACAGGTGATTTCGGCTATTGCGATTCTTGCGGTATTGAAATTGGTATTCGCCGCTTAGAAGCACGTCCAACAGCTGATCTTTGCATTGATTGCAAAACCTTATCTGAAATTCGTGAAAAACAAATGGTAGGCTAATTAGCTTGCTGTTAAAATACAGGCTTAAATTAAAAAGTGCGGTGATTTTTGACCGCACTTTTCATTAATTTTATTTACGCTTTTCAAGCAAGGGGTTCGCTATTTTAACCTTAATTAAAAATCTGTTTAAGAAAAAAGCAGATAATGCAACACAAGAAACCAACACCAAAAAGGTTTCGCCTAAACGAGCAAATAAAAAAAATACCAAATCCAGCCGTAGCAAGGCTAGACCCGCTGCGCCTTTCGTAGAATATGTCGAGCCGAAAGAAAGCAAAGCACAAGGCAAATCTTCTCATCGCTATCAAAAACACCTTATTCAAGCTTCACAATATGGCATTCAACCGAGAATGATCAGCAAAAATGCCTTAACTGTGGTGCAAAAATTACAACGTAACGGTTACGAAGCCTATGTGGTGGGCGGCTGTTTGCGTGATTTGTTACTCGATAAAAAACCGAAAGATTTTGATGTTGCCACCAATGCGCGTCCTGAACAAATTCAAGCTATTTTTCAACGTCAGTGCCGTTTGATCGGCCGCCGTTTCCGTTTAGCTCACGTGATGTTTGGACGTGATATTATTGAAGTTGCCACGTTTCGTGCCAACCACGCCGTTCACCATAACGAACGTCAATCGAAACAAAGCGATGAAGGAATGTTGTTGCGTGATAATGTGTACGGCACGCTTGAACAAGATGCAGAACGCCGTGATTTCAGCGTTAATGCCCTTTATTACAATCCACAAGATAACACCTTGCGTGATTTCTATAACGGCATTGAAGACATTAAAGCGGGTAAATTGCGTTTAATTGGCGATCCTGTTATTCGTTATCAAGAAGATCCCGTGCGTATGCTGCGTGCCATTCGCTTTATGGCAAAATTGGATATGTTTTTGGAAAAGCCAACGGAAGCGCCAATCAAGCAAATGGCGCATCTATTACGCAATATTCCGCCTGCTCGCTTATATGATGAAGCACAAAAATTATTGCAAACAGGCAATGGCGTGAAAACCTATCATTTGTTGCGTCAATATGGCTTGTTTGATCAGCTTTTCCCAACGCTAATGCCTTATTTCACGGAAAAACAAGATAGCTTTGCTGAACGAATGATTTTAACTTCGCTCGCTTCAACAGATGAACGCATCGCGGACAAACTGCGCATTAATCCTGCCTTTTTGTTTGCTTGCTTCTTCTGGTATCCATTAAGAGAAAAAGTGGAAGTGCTGAAAAATGAAGGCGGCTTGAATAATCACGATGCTTACGCCTTAGCCAGCAATGAAATTCTTGAACAGCTTGCCACAAGCCTTGCTGCGCCACGCCGCCATACGGGGGTAATTCGTGATATTTGGTTCTTACAATTACAGCTGCTAAAACGCAATGGAAACGCGCCAATGCGTGTAATGGCATACCCGAAATTCCGCGCGGCCTTTGATTTGCTAGCAATGCGCGCACAAGTGGAAGGCGGCGAAGCCATTGAGTTAGCCACTTGGTGGCACGAATATCAATTTAGCAATGAAGAACAGCGTAACGCCTTGGTGAAAGCTCATCAAAAACTTCACCCTACGCCAAAGAAAAAACGTTATCGCCCAAGAAAACGTAAAACGCAGAAAGAGCCAACCGCACAATGAAACAGGTTTATATCGCTTTAGGTAGCAATTTAGCTACCCCTGTGCAACAGCTAGAAAACGCACTGCAAGCGTTACAACAACTGCCCCATTCGCAACTGGTGGCAGTTAGCCATTTTTATCAAAGCAAGCCTCTTGGGCCACAGGATCAACCTGATTATGTGAATGCAGTTGCTTGCTTAACCACGGCATTAGCTCCATTGGATTTGCTCGATCAATTACAACGCATTGAGCAAGAACAAGGACGCGTGCGGCTGCGCCGTTGGGGCGAACGCACCTTGGATTTGGATATTCTGCTTTACGGTGATGAAATTATTCAGTCTGAACGCTTAACCGTCCCCCATTATGATATGCAACATCGCGAATTTGTGATCGTGCCGTTGTATGATATTGCGCCTAACTTAACCTTGCCAGATGGCAAAAACGTGGCGGATTTAGTGCAACAGTTTCATCATCACGAAATGAAAATTTTGCAAAAAAGCACCGCACTTGAATAGTTAGGATATTACCCCATTCACAGGATTGAATAATGGCAAAAAAACTCACGATTAAAGATATTGCTGCCTTGGCTGGCGTGGGGAAATCCACGGTTTCCCGCGTGTTAAATCAAGATAGCAAGGTGAGTGCCGAAACGCGCGAGAAAATTCAAGCCATTATTCAAGCCCATAACTTCACCCCTTCTCAATCTGCACGGGCAATGCGTGGACAAGGCAACCCAATGATTGGCATTATCGTTACGCGCTTAAGTTCCAATGCGGAAAACCAAGCCCTTTCTGCAATGCTCCCCCTACTCTACGCAGCAAATTGCGAGCCGATTATTGTGGAAAGCCAAATGGAAATGCACCGCTTGCAGGAACATCTCAAGTTCTTCCAACAGCGCCGTGTTGATGGCGTGATTTTATTTGCCTTTTCAGGCTTAGAAGAACAAGATTTGCAAGGTTGGGAAAAAAAAATAGTGGTTATTGCACGCCATTATTCACAATTTTCTTGCGTCTATTATGATGAACAACGCGCCGTAACGCTCTTACTAGAAAAACTGCTACAGCAAGGTCATCAAAAAATTGCTTATCTGGGGGTGCAAGAAAGCGATATGACAACAGGTTACTTGCGTCATCAAGCCTATCTTCGCTTTTGTCAAGATCATCAGCTTACCCCAAATGCTATGCTGGGTGAGCTGAGCTACGACAGCGCTTACCAATTAGCAAGTGCGGTGGATTTTTCGCGAATTTCCGCCATTGTCTGCGCCACCGACACCTTAGCAATCGGCGTGGTAAAATGGCTGCAAGAACATCACATCACTCACATCAGCGTTGCAGGCATCGGCAACACCCCTCTATTGCGATTCCTTTTCCCTCAAACCCTAAGCGTGGATCTCGGCTTCACCACCGCTGGCAAACAAGCCGTCAAACAATTATTTGATTTGTTAGAAAACAGAGAAATTAAGGCGAGTTGTATTGATTGTGGGTTGGTTTAGTGTTTTTGGTAACTATTCCTAAAATCCCATTCTAAGACTATTCTTTTTTTGACGATCCCTTTCAGACAGGGCTATATCTTTCGACTGGCATTAGCATCACAGGTAAAAACTACGGACGCTAGTCTTAATCCCTTTCGTACAGGGCAATGTCTTTCGACTGCGGATGATGATTTTTTCTTTTTGACTCAATAGGTTAGAAATACCTTTCAAGAAAATGACAATGTGTTGAAGAGCTAGGTACTGAATTGAGCAATATTTAACCAATTTTCTTCCTTTATTCTCCCCTGCCCTTATACCAGAACAACGGATAAAATCTAAATCATCTTATTCTTCATCAATCGAAAAACGGTGCGTATTATATCATTCTTTTATCTACTTTTGCCAAGTATTCACTACAAAAATCCCCAAATTTCCCACCGCACTTTTGCTTGATTTTCCTTTTATCTTATCACTGCCCTATTTTTCATCTAAATATGTGATTTAGATCACAGATTGGGAACGTTCCCATTGAGGAAAAAATAAAAAGGCGTAAGATACGCACGAACATTTTTCAGAAGAAAGGAAAAATTATGGCAAAGAAAATTAATCCTCAATATATCACGCAATTAATCCAGTTAATTGGTGGGAAGGAGAATATTGCGACAGCAACGCATTGTATTACGCGTTTGCGTTTTGTGTTAAATCAGCCTGAAATTGCCGATGTGAAAGGCATTGAATCCTTGCCGATGGTAAAAGGTTGTTTTACCAATGCGGGGCAGTTTCAGGTGGTGATTGGGCCTGAAGTGGATCTTTATTACCAAGAATTAGTGAAACAAACGCAAATTTCTGAAGCGAATAAAGAACAAGCGAAAGTGGCTGCACGCCAAAATATGAAATGGTATGAACAACTTATCTCGCATTTTGCCGAGATTTTCATTCCGCTTCTCCCTGCCTTAATTAGTGGTGGTTTGATTTTAGGTTTCCGCAATGTGATTGGTGATATTCCAATGTTTGACGGCAAAACCTTGGTGCAAACCCACCCGATGTGGGCGACAATCCATTCTTTCCTATGGTTAATTGGTGAGGCGATTTTCTTCTATTTACCCGTGGGAATTTGTTGGTCCACAGTGAAAAAAATGGGTGGTTCGCCAATTTTGGGGATCGTCCTTGGCGTTACGCTTGTTTCACCACAATTAATGAATTCTTATGATCTCGGCTCTAAAATTCCTGAAATGTGGGATTTCGGTTGGTTTAGCATTGATAAAGTGGGCTATCAAGCACAGGTGATTCCATCTATTTTGGCTGGTCTTGCTTTAGGTTGGATCGAAACCCGCTTACGTCGCATTGTGCCTGCGTCATTAAATTTAGTGATCGTGCCTGTCACCTCATTAATCATCGCGGTGTTCCTTGCTCATTCTATTATCGGGCCGATTGGTCGTGAAATTGGTAATGGCGTGGCCTATGTGGTGCGTGCAGGATTAACCGGTAGCTTCGCCCCGATTGGCGCGACATTATTTGGCTTCCTTTATGCCCCATTGGTGATCACCGGTGTGCATCAAACCACCCTTGCGATTGATATGCAAATGATCCAAAACATTGGCGGTACGCCTGTTTGGCCGATGATCGCGCTTTCTAACATCGCGCAAGCTTCAGCTGTGTTAGCCATTGTGATTGTGAGCAAAAAAGCCAATGAGCGTGAAATTTCCGTGCCTGCAACCATTTCCGCTTATCTTGGTGTAACCGAGCCGGCAATGTATGGGATCAACTTGAAATACCGCTTCCCGATGCTTTGTGCAATGATTGGTTCTGCCTTTGCTGGCTTAATCTGCGGCTTAAATGGCGTGTTGGCAAACAGTATCGGTGTGGGTGGTTTGCCAGGTATTCTTTCCATTCAATTACCGTTCTGGGGCGTATTTGCTTTAGCGATGGTGGTGGCCGTGGTTGTGCCATTGATTTTAACAATGATCGTGTATAAACGCCGTGCAGCGAATGGCACGCTTCCAGAATAAGGGTGAAAAAATGACAGAAAAAAACACCGCACTTTCGCCTACGCAATCTCGTCCGCAATGGTGGAAAAATGGGGTAATTTATCAGATTTATCCGAAAAGTTTCCAAGATACCACAGGCAACGGCATTGGCGATTTGCAAGGCATTATTCAGCGTTTAGATTATCTGCAAAAACTGGGCATCGATGCCATTTGGATCACGCCAATTTATGTATCGCCACAGGTGGATAATGGCTATGACGTAGCCGATTATTGCGCCATTGATCCCACTTACGGCACAATGCAAGATTTTGAACAGCTGGTTGAGCAAGCGCATCAGCGCAATATCCGTATCATTATGGATATGGTGTTTAACCACACTTCAACGGAGCATCAATGGTTCAAAGCAGCGCAAGATCCGCAAAGCCCTTATCATCAATTTTATATTTGGCGTGGTGATGATGCCACGATGCCGCCGAATAATTGGCGTTCTAAATTTGGCGGCAATGCGTGGAAATGGAATGAGCGTGTTGGCAAACATTATTTGCACCTTTTCGCCACGGAACAGGCGGATCTGAATTGGGAAAATCCACAAGTGCGGTCAGAATTACAAAAAATTTGTCATTTCTGGGCGGACAAAGGCGTGGACGGCTTGCGTTTAGACGTGATCAATCTGGTTTCCAAAAACCAAGATTTTCCTAGTGATAATCAAGGTGATGGCCGCCGTTTCTATACTGATGGCCCACGCATTCACGAATTTATGCAAGAATTAAGCCGTGAAGTGTTCCAACCGCGTAACCTGATGACGGTGGGCGAAATGTCCTCCACAAGCCTTGAACATTGTCAGCAATATGCCAACAATCAAGGTTCAGAATTATCAATGACCTTTAATTTCCATCATCTAAAAGTGGATTATCCAAATGGCGAAAAATGGACGCACGCCAAGCCAGATTTTGTGGAGTTAAAGCAAATTTTTAATTATTGGCAGCAAGGAATGCACGGCAAAGCGTGGAATGCGCTCTTTTGGTGCAACCACGATCAGCCACGCATTGTTTCCCGTTTTGGTGATGAGGGCAAATGGCATCAGCAGTCCGCTAAAATGCTCGCAATGGTACTACACGGAATGGAAGGCACACCTTATATTTATCAAGGCGAAGAAATCGGAATGACCAATCCAAATTTCACCGAAATCAGCCAATATCGTGATGTAGAAAGCCTAAATATGTTCGCCGAACTGCGTGAACAGGGAATGGACGAAGATCTATTAATGAAAATTTTGGCACAAAAATCGCGCGACAACAGCCGTACCCCAATGCAATGGGATAACAGCCGTTATTGCGGTTTCAGCCAGGTTGAGCCTTGGATTGGCGTTGGACGTGCAGAGATTAATGTGGAACAAGCGCTGGCAGATGAACAATCGGTATTTTACACTTATCAACGCCTCATCGCCTTGCGTAAGCAATATCCGATTTTCATTGAGGGAAGCTATCAAGATCTCAACCCAACTTCACCTGATGTATGGGCTTATCTGCGTGAAAGTGCGGAGGAAAAATTGTTAGTTTTAGCCAATTTAACGGGTAAGCCACAACAAATTGAACTTCCTGCGAATTTGCTAAATCAGAAATGGGCATTGCTTGAAAACAGCCATATCCAAGCCAGCCAGCCACAAGTGGTAAACCAGCTTACCCTTGAACCATTCCAAGGGTTGTATTTCTATCAAAAATAAAAATTTGTAGAAAAAGCACCGCTCTTTGCTCTGCTCTTGATACTTCAGGAGCAGAGCATTTTTAAAAAATTCATTTATAATCGGCTTAAGTATTACATATAAACAAATATGCCGAATTACTTCGCCAGTTACCATAATCGACAAATCTGCCAAACAGACCTTAACGCCCATAATATTTTAGTCCAACATTTTTAATAAAGAAGTAAATAAGCTGGCAATAAAATTTACAGAACAGGATTAGA
>NZ_JBMMGT010000003.1:0-110326 GCF_049366555.1 Avibacterium volantium | reverse complement strand
AAAAACAGGCTGGATACCCAATCCAGCCTGTTTCGCACGATACTAAAAAATTACGCAGGATAAACCGGCAAACGCTTACAAATATCTAGCACTTTCGCTTTTGTTGCTGCGATAACTTCTTCCTCGTTTTCTTTACCCACGGCATCAAGCACATCGCACATCCAGCCTGCTAGCTCTTTCACTTCTGCTTCTTTAAAACCACGGCGAGTCACAGAAGGTGTGCCTACACGAATTCCTGAAGTGATAAACGGTTTTTGTGGATCATTTGGTACTGCATTTTTGTTTACCGTAATGTTCGCTTTGCCTAATGCGGCATCGGCGGCTTTTCCAGTTAAACCGTGGCTCACTAAATCCACTAAGAATAAATGGTTTTCTGTGCCGTTAGACACCACGTTATAACCACGCTGTTTAAACACTTCCACCATCGCTTTTGCGTTTTTCACCACTTGTTGCTGATAAGCTTTAAACTCTGGCTCGAGAGCTTCTTTAAAACATACCGCTTTGGCTGCAATAACGTGAACCAATGGACCACCTTGGCCAGCTGGGAAAACAGCGCTGTTTAATTTTTTGTAAAGCTCTTCATCACCGCCTTTCGCTAAAATCAAGCCACCACGGGGGCCGCCCAAGGTTTTGTGCGTTGTGGTTGTCACAACGTGCGCGTGCAGTAATGGGTTCGGATAAACACCTGCAGCGATTAAGCCTGCAACGTGCGCCATATCCACAAATAAATAAGCGCCTACTTCATCGGCGATCTCACGCATTTTCGCCCAGTCAACTACTTGAGAATAGGCAGAAAAACCACCCACGATCATTTTTGGCTTAACGCGTAACGCTTGTTCACGCAATGCGTCATAATCAATCACGCCTTCATCAGTGATGCCATATTGTTCTGCGTGATAAATTTTGCCTGAAAAGCTCACTGATGCACCGTGAGTTAAGTGGCCGCCGTGTGCCAAGCTCATTCCTAAAATGGTATCACCCGGATTTAACAATGCCATATACACTGCCGCATTGGCTTGCGAACCAGAATGCGGTTGCACATTAGCATAATCTGCGCCAAATAATTCTTTCGCACGGTCAATTGCAAGCTGCTCAACAATGTCTGCATATTCACAACCGCCGTAATAGCGTTTGCCCGGGTAACCTTCCGCATATTTATTAGTAAATTGAGAGCCTTGCGCTTCCATTACGCGTGGGCTGGCATAGTTTTCTGATGCGATTAATTCAATATGTTCTTCTTGACGGCGATTTTCATCTTGGATCGCCTGCCATAATACGGGATCGTAATCAGCGATGTTCATACTTCTTTTTAACATTGTGTTTGTCCTCTTATAAATATGATTATTTAAGATTTAACTAGTTTAGCCTTTTTTCACTATCTTGTAATGAAAAATTAGGTTCAAAATTTTCATTGCGATGATGAATATTATTCATATCCTATGCTTGTCGCAATTCCTTTTTACAATTATTAATATAAAGCGAGATATCTTCTTCTTGGTAACCAAGCAATTTACCAATTTCTCGTTCTACCATAGGATCAAAGTGTCCTATACTTTTCTTCAATAGTTGCTCAAGCTGTACTGCATATTTTTGATGAACGGGTCTAAATAGAATAAAGGCTCCCAACTCTATTGGAGTCTGCTTATCTTGAGGAACTAAAACAAGATAATTACAACGAAAAACACCCCGTTCTATATAAGGTAAAAACGTACCTGGAACTCCCATATCATTAAAGAAAAGTGCTAACATTTTCTTTCTCGATAACATTAACTCAAGCTCTATTCCTTCGTGAGGACCAATTTTTCCTTTACATATCATAAACTATGGTACAGCTAAAATGCGGCAATTACATAAATCATCGCTTTCAAACTCGGTCATTTCTCCCGCTACTTTATTAGGAATAGGGAATAGCCTGACGGTAAGGGGCTTATTTAAACGAAATGCCATTGTGCCAGTATCACTCATTAATCCTGCGATTTGTTCAATGGTTGTCTCACCTGAAATTGGTACAGTATCTAAACCAATGCCGCATACGGCACTATAAGTGAGTAACGCTCGAATATCAAATTGCGATCTTTTTGTGCCTTCTGCTAATCCTAAATCTTCCGTTACGGCTAACATTAAACCCGAAAAGCCAACCAAATTGACATTTTTGATGGATTTGAACACGCGAGTGAGTAATTCAGATACCTCCACAGTGCCTGCTGCACCAAAATAAGGCACACCAAGTAATTCATAAACTTTTGTCATTGAATGGCAATTTTTTGATGGTGCTGCTGAGCTATCAAAACCCGCTAAGCTAAAATTACCAGATAACGCAGATTTTACGACATTTTGCACTTCATCAATGTGATATTGCAAAGCTTGAGACATTGCCACACTTGCTTGATGAAAAAACTGTTGGCGATTTTCACTACTCGGTAAAGTTTCTAGCACATCCACTAATAAATCTGGCGTTTCTAATCCAATTACCACAGCATTATCTAACTCACTGCGATGATAACCTGCAGGAAAATAAGGAATAAAAGGTTTGCAATTAAAGTTTACGGTAAAATTAAAATTGCCTTCGCCACGTGGAGTTAATTCTGCAATTTTTTGCACCGCACTTGCACAATCTAATAATAAATCATAATTTAGAAAGCCATTTTCATCGCGTTCCACATTCACGCAAGCGTTACATAAATCACCATAATCTGCGATTAATTCTGGCAATAAAACAATCTCTTGTTTGGTTTTCGCCTCACCAATCGCAAATCGAATACGCAATCCACTCTCATTTAATTCATTGAGCAAAGTTTTAAGCAAGGCTAAATCACTCTTTGCCGTGTCAATGCTGGTCAAATCCAAATATTCACCAAAAGGATTAGTGATAATACGGATAGACTGAATTTCATAACCTTTTTGCTGAATAGCTGGAATAAGTAGGTCACATTCCGCTTTAGCCATTTGTAGTTGTTGTTGCCATTGTGCTTTATCTTTAGTTAGGGATAAAAACAGGCTGATTGCTCTCACGCGGCAAAGTGATTTATCTTGATACATATTTCTCCTTTTTCTTATTACTTCTCTATTATGACTTCTCGCGTGCAATAGCTCTCCAACCAATATCACGGCGGAAGAAACGTCCTTGCCATTGAATTTGTTCAGCGAGTTTTAAGGCTTTCTGTTGAGCGTCAAGCACGGAATCACCTAATGCGGTGGCACAAAGAACACGGCCGCCGTTGGTCACTAATTTGCCGTTTTCTTCACTCACACCTGCAAGGAAAACTTTTTCATCTGCCTGCTCAGTAGTTGGTAACCCTTGGATTTCATCGCCTTTGCGATAATCCGCAGGATAGCCTTCTGCAGCAAGCACGATGCCTAGCGCGGCTTGTTTTTTCCATTGCGATTTAACTTGATCCAACTTCCCTTCGCAGGCTTTTAAGCAAAGTTCCACCAAATCAGAATCCATTCGCATCATAATAGGTTGCGTTTCAGGATCACCAAAACGACAGTTAAATTCAATCACTTTTGGCTGACCATTTTTATCGATCATCAGGCCTGCATATAAAAAGCCTTTATACACATTGCCTTCGGCCGCCATTCCTTGCACGGTTGGATAAATAATTTGCTCCATTACACGCTGATGAATTTCAGGGGTAACTACAGGGGCTGGCGAATAAGCGCCCATTCCGCCGGTATTTAAGCCTTTGTCGCCCTCACCCACACGCTTGTGATCTTGGCTGGTTGCCATTGGCTCAACATTTTTGCCGTCCACCATCACGATAAAACTGGCTTCTTCGCCGTCTAAAAATTCTTCAATCACCACGCGTGAACCTGCATCACCAAAGGCGTTGCCTGAAAGCATATCTTTAATTGCTTCTTCTGCTTCCGCTAACGTCATTGCTACAATCACGCCTTTACCCGCCGCTAAGCCGTCTGCTTTAATCACAATCGGCGCGCCTTTTTGGCGAACATAAGCCAGGGCTTGCTCCACGTCTGTGAAGTTTTGATATTCTGCCGTTGGAATTTGATGACGTGCTAAGAAATCTTTGGTGAATGCTTTTGAACCTTCTAGCTGCGCGGCGGCTTGAGTTGGGCCAAAAATGGTTAAACCTGCTTGTTCAAAGGCATCGACAACGCCTGCTACCAACGGGGCTTCTGGCCCAACAATGGTTAAGCCCACTTGATTTTCTTGGGCAAATTTCACTAATGCTGGAATATCTGTCGCAGAAATTGCCACATTTTCCACCGCACTTTTGCCGAAGCCCTTTTCTCTCGCCGTGCCTGCGTTGCCTGGGGCAACAAACACTTTACTGGCTAAAGGGGATTGCGCTGCTTTCCACGCAAGGGCGTGTTCACGCCCACCATTTCCGATAATTAAAATATTCATTTTTTTCTACCCCACTTTTAATTAATGACGGAAATGACGCATTCCCGTTAGCACCATCACCATATTGTGTTCATCTGCGGCATCGATCACTTCTTGATCACGCATTGAACCACCTGGGTGAATCACACATTCAATGCCTACTTTAGCTGCGGCATCAATGCCATCACGGAATGGGAAGAACGCATCGGACGCCATTACGCAACCTTTCACTTCCAAGCCTTCATCTTGTGCTTTAATGCCCGCAATTTTGGCGGAATAAACACGGCTCATTTGTCCTGCGCCAATGCCGATGGTTTGATTATCTTTGGCATACACAATGGCGTTCGATTTCACAAATTTCGCCACTTTCCAGCAAAACAGTAAATCTTGCAGTTCTTTTTCTGTTGGCTTACGCTTGCTCACCACTTGTAAATCAGCAAGATCCTCCATTCCTAAATCGCTATCTTGCACTAATAATCCGCCATTAACTCGTTTAAAATCTAAGCGTTGCTGTGGCTCGCTATGCCATTCACCACATTCTAAAACACGCACATTTTTCTTTGCTTTCAATACGGCTTTCGCCGCATCTTGCACCACTGGGACAATAATCACTTCAACAAATTGACGATCAACAATAGCTTGTGCCGTTGCTTCGTCTAAAGGGCGGTTAAAGGCAATAATGCCGCCGAAAGCGGAAGTTGGATCGGTTTGATAAGCGCGGTTGTAGGCGTCTAAAATATCCTCGCCTAAGGCAACACCACAAGGATTCGCGTGTTTCACGATCACACAAGCAGGTTCATTAAAACTTTTCACACATTCTAGTGCGGCGTCCGTATCGGCAATATTGTTATAAGAAAGGGCTTTGCCTTGTAGCTGTTTTGCGGTGGATACGCTGGCTTCTTTTTGTTCTTTTTCCACATAAAATGCGGCATTTTGATGGCCATTTTCCCCATAACGCATTGTTTGTTTGCGAATAAAATTCAAATTCAAGGTGCGTGGGAATTGCCCGCACAAGGCATTTTGCTCGTCTTCATCTGCAGCAAAATAAGGTTTCACCAATTTGCCAAAATAGTTGGCGATCATCGCATCATATTGTGCGGTATGCTCAAAGGCTTTGATGGCTAAATCAAAACGTGTTTCTAAGGTTAAGCCATTTTGATTTTGATCCATTTCTGCCAAAATCGCGGAAAAATCCTGATTATTCACCACAATCGCCACATCTTTATGGTTTTTCGCTGCAGATCGCACCATTGTTGGGCCACCAATATCAATATTTTCTACTGCATCTTCAAGAGTACAATCTGGTTTTGCCACGGTTTGGGCGAAAGGATAAAGATTCACCACCACCATATCAATGGGATCAATTTGGTGCTGCGCCATTATTTCATCATCAACCCCACGGCGCCCTAAAATACCGCCGTGAACTTTCGGGTGCAGGGTTTTCACGCGCCCGTCCATCATTTCTGAAAAGCCTGTGTAATCGGATACTTCGATAACAGGCAAACCTTTTTCCATTAATAATTTTGCCGTGCCACCAGTGGAAAGCAGTTTCACTCCACGTTGCACTAAGCCTTGAGCAAATTCCACAATACCAGTTTTGTCTGAAACACTAAGTAAAGCCTGACGAATTGGGCGATTTGGTTGCATTGAGATTTCCTTTAATTTAATGAAATGAAAAAACGCCCGCATTATAACGCAATCGTTTGCTTTTATGTAGCACGAAATCAAATTTCTTAACAAAAAACCAACAACTCAAAATTTCCATAGGCAAGGCGTACCAAAAGTGCGGTGCATTTTTGAATTATTTTTCTTAAAAGACAAAAAAACCCGCTAACGCGGGTTAAAATCAACAACTCTAAAAAAGACAAATTAGTTTTATTAGCTCTTCTTGCAAACTTTGTTATCTAATGCAAAAGCGCCTGCGCCTAAGAACACAAAGTTTAAGAAAACTAAAGAATATAGTGCAGCAAGCTCACCTTTATTGACGATTGGCAATAACACGTTATCCAAAGATGCGTGAATTTGGAAATATGCCACCGCCATCATACCAGAAAGAATGAATGCCACTGGGCGGGTAAATAACCCTAAAATCAATAATACGCCACCAACGATTTCTAACATTCCGCCAATGCCCATCATTGAAAAGAGTTCCACAGCACCGTTGCCACCTGTCATTGAAACTGGGTATTCAAAGAATTTTGACGTGCCGTGTAATAAAAACATATAGCCTGCAATAATGCGTAATAATCCGAGTGCATAAGGGCTAAGTTTATTTAATGAATTCATAATGTTTCCTTTAAAAATAATCTTACTCCAGTAGGAGCGAAAGAGCGCGTATCATAACGGAATTGCATTACCTATACAATTCATAATAATGAAAATCACTTTTTCTTATTTGTAAACAATCTAAAATCCTAAACGCTGCTGCAACCACCCCAAAAATTCATCAGCATTCATAAATCCCGTAATGCGGGCGGGTTCAATTTCGTTGCCTTGTTTATCAAAAAAGATGATGGTGGGTAGGCCTAGTACATTCAGTTTTTCCATTAACGCTTTGTTTTCTAGGCTATTTTTGGTCATATCTACTTGTAACAATAAAATATCGTCAAGGGCCTGCTGAACGTTGGCATTGGAAAAAGTATATTTTTCAAACTCTTTACAGACCACGCACCAATCGGCATAAAGATCAAGCATTGCAAAAGTGCGGTCGTTTTTTTGCAAGATTTTTTGTAGTTCGTCATAGCTGCTTACTTTTTGGAACGCGGTTTGATGCGCGCGCGTTGTTTGTGCTAAATCAGGTTCATTCCAGAGCCAAGTTTGCAGTGGTTTCACCAAGATCATCGCTAAGATAAAAAATCCAATACGCAACACCCAGCCAATGCCCTGCCCTTTGATTTGCAAGCCTGCCCATAAGCAGAAAGACACGCCAAGTAGCGCCCATAAACGATTTTCCCAGATTTCAGGCAGAATACGAGAAAGCAGGAAAACCGGCAAAGCAAGCATTACAAAGCCGAAAATCACTTTTACTTTTTCTAACCATTCGCCTGATTTTGGCAAAATGCGGTTGCCGAAAACCGTGGCTAAAATCAGTGGTACGCCCATTCCCAACGCAAGTAAATAAAGGGTAATTGCACCAGTAAATAGATCTCCGCTTTGTGCCACATAAAGCAATGCGCCCGATAGCGGTGCGGAAGTGCAAGGTGATGCCACAAGGCCTGCGATCATTCCCATCACAAAAACGCCGCCAAATGCACCGCTCTTTTGTTTTTGGCTTAACAAGGTGAGCTTGGTTTGTAATGATGATGGCAGTTGTAAGGTGAACATACCGAACATTGATAAGGCGAGCAGAACGAAAATCACCGATAAACCGATGAGTACATAAGGGCTTTGCAACGCAATTTGGAAAGGCAATCCGATGGCGGCCACGGCTAGACCGAGTAAAGTATAAGTGAGCGCCATTCCTTGCACATAAGCAAGGCTTAATCCCAACGCGCGCGCCGTGCTTGGGCGTTGCCCGCTGCCAATCACCACGGCAGAAAGCAGCGGCAACATTGGCAATACACAAGGGGTAAACGCTAAGCCTAAGCCTAATAAGAAAAAGCCAAATACCGCATATTTGCTTTCAAACAGACGTTGCGCCAAGGATTGTTGTTCATTTAACGCAGGTAAAAGTGCGGTGTTTTTTTGTGTCGTTTTTTCTGCGGAATGGGTTGCTAAAGGCTGCCATTGCACGGTTTTAGTTTCAGGCGGATAGCAAAAGCCTTTCGTGCAACCTTGGTAGGTAACAGAAAAGGCTTGTGGCGTTGCTGATGAAATCGGCACATTTAAGGTGAGATGATCACGGTAAATTTCCGTTTCGCCAAAAAATTCATCTTGATATTTTTCTGCTGGCGGAAAAGGTAGATTTGCGACCTTTTGCTCCCCTTGTTCAAGCAAGATTTCTTTTTTGTAGAGATAATAATCTGGTGCAATTTGCCACGCTAATTGCAAGCTCTCCCCATTAGAATGGGCAGAAAATTGAAAAGCTTCATCAGCCTTCAAAAATTGCGGTTTGCTATCAAAAAGCCCTGCCTGCACCACAAGTGCGTTGCAAAAACAAAGCAAAAAGGTAAAAATCTTTTTCATTCTCGCTTGCTAACCTATTGAATGTTAAAACCTAAAGCTAATCTATGTGGCTTCATTCTAGCACAGTATCAACGCACGAGATGTATAAAAAGTCTTGAGTTCTTTCACTTTATCTTATTTTTTTCGTTGTCTTAAGATTCTTAACAGCCACACTTATTTCTCAAAGAAAAATAAGAGTTGATAATCGTTCCTATTTAATATAGTATGCCTAGCCTAGTTATTTCGCAGTAAAAAATAAGGAGTTATCAAATGAAAAAAGGGATTCACCCAGAAAATTACCGCACTGTACTTTTTTACGACAGCAATGCCAAACA
Source organism: Avibacterium volantium (assembly GCF_049366555.1). Classification (GTDB taxonomy): domain Bacteria; phylum Pseudomonadota; class Gammaproteobacteria; order Enterobacterales; family Pasteurellaceae; genus Avibacterium; species Avibacterium volantium_A. Next base: position 101,539 of record NZ_JBMMGT010000003.1, on the reverse strand, counting down.
AGGCTTTTTAATTCGTTCTTGCGCCAGAACCACTCAAACAATGAAATGGGAAGATGGCAAAGAGTATCCTGTCTTTATGTGTGATACTTCATCTGCATCGCACCCATTTTATACAGGAAAAACCAGACAAATTAATAACGAAGGCAGAGCAAGTAGCTTCCTAAACAGATACAGTAAATTCGGCTCACTCAAATCAAAATAAGGACAAATAATGCAAGTACTTTCTTCATTAAAAACCGCCAAAACGCGCCACCCAAAATGCAAAGTGGTACGCCGCCAAGGTGTGGTGTATGTTATTTGTAAAGAAAATCCACGCTTTAAAGCGCGTCAAGGGGGCAAAAAGAAAAAACGCTAAGATGTTATAAGATATATTTCCATATCGCTCTCTGAATTTTTCAGAGAGCGTTTCTTTTTTATAAAATAAAGCAATAAAACCTATGATTTAGATCATAAAAGCACGCAGAATTCATTTATCCTACTTGTTACAATAATGTTGCAATTATACAATGGCAAACTTAGAATACCCTAGAATTGTTAGTTTTAACTCGCCAATCAATATTGGAAAGGAAGAGATGCGAATATGGTTACCGCAAAAATTTTAATCGTTGAAGATGAAGCCATTACAAGAAACACGCTAAAAAGCATTTTTGAAGCAGAAGGATATGACGTATTTGAAGCCAATGATGGCGTACAAATGCACAAAATTCTCTCCAGCCAAGACATTAATCTTGTCATTATGGACATTAATTTACCTGGTAAAAATGGGCTAATGCTCGCACGAGAATTGCGCGAAACCACCAACACGGCGTTAATGTTCTTAACTGGGCGTGATAATGAAGTAGATAAAATTTTAGGTTTAGAAATCGGTGCTGATGATTACATCACCAAGCCTTTTAATCCGAGAGAATTAACTATTCGTGCGAGAAATTTATTACAACGTACGATGGCTGAAAACACCAAGCAAAGTTCACAACCAGTGGAACAATATCGTTTCAACGGCTGGACGTTAGATCTCAACAGCCGCACCTTAATTAATCCAGAAGGCGAAGAATACAAACTCCCACGCAGCGAATTTCGTGCAATGTTACAATTCTGCGAAAACCCTGGAAAAATCCAATCTCGCGAAGAATTATTGAAAAAAATGACAGGGCGAGAGCTAAAGCCACAAGATAGAACGGTGGACGTTACTATTCGTCGTATTCGTAAACATTTTGAAGATCACCCCGACACCCCAGAACTTATCTCAACTATCCACGGTGAAGGGTATCGGTTTTGTGGAGAAATTGAAGGATAAATTCATTCTCACACTTTCTTTCCCAAAAACAAAAAGAGTTGGATTTTACCAACTCTTTCTGATTTAACACAACCATTTCTAAAAGTGCTTTTTAATTTTCTACATCTTTTTTGAAAGATCCTTAATTTTACGGCTCATACCCCACATCTTCCAACGTTGGATTTTCTGCACCTTGTTTTGCGAGTTGATCGCAGATTTCGTTTTCTCGATGCCCGCTGTGTCCTTTCACCCATTGCCAATGTATTTGGTGTCTTTGTGTTTCATTATCAAGCAATAACCATAAATCTTGGTTTTTCACTGGCTTGCCTGTGCTAGATTTCCAGTTATTTTTTTTCCAATTAAAAATCCACTTAGTAATGCCATTTTTCATATATTGGCTATCGCTATGTAGAGTAACTTGACAAGGTTCTTTTAAGCTAGCTAAAGCCTCAATAACGGCTCTCAGCTCCATTCGGTTGTTTGTTGTTTGGAAATAACCTTTTGAAATTTGTTTTTCGTGCTGTTTATAACGTAATAGAATGCCTATGCCACCCGCGCCGGGGTTGCCTAGACAGGAGCCATCAGTGAAAATTTCAATATGTTTCAACATAAATTCAGATAAATTTTAGCTATAATTTTTTTTCAAATGGGGCGATAATACCGCAAAATTTAATAAAGAGATAGGAAAACTATGACGACTTCACTTATCCCTGAACGTCAAATTGTGCTAGATACAGAAACCACTGGTATGAACCAATTTGGTGCGCATTATGAGGGGCATTGTATTATTGAGATCGGTGCGGTTGAATTGATTAACCGCAAATACACGGGGCGAAAGCTGCATTTGTACATTAAACCTGATCGCCCTGTTGATCCTGAGGCAATTAAAGTTCACGGCATTACTGATGAAATGTTAGCGGATAAACCAAGTTTTTCTGAAGTGGCTCAAGAGTTTATTGAGTTTATTCAAGGTGCTGAGTTGCTGATTCATAATGCGCCCTTCGATGTGGGGTTTATGGATTATGAATTTGAAAAACACAAGTGCAATGTGAAGACTAGCGATATTTGTACCGTTACAGATACCTTACAAATGGCTCGCCAGCAATACCCCGGCAAGCGCAATAGCTTAGATGCACTTTGTGATCGTTTACATATCGATAATAGTAAACGAACACTACACGGTGCATTGCTGGATGCGGAGATTCTAGGCGATGTTTATTTAGCAATGACAGGTGGTCAAACGAGCTTGTTTGATGATGCCGAAACCGAAGAACCGATACAACAGATTGAAGAAGAAGTACAAATTGAAAGTGCGGTGGTTTTTTCACAAGATTTTACTGTGATTACACCCAATGCAGAAGAAGAGCAAGCCCATTTAGACTATTTAAAATTAATTAACAAAAAAAGCAAAGAAAACTGTTTATGGATAAAACGAACGGAGAATGAAAGCATACATTAGCGCTCATTCATTAATCAGTTAAACAGTGGGGTATAAAAATTGCTTGACGAACTTTTCGTTCACTATTATTATGCCTCTCGCTAACGCGGAGTGGTAGTTCAGCTGGTTAGAATACCTGCCTGTCACGCAGGGGGTCGCGGGTTCGAGTCCCGTCCATTCCGCCAATTTAGCACTCTCAGATTCGGAGCGGTAGTTCAGCTGGTTAGAATACCTGCCTGTCACGCAGGGGGTCGCGGGTTCGAGTCCCGTCCGTTCCGCCAATCTTTTTTATCCTTTCTAAATATTTTCTTTTTTATATCCTCCTTTTAATTATTTTTAGAGAATATAAGATTCTGCATATAAAAATCTGCATTTCAACACTCGTGTATTGACTACAAGTATCAAAATGCAGACTAATTTCTCAGGCTATTATTTAAAAATATTTCTCGTTTGCTCTACCCGTTTAAATTGGCTAATTAATAAAACCGCCAACAGTAGACTGTAAAAGGCAAAAATCACCACAATCCATTGTGCCATTGAGAAGCCTAGGAAAGACCAGCTAATCTCCGAGCAAGATCCCGTTGGATTAAATACATAAGGCAACCAGCGATCTAATGGCAAGGTTTGTGGAAATTCAGCCATATAAGAACATTGATTCCAAGGTGCAGGATTGAGCTGATAATCAACGTGTTTAATGGCGAGCAATAAGCCTTTCACTGCGCTGCCCAAGCCCACCAATAATGCCAATAAACGCAAAATTAATGCGCGTGGATAAAGCAAGCCAATTAATGCTGAAAATGTAATGCCAAACAAGGCGACTCGTTCGTAAATACACATTACGCAAGGGGCTAACCCCATTCCGTGTTGAAAATAAAGTGCGGTGCTTTCTAACGCGATTGTTGAGATCAATAAAAGCAACCAACCGCCACGATTGAGCGATAACTGTTTGAAATATTTCAGCATTGGGAATCCTTCTTATACTGGCGTAATTAATCCAATTTGTGCTAAAAGTTGTGTCATTGCTGGCAATAAAAATTCTACCGCAAATAACCCCACTAAAGATAACACAATTGTATAAGGTAGCGCCATATAAACCATTCGTCCGTAAGACAAACGAATTAACGGCGCAAGTGAAGAAGTCAGCAAGAATAAAAATGCCGCTTGCCCATTTGGCGTTGCCACCGATGGTAAGTTTGTCCCTGTGTTGATAGCCACAGCAATTAATTCAAATTGATATGGCGAAATAATCTGTTGTTCCAATGCGGCTTTTGCTTCGTTAATATAAACCGTTGCCACAAACACGTTATCAGAAATCGCGGATAATACCCCATTGAAAACATAGAACAGCATTAATTGCACATCTTCGGAAGCAGAAAGCACAAGATCAATGATAGGCGCAAACAGGTGCTGATCCACAATCACCGCCACCACTGAGAAGAACACCACCAACAATGCGGTGAATGGCAAGGATTCTTCAAAGGCTTTGCCGAGCGCGTGCTCGCTGGTAATACCGCAAGCTGATGTACATAAAATAATGACACTTAGCCCAATTAACCCGACTGCAGCCAAATGGAATGCCAAACCAACCACTAACCATACGCCCACTAAGGCTTGGATCACCAATTTTACGCGTTCTTGATTGTTCATTTTGAGCTGGCGGTTACGGTCAAATTTAGCTAGCACGCCCCACACTTTACGCGGAAGTTTCGCACCATAACCAAATAAACGGAATTTTTCCACCACAAGGCAAGTTAATGCGCCACAAATCAAAATTGGCACGGTAACTGGCGTCATTCGGAAAAAGAATTCGCCAAAGCCCCATTTTGCTTGTTCAGCAATGATCAGATTTTGCGGCTCACCGACCATTGTCATCACGCCGCCTAATGCCGTCCCCACGGCTGCGTGCATCATTAAGCTACGCAAAAAGGCACGAAACTCTTCCAAGGTTTCACGGCTATTGCCAATGTGTTTGTCATCATTAATATCATCAGAATCATCGAATTGTTTGCCCGATGCCACTTTATGATACACGCCGTAAAATCCCATTCCCACGCTAATAATCACCGCCACCACGGTTAAGGCATCTAAAAATGCGGAAAGAAATGCCGCACTTAAGCTAAATGAAAGGGATAGCACCAATTTGGAACGAATATTGAGTAACAGCTTGGTAAAAATGAAAAGGAGCAGCTGTTTCATAAAATAAATGCCCGCCACCATAAACATTAACAGCAAAATTACTTCAAAATTTGCCATAATTTCTTCTTTAACGTGTTCGGGGTGAGTCATTCCAATCATCACAGCTTCAATGGCTAACAGCCCGCCGGGTTGTAATGGATAACATTTCAACGCCATTGCAAGAGTTAAAATAAACTCCGCAACCAACACCCAGCCCGCAACAAAAGGGCTAACACAAAAAAACAAAATCGGATTTAAAACTAAAAATCCGACTATTGCCAGTTTGTACCAATCAGGACTTGAACCAAGAAAATTTTTCAGAAATGCTTGAGAATAGTTCATATTACGACCTTTACTTTAAAACAAAAAAATATAACTGTGCTAATTGTAATATATCCACCTTTCAAGGATAATAACAAATCTCTATTTTGTTATCTATATCACAAATTTTTCAACAAATAATTGCGCAAAAGTATGAATAATCATCAGTCGCTTCTTAAAGCCCAAAGCCCAGCGGGATTAGCTGAGGAATATATTGTAAAAAGCATTTGGAATAACCATTTTCCACCGGGGTCTGATCTACCAGCAGAACGGGAATTAGCAGAAAAAATCGGGGTAACCAGAACGACATTGCGAGAAGTGTTGCAACGCCTTGCCCGTGATGGCTGGTTAAGCATTCAACACGGCAAACCAACCCGCGTGAATAACGTATGGGAAACCGCTGGGCCAAACATTATCAGCACGCTGATTCAGCTTGATAAATCCACCATTCCTGTGATCATCACCAATGTGGTGTCTTTGCGTACTCGAATGGGTGAACATTATATCCCAGAAGCCATTCAAACCGATCCTGCCGCTTCATTAAAATTATTTGAAAACCTACCGCACTTGGCAGACACGCCACAAGCCTACGCAGAATTTGACTATAATTTATACCGCTCTTTTACCTTTGTGGCGAACAAACCGGTCTATGGCTTAATTCTAAATAGCTTTAAAGATCTCTATCACCAAGTGGCATCGTTATTCTTTTCTGAAGCCAAATCACGCCAATTTACTATGCAATTTTACCAAACCCTACGCCAAAGCTGCGAACAAGGCAATGTTGAACTTGCCATTCAATGCCTAGCAGAAAACCGCGAACGCAGCAGTAGCATTTGGAAAGCGATGTTGCATCACTTACCGGCGGATTTTGGGGAGTAAATTTAGTGAGAAAAATAGTGAAATAATAAAAACGCCAGCACTCACTGGCGTTAAAATTCATATATTACTGACGATAATTAGCTAAAAAACGCCCTAACTTAGAAAGTGCATCTTCAATTTGATTCACATAAGGTAAGGTTACAATGCGGAAGTGATCGGGGGAATGCCAGTTAAAACCGCGTCCGTGTACTAATAACACTTTCTCTTGACGTAATAAATCCAGCACCATTTTTTCATCATCATAAATATTGAATTTTTTCACATCAATTTTTGGGAACATATAAAGCGCGCCCATTGGCTTAACGCAACTTACCCCAGGGATTTGATTAATCAGTTCATAGGCTTTGTTACGTTGTTCTAATAAACGTCCGCCTGGCAGAATAAATTCATTAATGCTTTGGTAGCCGCCTAATGCGGTTTGAATGGCGTGTTGCATTGGGTGGTTGGCGCATAAACGCATTGAAGCTAGCATATCCAAGCCTTCAATATAGCCTTTTGCCTGATGTTTCGGGCCGTTTAAAATCATCCAGCCTTGACGGAACCCTGCTACACGATAAGATTTTGACAAACCATTAAAGGTAACTGTTAATAAATCTGGCGCAAGGGCAGCAATATGATGATGAACCGCATCGTCATACAAAATTTTGTCGTAAATTTCATCGGCAAAAATAATTAAATTATGCTCACGAGCAATATCCACAATGCCTTGCAATAAATCTTTGCTATACACCGCGCCCGTTGGGTTATTCGGGTTGATAATCACAATGGCTTTGGTGCGCGAAGTGATTTTGCTTTTGATATCCTCTAAATCAGGAAACCAATCTGCCTGTTCATCGCATAAATAATGCACTGCTTTTCCGCCAGCAAGGGTGGCGGCCGCCGTCCACAATGGATAATCTGGCATTGGGATCAACACTTCATCATCATTATTCAAAAGCGCTTGCATCGCCATCATAATCAGTTCAGACACGCCGTTGCCGATATACACATCATCAACAGTCGCCCCTTTAATATTTTTCGATTGGTAATATTGCACAATAGCTTTACGCGCGGAATACAACCCTTTGGAATCGCAATAACCTTGTGCTGCGGGGAGATTCCGCAAAATATCCACCAAAATTTCATCTGGCGCTTCAAAACCAAAAGGCGCGGGGTTACCGATATTTAATTTTAAGATTTTATGCCCGTCTTCTTCCAAACGCAGTGCTTCTTTATGCACTGGCCCACGAATATCGTAACAAACGTGTTCTAACTTGCTTGATTTAGGAAATTTTGTCATTGTTATTATCCTTTTGGTTGCCATATCAATAATATTGCGTGCTGCTATCATTGGGGTAAAAAATTGCCGATAAAAATCGGCGTATTTCTCACCGCACTTTACGCTTATTTTGCAAAGATGAAAAGATTTTATAAAAAATTCTGTCAAAGTGCGGTAGAATTAGCCCTTATTTTTAACTGATTTTTTTGCCAAAAACAACGCTTTTTAAATGGATAATTTGCAATCAATTAAACAACAGCTGATCGAGAGAATTTCCCCTACGCTGCCTACGCAACAAGGGGTCGCTTGCGTGCAGGCAGAAATTGAAACTGATCTCAATTTATTAAGCTGGTTAAAAGGGCAAAAAACCTATCCGCAGTTTTACTTGAATTTGCGCGATAGCACCCAAGTTGTGGCGGCTATCGGGCAAGTGCGCGGCTTTTCGCAATTAAATCAGGCGCAAGCCTTTATGCAACAAAGCGGTTATCCTTTAGTGGGCGGTGTGCAATTTTATGGCGAAAGCCAATTTTTCTTGCCGCGTCTGTATTTGCAACAGCAAGAAAATAAGTTAAACATTCAGTTATTTATCGATCAAGCAAAAGATGTTGAGCAAGAACGCCAAGCCTGTTTAAACGCATTAAAAACCTTTGAAAAAAGCACCGCACTTTGCCCCATTCAACAATCCATTCATTTTGGGAAAAAACGGGCAGAACAACGCGAATGGTGCGAATGGGTGGAAAAAGGTTTACAGCACATTAAACAAGGCGTGCTAAATAAGATTGTGTTGGCCAATGAAACCCTTTTCCAATCAGAAGGCAAACTGAACGCCTATGATTTTTTGGGCGAAAGTGAACGCTATAATTTCGGCTGCTATCATTTTCTTTTTGCCGAAACGGAAAAATGTATTTTTATTGGCTCCAGCCCTGAACGCCTATATCAACGGCAAGGTTCACAGCTGCGAACTGAGGCTTTGGCTGGCACAGCGTTAGTGGGTGAAAATGCGCAAGAAACCGCACAACAAGCGCAATGGTTGTTGCAAGATGAAAAGAATATTTATGAAAATCAATTAGTTGTTGATGATATTAAACAACATCTTGCCCCTTATAGCCAGCACATTACGGTGTCCCCTTTGGGTTTGAAAACCTTGCGTCAGGTACAGCATTTAAGACGCCAAATTTCAGCGCAAATTTCCCCTGAATATGGTGATGATATTTTCTTGAACGCCATTCACCCCACCGCGGCTGTGGCAGGCTTAGGACGCAACGAGGCGCTCGCCTTTTTATGCCAAACGGAAACCTTTGATCGCCGTTGGTACGCAGGGACATTAGGCGTAATGCAAAAAGAATGGGCTGAATTTTGCGTTGCCATTCGCTCTGCATTCATTGAGCAAGAACAAATTCGCGTTTTTGCCGGTGCAGGGATTGTTGAAGGCTCTATTCCCTTGCTAGAATGGCAAGAAATTGAGCGTAAAGCCTTAGGATTAATTTCTTTATTACAAGAATAAAAAAGAACGGACAAAATAAACGGAGAACCCTATGTCAGTGAGTGTATTTAATCGTTGTTGGTCAAAAGTGATCTTGGAAACCCTTGTGCGCCAAGGTGTAAGCCATTTTTGCATTGCCCCCGGTTCTCGTTCTACCCCACTCACGTTAGAAGCGGCACGCCTTGAACAAGGTGGCAAAGCCAAATGCCATACTCATTTTGATGAGCGTGGTTTGGGCTTTCTCGCCCTTGGCTTGGCCAAAGCGCATAAAAACCCCGTGGCGATAATTGTTACTTCTGGCACCGCGGTGGCAAATCTTTATCCTGCAGTGATTGAAGCGCGCCAAAGTGGGGTTAATCTCATTGTATTAAGCGCTGATCGCCCACCAGAATTATTAGAGTGCGGTGCAAATCAAGCGATTTTACAGCACAATATTTTTGCCGATTATCCTGTGGCAACGGTGGACTTACCGCGCCCTAGCCAAGATTACACGCCAAATTGGTTGATTTCAATTGTGGAACAGGCTTGTTATCGCCAAAGCCAACACGCTGGCGTGATACATATTAATGTACCATTTGCGGAGCCATTGTATGAAGCCAATGCAGATCAGATTGATCAACATTCTTGGCTTGCGCCGATTCAACGTTGGCTAAGCCAAAACAAGCCGTGGCATAATCATCAGGCGCCACAACGAGAAGTGGTAATGCACGAGCATTGGGATCACTGGCGCACAAAACGTGGGATCATCTTGGTCGGCAAGCTGCCACCAGAGCAATCTATGGGCATTCGCACTTGGGCTGAAACCCAAGGCTGGATTATGCTCACCGATATACAATCAGGTGTTGAGCCAACCCTACCTTATGCCGATATTTGGCTAGCAAATCAAACTGTTAAACAAAAATTGCTGGAAGCAGATATTGTGTTGCAATTTGGTTCGCATTTTATCAGCAAGCGCATTAATCAATTTATGGCGGCGTTTAAAGGGGAATATTGGATCGTTGAGCCATCAGATAATTCGATCGATCCAAACCATCACGCTCACACCCGTTTTAATGGCAAAATTCACCATTGGCTACGCGCTCACCCACCGTTGCGCCAAAAACCGTGGCTATTAGAGCCAATTGCGCTTGCCAAGTTCTGCGCAAGTTTTGTGGAACAGCAAGTGGGGGGGAATTTGAATGAAGCCTCTTTAGCCCATCATTTAGAGCGTTTATTGCCAAACAATGGACTGCTCTTTTTAGGCAACAGCCTATTTGTGCGCTTGGTTGATGCGCTCACCAAACTACCTGAAGGTTACCCTGTTTACACCAACCGTGGCGCAAGTGGCATTGATGGCTTACTCGCCACCACTGCAGGGTTAAGTTTAGGTTCAAATCGACCTGCGGTTGCGATGTTAGGGGATACTTCTGCCCTATACGATCTCAATTCCTTAGCATTGCTTAAAAAGGTGAACCAGCCAACCATTATTTTTGTTATCAACAATAACGGCGGCGCAATTTTCGATATGCTGCCTGTAGATGCAGAAATGAAAGATAAATTCTATCGTATGCCGCATAATTTGGAATTTTCTCACGCAGCATCAATGTTTGATCTCAAATATGCGCGTCCTTACACTTGGGCAGATTTAAGCTCGGTGCTAAAACAGGCTTATTTCCGCCGTGAAGCCACCTTGATTGAAATTAAGGTAAACAACAGTGATGGCAGCAATATTTATAAACGCCTGATTGAACAAATTAGCCACGCGGTGATTGGCGCATAACTTCTCAATAACAAAATGGCAACGCAACGTCCGTATTTGGTTTTTCTGCACGGGTTACTTGGCACAAAAGCCGATTGGCAAAAAATCATCGAAAAACTACCGCACTTTCCTTGCGTTGCCCTTGATCTTCCTTTTCACGGCGAAAACAAACAGCTTGCAGCCAAAGATTTTGCTCAAAGCGCTGAAATCTTAAGTGCGCAAATCCAAAGTGCGGTGCAAAATCAGCCTTATTTTTTAATCGGTTATTCCCTCGGCGGACGACTTGCCCTTTACTATGCCTTGCAAGCCGAAGTGGAAAAAGGGGATTTGCAAGGGCTGATTTTAGAAGGCGCAAATTTAGGACTAACCTGCGAGCAAGAACGCCAACAGCGCTGGCAAAATGATTGTGATTGGGCAGAACGCTTTGCCACTCAGCCTGCGCATCAAGTGTTAGAAGATTGGTATCAACAACGCGTTTTTTCTCACTTAACCACTGAGCAACGGCAAGCCTTAATTCAACTTCGCCAAGCTAATTATGGTGAGAATATTGCTCAAATGCTCAAAGCCACTTCCCTTGCCAAACAACCTGATTTTCGCCCACAAGTGCGGTCAAATTCCTTGCCAATTTTTTATCTGTGTGGTGAAAACGATGGCAAATTCCGCCAAATGGCGGTGGAAAATCAACTGAACTTACATTTAATCCCAAATGCAGGGCATAATGCCCATCAAGAAAATCCGCAAGGTTTTGTTGAGCGCCTACAAAAAATTCTAACCAAGATAGAAATAAACTAGAAAAATCAGCTGACTAAGTGAAAATTCATCAGATTTTAAGATAGCAACACATTCTTAGAAACACTGACTAAAGCCAAAAATTTAATGACAAATCTGCACAGATAAATCGACCAATTTTTCCCACACATCATCACTAAATTCAAGTTTTACCAAGCGTTCTAATTCAGCGAGCTGCTGAATGATTTTATATAATTTGCGATAAGTTAAGCGTTGGATTGCTTGCAGAAAAAGCGGGCGGCGTGATTGCCAAATTTTAAGTTGATCAAACTGCTCACGCAATTTTGCGGTAGAAAGCGGTTGATCAATATTGTTCATTCCTTGCTGTGGTTGAGTCAGTGTCAGCAGAGTGATTAGCTCGCGTTGTAAGGTGCGCAATAAAATCACAGGCTGGATTTCCTCACCACGTAAACCGTCTAAAATGCGTCTTGCGCGCTGGCTTTTCCCCTCCAACAAGGCATCAATCCATTGAAACACGGTGAAAACGGAAGATTGTTCCACCACATTTTGCACTTTAGCGAGGGTGATTTTCTCTTTTGGATAAAGCAAGGCGAGCAGTTGTAAGGTTTGTTTTAAGGCAAGAAGATTATTTTCGTAGCTGTAACACAAAAGCTGGATTGCTTCTGGCTCAACAAACATCTCTAAGGCTTTGCTACGCCCTACAATCCAACGGGGGAGCTGTTCAATATTTGGTGTCTGACAATTGACGATAGAAAATTGCGCATCAAACTGATTAGCTTGCACAAACCAATCTTGCTTTTCCATTGGTTTGGTGAGCTTTGCCGTTTGTAGAATAAGCAACACATCTTGATTTAATAAGCCAATTAATTCGGCTAAGCGCTTTTGTAAAGGTGCGGTGAGATTTTCAGGAAAATTTAGCAATAAAATTTGACGACTGAAAAACAAGCCCATCGATTGAACTTGTTCGTTTAAGGCGATCCAATCGGTGCTGTTATCCAGAGTGATTTCATTTTTTTCATCGAAACCTTGCTGTTTTGCTACAGTGCAGATGAGATCCTTGCTTTCTTGTAAAAGCAAAGGATCTTGCCCCACTAAACAATAAATTGATGCCAATTTTTTCTCTAGCGAGGCCCTAAGCTGATCAGCAAACAGACGTTGCATTATTGGCTTTTCACCTGTTGTTTTAACGCCACCATTTTGGTGATAAGCTGACGTGCAGCTTGTTCACGCATATCATTCCAAATCACTTCTTTCTCGGCAGATTTCGCTAAGGCAGCGCGCGAGTTATCAAAGAAAGTGCGCGTAACTTGGGTGCTAATCGGATAACGTTGTTTATTTTTAAGCTGAACGCTGGCTTCCACTTGCAACACCAACACTTTTTCCGCCTCACGCCCTTGTTTGAAAATAGACGCCACTTCGCTATTCTCACGGGCATTATTTAAGCGCAACACCACCACATCACCTTGCTCAACAAGCTGAATGTTATTGGCTCGCAACTGCTTGCGCATAGCAATCGTCATCGCATCATAAGGATCACTACTTTCCAAACGCAATGTTTTCATCTCTTGCGGAATTAATTCACCATTTTCAAAGTGGAAACCACAAGCCGTGAGCGTTGCCAACGCACCGACAAGGCATAATTTTTTAAGTAAATTCAACATAGTGTTTTCTCTTAATAATTCGTTCCACTCAATGAGTGGAGCGGTTGGATTATTTCGCGACAAAGCTAAATAACTTACCTGGTACATAGATGGTTTTCACAATGGTTAAACCGTCTAGGAATTTTTGTACATTCGGATCGGCAAGGGCGATTTCTTTAATGGCGTCTTCTGCCATATCCGCAGGCACAGTGATTTTCGCGCGTACTTTACCGTTTACTTGCACCACCACCAATTTTTCGTCATCAACCATTGCTTGCGCATCGGCTTTCACCCAAGGGGCGAAGTCAATAGCGTCTTGGTTGCCAAGCTCTTTCCATAATTGGAAACAAATGTGTGGGGTGATTGGGTAAAGCATTCTTACCACTGCATTTAAGGCTTCTGCCATTACCGCACGATCTTGCTCATCGTCCAATGGCGCTTTGGTTAATTTGTTCATTAACTCCATTACCGCTGCAATCGCTGTGTTAAAGGTTTGGCGGCGACCAATATCATCGCTCACTTTCGCAATGGTTTTATGCACATCACGGCGAAGCGCTTTTTGGCTACTGGAAAGTGCGGTTGGATTTAGCGCAGTTTTTGCTGGATTTTTGCTGTATTCAAACACTAAATTCCATAAACGGCGTAGGAAACGATTTGCCCCTTCTACGCCTGATTCTTGCCATTCCAAGGTCATTTCCGCAGGGGAGGCAAACATCATAAACAAGCGCACGGTATCCGCACCGTATTTTTCCACCATTTCTTGTGGGTCAATACCATTGTTTTTCGATTTAGACATTTTTGTCATTCCGCTGTGGACTAACTCGCGTCCTTCATCATCAATGGCACGGATAATGCGTCCTTTCTCATCACGCTCAAGGGTTACTTTTGTTGGTGATACCCAAATGCGCTCGTTAGTGTCGCTGGTGTAATAGAACGCATCAGCCAATACCATTCCTTGACACAATAATTTGTTTGCTGGCTCGTCAGAGTTCACTAAGCCCGCATCACGCAATAATTTGTGGAAGAAGCGGAAGTAAAGCAAGTGCATTGTGGCGTGTTCGATCCCACCGATATATTGATCCACAGGTAGCCAGTAATTGGCCTCTTCTGGGTTGAGCATTGCTTGGTAGAAGTCTGGGCAAGTGTAACGTGCGTAATACCACGAAGATTCCATAAAGGTGTCGAAAGTATCGGTTTCTTTCAATGCTGGTTGTCCGTTATAAGTGGTTTTTGCCCAATTTGGATCCGCTTTGATCGGGCTGCGTACGCCGTCCATTACCACATCTTCAGGTAACACGATTGGTAAATCAGCCAATGGTGCAGGTACAACTTCACCGTTTTCCAGTGTTAGCATTGGAATTGGCGCGCCCCAATAACGTTGGCGAGATACGCCCCAATCGCGTAAACGATAATTCACTTGGCGTTTGCCCACGCCCATTTTTTCTAATTTATCGGCGATGCCATTGAATGCGGCATCAAAATCCAAGCCATCAAATTCTGCTGAATTGATCAAAATACCGTGTTCGGTGTAAGCCTGCTGTGATAAGTCTAACGGGCTACCGTCTGCTGGCGTAATCACAGGATAAAGCGGTAAATCATATTTTTTAGCAAACTCATAATCACGTTCATCGTGGGCTGGCACTGCCATCACCGCACCTGTTCCATAGTGCATTAACACGAAATTCGCCACCCAAACAGGCACTAATTTTCCTGTAATCGGGTGAATGGCGTGAATGCCCGTTGCCATTCCTTTTTTCTCCATTGTGGCAAGCTCGGCTTCCGCCACCTTCGTGTTTTTGGCTTCTTGAATAAACTGTGCAAGTGCGGGGTTATTTTGCGCTGCTTTTTCTGCTAATGGGTGCGCAGCTGCCACAGCAAGATAAGACACGCCATAGAAAGTATCAGGACGTGTGGTATAAACTGTTACGGTTTCATCAGAATTTTCAATGTTGAAAGTAATTTCCACCCCTTCCGAACGCCCGATCCAGTTGCGTTGCATCGTTTTCACCATTTCTGGCCATTCTGGCAGATGATCTAAACCACCTAATAATTGCTCGGCATAGTCGGTAATTTTGATAAACCATTGTGGGATCTCTTTTTGTTCCACTGGGGTATCACAACGCCAGCAACGCCCCTCGTGGACTTGCTCGTTCGCTAACACGGTTACATCATTCGGACACCAGTTTACGCTAGAGCTTTTTTTATACACCAAGCCTTTGCGATAAAGCTCCGTAAAGAACCATTGCTCCCATTTGTAATATTCAGGTTTGCAAGTGGCAATTTCACGATCCCAGTCAAAACCAAAGCCCAAAATTTTGAGCTGATTTTTCATATAGTCAATATTTTCGTATGTCCATTTCGCAGGCGCAGTTTTATTTTTCACCGCTGCTCCCTCTGCTGGCAACCCGAATGCGTCCCAACCCATTGGCTGTAGCACATTTTTACCGTTCATTCGCTGATAGCGCGAGATCACATCACCAATGGTATAGTTGCGAACGTGTCCCATATGCAAGCGACCAGAGGGATAGGGGAACATTGAAAGGCAATAATATTTCTCTTTGCTCGGATCTTGCACCGCTTTAAATGTTTTATTCTCAGCCCAATATTTCTGCACTTCAGGCTCAATTAAATCAGGGCGATATTGTTCTTGCATAATGTTACCTTTAAAAAATTATCAAAAAATTGACCGCACTTTGCCCATTTATTACGGCGATTTTAGGCGGCATAGATGAATAAGAAAATGTGGTATAGGATAGCGTAAAATGGGGAAAATTGATAGAACTATTGCGAAAATTGCCCTCATCACACAATGACACTTTTTATACAATTCATACAATGGTAGTGTAATTGAACAAAATCATTTTTTGTTCTGAGAGCTATCTCACATTTTTTTAAGAAAAATCACTGTATAATTCTCCGATTCCCTGTGGTGCTTACTACTTTTTATATGGGGAAAATAAGGATATGCGACGTTGCTTTTCTTTTAAAATATTTTGTATTTGCCTTTTTTATAGTGTTCATTATGCTGTATTCGCTCAAAACGTCCTTTCGTTAGCAAAAGAAAAGGACGAGCTTACCTTATCTTTTCAGCTAGAAAATGCAAACAGTATTGTGTTAGATCAGGTTTTCAAAAAGAGTATCATTGAAAATAAAACAATCACGCAATCTGATACAGGCAATTTCACAGTAACTTTGCGTATAGCTCCTATCATTTCCGAAGATGATTACGATCCATTACGACTATATAGCAACGGTGAATTTTTACTCTATTCTCACTATTTATTTCCAGAAGAAATCATTACCAAGCAGGGAAAACATATAAAAAGAGATCAAGATAAAGACTATCCTAATATATTAATCAAAGAAGATCCTAAAAATTATGTTTTAGGGGAAAGATATGTGTTTTTTGGAAAGGTTGAAAAAATAAAAATTCTAGGATTGGAGAAAAACAAACCATTAAAAAATAAACTTTATCACCTTTCTAATGAAATATTCACTTATTATTCTACCCTATTTGGAAATTTAACTAAAAAATCTCCGATTATGATATTAGATTTTAGTGAGAATAAAGATCAATTTGGCTATAAAGGTGATGCACTGGGTAATTTTCTTTCTTATAATATTAATAATGTTTCTCAACTTAATTCAACGCAATATTTTGAACTTTATAAATTTGTCGCTCACGAAATCTTTCATATATGGAATGCTTATGAACATAAGCACGATAAATTTCCTTGGCTACACGAGGGAAGTGCTGATTATTTTGCCTTTAAATTCCTAGCTGACGTTGGTTATATCCCAAAAGAAAAGTTAGAAAAAATTAAAAACGCCTATATAGCAGGTTGCGATAAGTTTTATAAAAAGCCTAAATATCAAAATACGATAATGAACGATAGTAATAATGATTATTCTATTTATATTTGTGGTACGGCATTACATATTATTTTAGAAAAACTTGAAGATCCCGATGTTGTCGTAATGATTTGGAAAGAAATCTTTAAGCAAGACAATTATCAAGCAAATCATTTTTTAACGAAAATTCAAAATAATCCCTTTATTAAAGAAAAAACTAAGCAAGCACTTTTTGATTTTATCTATGTAAAGGGCGGAGTTAACCGCACAATAAATTTGTTAAAATAAAAGACCGCACTTTAATCATACTAAAGAAAATATCCCAAAATAACATTTTCTCTTACATTCTATTTTAACAATGACACTTTTCATATAACGGCTGTAAGGCTTGAATGGTTTGCACGATAAAATCCACCACCTCAATATGATCTAATTCCGCTTTTTCGAGATTTTTTCCAATACAGAAAAAATCCTGTTCGTCATTCAATAAAAAATCTTGTTCGGAAAGACACCGCACTTTGCGGAAATCGGCGTATTCACTTTCATCACCACGCCAAAAATCAAAATCGGCATACTGAGTTTGATCCAGCTGTTCAAACCATTGGTTATATTGTTGTACATTGATTTGAGAGCGATCGGCGCGATAGCAATGCCAATCAAGGCTCACTTGTAAACGGCGGCGGTTTAAAATAACCGATAAAATGGCGGCAGAATTTTTGTTAAATTCATATTTGAAATAAGCGAAAAAATGCGCCCGCACTTGCCAACCGTTACACCATTTTTCAATATGGGGATCAGCAAAAGGCGTGCCAAGGCGTTGAGCCACTTGCAAAATCGCCGTTTTCCATAAATTCCATTGCCGTTTGTAATCCGCTTTAATTTGCGGGATTTGCTCTGGGCAGAATTTTTTCATCTGGGCGAACTGGAAAAAAGGGAGATTGAACAGCTCGCAACTGGCAGAAGTAATCAGTTTTTCTTTCATAGGTTAAGTGTATTGTTTCATTGCGGGTTGAGTAAAATACTGTTTATCTTCCCAGCGTAACATTGTCATTCGGTTACCCCACACGCAGCCGGTATCAAGGGCATAAATATTGGCTGGGGTTGGCGTATCAACCAAGCTCGCCCAATGCCCGAAAACGAGATTTTCTGTTTTGAATAAAGGATTATCCAAGTTAAACCAAGGGGTTAGCTCAGAGGGGGCTTGATCCACAGGAGCTTTACAAGCGAAATCAAGGCGGTGATCATAATAGCAAAAACGCATACGGGTAAACACGTTGATAATGTAACGTAGGCGATCGATGCCCTGCAAATCAGGCGACCAGCGTTCAGGCTGGTTATCATACATCTGTTCGATCATTGCATAATAATCACCGTGGCGTAGCACTTGCTCCACTTCGGCAGCGCAGGCTTTTGCTGTGGTAAGATCCCAATCAGGCGAGATCCCAGCGTGAGTGAGTAAAAATCCTGCCTGTTGGTTATGAATAAGCAAGGGCTGCTGACGTAGCCAATCAATCAACTCGTGAAAATCAGGGGCGTTGAAAATGGCGTCCACGCGATCTTTGGGTTTGATTTTTTTAATGCCAAGTGCGGTGGAAATTAAGTGCAAATCGTGATTGCCCAGCACGGTGTGCGCCGCGTTGCCAAGGGATTTGACTAAACGTAAACATTCAAGGGATTTATCCCCACGCGCCACCAGATCGCCCACTAAATAAAGCACATCTTGGCTCGGATCGAAGTTTACTTTTTCCAACAAAGCGTGTAATTCATCATAACAGCCTTGCAGATCGCCGACTAAATAGGTTGCCATTATTTTATTCCGTTTCGTTCTGTGCGTTTTCCACCACAGGATTATCACACAGCCAGTTTGCTAATCTTGCATAATCGGCAATAGAAAGATTTTCTGCCCGCGCATTTAAATCAATCCCAAGTGCGGTGAGATTTTCCGCAGAAAATAGTGTAGAAAGTGCATTACGCAAAGTTTTACGGCGTTGATTAAAGGCTTGCGTACACACGCGATTGAGCCAGTATAAATCTTTCACTGGGTGCGGAAGCGTGCCGTGTGGAATTAAACGCACTACCGCGGAATCTACTTTGGGCGCTGGCTTGAAAGCTGTCGGCGGCACTTCCAATACCGGCATGACTTGGCAAAAATATTGCGCCATAATGGTTAAGCGTCCGTAAGTCTTGCTATTCGGTGCGGCGCAAAGACGTTTTACCACTTCTTTTTGTAGCATAAAGTGCATATCTTGAATTTGTTCGCAATAGTTGAACAAATGGAACATTAGTGGCGTTGAAATGTTATAAGGAAGATTGCCGAAAATGCGTAATTTCTGATTTTTTTCCGCTAAGTGCTCATCACGGTAAAGTTGCCCAAAATCAAATTGCATCGCATCTGTTTCAATCACATTCAACTTTTGATGTAAAAATGGGTGATGACGCAAACGTTCAGCCAAATCTCGGTCTAACTCCACAACGGTTAAACGCTCAACTCGCTCCGCCACAGGTTCTGTTAGCGCCCCCAAACCGGGGCCGATTTCTACTAAGAATTGATCTGGCTGTGGATAAATGGCTGCCACAATGCTTTGAATAATATTATCGTCTGATAAAAAGTTCTGCCCAAAACGTTTACGGGCGGTATGACCTAGATGTTTTCTTGAACTCATAATGATTTATCACTGTTAAAAAAGACACGCTATTATAAAACAAAAATCCCAGCATTGGGGCTGGGATTTCGTGATTGCTTCAAATTACTTGAAATATTTAATATTCGCTGTTTTACGCAAGGCTTTCATCCAATCTTGTGAGGCTTCACGCAGTTGTTGATTAACTAACTGTTCATAGGCTTTTTGCATATAAGCATCACGGGTACGATCCCCTTGGCGAGTGTCAGTAACTTCTAAAATATGCCAGCCAAATTCTGTTTTAAATGGGGCTGAAATGGTGCCTTTCTTCGTGCTTTGTACCATTTTAGCAAAGGGTGGCACATAGGTTTCTGGGAAAGCAAAGCCTAAACTGCCGCCATTCGCGCCAGATAAATAATCTTTAGAATATTTTAATGCGGCATCAGCAAAGGTGGTTTTGTGCGCCAAAATATCCGCACGAATTTGAGTTAATTGCGCTTTCGCTTGCACATCATTTAATAATGGGTTTAATTTCAATAAGATATGACGAACTTGGTATTCTGTTCCAGTTACTTTTTTCTCTTTACCCTGTGCTTTCGCTTGATCAAGCAATTTTTGCCCAAGTTCTTGCACTTCTTCTCGGGTTACATCAACACTTTTACCAATCGCCTGATTGCGCACTTCCGACATTAATAATTGATTTGCGATCTGTTGGCGATACTGATGATAGTTAATGCCTTGATAATCCAATACATCAAGTAGTTGTCCGTACGTCAAGCCATTGCGTGCCGCAATATCTTCCATTACACGATCAACTTGTGCGCTACTCACACTCACGCCAGAATCTTTAATGGCTTGATTAACTAAAATATCATCAATCACCGTATTTAATGCCGCCTCGCGATTTGCTTCTGTATTGGCCTTTTTACCTAAAGCAGTACGCACTTGGCTTTCTAAAATAGGGCTTCCATTCACGGTGGCAACCACGCGTTCTACAGCAGATACATTCGCTGAAAGCGCAAATAATCCCACCAAACCTACTAAAATCGCTTTAAAGTTAAATCCTTTCATATTTTCCATTTATTAGTTCAAATTATTTTACGTTAGAGTGTCAATTTGCCAAAAGGTTCATCGATTTAGTTTGATAAAACATTTTTTACACGACGTTTATTTTGATACCAGCGCAACTTCATAACATTGATCAAACTTCATCGTCCGAACTTGCACTTTTTCCGCACGACTGGTTGGCACATTTTTGCCGACATAATCGGCACGAATTGGCAATTCACGGTGTCCGCGATCCACAAAAATCACTAATTCCACTTTTGCCGCTCGCCCAAAATCAATTAACGCATCTAATGCTGCTCGAATGGTGCGCCCCGTGAACAACACATCATCAACCAAAATTACAATTTTATTTTGAATACTCACATAATTTGATGCACCGCTATACACAGGCGATTGGCTTTGCGGCTCAACATATTCCAAATCATCGCGATAAAAGGTAATATCCAAATCAAGGGAAGGCAGCTCTTTACCGGTTAAATCATTAATTTTACGTTTGATTAACTCTGCAATTTCCGCCCCACGGCGCTTAATTCCGACAATAATGAGGTCATTGAGATTTTGATGTTTTTCGATGATTTCGTGCGAAATTCGGGAAATGGTTCGCATAAATCGATCTTCATCAATCAGAATTTTTTCTGCCATTTATAAATCCTAAAGAGTAACTAAGTTATGATGAATTTTCGCTACTATACCAAAAATTCACAAAAAAATGACCGCACTTAATAAAATTCTTTCTCCGACAGAATAAGAAAAAGCACAAACTGAAGTTTGTGCTTTGTATCCTTAATCCATTGCATAACCTGCATTTGGCAGGCATTTGCCATCTAAATAGGCGCTGCCATTTTGAAGCGTTAAACGATCGGTAACAAACCAATTTATCACTAAAGGATAAATTTTCTGCTCCTGATATTTCACGCGCTGCTCAATATCACTGACTTCATCATCTGGAAAAATTGGCACTTTGGCTTGCAGTACAATCGCACCACCGTCCACTTCTTCATTGACAAAATGCACCGTTGTACCGTGTTCTTGATCGCCTGCTTCTAACGCGCGCTGATAAGTGTGTAAACCGGGATATTTAGGCAACAATGATGGGTGAATGTTGAGAATTTTGCCTGCAAAACGTTGGGTAAATTCGGCGGTTAGAATTTTCATATAACCGGCTAGCACAATTAAATCCGCACCAAGCTCAGCAATATAATCACCGATAGCCCGATCCATCGCTAGATTATCAGCGTAATCCTTGCGTTCAAAAAGTGCGGTGGGAATTTCAGCCATTTTTGCGCGTTGCAATCCATAAGCTGTTGCTTTATTGGCAATCACCGCACAAATTTGTGCCGCAATCTCGCCACCTTGGCAAGCATCAATAATGCTTTGCAAGGTTTGCCCTTCCCCAGAAATCAGTACAACGATCTTTTTCATTAACGAATAACAACCTGCTCTTCGCCTTCGCTCACACTCTCAATGCGCCCAATCTGCCACGCATTTTCGCCTGCTTTTTGCAATAACGCCAATGCGGTTTCCACCTGATCCTGTGGCAAGGCGATGATCATACCCACCCCGCAGTTGAAGGTGCGATACATTTCATAGCGATCGATATTACCCTGTTCTTGTAACCAGTTAAAAATCGCAGGCCACTGCCAGCTTGATTCATCGATCACCGCTTTCACATTATGCGGTAACACGCGCGGAATATTTTCCCAGAAGCCACCGCCCGTTAAGTGAGAAATAGCGTGAACAGGCACGTGTTTGATTAATTGTAAAATGGATTTAACATAAATTTTGGTTGGCGCTAACACTTGATCGGCGAAAGGCTTGCCATCTAATTCTGCGTTAGCAGGATCGATACCTGAACGCTCGATCACTTTGCGAATTAAGGAATAACCATTGGAATGCGCGCCACTTGAGCTTAATGCGATCAAGGCATCGCCCACTTTCACTTGGCTGCCGTCAATAATTTCTGACTTCTCGACCACGCCCACGCAGAAACCTGCTAAATCATAATCACCTTGATGATACATTCCCGGCATTTCTGCGGTTTCCCCGCCCACTAAGGCGCAACCTGATTGCTCACAACCATTGGCAATGCCTTTAATCACACTGGCTGCAACATCGACGTCTAATTTGCCTGTGGCATAATAATCTAGGAAAAATAGCGGTTCTGCCCCTTGCACCACTAAATCATTAACACACATCGCCACCAAGTCAATGCCGATGGTATCGTGTTTATTCAAATCAATGGCAAGGCGTAATTTTGTGCCAACCCCGTCTGTACCAGACACCAAAATTGGCTCTTTATACTTGCTCGGCAACGCACAAAGCGCGCCAAATCCGCCCAATCCACCAATAACTTCAGGACGTGTGGTGCGTTTAACATCAGCTTTAATTTTTTCCACTAACGCGTTGCCTGCGTTAATATCCACACCCGCATCTTTGTAACTTAATGATTGTTTGCTCACGATTTTTTCCTATATGACTTGAGTTACTGAAAATTGCGCGTATTGTAGCACGCCTACGCAATCGTTTGCGATAAATTTTATCACGTCGCTTTATTTTCACTCTTTATGTAAAGCTGATTTTGTGGAACAGCTCACAAAATCGTCTTTTTTTGTTAGAAATCCCCATTCAAATATGCCAGAATGATTCTAACCTAATCAACGAGCGTTCTTCCTCAGAATGTAAGGAGGTCAAAATGAAAAAATTAGGTTTATTGCTTAGCGTAATGCTACTTGCCGCTTGTTCTACTACGCCTACTTCACCGCCCCCAGAAGTCAAACTCGTTCTGCCAACCTTAACCAAAGCAGGCTATTTCAAATTAGCGCCGAATACAGAATATTATGTGGATACTCAATCGGTTTGGGTGGATAACGAAGACAAGCACTTAATTCATTTTGATGTGGTGATTAATTCGGATAAAGGCTTATTCGTGTATAAAGAGCGCCCAGAACTTTACGCACGCTCCGTGCGTCAATACAAAATTCTCAACTGTAATACTTATCGTCTTACCCAAGTTAGAACGGATTACTACAGTGAATTTTGGGGCGATGGTATCCGCGCCGCCTTACGCAAACAACAACGACACACGGTAAAATTGCAAAAAAATTCCACCCTTTATGTGTTAGGGCAAGTGATGTGCGCCAATATGTATCGAAAATGGTAAGACAATAAAAGTAAAATAAAAAAATTAGGGCTGGAAAAAGTAAAAAGAAGAAAAACAAAGTGCGGTGCAAATTTTCAGAATTTTTGTACCGCACTTCTTTATTTTAGCATTATGGGCGTTTAATCAAACGCTTACGCATTTTGATGTTGATCATTTCTACCACCACGGAGAAGCCCATTGCGAAGTAAATGTAGCCTTTTGGAATGTGGAAATCTAAGCCTTCACCAATTAACGCCACGCCCACTAAAATCAAGAATGAAAGGGCAAGTACTTTCAATGTTGGGTGCGATTCCACAAAATCGCCAATCGGTTTGGCAGCCAGCATCATTACGCCGACGGCAATCACAATCGCCAAAATCATCACGCCAATTTCGCTTGCCATTCCCACAGCAGTGATCACAGAATCCAGCGAGAATACAATATCTAAAATGGCAATTTGGATGAGTACGCTGAAAAAATTCACTTTTTTTGCCGCACTTTGGTCTTCGCCCTCTTCTTCTGGCGTCATTGCGTGGTGAATTTCGTGGGTGCTTTTCGCCACCAAAAATAATCCGCCCACGATTAAAATAAGATCACGTCCTGAAATTTGTTGCGAGAAAACTTCAAATAACGGCTCAGTGAGTTTCATTAACCAAGAAAGGGAAAGCAATAATAAAATACGGGTTGCCATTGCCAAACCTAAGCCGATTAAACGCCCTGATTGGCGTTGTTGAGCAGGCAAACGCCCTACTAAAATACTGATAAAAATGATGTTATCAATACCCAGCACAATTTCTAATGCGGTTAGAGTAAATAAAGCCACCCAGGCTTCGGGGCTGGCGATCCAGTCAAACATAATAAGTTCCTTATAGATTAAATCTAAAGCGAACAATAATATAGATTTCTGGCCTTAATGGAAAGGAAAATCAGCCATTTTGCTGAAATTGTTGCAGGATTTCGTGGGTGAAATTTTTGCGTAAATAAAAGCCGAGCGGTAAGGTGTCAATCGTCTCGCCATTTCGCCCAATGCCTTTAGTTAGCGCTTTGCTATTTGCGCCTTTGGGGCGAAGTTGCAGCACTTCACCAAGGCGCGCGGTGATTTCATCAAGACGACCAAATACGATATATTCCATTAGTTCTTCCCAATCTTGCTGCAAACGTTGTTCTTGCTCAGGTGAGGGCTGCCATAAAATAGGCTGCCCAATATGACGTTCAGCAAGGGGAATGGTGCGTTCACCCTCAATGGGAATCCATAGCACTTTGGATAATTTATGGCGAACGTGAGAAGATTGCCAAGTGATTCCGCTATTTTGAATCAGCGGCGCAAGGCTGACGAACGTGGTTTCAAGGGGGTTACCTTGTCGATTAATGGGAATGGTTTTGAGTTCAATGCCAAGGTGGGCAAAATCTTGTTCCGCTTTGCTGCCCGCGGTTGCGCCCAAGGCGGTTTCCAGCAGCATTCCCACCCAGCCTTTATCCCGTTTCAAATTGGGTGGCACAGACATATTCAGCTCCTTGGCAACTTCACCAAAAGTGAGTCCTGCCAGCGATTGCGCAAGGGTGAGTAGAGCTTGTTCGGAGTTTGGGCTATTCATAAAGTGCGGTGCTTTTTTATTAAATTTTTGTTAGCTTTGATACTTTTTCAATAATTTCTGTTTGACGTATTCCACGCCTTTATCTACATAAGCAATATTTTCTAACTGTAATAAATGGCGTTTGGCAGGCAACCCGCCGCCAAATCCCGTTAGCTGACGTGTTTTCCCTAACACGCGATGGCAAGGAATAATAATACTAATTGGATTACTTCCCACCGCTCCACCCACGGCACGCACTGCTTTCGGTTTGTTAATACGGTTGGCTAACTCGCCATAACTTGTGGTTTCACCATAAGCAATTTGGCAAAGCTGCTGCCAAATGCTTTGCTGAAAAGGCGTGCCTTGTGGATTAAGCGGAATCCTTGCAAAATCTTCTTTTTCACCATTAAAATAACGGGTTAATGTCGCCGAAACTTGCTCAAAGAGCGGGTGATTTTCCTGTAAAATCCATTTCGGATTTGGTGCAATTTGCTCAGCTTCTAAATCCAAATTGGTTAATTTGTTATCTTGGCTAATCATCAATAACCGCCCAATGGGGGATTGGTAATAGCAATAATAGATTTCGTACATGGGGAATTCTCTAAAAAATCGCATAAAAAAGACCGCACTTACCTTTTATACCGAAAAACTCGCGCGATAGTTAGCTATTTTCACCTTGTCTAAACTTTGTTGAAAACGTGCATTATGGTTCAGTTCCCACAAATCAAGGTTATTTTGCAAATTAATCCAAAATTCGGGGCTAGTGCCAAATGCTTTTGCCAATTTCACCGCCATTTCTAAAGTTACTTTAGAATGATTGTTTACTAAGCTACTTGCAGTATTGCGATGAACATCAAGGATTTCAGCAAGATCGCTTACTTTAAGATTAAGTGGTTGTAAAAATTCTTCTTGTAAGATTTCACCGACTGATGTGGGCTTGCGCTGTGTTGAGAACATCATTTCTCCTTATAAATCATAACGATGTGGATCAAGATAAAGCTGAGAAAGTTCGCCATTATCGAAATGAAAAATCAGACGATATTGTTTATTCACCCTAATGGAATAACGTTTATTCTCTTTAGGCTCGAACAGCTCAAGGTGATTGGCAGGCGGAACCCGTAAATCATTTAGATTTTCTGCCGCATTTATCATATCTAATTTTCTTGCTAATACTTTCGTTAAATTTGCAGGAATTTTGCTATGCAATTCCCCACACTGGAAAAAACGATAAAGATAGCCATCTTTAAAATGCTTAGCCGTTAAATTAAACATCTTATTTGCTCTGCTTATTTCTTATTATGAAAAATATTGTAAAGAATTGAATTGCATAGTACAAGTGTGCAATTAAGAAAAAGCCTATCCAGCAGGATAGGCTTATTATAATCAAATTGGCGTAAATGCCTAGTTCTTAAATTAGAAGCTGTAATTTACGTTTAGGCCGTAAAGGTTGGCGCTAGATTTTGAACGATAGTCAGCTTTTACTTCAACTAAACCACCACCAAGGCTTTGTGTTTCAGTGAAGTTGACTTTCTTACCGCGTAAATGAGCAAAACCGAAATCTACAGAAAGATTTGGGGTAAATTTATAGGTTGCTCCTAAGCTATACCAAGTACGATCGGTATCTGGAATTGATGCACTCGCATGCTCAGTTGGAGCGGCTGCTTCATCATAAGCAATACCTGCGCGTAATGTTAGTTGATCATTAACAAGATAGCTTGCCCCTAAGGCTACACGTGTATTATCGCGGTATCTTTCTTCTTTATGGAATGCAAGATCACCATTGCGAGAGCCTGCCGGCACGCTCTCATAAGTCGCGTGTAAATTTTTTAAACGACTCCACTCTGTATATTTGTAGCTATAATGCACAGCAAAAGCATCTGTTAATTGGTGGAAACCTGAGATTTCCCAATAACCCGGTAAATTTAACGTTAATGAACCCGCACCAACATAAGGTTGAACACCATAAGGCATATAACTTACTGCGTTACGATCTTTAAATTTCACATCAACTTTTGAGTGGTATGCAACACCGATACGGTTTCTTTCATTAAATTCATAAACCAAGCCAGCATTCCAACCAAAGCCCCAAGCGCTTCTATCTTCAAGGTGAGTAAGAACTGTACCTTTCTCAACACCTGCACCAACTTGTGCCGCCATTGGTGCATAAGGGCTAGGACTTGCTGCAACCGCATTTAGTGCGTCATCTAAAATCCCTGCTGTACGTTCAACTTCAGCTTTAACATAGATAGCATTTAAGCCAGCACCAATACTAAATCCTTCAGTAACACGGTAAGCACCACTTAAATTTAAGTTAATTGCGCTTAAATCCGTTTTTCCGCCAAAAACACCCGCACTATAATCGCTGCCATATTCACTTCTTAAACCGAAGTTTACATTCATTCCTCCACCAATCGCGAATTTATCATTGATTGGGGCTACGAAATACATATTAGGTACTAATGAACCTGGTACAACATCATTATTATCAGCAGATTGTGGACGAGTAACAGGACGACCACCTGCTGTCGCGGTTACCGTACCATCAACACGAATTTTAGAATCGACATAAACCCCACCCGCACTAAATTGGTTGGTTTTAAACAAAGTCATTAAAGCTGGGTTGGTAGCCACCACAGAAGCGTTATCAGCAATGGCTGCTTCACCAGCATAAGCACGGCCTAAACCTGAACTTGAAACTTCTGCTAATTGGAATGCTGCTGCTTGCGCACCTCCTGCAACAGCTAATAATGCAGAAGAAAGTAATGTTCTTGAAAAAATTGTTGTTTTAGTCATTTGTAACCTTTTTTCGATTAAATTGATAAAAATTGATTAGAAAAGCTGTTGGATTGTAAAGAAAGCACTACACTAGTGCAAACAAATTTAGCCTAACTAATCAGAGTTCAGACCAGTTGAAAAATATAAAAAGAAAACAAAGGGATAATAAGCAGTCAGATCATCGTAAACTTAGCTGTTATATCAAAAATAAGAATAAAAAAATGCCCAGCTAAGCCGGGCATTGATAAATTACTAAATGTGAGAAAAGTTAGAAAAAAGACCACAATAAAATAGCTAATAACTGTGGTGAGAGTATCCGCAAGAACATCACCAGTGGATAAACGGTGGCATAAGAAAGTGCGGCAATTCCGCTGTCTTCTTTAATCGCATTGGCAAAGGCAAGCGCTGGGGGATCTGTCATTGAGCCTGCAAGTAAACCACATAAAGACAGGTAATTAAGTTTTAGATATAACCGAGCAAACAGCCCCACCGCCATTAATGGGAAGAAGGTGATGATAATGCCATAGCCCATCCATTCAAGCCCAGAACCATTTACCAGGGTATCCACAAAGTTACCGCCTGATTTTAGCCCCACAACAGCAAGGAATAAAACAATGCCAATTTCGCGTAACGCTAAGTTAGCACTTGGCGGCATAAACCAGTATAGTTTTCCAATGCTCCCTATTCTTGCCAAAATCAGCGCAACAACAAGCGGTCCACCAGCTAAACCCAGTTTTAGCGCCACAGAAAGCCCCGGAATATAAAAAGGAATTGAGCCGACTAACACCCCTAGCCCAATCCCGATAAAAACAGGGAGCATTTGCACTTGTTGCAATTTTTGCTGTGCGTTACCAATTAAGGCAATGGCGTTATCAATCACATCAGAGCGTCCGACAATGTGTAGCACATCACCAAATTGCAAGCTCGTATTTGCACTTGGTACAAGTTCCACCCCAGCACGGTTTAAACGAGAAATCACCACGCCATATTTTTGATGAATGCCCAAAGATTTAATGCGTTTTCCCAAAACCTTTTCATTGGTTACCACAATGCGCTCTGAACGAAGATCACCGGTGAGTGTTGAGCGTGGCACATCCACTTCTTCACCAATCACTAGCTTCATTTTTCTTAATGTATGCGCTTCTCCTACTAAATGGAGCAAGTCATCAAGAAAAATTTCGCTGTCTGCGTTCGGCACGCTTACGTTATCGCCACGTTTTAAGCGAGAGCAAACTACCTCTTTACTTTCAAACCCCGGAATTTCAATTAGCGGCAAGCCGTTAAGATTTGGGTTGGTTACGCGCACATTCATTGAACGCAAACTTTCCTTATCCTGACCGCTTTCGCGTTGGAAATTGGCGTCCTCTTCTTCCACTTTTATTTTAAAAAACAACCGCACTAACCACATTGTGAGTAAAATCCCACAAATCCCAAAAGGGTAAGCTACGGCATAAGCCATACCCATATGGCTGGTAGTGTGGCTCATTCCTAATTCAGCAAGAATTTGTTGCCCGGCCCCTAAAGACGGGGTATTAGTTACCGCCCCAGAATAAACCCCAAGAATAATATCAAGTGGCACATCGGCGGCTTTATATAACACAACCACACTGGCGGCTCCAAGTAATACGATAAGTACAGCTAACCCATTGAGTTTTAAGCCTGATTCTCGTAATGAGGCAAAAAAACCCGGCCCTACCTGAATACCAATCGTATAAACAAATAAGATCAAGCCAAATTCTTGAATAAAATGTAGCGTATGTGCATCTAAATGCACCCCATATTGGTTGGTAAAATGGGCAACAATGATCCCCCCAAACAATACGCCCCCAATACCTAGCCCTACGCCACGAATTTTAAAATGGCCGATCCATAATCCGACCACCGCAACGAGGGCTAAAATGCTAATCGTAACTGCAATATCACTCATAACAACCTCAAAAATTTAATTTAACTAAAAAAATTATAGCAATCTCCAGATAGAAAGAATGAATTAAAGTCCAAAAGTTTAATCTACATCACATTTTTCTTGCTTACCGCATTAATTTCTTTAACAATCTTTGAACAAATTTCTCATTCTGCTATCTAAACAACACGATTAACTATTTTCTTTTCTATCAACTCATTACTCGGAAATATTATGAATTGGTCAGACGAATTACTAAGTTCATTTTTATGGATAATCCAAAGCCTCGTGATTACGAGCATTGTCTTCTCCCTTATCTTAGCGCTTTTAGTCAAAACAACTCGCTGGGCGCATCAATTTTGGCTTTTAGCTAAAAATTACCTTTCCCCCAAACAGAGCCTCAAACCACTCTGCTATTTTTGGGTGATCATCTTCTTTAATCTAGTTGCCGTGCGGTTAGATGTTTTGTTTTCTAATTGGTATAACGCAATGTACAGCGCATTACAGGAAATGAATGTCAGCGTATTCTGGCAACAAATGGTCGTATTTTCCTTGCTTGCCACTGTTCACGTGTTGAATGTGCTGTTTACCTACTACATTTCGCAACGCTTCAAAATTCAATGGCGAACTTGGCTCAATGGGCATTATGTAGAAAAATGGACAGCCAACCAAGCCTATTATAAAACCCTATATAGCCTCAATCAGCTAGACAATCCCGATCAACGAATCCAGCAAGATATTGAATCTTACATCAACAGTTCGCTCAGTTTTG
The DNA here is from genome assembly GCF_049366555.1 of Avibacterium volantium. Lineage (GTDB taxonomy): Bacteria > Pseudomonadota > Gammaproteobacteria > Enterobacterales > Pasteurellaceae > Avibacterium > Avibacterium volantium_A. The sequence continues at coordinate 70,880 of NZ_JBMMGT010000003.1, read as the reverse complement.
CTACAGGCGTGATTTCCTCCACAGTTTCACTCATCGCATTCACCGCGATTTTGTGGAACTTATCAGGACCAATGGAAATCGCGGGCTATGAAATCCCGCATATGATGGTATTTTTAGTGTTTATTTATGTGCTTATTACCAGTGTGATTGCTTTTAGAATTGGACGACCATTAATTAAACTCAATTTCGCTAATGAAAGGCTCAACGCAAATTATCGTTATTCCCTAATTCGCCTAAAAGAATATGCGGAAAGTATTGCCTTCTACCGTGGTGAAAAAATGGAACAACACTTATTATTCAAACAATTCAATAAAATTATTGGAAACATCTGGCAACTGGTTTACCGCACCCTGAAATTATCTGGCTTTAACTTAACTGTTTCACAGCTCTCCGTTATTTTCCCATTTCTTATTCAAGCGGGACGCTACTTCAGTGAACAAATCAAACTCGGTGATTTAATGCAAACTGCCCAAGCCTTCGGCAAAGTGCAAGAATCCCTTTCTTTTTATCGTAATTCTTATGATGATTTCGCAGCTTACCGTGCTGTGCTTGATCGTTTAACAGGTTTTCATAGTGCGATCAACGCAGTTAATCAACCGTCTAAAACCCAGCTTCAAGATAGCCAAGGCGAAGTGGTATTCCAAAATCTCACCATAAAACGCCCTGATGGAAAAAGCCTGATTGAAAACTTAAACCTCACCTTTCCCCTAGGCACAAGGGTACTAATTCAAGGGCAATCTGGGGTTGGAAAAACCACGCTATTACGCACCGCAGCAGGGCTTTGGCAATATTCCGAAGGCACCGTAATCTGCCCACAACACAGCGCCCTATTCCTTTCGCAAAAACCTTATTTGCCACAAGGTCGCTTAATTGATGCCCTTTATTATCCTGCAATGGCAAGTGAAGATTACGATCTCGCTGCAATCCAACAAATTATGCAACAAGTTAATTTAGGACATTTAACCAATAAGCTCGAGCAAGAACAGGATTGGACGCGCGTGCTTTCTCTCGGCGAACAACAACGCCTTGCCTTTGCCCGCTTATTATTACACAAGCCACAGGTTGCATTTCTTGACGAAGCAACGGCAAGTATGGACGAAGGATTGGAAGACGCAATGTATCAATTATTAAAAAGCACATTGCCAAATACCACCATAATCAGCGTAGGACATCGCTCCACCTTACTTAAACATCACAGATTGCATTTGCAAATTCAGCCAGATAAAAGCTGGAAATTAATCCAACCGATGGAAAATTAAGGTAAAGAAAAGTGCGGTGGAAAAACTCAAAATTTTTCCACCGCACTTCATATTTTATACTTTATTGAATACTAAACCGAATTGGCACGGTCATTGAAGAAGAAAGCCCTGCTGGTCTTGCGCCGATAGATTTTGTTCGGTTTACAGCCTCTAAGGCGGCTTTATCTAAATCATTATTACCAGAGGATTTTGCGAGTTGAATATTACTCAACGAACCATCAGCGGCAATATTAAAACTCACTGTCGCTATCCCTTGTTTACGCATCATTTTAGCCCGTTGTGGGTAGCGTCTATGGCGTTCTATTTCTCGACGCAATGCGCCCATATAGGCATTCTTTACATCAGAGCCAGCACTTTTACTAACAAGGTTTGGATTATTCACCGTTGCCTTACCTAAGCTGGTTGCTGTCGCTGTGATTTTCGCTTCAGAATTCACATTGCGATCCCCTTTTTCAAGCGCCTTATTCGCCAAAGGTTTCTCTTTGAGTTGAGGTTTCTCTTTTTTCGGTTTTTCTTTCTTTTTCTCTTTTGGCTTTTCTTTCTTAATTTCTTTTGGCTTTTCCGGTTTTGGCGGTTCAGGTTTTACAATGGGATCGGGCACCGTTTCTTTTGCCACTGGCTCTGGCTCAGGTTCTGCAACAGGTTCTGGTTCTTCAACGGTCATTCCCATTAGCATTTCCATTGAAATACTATTGTCGATCACGTCTGCTTGATAGCCATTGGCGCTGCTGTCGGCTTTTACAGCATAGACAATCGCCCCAATCACGGTGGCGTGAAATAGGAGAGAAAAGAAGAAGCCGAACCAAGAACGATGTTTATTTGCCATTTATTTGCCTTTTTCTTTCATTGTAACAATGGCAACATTTTTGATGTTATTTTTCGCCATTAAATCTGTCAGGCTAACAAAATCTTGGAAGGTAGCTTTGGCGTCCACTTTAAGGGTTACTTTTTGATCTTTCGCCCAGCTTGCCACTTCTTTTTCCATTTGCGCTAAATCTGTCGGCTTATCATTAAAAAAGATTTCGCCTGTTTCCGTAACGGTTAATAATTTGGCTAAATCGTCCGATTTAAACGCCACAGTGCTACTGGCTTTTGGCACGTTCACTTGAATTTTGCCTTGCGAAATAAAAGACGCGGTGATTAAGACAATCGCCAGCAACACTAACATAATGTCAATGAAAGGGATAATATTGATTTCATCAAACTTTTTCACATTATGCCCCTAGATTTTTTGTCCGTTTAAGGCTTTCCATTTTAGGCGATTGACTTCCACTTTGCGTTGCAAGCCGTTGTAAAACACCATTGATGGAATGGCAACTAAAATCCCCACCGCCGTGGCTTTTAAGGCGAGGGAAAGGTTAAGCATAATGGCAGCGGCATCAATGTCCCCACCTGAATTTCCTAATTCATAGAAAGTTAATAAAATCCCGATAACTGTACCCAATAAACCCACATAAGGGGCATTTGAGCCAATGGTGGAAATAATAGTTAGGTTACGGTTGAGATCAATGTCTAACTCGTGGATATTGGTGTAGTGCGAAACATTCACACGGCTTAAAAAGATAAAGCGTTCAATCACGAACCATACCATAATAAAGCTCATTAAACCGAGTAAACCTAAAATAATGTAATCAACATAATGTTGTAAAAATGCGAATAATTGCGGCATTGAGAAATCCTTAACGCTGACTTCAAATAAAACGAGGCAAATTGCCCTTAATTGTTATTGAGAATGAATTTCAATTAGGTTGCAAATTGTAGCAAATTAAAAATTTGCGGTCAAAGCACAAACAAAAAATGCGGTGAAAAATCACCGCACTTTGTTTTTTCACATTTAGAATGTGTAACTCACATTCATTCGGAAATCACGCCCTGCACCAGTTAGGCTGTTTACCCCTGCGCGTTGGCTGTGGCTTTTGTAGTTCTTGTTGAACACGTTATCCACCGCAACATTAATGGTGAGATTTTCATTTGCCTCCCAGCTTGCAAAAATATCATTCACACCGTAACCCGACTGTTTTACGCTTGTTCCAAATCCTGAACCTCGGCTTGGTGTTCCCGTTTCACCTTCAACAAAACGTCCTTTCCAACCGATTTCAAGATTAGGTTGGTCAAATTTATAGGAAACCTCAGTCGTCCAAGTCCGCCCTGTTGCCACGGCAAACACGGTGTTGTCCGCCACATTACCATAAACTTCTGGCTTACTTTCAGCAACGCCAAGGTGGAGCTTCCAGCCCGCTTGTTTATAGGTTGCCCCCAATTCATAACCTTGGTTACGCAATAATGCGCCGTTGTAAATGACCTTATTTTTTAACGACATCGCATCTTTCACTTTTTGCCAGAAGTAACTTCCGTTTAATGAGAAGCTGTCGTTCAGATCGTAGTTAAAGCCAATTTCTGCATTGCGTGCTTGTTCTGCACGGATATTGCTATCCACGCTAATCGTGCCAGAACCTGCAATAACCACTTCATATAAACGAGGGCTGCGGCTTGCATAGTTCAAGCTGGTATTCAGGCTTAAATCATCAGAAACTTGCCAAATTAAGCCCGCACTTGGGTTGAAATGCCCGTGGCTAGCTTTTTTACCATCGGAGGCTTTAAATTCAAAGTAATCGTAACGGGCTCCCGTAGTGAGTGTAACGGAACCAATTCCCCAAATACCCTCTACATAAAAGCCTAAATCGTCTTTACGCTGATTATGAGCCCCCACTGCCAGTTGGTTAGGTTTTCCCACTTGTTTACGATAGTTTACGCCGTATTTCACAAGGTGATTTTCACCAATAGCGCTGTCTAAATTTAAGTTTGCCCCAGTGGTAAGAATACGGGTTTGCCCTGTAGGTTCTTTACGCACACGTTTGGTGTGATAAACATTGGCGTTGGCCTCGGTAATAAAGCCCATATTTTTACCTGTCCACTCTAAATTGGTAGTATCTTGCGTGGTGGTGCGGTAACGTGGATTGTTGTTATCTTCATTCACCACATAGTTACCGTTTTGATCGAGGACATAGTAAGAATCATTGCCACGTCTGTCTTTCCCAGCATAAACGGAACTTAAGCTGTAACCCTTATTGCGTTGCTCTGGTGATAAGCGTGATGTAGAAATATAAGAATTGGTAAAATCAAATTCTTCACGCAATGCTCTTACGCCGTAATAGCGCTCTTGGCGATGACTTAATACCACACGTTGATTTTCAGTAATATCCCAACCGAGTTTGGCTAATAAACCACGCTCACCTAAGGCACTGTTTTGTACAATGTCTGAGCCGTTAAGGTTTTGATAGCCTTTACCGCCTTTGTAATTTTCTTTGTGATTCCAGTTACCAGAAAGCAAAGCATCAAATGCGCCTACTTTGCCATAAACGCTCATACCTTGGGTGTTACCTTTATTGCTACGAACCCCTGCGGTCAGTTTAAAGCCAAAGTTTTGCCCTTCTCTTAAGAGATCCTGCGCATCAACAGTGGTGGCGATGATCGAACCACTGGTCGCCCCAATCCCAGCACTGGCTGAGCCTGCCCCTTTTTGTACATCAATACGTTTGATTAACGCAGGATCAAGCAAGAAACGCCCTTCGTGGTGAAAAGCTTGGGTGTCGGAATAAGTGTTGTCCACTTTGAAATCAATTTGATCTTGTCCCATACCACGAATAGTTACCCATTGTGATGTCCCACCATTTCCGCCACCGAAATTGATGGCTGGCTCATCAAATAATAAACCACGCAAATCCGTTTCGGTGCTGCGTTCCATTTGTTTTAGGGTAACAACATTAGTTTTGCTCTTCGCACCCGTATTTTCTGTGATGACATCAATCACGCCGAGGCTTTCCGCTTGTACCGCCGTAGCAACAAGCGTAGCGAGAGGTAAAAGAACAAATTTTGCTTTTTTCATAATGAACTTCCTTTATTTCATATTGTCAAATTGTTGAGAATTATTATTGTTTGCTTTTGCATTTATAGTCAATAACTTAAAATTCAAAAAATAAAAATTTCTGAAACAGGAAGAAGATCGTTAAAAATTAAGAAAAATTTTGTAAAAAAGCACCGCACTTCGTGAAATAAATTAGATAATGTTTAAAGACGAAAAGTAAATGAAAGACAAAAGAAAAAGACGAAAGGCAAGCCACCTTTCGTCTTTGTGATTTTAGGATAGGAAAAACCTTTTATTCTGGCTGTTTTGTTGGTGAAATTTTTTCTACTTTTGCTTGTTTCACCATATTATCCGCCACTTCTAAAATGGTGATTTTTAAGCCGTTGATTTCACATTCCGTGCCTTCTTCGGGGATTTCTTCCAAATGCTCTAAAATTAATCCGTTGAAAGTGCGCGCTTCGTCTGTGTCTAAATGCCAGTCAAACAATTTGTTCAGATCACGAATATTGGCAGAGCCTTCAATGATCATTGAGCCGTCAGATTGCTGGGTAACTTCTTCATCAATGGACGGGGCGGTTGAGGTGGTAAATTCGCCCACGATTTCTTCCAAAATATCTTCCAAGGTGACCAAGCCTTTGATGTCGCCATATTCGTCCACTACCAAGCCAATACGCTCTTTTTTGCTGCGGAAATTCAATAATTGCGCATTAAGCGGCGTGCCTTCAGGGATAAAATAGGCTTCGTCCACCGCGCGGATCAAGGTTTCTTTAGTGAATTCATTTTTATCTAGCATTAAGCGATAGGCTTCGCGCACACGCAAAATGCCTAGCACATTTTCGTCCATACTCTCTTTGTACAACACCACTTTACTGTGCGCCGAATGGTTGAGCTGACGCATAATGGCTTTCCAATCATCGTCAATGTCGATCCCGCCAATGTCGTTGCGCGGCACCATAATGTCGTCCACGGTAACTTTTTCTAAATCCAAAATAGAAAGCAACATTTCTTGGTGAGCGGAAGGAATGAAATGCCCCGATTGATTCACAATGGCGCGTAATTCTTCTGTGCTTAAGGAACTGGTTTTTTGCTCATTTTTCACGCGGAATAATTTCATCAAGCCACAAATAATCAGGTTCATTAAGAACACAATCGGACTAAAAATTTTCAGCAATGGGGTGAGAATATGGCTTGATAAAAAAGCCACTTTTTCAGGATAAAGTGCGGCAATGGTTTTCGGGAAAATTTCCGCAAAGATCAACATTGCGAAAGTTAATGCCCCTGTGGCAATCGCCACGCCCATATCGCCATATAAACGCATACCAATAATGGTAGCAATGGCAGAGGCAGAAATATTAACAAGGTTATTACAGATAAGAATCAGACTAAGTAAAATATCTGTTTTTTTCAAAAGTTTTTCTGCTTTTTTCGCCCCTTTATGCCCTTTTTCGGCTAAAAAGCGCATACGATAGCGGTTGGCGGAAAGCAAGCCTGTTTCTGAACTGGAAAAATAGGCGGATAAAATGAGTAAAATAATTAAAGTGATAAATAACGTACTAAGGGGAATACTATCCAAAATCAAGTCCTTTTATAAAACCATCGTTCTTGGGTGGCCGAAATTAAAGCCCTAGCCCAAACGCAACTCGGCTGCCAAAATAGGCAATCGAAAGCAAAATCATACCTGAAATGCTATAAATAATCACCTTTTTTCCACGCCAATGCCATTTCCAATGCCCGATTAATGCGACACCTAGCACCAGCCACGCAAGGAACGAAAAGATGGCTTTTTGTACATTTTGCACGCCAAAGAAATCAGGCAAATAAATCGCACCAGAAATTAGCGTTAAGGTCAGCAACACTTCACCACTTAGCATTAAGCGGAAAAAATGGCGTTCCACCGTCATTAATGGCGGAATAATTGGCGATAACGCTAGTTTTTTACTTTTAAGATTGCGGTCAATCCACCACAACTGCACGGCATATAAAGTAGCAATAAAACAAACAGCATAGGCCAACAGCGCCAAGCCGATATGTAGGAATAAGCCCACATTGTGGATCAAATGTTGCACGATAGAAAAAGGTAAAAATGTTTGTAAAATCAAATTGATAATGGCGAGGCAATAGACAATCGGCAATAAAAACCATAGCGTATTCACCCGAAAACCAATGGCAAAAGTTGCTAAAGCTGCCACGATCACACTTAGCAAGGAACTGATGTCCATTAAGGTGAAGGTTTGCTCATTCGCCCAATGGGAAAACAACGGCGCAAGGCTAATGCCGTGGGTAATAATCGCCAAAAGTGCGGTGCAAAAAAACAATGTTTTATTCGGTTTTTTGGTTTGTTCGCCCGAATGGGCTTTCAACAACATCGGGGTAATGAGAAGAATGCTAATTAAATATAAAAAAATTGAAACAACGGCAAACCACATTTTTATTCACCTTTTTATTCGCTTTAATGCCAAATTAAGAACTATTCTTATTCTAGCCTTGCCGCACTAAAATCGCTATAAATTTCTTTCAAATGATGAAAATCTGTGGGATTTCAGTATAATTGGCACAATTTATTTCATTTTATTCCACTCAAATTTAGGAAAAACGATGTTTGAAAACCTTTCTGATCGGCTCTCGAAAACCCTGCGCAACATAACAGGGAAAGGGCGTTTAACCGAAGATAATATTAAAGATACCCTGCGCGAAGTGCGTATGGCATTGCTTGAAGCAGACGTTGCGCTGCCTGTGGTGCGTGAATTTATCAATAAAGTGAAAGAACGTGCTATCGGCGAAGAAGTAAATCGTAGCTTAACGCCGGGGCAAGAATTTCTCAAAATTGTGCAATCCGAGCTTGAAAAAGCGATGGGTGAAGCGAATGAAAGTCTAAATCTTGCCACTCAGCCGCCAGCGGTGATCCTAATGGCCGGTTTGCAAGGGGCGGGTAAAACCACCAGCGTGGGGAAATTAGCTAAATTCTTGCGTGAACGTCAAAAGAAAAAAGTGATGGTGGTGTCGGCGGACGTGTATCGCCCTGCGGCGATCAAACAGCTTGAAACCCTTGCGCAAGCCGTTGGGGTGGATTTTTTCCCGTCCAACAGCCAGCAAAATCCAGTAGAGATTGTGCAAGCTGCACTGGCTGATGCTAAGCTAAAATTCTATGATGTGTTGATTGTGGATACTGCTGGTCGCCTGCACGTTGATGGCGAAATGATGGAAGAAATCCAAAAAATTCACACCGCACTTAATCCTGTGGAAACCCTTTTCACGGTGGACGCAATGACAGGGCAAGACGCCGCCAACACAGCCAAAGCCTTTAATGAAGCGCTACCGCTTACTGGGGTGATTCTGACCAAAGTGGACGGTGATGCACGCGGCGGTGCAGCACTTTCTATTCGCCAAATCACTGGCAAACCGATTAAATTCTTAGGGGTTGGGGAAAAAACAGACGCCCTTGAGCCTTTCCACCCTGATCGTGTGGCTTCACGCATTTTAGGAATGGGGGACGTGCTTTCGCTAATCGAAGATCTACAACGTTCTGTGGATCAAGAAAAAGCAGAAAAAATGGCGAAAAAATTTCAAAAAGGCGATGATTTCACCTTGGAAGATTTCCGCGACCAGCTCATTGAAATGAAAAAAATGGGCGGAATGATGACAATGCTTGAAAAATTACCGGGCGCGAAAAATCTGCCTGATCATATTAAAAATCAAATTGATGACAAAATGTTCATCAAAATGGAAGCCATCATCAATTCAATGACCCTAAAAGAGCGCGCCAAACCTGAGATCATCAAAGGCTCACGCCGCCGCCGCATTGCGCTTGGCTCAGGCACACAGGTGCAAGACGTGAATAAATTGCTCAAGCAATTTGACGAAATGCAACGTATGATGAAAAAAATGCGCAAAGGCGGTATGGCAAAAATGATGCGCGGAATGAAAGGAATGATGGGCGGAATGAGCGGCCTAGGTAGTCTTGGCAATATGTTCAAACGCTAATTAATCATAAAAAACGGTAAAAATAAAACCGCACTTTTGATGCTATGGTTTAAAAGTGCGGTTATTTTTTGCGAATTTATTTAGTTCGTTTATTCCAGCATCCCTTGCTGTTTTAAATATTCCAAAACTTTTTGTGTGGCGAGGGAACATTTTTCTTTGTCTTGATAACCAATCCAAGCCAATTCAGCAATTTCACTTTCAGGGCGATAATCGCCGATGAAATCCCCTTTGTAGCAGGTGAGCGTTACAATGCAATCCATATTTTTTCCGTCTGCTTGAGCGGAAAATGCACCGATTCGTTGCAGGCTATTTTCAATTAAGTCGATGCCCAGCTCTTCTTTAATTTCGCGCATTAGGGCTTGTTGATCACTTTCGCCTTGCTCTCTTTTTCCTCCGGGGAGATAAAATTTCTCTTTGCCTTTAGAGCGTGCCATTAATAATTGTTTATCTTTAATGTATAGCCAAGCTAGCTTATCGATTTGCGTCTTCATTTTTGCCTCGCTGAAAATAAAAATCTGCACCTTAAACGCAGAATATTGTATTCCTGTTTAAGGTGCAGATCAAAGTGCGGTACTTTTTTGCGAATTTTATAAAAATTACGCTTTAGTTTGTGCGCGTTTTACTAAAATAACAGAAAGAGTAAACGCAACGGCGAAAGAAATCACCATACCCACACTGTACATTGCAAGGCTGTCTGGTTTAATAGACGGAATACCTAAGAACCCTGCTGCGCCAAGTGCTTGCGCTTTTACATTGAAGAATGCAATAAAGGCGCTGGATAAACCTGAACCGATCATTGCCGCTAAGAAAGCTTGACGATAGCGTAAGTTCACCCCGAACATTGCAGGCTCAGTGATCCCTAATAAGGCAGAAATACCTGAAGGAACGGCTAAGCCGCGTACTTTTGGATCTTTCAATGCGAATGCCACACCTAAACAAGCCGCACCCTGTGCGATGTTTGACATTGCTGCAATTGGGAAGATGAATGTACCGCCCGATAATGACATATTAGAAAGCAGTTGCGTTTCCACCGCGATAAAGGTTTGGTGCATACCCGTGATAACAATTGGTGCATAGAATGTCCCGAAAATACCGCCACCGATAAAGCCAAGTTTGTCATATAACCAAGTTAAACCGATAGTGATCAAATCCCCTGCTTCACGTCCGATTGGCCCAATCACGGTGAACGCAAGTAAACCTGCGATAAAGAGCGAGAACATTGGGGTGATCAAGTTGTCGAGGTAAGATGGCACAAATTTACGGAACGTTTTTTCTAACGTAGCTAGAACCCAAGCCGAAATTAACGTTGGAATTACCGTGCCTTGGTAGCCCACTTTTTCGATTTCTAAACCGAACACATTCCAGTGTGTGATTTTGCCTTGCGCAGCGGTAAGGGCATAGTTCCAACCGTCTGCTAATGCAGGGTGAACCAGTAACATTCCCAGCGCCGCCCCTAAGAACGGATTTCCGCCGAATTTACGAGTAGCAGAAAAACCAAGCAACACCGGTAAGAACACGAATGGCGCGTTGGCAATAGTATTAATAAAATCAACAAGATCAGAAAGATTGCTAAAACGATCGACTACGGAATAACCTGTAATTGGCTGACCAGAATCGCGCAAGGCTTGTGGTACGTCCCAGAAGAAACCTTGTGCGGTAAGCATACTGTGGATACCCATTAACAAACCGCCCGCCACGATAGCAGGGATAATCGGCACGAAAATATCCGCCAAGCCTTTCACCAAGCGCATAATTAGCCCTTGGTTATTTTCTGAAGCTTGTTTCGCCACTTCATTTTTGGTCATATCGCCGATGTTAAGCTGTTTCGCCATTTCATCGTGTACTTTATTTACGGTACCTGAACCAAAAATAATTTGATACTGGCCAGAAACTGCAAATTGACCTTTTACGCCATCAATATTTTCAATAGCTTCTTTGTCAATTTTGCCTTCGTCTTTCACCACAATGCGTAAACGCGTTGCGCAATGTGCAAGCGCGCTGATGTTGTCTTTGCCGCCCAGTTTATCAATCACCTGCTTGGCAACATTTGGAAAATTCATCGGTTTTCTCCTCTTGTTGATGTTGAATTAAAATTGCACAGATTCTAGCTAAAACCTTTAAGCGTGACTAGTGTAATGTGTAAAAACTTTGCTAATGATCAACAGAATTTAGCCAGTTTATTAATTTGTTCAAATCTTTCTGCCAATTTTGCGATAGTTGTTCCAAATAATGGGGGATTTCACTTTCCCAATTTGGGTTTTCACTATGCTGGGCTTGTTCGGCGATTTGTTGGATACGTTTTAAGCCCACTGAACCTGCCGCACCTTTGATTTTATGGGCGATGTTGCCGACTTCAGCTTTATGTGCAGGTTGAGTTTGATAAATTTGGTAAGCCGTCATTAATTCAGCCATATAATCAGGCATTAGCTGTTGGAAAAGTGCGGTGTTATTTTTTACTGTTTTTACGCCCAATAAAGCGACAAATTCATTGAGTGTGGCGAAATCCAGTGCTTCATCTTGCTCTATTGTCGTTTCTCTCATTGCTTTGGAAGAACTTTCGCCCAGTGGCAACGCAATCTCATCAGCAAAATACTGATAAAGACATTGCGTCAGCGCCTCTAAAGAAAGAGGTTTGCGCAGAATATCGTCCATTCCTTGCTGTAAATACTCTTGCTTATCGTGCATTACATTGGCAGTGAGCGCAATGAGTGGCGGCAGATAATCATATTCATCATTTTCGTATTTTTGGCGTAAATACTGGGCGATTTGAAAGCCAGACATATCAGGCAGCTGAATGTCAATGAGCAGCAAGTCATAGCTATTTTGTTCAAATTCTTCGATGGCTTGTTGTCCTGTCATTACTACATCTACTTCATAACCTAATTTTTCCAAAACAGATTTCGCCACGATCACATTCACTTCAATATCTTCAATCAGCAAAATACGCAGTTGGTTTGGCAAATGTTGATGATAGGCTAACGGCTTGCTGACCGATTCGGCTTGAATGGTTAAGGTAAAAACGGAGCCTTTTTTCACCGCACTTTGCACGCTGAGATCACCGCCCATTAAATTGGCAATGGTTTTGGAAACTGCTAAGCCAATGCCACTGCCGGCGTGCTGATATTGATTGGATTGCACGCGGTAATACATCGCAAAAATATTGGCCAATTCGCTTTCAGCAATGCCAATACCCGTATCGGAAATGGCGAAGGCAAATTGCTGTTCGCCAGTTCGGCTAACTTTCAGTTTGATCACGCCTTTTGGGGTGAATTTCACCGCATTATTAATTAAGTTCCATAAAATTTGGCTTAATCTGGCGCTATCTAGCATCAGCCATTGCGGTAAATCGGGTTCGTATTCTAGTTCAAATTTGAGCTGATTTTGCTCCGCCATTAAGGTAGCAAAATTGGCAATATCATTAAGAAAGGCATAAAAATCTGTTTCTTTGCGGTTTAACTCAATTTTGTGCGCATCAATTTTTTCCAAATCAATAATATCGCTAAAAATATGCCCTAAAGACACCGCACTCATATTGATGGTTTTCAAATAATTTTGCTGTTCGGCGCTTAAATTGCCGTCTAATAAAATGCGGCTTAAGCCAATAATACCGTTCAGCGGTGTGCGTAATTCGTGGCTAATGGTGGTCATCAAGGCGGTTTTGTTACGGCTGTTTTGCTCTAAATCATTTAACGCCACAGAAAGTTTTTTTTCTGCCACCATTCTTTCTGAGACTTCACGGCGTAAATTTTCCACTAATTTGGCTAATTCAAGGCGAGATTTTTCCAGTTTTTCCACCAAAAGGGTGAAGAAATAGATCACAAAAGGTGCGGAAATTAAGCCAAACACCACGGAACGCACCACGTCCGTCCAATAAACCGTTTCCACCACACACAGGCTGAATAACACCTGTGTGCATAAAGCCAGCACCGCCAGAGCTAAGACGCCAAGTATAGAAAATCGCACGCGTCCAAGGCGGATTACCCAATCCACATAACGTTGTGCGAAGTGTTTGATGTTTCGCATTTTATTCCCTTGATTTAGCCAAATAGACAATGGCATTATGATAACAACAACGCATAAAAAAAGAGATAAAAATTTGCCCTAGACAGCGCTAGGGCAAAATTTGAATAGGTAAGAAGAAAAATGATGCGATAATTAACGGCTGCGGAAAATAATGCGTCCTTTACTTAAATCGTAAGGGGTCATTTCCACGGTTACTTTATCGCCAGTTAAAATACGAATATAGTTTTTACGCATTTTCCCTGAAATATGTGCGGTTACAACGTGTCCATTTTCCAATTCCACACGGAACATCGTGTTTGGCAAGGTTTCTAAAATCGTGCCTTGCATTTCAATGCAATCTTCTTTAGCCATTAATTCCTCTAATGTTAATAAAATAAGTCAAAAAACGGGCGAATTATACTCTTTTCACCCGCATTCACCAAGTTTTTTCTAGAAATTTAGCCTAATGGGCAAAATTTAATAAGTTGTGGTAAAATCCGCCGCCGTGAAATTCACTTCATTTTTTATCTTCAACTAAGGAAATGTTTATGAGTATTGCCTCGCCACAAGCGGTGCTAGATTTTTGGTTTAGCGAAGAGAATCAGCCGTTTTGGTTTGTGAAAAGCGATGAATTTGATGACAAAATTCGCGAAAAATTTGACCGCACTTTAAAAGCGGCCGCACAAGGTGAATGCGCCAACTGGCGTGAAACTATTGAAGGACGCTTGGCGGAAATCATCGTGTTAGATCAATTCTCGCGTAATTTATATCGCAGCACCCCAGCAGCCTTTGCGCAGGATTCAATGGCATTAGTGTTGGCTCAAGAAGCCATTAAACAGCCTGATTTTGCGAACCTGCCGACCTTATGGCGTAAATTTATGATTATGCCTTATATGCACAGTGAATCAGCGCTGATTCATCAGCAAGCGGTGGAATTATTTACCGCACTCAATGATGATTACACCTTAGATTTTGAACTGCGCCATAAAGCGATTATTGATAAATTTAATCGTTATCCGCATCGTAATGCAATTTTAAATCGCACATCAACCGCGGAAGAAATCGAATTTTTAAACCAGCCTAATTCTTCTTTTTAATTCGGAGTATTGAATGATTCATAAATTAATGAAAGCCCGTGATCATCACGAAGTCCATCGTGTTGCCACCACATTAGAGCTTTATTTTGATTTAGTTTTTGTGATCGCCATTGCGGCGACTGCAAGTGGCTTGCATCACGCCCTTGCGGCTCATCATTTCAGTGAAGGCTTAATCCATTTTGCCACTTCATTTTTCTGTGTGTGGTGGGCGTGGATGAACTTTACTTGGTTTGCTTCTGCTTATGACAATGATGATTTTACCTATCGCATCGTAACAATGGTGCAAATGTTCGGTGCGATTATTTTAGCTATCGGCATTAATAATGTATTTGAGCACAACGATTATGTGATGATTTTGATCGGCTACATCGTAATGCGTGTGGCGATGGCATATCAATGGTTTCGTGCTGCAAAAGGTGATCCAGAGCGCCGCACCACCTGCTTACGTTATGCCTTCGGAATTATTTTCGCACAAATTTGTTGGACTATTGTGGCATTAAAATTCCCTTATTTATTCAACACCTTATTCCCATTCTTAGCCTTGCTTGAGCTTTCTGTGCCGGCCTGGGCGGAAAGCGCCAACAAAACCCCTTGGCACCCACATCACATTTCAGAGCGTTACGGCTTATTAGTGATTATCGTTTTGGGCGAAGGGATTTTAGGCGCAACTAACGCCATCACACCATTATTCCACAGCAATGAAGCAATGCTCACCGAAGCATTCCCATTAGGCTTAGGGATTTCAGCGTTAATGTTCTCTCTTTGGTGGCTTTATTTCAAAATGCCTTGGGGCGAATTTTTGCACAGCGATCGCACGTTAAATAATGCCTTAGTCTATGGTTATGGGCATTTATTGATTTTCATCGCGCTCACCGCGTTAGGCTCTGACTTAGAATTATTAGCGGACTCCGTGAAAGAATTTGGCACAATGGCAGAAGTGGTGGAACACGCAAGTTCAAACGCACATTCTGTTTCGCCTTTATTTGCAATGACTGTGTTAAGCATTTGCTCGGCGGTTTATCTCATCACTTTAGCATTCTTGCGTTGGTATTTAGACAAAGACACCAATTACAGCGTGATCGGTTTTGTGCTTGCTATCGCAGCGACTTTCCTTGGCGTACTCTGCGTGTATTTAGGTATGCCGTTGCAATGGTCAATTTGGTTCACCGTGATTGCGCCAATTGCAATGATCTCATTCTATAAAACGAAACCGATTGGTTAAGTTTTACTAACCTTTCCCTTAGCCGAAAAAATGGGCTAGGGGAGATTTAACATTTTGATTTTTCTCACTCTTGTATTAGGATAACGAAACCTAATCTAAATAAGGAAGAGCATTATGTTAATTCACCTTTCAACACAACCTGCCAGCCCAGTTTGGGGCGAAAATGCATTATTGAGTTTTGCAAATGACGAAGGCACGGTTCACCTTAAACAAAATTCCACAAATTCCAACCGCACTTTAATTCAAAAAGCCGCGCGCAAATTGCGTAATCAAGGCATTAAAGAGGTGGAATTAGTGGGCGACAATTGGGATTTAGAAAACTGTTGGGCGTTTTATCAAGGTTTTTATTCTGCAAAACAGGATTATGCCATTGAGTTTCCTCATTTAGATGACGAACCGCAAGCAGAGCTATTTGCCCGTATTCAGTGTGGTGATTTTGTTAGAGAAATCATTAATTTACCTTCCGATGTTATCACACCACAAAAATTAGCTGAACGCGCGGCGCAATTTATTGCAGAGCTTGCAGCGGAATACGCCAATGAAAGTGCGGTGAATTTTGAGATTATTTCTGGCGAAGCCTTATTAGAAAAAAATTATCAAGGCATTTGGAATGTGGGCAAAGCCTCCAACCATAAGCCAGCAATGTTGCAATTAGATTTCAATCCAAGCCAAGATCCAAACGCCCCTGTTTTAGCTTGTTTAGTGGGCAAGGGAATTACCTTTGACAGTGGTGGTTATAGCTTAAAGCCAAGTGATTCAATGTCCACAATGCGCACCGATATGGGCGGCGCAGCCTTAGTTACCGGTGCATTAGGTATGGCTATTGCAGGCGGTTTAAACCAGCGCGTGAAGCTTTATCTTTGCTGCGCAGAAAATATGGTAAGCGCCGAAGCTATGAAGTTGGGCGATATTATCACTTATCGCAATGGCGTAACTGCTGAAGTGTTGAATACAGACGCAGAAGGGCGTTTAGTGCTAGCTGATGGCTTAATTGAAGCGGATAAGCAAAATCCACAATTTATTATTGATTGCGCCACCTTAACGGGCGCGGCAAAAATGGCGGTGGGCAATGATTATCACAGCGTCCTTTCAATGGATAACGAACTCGTTGCAAGCTTGTTTAACGCTGCACAAACGGCTAACGAGCCTTTCTGGCGTCTTCCATTTGAAGAATTTCACCGCGCGCAGATCAGCTCTCAATTTGCCCAAATCGCCAATATCGGCACAGTGCCAGTGGGTGCTGGCGCAAGTACGGCAACAGCATTCTTATCTTACTTCGTGAAAAATTACCAACACCATTGGCTGCATATTGATTGCTCTGCGACTTATCGCAAATCAGCCAGTGATTTATGGGCAACAGGCGCAACAGGCATTGGCGTGCAGACCTTGGCGCATCTTTTACTCAACCAAGCAAATTCATAGGAGGAACGCGTGGAACGGACATTATCCATTATTAAACCTGATGCGGTAGAGCGTAATTTAATTGGCAAAATTCTCAACCGCTTAGAAAGTGAAGGGTTTCGCATCATCGCGATGAAAATGGTGCATTTAACTCAAGAGCAAGCACAAGGGTTTTACGCAGAACATCAAGGAAAGCCATTTTTTGATGATTTGGTGAAATATATGACTTCCGCGCCAGTGGTGGTTTCTGTGCTAGAAAAAGAAAATGCGATAAAAAACTACCGCACTTTAATGGGCAAAACCAACCCAGAAGAAGCCGATGAAGGCACATTGCGCAAAGAATTTGCTTTAAGCAAAACACAAAACTGTGTTCACGGCTCTGATAGCCCAGAAAGTGCAGCCCGTGAAATTGCTTATTTCTTTGCTGGCGAAGAAATTTGCCCAAGAGCAGAGTAATTTCGTGCTTTTTTAAAGCAAAAGAGCCAATAAAAATTGGCTCTTTTTTATAAGCATAAAAAATAGAAAATTAATCCAAACGAGCTGCCATTTTGAGCCAGTCAGCTTTAAATTCACGGCGCATATTATTGATTGCGTCAATAATATCGTGATGAACAAGTTGTTCGTTTTGAATGCCCACGCAGTAACCACCTTTGCCTTGTAAAAGCAGATCTACCGCATAAACACCCATACGAGAAGCTAAAATACGGTCAAAGGCACAAGGTGTACCACCACGTTGGATATGCCCTAAAATGGTTGCGCGAGTTTCGTGTTTTACACGGGCTTCAATTTCTTTGGCTAACTCATTCACATCACAAATATGCTCTGTCATTGCAATGATTGCGTGGCGTTTACCTCTCAAAATACTACGTTCGATTTGTTGAATTAATGCTTCGCGGTCAAATTCTACTTCAGACGCTACGATGTATTCACAGCCACCTGCAATCCCCGCTGAAATGGTTAAGTCGCTACAATGTCTGCCCATTAATTCCACGATTGAAATACGTTGGTGCGAACTTGAGGTATCACGCAAACGGTCAATAGCCGTTACCGCCGTTTCTAATGCGGTTTGATAGCCGATGGTGTAGTCTGTTCCTGCTACATCGTTATCAATCGTGCCGGGGATACCCACACAAGGGAAGCCATGTTCTTCGGTAAGCAATTTTGCCCCCATATAAGAACCGTCCCCACCGATAACAACGAGCGCATCAATACCGTGAGAACGTAAAATTTCCGCACATTTCGCCCGCACTTCTGGTTTTTTAAATTCTGGGAAACGTGCTGAACCAAGGAATGTTCCGCCGCGGTTAATAATATCTGATACGCTATAACGTGTTAATTGTTTGATTTTATTGTGATAAAGCCCGTGATAACCATCATAGATACCATAAACTTCCAAGCCTTCACCTAAGGCTGAACGAACCACGCCACGGATCGCAGCATTCATTCCTGGGGCATCACCACCACTTGTTAATACGGCAATTTTTTTAATCATAATCGTTAATACCTTTATTCAAAGTTAATAATATAAAAACTGTGCGTAGCTTACACTATTCGAGAAATCCGCTCTAGAAAAATTTCGTGAATTCTATCACATTTTGATTTAGGTTAAGTATTTGGCTGTAAGCTATCAGCTTGAGCTTGTTCAATCTGCACCACGCTGGTAGGCTCGTGATGAATTACTATATCGACACGGGGAAAACATTGGCGTAAACGCTGTTCAAGATGATCGGTAATTTGATGCGCCTCTACAAAAGAAAGGTGATCATCAAGCTCCAAATGAAATTGAATAAAACGAATTGCCCCTGAACGGCGTGTACGCAAATCGTGAAAGCCTAAAATATTCGGCTGCGATTGAATCACCTGTTCAATTTGCGCAATTTCTTCTGGCGGCAAGGCTTGGTCGAGCAATAACTGAATAGCATCGTAAAACATTTTTGCCGCATTACATAAAATATATAAGGCAATCAAAATAGCAAAAATTGCATCAGCCCACAGCACGCCCCATAAACTCAAGCCTAAAGAGCATAAAATGGCAATATTCATCAGCAAATCTGTCTGGTAATGCAAGCGATCCGCCTTAATCGCAGGGCTATCGGTTTGCTTGATGATATGGCTTTGATACAGCACCAGAAGCAACGTTGCCACAATGGAAAACAGCGTAACTATAATGCCGAGATAGGTTTGATTTAACGGCTGCGGTGAAGTTAAACGGTAAATCCCTTGTAATAAAAGAAAGATAGCACTGCCAGAAATAAACGCACTTTGAATGAGCGAAGCAAGAGATTCCGCTTTGCCGTGCCCAAAAGAATGGTTGTGATCCGCTGGCATTAGGGCAAAACGCAAGATCAGCATATTCATAAAAGACGCTAATAAGTCCAGCGTAGAATCCGTAATGGACGCAAGCATACTGACGGAATCCGTTTTCCACCACGCAAAACCTTTGATTAAAATTAACAGCAACGCGGTGAAAATGGCACAATTTGCCGCCCGTTTCACCTGTTTAGAATAGACTTCTTGCATTAGGGATTACAGCCCCAAGTGAAATTCCCATTGTTTAATTTCTGCATTTCTTTATCCACAACATATTTCTTCAAATAACGAATTACGCGGTTGTGTTTCATATTCATTAATTTGCGATCTTTGGCAATTTTAACGGAATATTGATATTGCACAAAACCGCAAAATGGAATCTCTTTACCCCGCGCCACGTTCACCTGCCAATCAGGATTTTGTTCAGTCGGATCGTAAATTACAAACGCAAACAGCTCATTTTTTTTACTATAAATATCAAAATGCTCTACGCCAGTATTTCGATAAACCCGTTTGCGCAAGGCAATGCGCTCCTCCAAGGTTCGCTGCTGCCAATTTCTATCTTGCAATAGTTCAATTGCGCTATGCCACTGTTCGGCAGTTTCGCCTTTTGGTACATAAACGTAACGAGCAATAGTGCCTAAATCTTGTTGCGAAGCAAGATAATAGCTTTGCCCACTGTGGTCAATTACCTCAGACACCGCTAATTGCGGTGAAGTGCTACAAGCTGTCAAAATAAGTGCGGTGAGAAAAACGGCAATTTTTTGCACCGCACTTTGGTTTCTTTCAATCCATTGTTTCATTTTATTCACTTAAATCGCGTTTAAACACGAATTCCTTGTCTGTTGATGAAGTGGCATCAAACCAGTAGCCACCGAGATCGAAATCTTTTAATTGTTCCACTTGAGTGAGGCGATTTTGAATGATGTAGCGACACATTAAACCACGTGCTTTTTTCGCATAAAAACTGATCACTTTATATTTGCCATTTTTATTATCCAAAAAGACTGGCTTTACAATATGCGCCTTCAGCTCACTTTCCTTAACGGATTTATAATATTCATCAGAGGCAAGATTGACCAACACATTATCCCCTTGCTGATCCAAAGCTTGTTGCACCGCAGCGGTGATAATATTGCCCCAAAAATGATACAAATCCTTGCCTTTCGGGTTGGCTAATTTTGTTCCCATTTCTAAACGATAAGGCTGCATTAAATCCAAAGGACGTAGCAAACCATATAAGCCCGACAACATTCTCAAGTGCTGCTGGGCGAATAAAATATCATCACGGGATAAATGCGCTGCATCTAAGCCCGTGTAAACATCGCCTTTGAATGCAAAAATCGCAGGGCGCGCGTTTTGTTCATTGTGATCCTGATTCCACTCAGCAAAACGCGCCACATTTAATGCGGCTAATTTATCGCTAATGGACATTAAAGAGGCGACATCGTGTGGCGCAAGCTGACGACAAATCTCAATCAGCTGCTCGCTATATTCCGTTAAATCAGGCTGAGAAACGTCAAATTTTTCCACCGCGCTTTCAAAATCAAGGGTTTTGGCGGGAGAGATAATTGCTAACATAATGAAATCCTTATAAATTCTTTAAAGCGTTAAGGGCAGTTGCCATTCTATCGGCGCTAATTGATGCTGTTGTAAATAAGCGTTCGTTTGCGAAAAATGCTTACAACCGAGAAATCCGCGATGTGCCGATAAGGGTGAAGGGTGCGGCGCAGTTAGCACGCAATGTTTTTGCCTGTCAATAAATTGCCCTTTTTTCTGCGCGTGGCTGCCCCATAAGAGAAAAACAAGATTTTCGCGTTGTTCATTTAAGGCGGAAATCACCCGATCGGTAAAAGTTTCCCAACCAAAGTTTGAATGGGAATGGGCTTTGCCTTGTTCCACGGTTAAAACCGTATTTAACAGCAGCACGCCTTGTTCTGCCCAGCTCACTAAATAACCGTGCTGAGGAATTTGAAAGCCCACATCATTGGCTAATTCTTTATAAATATTGACTAACGAAGGTGGCGGCGCAATACCGGGTTTCACCGAAAAAGATAAACCGTGCGCTTGGTTTGGCCCGTGGTAAGGATCTTGCCCTAAAATCACCACTTTCACTTGATCAAACTCGGTTAATTTGAAGGCATTGAAAATCTCATTGCTCGGCGGATAGACAATTTTGCCTGCCGCTTTTTCACGCTGGACTTGCTGTAAGATTTGCTGAAAATAGGGCTGGCTTTTCTCGCCACCAATCACATCTTTCCACGTTTTCATTTTGTTTTCCTCAGCGTTAAACCTAGGCTAAGATTATAAATAACCTCACCTCAAATTAACAGCCTCTATTCCAATTTAATGTTTAACCAATCTTTATAAAAATGTTAAACAATTGTTAAATTTAAGATGATGAATTTATTTTATTTTTGATATGTATCAATTTCGCTATTTTTGTTTGATAAATTCAATCTGATCCATATCAAAATAATTGAATTGGTCAAATTTTTTGATAAAATTCCTACCAACTTATGATTAATTAACAAACAAATTTAGGAGTTCTTATGATTAAAGGTATCCAAATCACTCAGGCTGCAAATGATAACTTATTGAATTCATTTTGGTTATTAGACAGTGAAAAAGGTGAAGCACGTTGTTTATGTGCAAAAGGTGATTTCGCAGAAGATCAAATCGTAGCAGTAAGCGAACTTGGTCAAATCGAATATCGTGAATTACCAGTAAATGTTGCCCCAACAGTAAAAGTGGAAGGTGGTCAGCACTTAAACGTAAACGTTTTACGCCGTGAAACTTTAGAAGACGCGGTGAAAAACCCTGAAAAATATCCACAATTAACTATCCGTGTTTCTGGTTATGCAGTACGTTTCAACTCATTAACCCCGGAACAACAACGTGATGTAATCACTCGTACTTTCACTGAAAGTTTATAATAAATTATCTCTTATAATGACCAAGGTTCAAAGTTTAAAACTTTGAACCTTTTTATTTTACTAGCTTTTGCAAGAATTCCCTTTCTTCATCACTTTGCCGAAATCATTTTGGCTATCTGGCTTGCTTTGGTTATTGGGTGCGCCTTTTTGTACAGGGTATTTGCTGTCCATTTGCCACGCATTCCAACCGCCGTCATAAATTGCCGTATCTTGCCAACCTGCCAGCTGGGTGATAAACCAAGAAACGCCTGCACGCCAGCCCGTGCCACAATAAAACGCTAATTTATCCCCTTTGTGAATGCCTTGCGTTTGCCATAAGGCAAAGATTTCATTTGGGTTGCGCAAGGTGTTATCTGGATCGTAATAATCCGCTAAGTTGGAAGAATCCGTGCCAGCAAAGCCCCAAATTGCGCCCTGCGGTTCGCCTTTGCCGGGGATATAATCATAGCCGCTGATCTTGCCAGTGTATTCGTCCCACGCTCGGTTACTGATCAGTTTTAAGCCTTGTTTTTGCGCATCGATAACCTGCTGCGGCGTGGCAATATCAATGTGTGGATTGGCAGGAATTTTTGTGCCAAATTGACGTTCAGGCTGCGGAATATTGACCAGCGTTTCCGTTGGTAAACCTGCGTCCACCCAAGTGCCAAGATTGCCGTTTAGCACGCGAACATCTTCCACGCCAGCCCATTTCAACGCCCAGAAAATACGGTATGCGGCGAGCTGGTTGTCGGAATATAAAATCACTGTTTTGTCTTTTGTGATGCCATTTTTTAGCAAGTTCTGCTCAATCACGTCAGGGGAAGACAAATTCCATACGGGATCGTTTTCCACCCAATCCGTATTAAAATGATAAGCGCCCACAATATGCTGGGTGTAAGATTTAGCATTTTCCAAACTGCCCCAAGACACTTCAAACAGCATTACCTTGTCATTGGTTAAGGTTTCTGGTTTTTCGCCTTTTAATGCTGCATTCACCCATTGTGGCGAAACGCTATATTGGAAATTCGCAAAGGATTCTAACGGATAATCCGCATTGGCATAGCTAATAAAATCGTTAAAACGATGAACTTTGTAGCCTTTTGCGGCGAACTCGGCGGTAACGCAATCTAAATTGTCGACATTGCTATCATAAAAAACCAGATTTTTTTCTTTGGTAATCCCCTTCCCTGCGGCAAAGGATTCAAATTTTTCAGGTTGAATATTGCCAATCCAATCACAGCTAAATTGCACTGCCCCTTTGATGTGTCCGCCCCTTGTGGCGTTTTTATCTTTGAAACCGTTATATAAACTGTCTTGCCTTGTATCCACAATAACAAAATCAGGATTCTCAAGCTGCTTGAGCAATTCAGGGGTATCAATCACTTTCACCGTGCGATCATCACAAGCAGACAACGCCACGCTCACAGCGACCGCCAATAAGATGGGTTTCATTTTCATAAGATTTCCTTTTGATTAGAGTTAAACGCCACATTTTGTGGGCTTGATAACAGCAGAAGTGAGCCAACAACCCAGCATAATCATCAAAGTTGCCAGCCAGCCTTGCCAAGAAAAATAGGCGGTGGAAACTAACGCATTGGTTACGGTACAACCACCTGCTAAAGCGGCGCCAATGCCCATTACGACACCGCCCAAAATCCGTTGCAGCACGCCTTTTGGCTCAGGAAAACGCCAATGCAATTCGCCTGCTAATTTAGCGCTTAGCAACGCCCCCACTGGAATGCCTAGCACAAAAAGCGTTCCCCAGTTCCAGTAACGCTGCTGCCCTGTTACCACATATTGCACCACATTAGCAGAAGGCACAGAAATGCCAAAACCAAAATTTCGCCCTGTTTTTGCACTCAACCACCACGCCACAATGCCTAACAATCCGATAGCAACGGCGGTGATAAAAGGGTGCCAAGTGCGGGCAAAAATTTTAGGCAAAATCAACGCGGCACTAGGCTCTTGCGGAAATTGATAACGCGGGTGTTTGATATAGTAATAAAGCAAAAGTGCAGTAATAAAAATTAGCAAAATCACGCAAATCCAAGGGGAAAGATTGAAGGTGAGATAAATATTATCCAACGAGATAGGATTTTCTAACAGGGCATTAATTTGATATTTTAAAATTCCCGATTGCGTGGCCGCCATTGTAAGGGCAAAACTCAGCAACGCCAAATAACTCCCCACTGCCCCTTCAGCACTACGAAACCACGCACCGCTACCACAGCAATTCGCCAAACTCATTCCGATACCAAACAACAATCCCCCTAACAGCGTGGCGAAAATAGGCAACTGGCTTGTAGGAATAGTGATGAGATTAAACTGCACAAGGGTAAAAAATCCCACAGATTGAATCGATATGGCAATAAAAAGTGCGGTCAAAAAACGGATATTTTTTTGTGTATAAAGCGTCCGAAAGCCAGACACAAAACAGAATTGCCCACGTTGTAACAAAAAGCCAAACAATAGGCCGATAAGAAAACCTGAATACATCGATTAAACCTTAATACGATTATTTGGGAAGTGCCTGAATTAAAGCATAGCCTACGAAAATTTTCAATTTATTAAATCTGATTTTCTGTGCGAGATCACAAAAAATTCCCCATTTTTAACCGCACTTTCAATGAGGAAGATCAAAAAGAAAAATAGATTTTCCATTGAGATTACACACATAAAATAGTAAAGTAACCCACTGTTTCTTCATTCATTACAACTCAGCATACAAGGCGGAATCTATGGGAAAAAGTGTTGTTATCTTAGGCGCTCAATGGGGCGATGAAGGTAAGGGGAAAATCGTTGATCTATTAACGGATCGCGTAAAATATGTAGTGCGTTATCAAGGCGGACACAATGCAGGGCATACCCTGATTATTAACGGTGAAAAAACCGTGTTACGTCTGATTCCATCGGGTATTTTGCGTGAAAACGTAACCTGTTTAATCGGTAATGGTGTGGTGCTTTCACCAGAAGCCTTAATGCAAGAAATGGGCGAATTAGAAGGGCGTGGCATTAATGTGCGCGATCGCTTGCTAATTTCAGAAGCCTGTCCGCTAATTTTGCCTTATCACGTTGCAATGGATCACGCCCGTGAAGCTGCATTGGGGAAAAAAGCCATTGGCACAACCGGCCGTGGTATTGGCCCTGCCTATGAAGATAAAGTGGCACGCCGTGGATTGCGTGTTGGCGATCTTTTCGATCTTGAAAGTTTCGCTGAAAAGCTCAAAAATATTTTAGATTACTACAACTTCCAACTTGAACATTATTATAAAGTTGAGCCAGTTGATTACCAAAAAACCTTAGCTGCAATCAAAGAAGTTGCGCCAATTATTACTGGAATGGTTGCTGATGTTAGCGTAATTCTTGATGTAGCGCGCAAAAATGGCGATAACATTCTGTTTGAAGGCGCACAAGGTACAATGCTTGATATTGACCAAGGCACCTACCCTTATGTAACCAGCTCAAATACTACGGCTGGCGGGGTTTCCACAGGCTCTGGCTTTGGCCCACGCCATATTGATTATGTGTTAGGGATTATCAAAGCCTATTGCACCCGTGTTGGTGGTGGCCCATTTGCAACAGAATTATTTGATGAGGTGGGCGCTGAAATTGCACGCAAAGGGAATGAATTTGGCGCAGTAACTGGCCGTCCACGCCGTTGTGGTTGGTTTGATGCCGTGGCAATGCGCCGTGCCATTCAAGTGAATTCCATTTCAGGTTTTTGTATGACTAAACTTGATGTGCTAGATGGTTTTGATGAAATCAAAATCTGTGTTGGTTACAAAATGCCAAATGGTGAAATCGCTGAATTTGCTCCGCTCGCGGCAAAAGATTGGGAAGGTGTTGAGCCTATTTATGAAACCCTCCCTGGTTGGAAAGAAAGCACTTTTGGCGTAACCGATGTGAATAAATTGCCAGAAAACACGCGCAAGTACATTAAACGGATTGAAGAAGTAACGGGTGTACCGGTGGATATTCTTTCAACTGGCCCAGACCGTGTTGAAACAATGATTTTACGCGATCCGTTTGCATAATGGATCACATATAAAAAACTGCGTAATATTTCATTACGCAGTTTTTTCTTATTTCTTCTAAACAACTTCCACAGGCTTGACAATCTCACTTGGATAGCAGCCGAGAATTTTTAGGTAGTTGCTATGTTCTTGTAATTCTTCCAATGCTTGTTGCACCTCTGGGTTATTGATATTGGCATCAATTTCAAGATAGAACATTTCGTCCCACGGCTGACCATAAATCGGGCGGGATTCCAGTTTCGTCATATTAATATTGTGCTTTTTGAACACCAATAAGGCGTCCACCAGTGAGCCTGCTTGGCGTTTATTTGTCGTCATCAATAGCAGGGTTTTAGTGTGAATTTGCGGCGATACCACCACAGGTTCTTTGGCAATCACAATAAACCGAGTAATGTTGTTTTCTTGATTGGCAATATTCGTTTTCAACACGCGTAACCCGTACAAATGCCCGCCATCTTCATTGCCTAGTGCGGCGATGTTCGGCTTATTCAGGCTTGCCACTAACTGCATTGCGTGTGAGCTACTTTCGCAATATTCGATATGTACACGATCAAGGCTGCGAATAAACTGGCTGCATTGCTGGATCACTTGCGGATGGCTGTATAGGGTATCAATTTGGCTTAACTCGCTGTGTTCTGTTGCGAGTACACAATGTTTGATCGGGTATGCCAACTCACCAATGAGCGATAAATCTGTATGCTGCAACAAATCATAGACTTCATTAATTGAACCTGAAGTCGTGTTTTCCAGCGGCAAAATGCCGTAATCCGCCTCGCCATTTTGCACTTTTTCAAACACTTGCTCGAAAGAACTGCAACTCAGCTCAATGAACGGTTTTTGATAACGGGTTGCATAACTGCGTGCCGCAAGATGAGAATAAGATCCGCGTTTGCCTAAGAAAGCAATATGGCTATTTTGCTCACGCTGTTCATTGAGTTTCTTTTGCAAATAGGCTTGCTGAGTCAGCACAGAATCTTCAATAATTTTCTGGAAAATTTGCGTGATATATTGTGGATCAAGCTGATAATTTTCATTTTCAGAATATTGAATAAGTTCTTGTAATAACTGCTGTTCACGCTCAACATCACGCAAGGCTTTTTGTGTGATTTCCTTGCTACGCACCACATCATAAGCCAAACGATGACGCTCCGAAAGCAGTTTTAATAAACTGCGGTCAATTTGGGTGATTTGTTGTCGAATCTCGGATAAATCTAATGCCATTTTATTATCTCATTTATTTGAAATTGGGTTAGGATAAACAAGATTGCTAGTGAGATCAAATGAATGTGCGTGTTTCTTTTTCTTTCGACTAATTTAAACTGGGAATGTGGTTGAGAGTCATTTTAAAGTGCGGTGGAAATTTTTTGAGTTTTTAAAATTCCTTAAAAAATCACCGCACTTTATTGTTTGGCTAATTACCCATTTATCGCAAAGAAAACCAATAAGCCTAAAAAATAAATCTCCCTATTCTTCTTTATCAAACCTCAACATCACTTTGCCAATATGCATGCCTTTATCCATTTCTTGATGTGCTTGTTGCACATTTTTAAAATCAAAGGCTTGATGAATAATTGGCTTGGCGATTTGTTCGTTTTCTAATTTATTCCATACATTTTGTTTTAGCGATTGGGCAATTTCCGCTTTTTCAGCTTTTGTGCGACTACGCATTGTTGACCCCGTGATATGAGCGCGTTTTAAGGCGATTTGCAATAAATCCACATCTTGTGCCACTGTCCCGCCCATAAAGCCGATTAAAAACAATCTGCCATTTTGCTTTAAGCAAGCTAAATTGCGTTGGAAATAGCTCGCCCCCACCACATCTAAAATCGCGTCAATTCCGCCCGCACTTTGAATAACTTCAGTGAAATCTTGCGTTTTATAGTCAATCGCAATCGCGCCATATTGTTCAACAACAGCACATTTTTCCGCATTACCTACGGTGGCATAGGTTTTAATGCCTACACTTTGTGCAATCGCGAGTGCTGTTAGCCCAATGCCACTTGTTCCGCCGTGAACCAATAGGCTCTCCCCTGCTTTAACCTGTTGTTGCATAAATAAGTTTACCCAAACGGTAAACAGCGTTTCGGGCAGTGCGGCAGCTTCTAGCAACGAATAATTTTTAGGAACTGGCAAGGCTTGGCTAGCTGGCACAAGGCAATATTCGGCATAAGCACCGCCGTCCGTTAAAGCGCAAACTTTATCGCCTAGCTGAAATTCACTCACGCCTTCACCAACCGCAACCACTGTGCCCGAAAGCTCCAAACCCATAATTGGCGTAACGCCCTTAGGCATTGGATACAGCCCTTGGCGCTGCATAATATCAGGGCGATTTACCCCTGCGTAAGCCACTTTAACCAGCAGCTCACCTGCTTGCGGTGTGGGAATGGCGGCTTGTTCTATAAATAACACATCGGGTGCGCCCGCTTCTCGCATATTAATTTGTTGCATTGTGTGTGGTGTTGTTTGTGGCATTTTATTTTCCTTACATTTTACTTGGATAATAGATTTTTACCTTTTCTTGATGATCTTGCGCTTGTTCAATTAATTTTTCCGCAATTTGCTGCCCTGTCATTGGGCGATAATCCGCAAGGACACTGGCTGGTAAAAACTTAAACAGCCACGCGGCGATCTTTTCTCCTAAGCGAAAATCAGCACGTTCGCCTAGAATTAATGAAGGCCGTGCAATTTGCAAGCAATTTAGTTGTAATGCTGTGAGCGCCTGTTCCGCTTTTCCTTTGGCTTGGTAATAAAACAAGTTTGACTGAGCATTGGCGCCGATCGCTGATACAAAAACAAAACAAGGTACATTCGCTTGTTTGGCTAAGGTTGCCAAGGCGATGGGATATTGCACGTCCACTTTCAGAAACTGTGCTTTGCTACCCGCTTTTTTCAAGGTAGTGCCAAGGGCGCAAAAGACTTCGTCCACAGTAGGCATTGTTATGTTTTCAAGCTGATCAAAATCAATTTGTTGAACAAGAATTTTGGGGTGAGAAAAGGTTACCGCTCGGCGAACCCAAAGGATAATCTGTTGATAGCGCGGATCTTCGCATAATAATTCCACTAAGGCCTTACCCACCACGCCAGTCGCGCCCACAATTAATGCTGTTTTCATTGTCTTCTCCAATGAAAATGCCGTTCAAAAACGGCATTCTGTGATAAAAATGAGTGTGAATTAAAACTCTTGCACCGTTGGGCGAACGGTGATTTCGTTCACGGCAACGTTGTCTGGCTGTTCCACCGCATAAGCAATGGCACGGGCAATGGAGCTCGCTGGAATTTCGTGGGCAGCATAGAATTTTTGCACGCGTTCGCGAGATTCTGGATCGCTGCTGCTGAATTTTAATTCGCTTTCAATCGCCCCTGGGTAAAGGGTGGTTACGCGGATATTATGTCCTGCCATTTCAGCACGCAACCCTTCGCTAATGGCTTTCACAGCGAATTTTGTAGCACTATAGACCGTGCCGCCGCCTGATGACACTTTTAAGCCAGCCACAGAAGAAAGATTGATGATATGCCCTGAGTTTTGTGCAAGCATTGTTGGCAACACCGCCGCAATGCCGTATAGCACGCCTTTGATATTCACATCAATCATTCGATCCCATTCGTCCACTTTTAATGCACTCATCACCGCGCCCGGCATAATGCCTGCGTTGTTGATTAACACATCAATGCGACCAAATTGTTGTAACGCGGCTTGTGCCAATTTTTCTACATCTTCACGTTTTGACACGTCCATTTGCACCACAACAGCTTCGCCACCTTGCTGTTGAATTTGCTCAGCAAGGGCTTGCAAACGCCCTAAGCGTCTTGCGCCCAACACCACTTTTGCTCCTAATGAGGCTAAATGGCGCGCAGTTTCTTCACCTAATCCACTTGACGCCCCTGTGATTAAGACCACTTTGCCTTGAATATTATTGCTCATTATTGTTCCTTATTTCATTGATTTTATTAGATAAAAAAAGAGCGGTGAAAATTTTCTCAATTTTACACCGCTCTTGGGGTTATTTCACTGCTTTCAATAATTCATCCGCAGCTAAAATCCCTAAGTTATTTGATGCTAATGGGCTATCGCCAGTAAGCAATTTGCGATCTTTGTGAACTTGACCTGTGATGCCTTCGTTCATAATTTTCACGCCTAATTTAGCAAGATTTTCACCCACTAACCATTGTAATTTACCTGGCATATAACCGATTGCTTGGTTTGCACCTTCATCTAATGAATCTGGGAATACGCAAAGCTCATAGCCTTTGAATGGGAAATCTTCCGCTTTTTCACCTACGCCAGCCGCTAATAAAGAAGCTGGACCATGACATAAAGTGATCACGTGTTTATCTTTATTTAATGCCCAATCTAACACTTTTTTCACGTCTTTACTGTGTGGTACGCCAGCTAATACACCGTGTCCGCCTGGGATAAATACGGCGATATAAGGTGAATCTTCCGCTAACACTTCAGGTAAAATGTCTTCTAATTTTTTCGGATTCACTAATTTTGGCAAGTATTGGTTATATAAATCCATTACTGCTTTATCTTCTTCTGGCATTGCCCAAATTTCTAATTTAACAGGGTTACCTGATAAGGTTGCCACATCAATTTCAAAACCAGCGTGGTGCATATGCAACATAGGTAATAACATTTCAACGGGGTGGTTACCCGTTGAGAATAATTTACCGTTTTGCATTTCGATATAACGCTCATCTGTACCGATCATTAATACTTTGTGTTTACCGCCAGTATAAGGTTTATCAAATTTGAAACCGTCAAAATCCGTTTTTTTGCTGGTATATTGGGTTAAAGAATATTCTGATGGGAAGAACGCATTGTGTTCAGCGCGATCCGCCACGGGGTTTTTACTTAAATCTGTCATTTTACTCTCCAAAAGTTTTTATTTTATAAAGTTCACTATGAAAAACCGTTTTAGCGTTTTTTCTGGCGTGCATTTTATCCCTAGATAATTACATTGAAAAGGGATAAAATCGGAATAGACTATTCGCAAAAAAGGAATAATATGAATAAACTTGATGCACTTCGTTATTTTAGTGTTGCCAGTGAAACCTTAAATTTTCGCGAGGCTGCACAACGCCTTGCGGTATCGCCACAAGTGGTCACCCGAATGATTGCCGAGCTAGAAAATCTGCTGGGTGAACGCTTGTTTCAACGTAATACGCGTAGCATTAAACTCACCGAATTTGGCGAACAATTTCTGCCCCAAGCACAACAATTATTGGTCGATAGCGAACGGCTTTTTTCTTCGCAAAAAATTAATGATAAAGCAATGCAAGGCATTGTGCGAATTACCCTGCCGCCAATGCCCTATAATGATCAGGTTTTGTATGAATTATTGACCGCACTTGAACCCTATCCTAATTTGGTCATTGATTGGCGTGTTTCTCTAGATAAGCTGAAAACCATTGATGATCAAATTGATATTGGGCTGCGCGTGTGCCTTGAGCCTGAACAAGATTGGATAGCCCATCATATCTTTACCTTGCAAGAAAAAATTGTTGCTGCACCAAAATTATTGCAACGTTTAGGCACGCCTGAGAGCCTGCAAGATCTGGCGTTAAACTATCCGCTTAGTGGCTTGATTAACCCGAAACTAAAACGCATTTGGCACTGGCAAATTAATACTCAACAGCATTTTATTCCAACTCACCCGAAATTTTTGGCTTCCGATATGTATAGTGAATTGCAATCTGCCTTGGCGGGGCGAACTTGCTCACAGTTGATCGACATTTTATGCCAGCCTTATATCGATCAAGGGAAATTGGTAGAACTGTTTCCAGAGGTGCAAAAACAAAAATGGCAGCTTTATTTATATCGTCCTTATCAAAGCGTGGTGAGTGAGCGAGTATTATTTGTTTTTGAAAGATTAAAAACGATTTTGCAAGATATTGTGAAACGGATAGAAATGGAAAAAAGTGAATAAAATAAAGTGCGGTGAAAAATAAAGCCATATTTTTTAATATGGCTTTATTCGTTTTACGATTTAGATAAATACTTGATTTGGCGCGAGATAACCTTGTGGTACTTGCTGTTTATCTTCAAAGGTAACAAACTCCCACGCTTCTTGATCTTCAAGCAAGGCTCTTAACAATTTATTATTTAAGCCGTGTCCTGATTTATAGGCTTTGAAATCACCGATGATGTTATAACCACACATATATAAATCACCAATAGCATCAAGCATTTTGTGGCGCACTAGTTCATCTTTAAAGCGAAGACCATCTTCATTTAAGATGCGATAATCATCAAGCACAATGGCGTTATCTAGGCTGCCACCTAACGCTAAACCTTGTGATTGCAAATATTCAATGTCTTTCATAAAACCAAAGGTTCTTGCGCGACTAATTTGTTGCACGAACGCTTGCGCAGAGAAATCCATTACATAATTACGCACATCTTTACCAATGGCAGGATGATTGAAATCAATGGTGAAATCTAAACGGAAACCATTGTAAGGCTTAAATTCAGCCCATTTATCACCGTCTTCCACACGAATTGGCTTCTTCACGCGAATAAATTTTTTTGCTGCATTTTGTTCTTCAATGCCTGCATCTAATAAAAGATAAATGAATGGGCTTGCACTACCGTCCATAATTGGAATTTCTGGCGCGTCCACTTCAATAATCACATTATCAATGCCTAAGCCTGCTAAGGCAGCATTCAAATGCTCTACCGTTGAAATACGAATGCCTTCTTCATTTATCAAACAAGTACAAAGCATTGTATCACGCACGGTATTTGCGTTGGCTGGGAACGTTACTGGTGGGTTTAAATCCGTACGGCAATAAATCACCCCAGTATTTGCCATTGCTGGGCGTAAGGTTAGGGTTACTTTGTTGCCACTATGTAGCCCTACACCTGTTACTTTAATACTCTGTTTTAAGGTTCTTTGTTTAATCATAATGTTTTCTAAATCCATTGAATAACAATAAGATTTATTCCTTTATTTATCTTCTGGTTTACGCATAAAACTGTTCGCATTCACTAAACCATCTTCTCTTTTAAGAGAATTTAAGCGATCAGTAATTGGCGTATCTAAAATATTTCGATTAGTCAAATCCGCAGGGCGATTTGGTATTTGTCCTTGTTGTGGATTGTGTGGCTGATAGCCTGTTGCCGGCTGTTGCCCAAATGGTTCTGGATTTGCTTTTTGCATCGGCTGACCTAATGGTGCTGTACGCGGTGCAATTTGAATATCTGGCTCATCAATATCACCAATACCTGTTGCTACAATCGTTACGCGCAATTCGTCTGTCATATCAGGCACTAAGGTTGTTCCCACCACAACAGTAGCTTCTTCTGAAGCAAAGGCTTTGATTGTATCCCCCACCACAGTAAATTCATCTAAGGTTAGGTCAAAACCTGCGGTAACATTAACAAGCACCCCTCTTGCGCCAGCTAAATCCACATCTTCCAATAATGGGCTAGCAACCGCTTCTTGTGCCGCTTTTTCTGCACGTCCATCACCAGCTTCACCTTGAACAACGCCCGATCCCATCATTGCACGCCCCATTTCAGACATTACGGTACGAACGTCTGCAAAGTCCACGTTGATTAGACCTGGAGAAGTAATCATATCGGAAATACCTGTTACTGCATTACGGAGAATATCATTTGCAGCAGCAAAAGCATTCACTAAGCTGATGTTTTTACCTAATACTTTTAATAACTTCTCATTTGGAATGATGATCAAAGAGTCAACGTGTTTAGAAAGCTCTTTAATTCCCATTTCAGCAAATTGCATACGCTTTCTACCTTCAAATGAGAAAGGCTTTGTTACTACGGCAACAGTCAAAATACCTAATTCTTTTGCAATTTGCGCAACGATTGGGGCAGCACCTGTTCCTGTACCACCACCCATACCTGCGGCGATAAACACCATATCAGCCCCTTCAAGCATTGCACGAATAGCATCTTGATCATCTTCTGCGGCTTTACGCCCTACATTTGGGTTCGCGCCAGCACCAAGCCCTTTGGTTGTTGAACCACCGATTTGAACCGTTTGTTGCACGTTGCTTTTACGCAATGCTTGCGCATCTGTATTCACTGCATAGAAAATAATTCTATCGTGTTCGTCATTTGTTGTTGGGAAAGCTAATTCATCAGCACCCACTAATGTGCCGCCAATATCATTTTTAATCATATTAGCAACCATATGGTTTACGGCGTTACCGCCACCACCACCAACACCAACGACTTTAATCAGTGCGCCGTTCATATCACCAAGATCATAATCCACTGGTTCAAACATAGTTATTCTCCGTTAATGCCAGAGTTTTGCTGGCACAAAATTAAAACTTAAATTGCTCTTATTGTAGATGAAAAATAAAAATTCTCAAAATTCTGACCGCACTTTATTTACAACTTTTTTCAATCCTGACCAAAATGCCCCTAAAAAACTCTCTTCTGAGCCATATTGTTCGTTAATTGGGCTTTCATCTTCATCATTATGATTATATTGTAATAATCCCACAACAGTAGAATATTGTGGTTTATTTACATAATCAGTTAAGCCTGTAATATTTAATGGGCTACCGATACGCACTTGCATTCCAAACACTTTCGTTGCACATTGTTTTAAGTCTTCAATCTGTGCGCCACCACCGGTAATTACAATACCTGCGATTAATTCAAACTTCATTTGTTTGCTTTCAAGTTCGTACTGTAATTGGTTTAATTCTTGGCGAACTAAGCCTAATAATTCTTCATAACGCGCAGAAGTCGCAACCGATAATTGTTCTTTTGTTAGCACGCGCGGTGCTCGTCCACCGATACCTGCCACTTCAATTCGTTTTTCTGGGTGTGAAGATGGCGGATTCCACGCACTGCTGTAATTCACTTTAATGCGTTCAGCTTCTGTTCTTGAGGTTTCACAGGCATAGGCGATGTCATCGGTAACACGATTTCCTGCATAAGGAATTACTTTACTAAAACGCAATGCGCCGTTGGTGTAAACCACAATGTCCATTGTGCCAGCACCGAAATCAATTAAGCACACGCCAAGATCTTTTTCATCTTCCGTTAGCACGGAGCAACCTGATGCCACGCCCGAATAAACGATTTTATCTACTTTTAATTTACAGCGTTCTACCGCTTTTTTAAGGTTGTTTTGCCAATCCTGATGGCAGGCGATCAAATGCGCTTGCGCTTTTAAACGAACGCCCTGTAAGCCTAGAGGATCTTTAATATTTACCTGTTTATCTACGGCATATTCTTGCGGAATAATATGCAATAAAGAAAGCCCTTCGCCCATTCTCACTGAACTGGCTGTATGCATTGCGGAATCAATTTCCTCTTGCGTAACTTCGCCTTCAGCAATCGGCACAAAACCGCTTTCATTTAAGCTTTGAATGTGATCACCCGTAATGGCCAAGGTAACGCTTATAATTTGACAATCTGCCACAGATTCCGCCGCCTCGATTGCTCGTTGAATTGAGGTAACCACTGCGTTTAGGTCAGTAATGCTACCTTTATCAATGCCCTTGGAAGGGCAGCTTCCCACGCCTAAGATATTCACTACGCCGTCTGGCAACACTTCACCCACAACAGCGACGACTTTAGAAGTACCAACTTCCAATCCAACAATCGTTTTTGATTCCACAATCTTTGCCATTTTCTAACTTCTTATCAGGTAAAATTATTCGTTTATATCAACCATTCCTACGGCAGCCCCTACTTTATAGCGGAGATCGACATAGGATAACTTTTTATTTTCAGGAACTTCAATTTGCGGATAAATGGTGGCAAAACGATCGAGTTTGCTTTTCCACTCTCCCCGTCCCAATTTTAATAATACGCCATTATCAAGTTCTAATTGCCAAGCCTCTCGATCATCAATGGCGACGGATTTTAATGTTAATCCTTTCGTTTTTAGATCTTGATAAATCTTTTTCCACGCCTCTAGCACCACTAAACTCTGATAATCCGGTCCTGCTAAGTGCGGTAAATTTTTATCCTGTAATTTATCCATCGGCAATTTGAATACCACGCCATCGCTGGATAAAAATTCATTATCGTTCCAAACGGCGACAGGGGTATATTCACTCACTAAAATATTTAGTCTATCAGGCCAAATTTTTCTCACTACGGCTTGTTTCACCCAAGGCATTTTTTGGATTTGCTCGCGAACTAAACTCACATCTTGCCCAAAGAAACCTTTAAGATCGCCCATTTTTATCAGCATATCACGCACATCTTCATCAGTGGTGAATGCTGGTGTTCCTACGAGATTAAAGGCACTAATAGGGCGATAATCTAGTTTTTCGAGCCAATTTTGCCAATTTGAGTAAACATAAAACATTAACCCTAGACATAATAGCACAATTAATGGCTTGACCTGCATAAAAAAGCGAGATCTTGGCTCTCCAGTGCGTATGCTTTGTGTCGCTTTATGTCGCCATAACTTCATTAAACACTAAGCTCCAAAATTTTCTCTACAAGCTGTTCGAAAGAATAGCCCACGGTTGCAGCTGATTTTGGGAATAAGCTATGGCTGGTCATTCCTGGGTTCGTGTTCACTTCCACTAAGCGGAATTGCCCTTCACCGTCCATCATCACATCAATACGGCTCCAACCACGACAACCTACGGCATCATAAGCACGCTTCACTAATTGACGCAATTCTTGCTCGCGTTCCTCAGTTAAACCTGCTGGACAAAAATATTGCGTATTGTCGGAAACGTATTTCGCTTCATAATCATAAAACTCACCTTCAGGCACAATTTTGATCGCTGGCAACACTTCATTGTCTAAAACTGGCACGGTAAATTCATCACCGGCAAGCCATTCTTCAATCAAAATGGTATCGTCAAAACCTAAGGCAAATTCCACCGCACTTTGTAATTCATCAAGTTGATTGACTTTTCTTAACCCTACACTTGAACCTTCTAACGAAGGTTTTACCATTAACGGCAGACCTAATTTTTCGACAACTGCGGCAGGATTTAGTTCGGATACTGTTGATTTTGTTACGATTTCCATATTCGCCACTGGCAAGCCAAAAGCTTTCCACAACATTTTAGTCCGCATTTTATCCATTGTTAACGCAGATGCCATTACCCCACAGCCTGTGTAAGGAATACCAATTTGCTCAAGCAAGCCTTGCATTGTGCCGTCTTCCCCTCCACGTCCGTGCAAAATATTGAAAGCACGATCAAAGCCCTGTTGTTTTAATTCCGCCACAGGAAAGGTTTTTGGATCAATTGGATGCGCGTCATAACCAAAGCTTTTTAACGCATTAAGTACGGCTTCACCTGAATTAAGTGAAACCTCACGCTCGGCAGACGTTCCGCCAAGTAATACGGCAATTTTTTCTTGTTTTAATGTTTTTTTCATACTGCTTCCAATTAATTTTCTGTCCACTTATCTGCTAATTGACGGGATAGTTTACTCACATTGCCAGCGCCTTGCGCCAAAATTAAATCACCGTCTTGAATAACCTGATCCAAAATTTCCGCAAGACTTTCTTGTTCCGCCACAAAAATCGGATCAACTTTGCCTAAATTACGAATAGAGCGGCATAACGAACGGCTATCCGCGCCTGCGATTGGTGCTTCACCTGCGGCATACACATCAAGCATTAATAGCACATCAACTTGGGATAGCACTTGCACGAAATCATCAAACAAATCACGGGTACGCGAATAACGGTGCGGTTGGAAAATCATCACAATTCGTTTGTTTTCCCAGCCTTTTTTCGCTGCTTCAATGGTTACGCCCACTTCTGTTGGGTGATGCCCATAATCGTCCACTAACATCACTTTTCCATTTGGACGAATAAACTGACCAAGCTGATCAAAACGGCGTCCAGCGCCTTGGAAATCCGCTAAGGCAGCTAAAATAGCTTCATTGCCAATGCCTTCTTCTTTCGCCACGGCAAAGGCTGCGGTTGCATTTAACGCATTATGCTTACCCGGTACGTTAAGCAATACATTGACGCGTTCACCTTGTGGGGTAACCACGGTGTAATGCCCTTGGAAGCCTGTTTGCTGATAATCTTCAATGCGATAATCTGCATTTTCGCTAAAGCCATAAGTGATCACTTGACGTCCAACTTTTGGAATCAACTCAAGTAGCACAGGATCATCTGCACACATTACCGCTAAGCCATAAAACGGTAAATTATGTAAGAAATTCACATAGGTTTGTTTCATTTCTTCAAAATCACCATGATAGGTTTCCATATGGTCAGGCTCAATATTGGTCACCACCGAAACCATTGGCTGTAAATGTAAAAAAGACGCATCGCTTTCGTCCGCTTCAGCGATTAAATAACGGCTTGCGCCTAAATGGGCATTTGTGCCAGCTGATTTCACCAATCCGCCATTTACGAAGGTTGGGTCAAGCCCTGCTTGCGCATAAATCATTGAGATCATTGCGGTTGTTGTGGTTTTCCCGTGCGTACCCGCAATGGCAATGCCGTGACGGAAACGCATAATTTCCGCTAACATTTGCGCACGTTGAATCACAGGAATACGGTTATTGTGCGCTTCCACCACTTCTACGTTATCGTCTCTAATGGCGCTGGATACCACAACCACACTCGCGCCATCAACATTGGTAGCTTGGTGAGAAAAATAAATTTTTGCGCCTAACGCACTTAAGCGTTGGGTTACTGCATTTTCCGCAATATCCGATCCCGTTACTTGGTAACCTTCATTCAACAAAACTTCCGCGATACCGCCCATTCCCGCACCACCAATGCCGACAAAATGAATTTGTTTCACACGACGCATTTCTGGTACGGTTTGTCTTACTCGTTTTTGAAATTCTTTCATTGCTCTGCCTCTTGCCTTTCTTCTTATTTTGCTACTGCCATAATCACCTCAGCCACTTGCTGAGCTGATTGTGGCGTTGCCATTGCCTTGGCTTTCTCTGCCATTGTTAATAATTGGCTGCGATCAAATTGGTTCAACATCTCAATCAGTGCTTCTGGCGTGAGATCTTTTTGTTCGATAATTTTGGCTGCGCCCACGTCCGCTAAATATTTCGCATTCAAATATTGTTGTCTGTCTTTATGTTGGAATGGCACGAAAATTGCGGGCGTCCCTACGGCGGCAAGTTCACATACCGTTAATGCGCCTGAACGACAAATCACAATATCCGCCCAGCCATAGGCTTCTGCCATATCATCAATAAAATCCGTTACTTGTACATCAGCGCCTTGCGGATAAAGTGCGGTGATTTTTTCTGACATATTTGCCCCCACTTGATGGCGAACGGTCAATTTATCCCCCAAGGCTTCCACCACTTTCGGCAAAGTGAGATTTAACACGCGCGCGCCTTGGCTGCCACCCACCACAAGCACTCTTAATTTGCCTGAACGCTCAGCGAAACGCTGTGCAGGACTTGGCATTTCAAACAAGGATTGACGCACAGGGTTGCCCACCACTTCCGTATTTGGAAAGGTGTTAGGAAATGCTTGCAACACCCGAGTTGCGATTTTGGCTAACCAAGAATTTGTTAGTCCTGCCACGGCATTTTGTTCGTGTAACACAATGGGTACACCGCATAATTTTGCCGCCACGCCACCCGGCCCTGAAACATACCCCCCCATACCAAGCACGGCATTAGGCTGATATTCTTGAATAATTTTTTTCGCTTGGAAAATCGCACGTACAATTTTAAATGGCGCAGCAAGCAACGCTTTTATGCCTTTGCCACGCAAGCCAGAAATTTGGATAAATTTAATCGGGATACCATGTTTTGGTACCAATTGTGCTTCCATACGATCTTGCGTGCCAAGCCAACAGATTTCCCAACCCTGTTGCTGTAAATATTGTGCAACTGCAATCGCAGGGAAAACGTGTCCGCCTGTTCCACCTGCCATCACCAATAAACGTTTTTTTTGTTGTGCCACAATGTGTCCTTTTTCTTAATCATCACGCAAACGTGCGTGTCCACTTCGCATTAGTCGATTTTCGTGATCAATGCGTAATAAAATCCCAATACTGACAGACATAATAATCAAACTTGATCCGCCATAACTCACCAATGGGAAAGTCAGCCCTTTGGTTGGCAACAAACCTAATGCCATGCCTAAATTTACGAAGCCTTGGAAGAAAATCCAAAAACTAATGCCGAAAGCTAAAAATCCTTTGAAACGCTGTTCTAGTTGCAATGATTCTCGCCCTATTTTCATTGCTCTAAACACTAATAATGCTAACAATGTGATCACAAAGAGAATGCCGATTAGTCCAAATTCTTCACCAA
The DNA here is from genome assembly GCF_049366555.1 of Avibacterium volantium. Taxonomy (GTDB): domain Bacteria; phylum Pseudomonadota; class Gammaproteobacteria; order Enterobacterales; family Pasteurellaceae; genus Avibacterium; species Avibacterium volantium_A. The sequence goes on along the minus strand of NZ_JBMMGT010000003.1, from coordinate 30,576 downwards.
TCACAGCCATCACAAAGTCAGTATGCGCTTCTGGTAAATATTCTAATTTTTGAATGGAATTTCCCAGTCCTTCGCCTGTGATCTCCCCTCGTCCAAACGCCATTAATGAGTTTGAAAGCTGAAAACCTGTGCCATAAGGGTCTTTAAAAGGGTCCATAAATCCCGTTAAACGTTTCAGTCGGTAAGCCGATGAAATCGCTAGCCATAATACAAGCAAGACGCCAGAACAAGCCAAGGCAAAGAACTGCCAGAAATTCGCCCCCACAATCCAAAGTAAACCAAAGGTAATCACAAATAAAACAACGGTACTTCCTAGATCGGGTTGCAATAATAATAAACCGCCCAATAATCCCATTACGACTAAGGGCTTGAATGCACTGAGCTTGCGGCTACGCACTTCGTCATAACGGCGGGTAAAATAGCTAGCAAGGAAACAAGTGAGTGCCAACTTAGCAAATTCAGCTGGCTGGAAGTTAAAGAAGATCATTGGAATCCAACGTCTAGCCCCATTAATTCTTGAGCCAATTCCAGGAATAAGCACCATAACGAGCAAAATCATTGCAATCCAAAAAATATAGCCATAATACTTTTCCCAGAAAGTCGTTGGAATATTTAATACGGTATAGCAAGCAAAAATTGACAGCACAACATAGATGGCATCACGTTTTGCAAAATAGAAAGAGTCATTGAATAATCTCGCTCCCACAGGAATTGACGCAGAAGATACAGCGATCAATCCAATCACGAGCAAACTCACAAAGAGCCATAATAATGCTCTGTCGTAGAGCAAATTATTTGGCGTAATTCTTGAATGGGCTTTTAAATTTTCAATAAACTGCATTGATGATTCTCTAACTTAATTTGGCTAAGCGGGTAAATTCTTCGCCACGCTTTTCAAATGAGGCGAATTGATCAAGGCTCGCACAAGCTGGGGAAAGCAATACCATATCGCCTGATTTGAGTTGCGGACGAAAGGCTTCAATCGCTTGTTCCATTGTGTCAAACAAATGGCTTTGCTGCGAAAGTTGAGCCAATTTTCCGCCATCTTGTCCAAAACAATAACATTCAATATGCGGTTGATTAATCAACGCGGCGAGTTCAGAAAAATCAGCGCCTTTGCCATCACCACCAAGTAATAAATAAAGTTTACCCGACACTTGTAAGCCGGTGAGCGCTGCCACGGTGCTACCCACATTAGTCGCTTTGGAATCGTTAATCCAACGCACGCCTTGGGCAAAATGCGCTAATTGAAAACGGTGATCTAGCCCTGTAAATTCACGAAGTGCGGTGCAAATACCTTGCAAATTTATCCCCGCACTTTGTGCAAGAGCAATCGCGGCCAGTGCATTCATATAATTATGGCGCCCCGTCAATTTTATTTCATCGCAAGGTAAAATCATTTCTTCATAAGCCATTAAATATTGCTTACCGTTTTCGCTTTTTAGCCAATAATCTGCGTTCGTTTCGCCAAAGCTCACTTGGTGCTTCGCTCGCTCTGTGCCGTCTTGTTGGGTTAACGGATCTTCTGCATTAATCACCGCGGTTTGGCAATGATGATAAATTTTTAATTTGGCTTGGCGATAATCTTCTAAATCCACATAACGATTCATATGATCTTCGCTCACATTTAATACGGTCGCGGCAATGGCTTTTAAGCTGTAAGTGGTTTCCAGTTGGAAGCTCGACAGTTCCAACACATAAATATCGTGATGTTGTTCCAGCAAAGAAAGGGCAGGAATGCCGATATTTCCGCCCATTCCCACCGTTAATCCGGCTGCTTTCGCCATTTCTGCTACTAAGGTGGTTACCGTGCTTTTGCCGTTTGAGCCCGTAATGGCAATAATCGGTTTATCGGCAGCACGGCAGAACAATTCAATATCGCCCACCACTTCAACGCCTGCTTGAAGTGCGGTGTAAATTTCTGGTGTTTTTACTGCAAGCCCTGGGCTGATTACAATCATATCGCTTTCCAGCAACCATTGTGGGTTTAAGCCGCCCGTATGCACTGGTACATTTGGCGGTAATTGCTCCACACCCGCTGGTGATTGGCGGGTATCCATTACGCGAACCTTAGCTTGTTGCGCAAGCAAGTAGTCCACGCAAGACAACCCTGTTTTGCCCAAGCCTACTACACAGATATTTTTATCTTGATATTGATTCATTGTTTGCTCTTAACCTTTTTAACGTAACTTCAAAGTAACCAAGCCAAGTAATACAAGCATTAAGGAAATAATCCAAAAGCGAATAATCACGCGCGGTTCAGGCCAGCCTTTTAATTCAAAATGATGGTGAATAGGTGCCATACGGAAAATACGCTGTTTACGCAGTTTGTAAGAACCAACTTGCAAAATTACAGACAGGGTTTCCATTACAAACACCCCGCCCATAATCACTAATAAAAATTCTTGGCGAACTAGCACGGCCACCACACCTAATGCCCCCCCTAGTGCGAGCGATCCCACATCGCCCATAAACACTTGCGCTGGGTAAGTATTAAACCAAAGGAAACCTAAGCCTGCACCGACAATGGCGGTACAGAACACCACCAGTTCAGAAGTGTATTTAATATGCGGAATATACAAATAATTTGACCATTCTACGTTACCTGTTGCCCACGCAATTAAAGCAAATGCCCCTGCCACAAAGACAGTTGGCATAATGGCAAGGCCGTCTAAGCCGTCTGTTAAATTCACCGCGTTACTTGTCCCTACAATCACAAAATAGGCCAACACGATATAGAACAAGCCAAGCTGCGGCATCACTTCTTTAAAGAATGGTACGACAAGGCGCGTGGCATCGGTGTCTTTCCCCACGGCATACATACCAAATACCGCAACGAGCGCAATGGCCGATAGCCAAAAATATTTCCAGCGTGCAATTAAGCCGTCCGTGTTTTTGCGGGTGATTTTGCGGTAATCGTCCACAAAGCCCACTGCGCCATAACCGAGCAACACAAATAAGCTAAACCAAACATAAGGATTGGCTAAATTCGCCCAAAGCAAGGTGCTAACGGTAATGGCGAATAAAATCATAATTCCGCCCATAGTTGGCGTACCTTTTTTGCTTAAATGGCTTTCTGGCCCGTCATTACGCACTTCTTGGCCAAATTTAAGAATTTGTAAACGGCGGATCACCTTAGGGCCGATCCATAATGAGATTAACAGTGCGGTCAATAATGCCAAGATCGCACGCACGGTAATATAAGAGATGACATTAAAGCCACTTTGATATTGCTGGAGATATTCCGCGAGCCAAACTAACATTGGAAATTATCCTTTAATAATTCAATTACATTTTCTAATTGCATTCGGCGAGAGCCTTTGGCTAACACCACAACGGATTGATTTTGTGCTAATTTTTCTTTAATTAAGCGAGTAATAAAATCCGCCAAGGCGGCTTGTTCAGTAAAATGCGTTCCGCCATTTTGGGCTGAAATCACCGCACTTTCCTGACCAAAACTTGCCACAAAATCTAATTGTGCCGCTTTCGCCGCGTCCGCCACTTGCTGATGGCAAAGCTGACTATTTTCGCCTAATTCTGCCATATCGCCAACTATTAAAATGCGAAAAGCGGGATATTTTTGTAACACTTGAATCGCCGACTGCAATGAATCCACATTGGCGTTGTAAGTATCATCAAGTAACAGCAGTTTTTCACAAGGCTGAATCGGGAATAAACGCCCTTTCACTTTTGCACCTTTTGCCAAGCCTTGTTTCACATCAGAAAGGGTTGCGCCCACATTCATTGTTAACGCAGCTGCTGCCAACGCATTGCTGATGTTATGTTCGCCTAAATAAGGCAACTGAATAGCAATCTCGCCCTGTGGGCTGTGTAAGGTAAATTGCGATCCTTGCCCGTTGAGCTGAATATCCGTGGCATAAAAATCCGCTTGTGAATTTGTTAAAGAAAACGACCGCACTTGGTGATCGCCAATATTCTTTTGCCAATCCGCCAGATAATTGCAATCTAAATTAATCAAGGCGATGCCTTGTTGCACAAGCCCTTGATAGATTTCGCCTTTGGCTTGTGCCACGCCTGCAAGGCTACCAAAACCTTCCAAATGCGCTGCAGCCACATTATTCACCATCGCCACGTTAGGACGCACTAATTCCGTGGTATAAGCAATTTCACCTAGGTGATTTGCGCCCAATTCAATCACCGCAAATTTATGCTGCGGGGTAAGGCGTAATAAGGTTAATGGCACGCCAATATCATTATTGAAATTACCATTGGTAAATAAAACTTGGGAAAAATCCCCCGCACTTTGTTGCAAAATGGCGGCAGTCATTTCTTTCACCGTGGTTTTGCCTGATGATCCCGTGATCGCCACTGTTAAAGGGTTAATTTGTGCTTTTAGCCATTTACCTAGCTGCCCTAAAGCAAGGCGAGTGTCCGCCACGACAATTTGTGGCACATCTATTTCACATTGATGATCTACGATCACAGCCAATGCGCCTTGCTCCACGGCATTGGCTAAATATTGATGACCATCGAAACGCTCACCTTTTAAGGCAAAAAATAGTCCTTGTGGATTGGCTTGACGGGTATCTGTGCTGATATTTTCAATCGTGACACGCCCATCACCATAAAGCGTGCCATTGAGAATATCAGCCAATTGTTGGGTGGTTAGTTTAATCATTTTGTTTCACTAAAATATTGTTTTACTGTCGCTTGATCAGAAAATGGCAATTTCGTTGTGCCAATAATTTGATAATCTTCGTGGCCTTTGCCGGCAATCAGCACCACATCTTGCGGTTGTGCCATTTTGAGCGCTTGTTGAATCGCTTGATCACGCTGATGAATAATCTGCACCTTGCTTAAATCCACAAATCCCGCTCGAATGTCTTGCATAATTTTTTCAGCATCTTCCGTGCGTGGATTGTCGTCCGTAACAATCACAAAATCGGCAAACTTCTCTGCAATGTGTGCCATTTGCGGACGCTTCCCTGTATCCCGATCACCACCGCAACCAAACACGCAATAAAGCGCGCCCTCACAATGTAAGCGTGCCGCTTGCAACGCTTTTTCTAAGGCATCTGGCGTATGTGCATAATCCACGATTGCCGTGGCTTGATTTGTCGCATTCAAACGTTCCATTCGCCCACAAACACCTTGTAATTGCCCCGCACTTTGACAAAGTTCGTCTAAAGAATAACCCAAGGCAAGCAGACTGGCGAAAGCAAATAATAAATTGCTGACATTAAATGCGCCAATCAATGGGCTATGTAATTCACCCTCGCCCCAACTAGACGTGAAATGAATAATCGCACCTTGATTATGGAATTGAACTTGTTCTGCTTTGAGCCATTGTTTATGGTTTGGTTGATAATCCGCTTTGCAGCTCACCGCAATTGCATTGGGTAATTGCTGTAACCATTGTGCGCCCACAGGATCATCAGCGTTAATCACCTGATGCGCGCTATTTAACTCGCTGAATAAACGGTATTTCGCAGCAGCATAATTTTCCATTGTGTGGTGATAATCAAGATGATCACGGCTCAGGTTGGTAAAAATGGCCACGGCAAATTGCAGTGCTTCAACACGATGTTGCACCAAGCCGTGTGATGACACTTCAATGGCGGCAAAATCTGCGCCAGCCTGTACAAATTCTGCAAGGGTGGATTGAATTTCAATGGCTGAACCTGTGGTATTTACCGCTTCCTTAATCTGCCCAAGCAAGCCATTGCCAATGGTTCCCATTACTGCACTTTTATGTCCAAGCAAGTTCGCCCACTGCGCTACAAGCTGAGCCACCGTGGTTTTGCCATTCGTTCCTGTTACACCAACGAGGGTTAAATGGTCTGAAGGATCATTATAAAATTGCCCTGCAAGACGCGATAAATGTTGCGGTAATTCATAATAGGCAATAAGCGGAATGCCTTGTTCTATTTTGACGGTTAAGTGTTGCTGCGCAAAATCTGCTTCAAAAAGCACCGCACTTGCGCCATTAGCGATGGCTTGCGGAATGTAGTTTCTGCCGTCCGTTTGATGCCCTTTTATAGCAACGAAAAGACAGCCAGTCTTTGCAGAGCGGCTGTCTAACGTCATTTCGGTCAGCTCAACTTCTTGGGGCAAATGATCGATCCCCAAAAGTGCGGTGAGTTTTTTCATTATTTTTCCTTCATCAAAAATTAGTTCGTTGTTTCATCTTTTTTCTGAGTATTTAAACGAACGGTGCGTTTGGCGACTTTTTGTTGCTCCACCGCATCAGGCGGAATATTGTTCATTCGTAACGCATAGCCCATAATATTTGAGAACAATGGTGCAGAAACCGCCCCACCATAATATTGCCCCGCTTTCGGATCATTAATTAAAACAATCAGGGCATAACGTGGGTTACTGACTGGCGCAATGCCTGCGGTGTAAGCAATATATTTATCCACATAACGACCTTTTTCTAGCTTTTTCGCTGTCCCTGTTTTGATCCCAACGCGATAGCCTTCCACCATTGCGCGTTTATTTTTGATTGCCACTTTTTCCATCATATTCACCACTTCACGGGTGATTTTTTCAGGGAAAACGCGCTGCCCGATCACGGGTGGATCAACCTTGGTAATAGAAAGTGGGCGATAAATCCCAAAACTGCCTAAGGTAACATAAGCGCGTGCAATTTGTAACGGCGTTGCATTCAAACCATAACCATAGGCAACGTTGGCACGTTCAATCTCCGCCCAACGTTTACGATTTGCATTTAAGATCCCTGATTGTTCACCAATCAAGCCTAAATCTGTTGGTTTGCCTAAACCTGCGTTTTGGTAAGTTTCCATTAACGCGCTTGGTGGCATACGCAAAGCCAAGCGGCTCACCCCGCGGTTACTGGAGTTTTCCAAAATTTCATCAAGGGTTTGGCGATCTCTTGGTGCAACGTCTTTGACTTCGTGTCCATTTAGCACTAGCGGCCCTGTGTTAATCACTTCGTTGCGTTTTACTACACCATTTTGAAGTGCGGTCAAAACCACGAAAGGTTTTACTGTTGAACCCGGCTCAAAGGTATCGGTAATGGCACGATTTCGCATTAAATCAGCTTTTACACCAGCACGGTTATTTGGATTGTAGGAAGGGGCATTGACCATTGCGAGCACTTCGCCTGTGCGAATATCCACTAACACCGCTGTGCCTGATTCTGCCTTGTTTTCTGCCACCGCTTTTTTGATTTCGCGGTAAACCATTGATTGCAGTTTTTCATCAATACTCAAGGTAACATCGTGTGCGTCATATTTTTTAACATCGGCAATGTCTTCCACAACGTGTCCAAATTTATCCTTGCGATAGGTACGAGAGCCTGATTTACCCACCAATAATGAGTTAAAACTTTTCTCAATGCCTTCAATGCCTTCACCATCAATATTGGTGTAGCCGATCAAATGGGCGGTTTCTTCCACTCTTGGATAAAAACGGCGTGCTTCTGTTTTTAACACTACACCTTTGATTTTCAGCTGCTTAACATAATCAGCAACGGTTGGGGAAACCTGACGAGATAAATACACGAAACGAGAAGAAGGATCTTTTTCCACGCGCTTAATTAAATTGCTATAAGAAACGCCAAGAGCTTTGGCGAGTGCTTGCCAACGTTCTTTATCTTGCAAAGAATTTTCTTCAAACACGAATTTAGCATCAGCCACCACAGAATACATCGGTACGCTAACAGAAAGAAGTTGTCCATTGCGATCTAATATAGAACCACGCACAGAAAGCACTTGCTGAGTTCGCACTGAGCGTTTATCCGCCTCATCAGCCAGGGGATCAGCATTTACCACTTGTATATAAGCCGCGCGTGCAATCAAGGCACTTAACCCAAGTACAACAGCGGCGATCGACCAATAAAAACGACCTTTCAAAAAACTATTATGGTAGGAAATTTTAGGTTTATTGCGTTTAATTGCACTGCCTGTGCTGGTGCTACGCTTTGTTCTGTGATTTTTCTTCTTGATCATTTTGCACCTTAGGGTCTATTAATTATTCCAATAACAAAACTTCTTGTTCTGGCACAACACGTTTCATCTGTAATTTTCCCGTAGCAATCGCCTCAACACGGGTATTATCGCTTTGGGTTGCTTCTTCTAACTTAAGATTTAAAAATTCATTTTCCAAGGCTTGGTGTTGTAACACTAATTCACCTTTTTCTGCGATCAAGCCACGCGTTTTGTGAGTAATCCAAATAGTGCTTAACGCACTCACAATCACCAATACCATTAACGCCATCACTAATTTATTTGAGGCAAAGAGATCTTCAGCAATAATGCTACGCAATGGATAACGTTCTGAATTTTCAACCATTTTTATACTCTCTCCGCAATACGCAGCACCGCACTTCTTGAGCGGGCATTTTGGGCAATTTCTTGTTCACTTGGCATAATCGCCTTGCCAATGGTTTTTAAAGTTTGGCTACGCTGAATTTGATCTTCACGCAATGGCAAGCCTTTCGGCAAACTTTCGCCCTTGCTTTGCTTACGCATAAAATGTTTTACCATACGATCTTCAAGGGAATGGAAGCTGATGATCGACAAACGTCCTTGCGGTGCTAATACTTGTAAAGCCCCTTGCAAGACGCGTTCTAGCTCTTCCAATTCAGCATTAATGAAAATACGAATTGCCTGAAAACTACGCGTAGCTGGGTGTTTATGTTTATCTTTAAAAGGAACCGATTGCGCAATCAGCTCAGCTAATTGCAAGGTGCGATTAAGTGGTTCTGTGCCATTTTGACGTGCATTTTTATTATAATTAACAATGGCTTGCGCAATGCGTTTAGCAAAGCGCTCTTCACCAAAGGTTTTCAGCACCCAAGCTAAATCTTGCTCTGAAACCTGTTGCAACCATTCGGCCGCCGATAAACCTTGGGTGGTATCCATTCGCATATCAAGCGGGCCGTCTTTCATAAAGCTAAACCCACGTTCAGCTTCATCTAGTTGAGGGGAAGATACACCAAGATCGAGCAAAATACCGTCAATCTTACCGACTAAACCTAATTTTTCGCAGATCTCAGGGATCGCAGAAAAGCTATTGTGTTCGATCTGAAAACGCGGATCTTGAATTTGCGCTGCCGCCGCAATCGCACGCGGATCGCGATCAATGGCGATTAATCTGCCATCTTGGGATAAGCGAGATAAAATCAGACGAGAATGACCGCCGCGCCCAAAAGTGCCATCAATATAGATGCCTTTTTCTTTCAACGCCAAAGCGTCCACCGCCTCATTTAATAAAACGGTGAAATGTTCAGGTGAAGAAAAAAGGTTCTGCGCGTTCATAAGTCGTTATTAAATAATAAAAATTAAATGTTAAAATGAGATAATGCGGTGTACCTAAGTACACCGCTTATCTCTGCTAGTGCCGCTGTCTTGGTGGAAGTTAATCTTCTCTTATAAAGACAACGTGATTAATTCAGGAGATTGGGCAAGCTGACCACTTGCACCGAGAGCCATATCTTGTTGAATTTGAGCCTGCCACTCCACATCGCTCCAAATTTCAAATTTATTTAGCTGGCCCACTAACATTGTGCTTTTTTCTAGTTTCGCGTGCTGGCGTAATGGCGCGCTGATTAAAATTCGCCCTACGCTATCCAGCTCACATTCCGTGGCATAACCGAGCATCACACGCTGTAAACTACGTTGCACAGGATCAAAATTCGACAAACTTAATAATTTTTGCTCAACGATTTCCCATTCATCTAAGGGATAAAGTAACAAGCAAGGTTGGCGAATATCCACCGTGCAAACCATCTGCCCATTATTTTTCTCTAGGATCTCGGCACGGTAACGGGTGGGAATGGCAAGCCGTCCCTTTGAATCCAAATTTACCGATGATGCGCCACGAAACATTGTTTGAGATCTCTTGTTAAAAATAAGTGCGGTTATTTTTTACAGAATTTTGCAATTTTTACCACAAAACACCACTTTTTACCACTTATTCGTAAGTTTAGTATTAGTTTGACTAAGTTGCAAGCAATTTGATCTGGATCCTATGTAAAGATTTGTATATTTTGCCCAAAAAGAAAGCCATTTGAGCAACACGCCAAATGGCTTTGTAAGGAATGATTAAAAAATGAGAAATGTAAAGATCGCGATCTGATCCTAAGATTTCCTAAGATTTAGCCGCTTTCTCTTGCTCCGCTTTTTTCGGTGGATCTTCATCAAATTTCACTACTGGCACACAGCTACGGCAAGCACCTTGATCGATCCCCAATTCTTTGCAAAATTCGCTGTATTTATCCCATAATCTGCGCAGCACACCTTTTTGTTGATTTGCCATTATTTCCCCCTATTTTGCGATTTATTCTTTGCCTTATGTATTCCTTATCATAAAAGAATTTTTTGCTTTTGTAACCATCGTTTTACTTCTTCGCGACAAGCTTGCAACCATTGTTTCTTGCCCGTGCTTGGTAAGATTTTTTGTTCACAATAAGCCGACAATAAAGGCAATGTTTCCCCTTGATTGCCCCATAATAAACGGCGGATAGCTGGAATCGTGCTGGCTAAATTTCGTTGATAATAAGCAAAATAATGTAGCGCTTTTATGTCTTGCCCATTAACTGAAAAATCCCTTTCTTGTTGCCTATGTAGACAAAGCTGCTCCACTAAAGGGTGAAAAGATAAAGGCATATCCCGCTCAAATTGTGCTAACAATTTTGTACAAAAATCTTGCCCTGCATGGCTTATTCCTTTTACGCTAATCGCGCTATAACAACCGCTGCTGGCTTCTTTATGGCTGCCTAAATAAACCAAATTAAACCCGCACTTTTGCCAGAATTGAGCAAGCTCAGGCGTGTAGCCAAAACTCACCGATAAAAAATCTTGCGTGCGATCTTGGTTCAGCAAACTTGGCTCATTCACTTCTGCCATTAGCGCCTGCCCTATTCCTTGATGTTGCCATTTGGGTTGCACAGCAATGCGAGAAATGCGCGCTGAACTCAGCTTGCACGCCGTTTCATTTAGGCTTATTTGGCACAATATTTGCGCCACTAAATTGCCTTTCGGACGGCGAACACCTTGCATTATGCCTTCAATTAACGCGCTATCTTGCATTCCCCCCTCATTCAGCAACCAAAGCGCGCCCAATAAATCCTGATTGGATTTTGCCAGTAAAAATTGCTGATGCTTGCCATCGAGCAAACGGCGTAAATCCACAGGGGACGTTTTATAATGGGCGAGAGTCAGCAATCCGTAAAAATCTTCATATTCCCCTTGCTGAAAAAGGCTGTGGCTATGATGCCAATGAAAATGCAAGTCTGTATTCGGGACGAAATTAGGCTGAGCTAATTGGTTTTCCGCCTCTAATAAAAGCAAATCAGAAATAAAAGGTTCGAGCAGATCATCAGCTCGCCAACGCAACGGGGTGCTGAGTTCAAAATGTTGCAAAGTGCGGTGATTTTTTTGCATAAATTTAAGCAAGAAACCGCGCCCTGTTCCTTCATAGCTTTGTATCGTGGTGGTGCATAAAATCGCCCGAAAATGCGCTGTGAGCTGCATTAATAAAGGTAGCGGGATCATCGCCGCTTCATCAATGATCAGCCAATGATCATTAAATTTATCGGGATCTTGTTGCACTTGTTGAGCGAGATCATCGGGCGCAATAAAAAACAGCTCTTTCTCAGCAAAATCTTGCAAAATTTGCACCGCACTTTTATTTGGTGCGGTGAGAATCACCTTGTCTAAATGGGCGGCAAATAATCCTGCCAAAGCGGATTTTCCCCTCCCACGCTTGGCGGTGATCACATTAATTTCTTTCGGAGCATTTAATAGCTGCTGCAAAATATGTTGTTGATCCTGCGTGGCAGAATGAAAGGGCTTTATCGGATCAATGGCTGAGTTATGCGGTGCTGGCAAAAAGCTATCGCCATTTTGTTGCTGATAAATAGAAAAGCCATATTCACGCACTTTTTGCTGTATAAATTGCACAAAATTCGGTGTGCAAATGCCTTGCGGCACACCGCTCCAACGCTGGCTATCCATATCAATTTGATAAGCCAAGTCTGCCCAATGATTAAACAGTAAATAGAGTTCTCCACCCGCTTGTAAAGCGCCTGCGGCAATGGCAAGGGCATCAAGATTTAGGCTTTGTCTGGCATCGTAAATAATCAGGGAATGTTCGCGCCCAAGCTGATTTTTCGCTTTGCTAAAGGGAATTGGCGTGATGTTTTGCTCAGGAAAAAGTGCGGTGCAATTTTCATCAAAAAAAAGCACCGCACTTTGTTTTTCAAAGCGATCTAAGCCAGAAAATAAGGGGGAAAGTTGAGTTTGTAACCACGCATTTTCCCCTACTAAGATACAAAGCTGACGTGGCTGCAAGGCTAGGCTTTTTCCGCTAAATAAGGGGCGGCAAAGCCAAGATCTTGCATTATTTCCGTTTCAAGGCTTTCCATTTCTTCCGCTTCATCATCTTCAATATGATCGTAGCCCAGCAAATGCAAACAGCCGTGTACCACCATATGCGCCCAATGTGCCATTAAGGGTTTGCCTTGTTCCTGCGCTTCTCGTTCCACCACTTGGCGGCAAATAACTAAATCACCGAGCAGCGGCAATTCCACTTCTTCAGGGCATTCAAAAGGAAAGGAAAGCACGTTGGTTGGGTAATCCTTGTCACGATAAGTGGCGTTTAAGCTTTGGCTTTCCGCTTCGTCCACCACGCGAATGGTGATCTCAGGTTGCAGGTTCTCTGCTTGCACAGCGGCGGTTGCCCATTGTTGGAATTGTTGTTCTGTGGGCAAGTTTTCACTATTTTCTGCTGCGATTTGTAAATCAACGATGACATCTTTCATTCTATTTCTTCTCGTTCTAAGGCTTGTTGTTTGGCCTGTTCTTGCTGACGCTGTAAGGCACGTTCTTGACGGCGAATTTCTTCCTGTTCGTCCCATTTATCATAGGCTTGCACCACTTTGGCAACCACTGGGTGGCGAACAATATCTTTACTGTCAAAATAATTAAAGCTCAATTCTGGCACATTTTCTAGCACTTCAATGGCGTGGCGTAAACCAGATTTTTGGCTACGTGGCAAGTCAATTTGCGTGATGTCGCCCGTTATCACCGCTTTAGAATTAAACCCAATACGGGTTAAAAACATTTTCATTTGTTCAGTGGTGGTGTTTTGGCTTTCATCTAAAATAATAAAGCTATCATTCAGCGTGCGCCCACGCATATAAGCCAGCGGTGCGATTTCAATCACATTGCGTTCCATTAATTTCTGTACTTTTTCAAAGCCTAGCATTTCAAAAAGCGCATCATAGAGCGGTCGTAAATAAGGCTCAATTTTTTGCCCTAAATCCCCCGGCAAAAAGCCCAATTTTTCCCCTGCTTCCACCGCAGGACGAGTGAGCAAAATGCGGCGCACTTCTTGTCGCTCTAAGGCTTCCACCGCTGCGGCCACAGCAAGAAAGGTTTTCCCTGTGCCAGCTGGCCCAATACCAAAACTGATGTCATAACGCAAAATATTATGCAAATATTGAATTTGATTTGCACCACGCGGTTTAATTAAACCACGCTTGGTTTTAATTGTGGTTTGATACACTTTTGGCACCGCATTTTGTTCTGCTTGTTCAGTATCTTGTTGTAATAACATTCGATTTTCCTGAATGGCTAAGTGCACATCAGACAAATCAATTTCCTTAACCACGCCACGCACGGGAGCGGTTTCCAAATATAATGTTTGGATCAACGCCGCCACTTTATTTAACAATTTCGCGTGATGAGATTTCGGATTGGGATCTTTCGATTTCAGCGTAAACGTAAAATTACGCCGTGCAATATCCAAGAAAAATTCTTTTTCAATCAACTGGATATTTTCATCAAATGCTCCGCACAATGCCTGCAAACGGGCATTATCTTGCGGTTCAAGAGTAAAGGTTTCGCTTAGTTCGCTCATTGGGTTGGACAAGTTGTGTTCCTTTTATTTTGGTTTTTCCTGCTACTGCCAGAATCATTTGATTGTTGGTGGGCATCTTATCACGTTTTAAATACAGGCTCTAATGCTCTTTGAGAAATTCTCTTTTTGTAGAAATGCGAGAAATCTCTCATTTTTGATAGAAAATGAGAATGATTCTGTGAAGAATATCACGAAGTGAAATTATCATTATTTACTCCATTATGGAGCAAAAATATCATCAGCGCTGAGATACTCCTAATTTCACATCAAACAAAGGATGCCCTATGAAAAAAACAGCATTGGCAGTTTTAATCTCCTCGTGTCTTATCAGCCAATATGCCATGGCGAGTAGCGAAGGAATCTTAGATTTCAAATCAAATACCGAATTTTTCAAGCCACTTAATATCACTGAAACCTTCACTAAAAATGATGTTTTTAATTTAGAAAACGGTTCTTTAACTTTTGGCTTTAAAACCAATGGTGGTGATAATGTTTATTCTCTTTTAGGTGCTTCAACCCTAGGTGGACACACCAACCACTATATTAATTTCTATATGTTAAGGAAGCAAGGCACGGATACCTTTGGCTTAGAATTAAGAAATAAGAATAGCTATTTAATTAATAATTCAGCACTTACCGCAAATGTTGATAATCAAAATAAAGATTATCAAACCATTACCTATACGTTTGATAAAACAAATAACCAAATTAAAATTTATGTGAATGGCGAATTAAAACAAACACATAATAATTCTAAATTCTTCAAAGATATTGAGAACTTAAATATTGCTTATTTAGGAAAAACGCCAAGAAGCTCTGGCAATGAAATGCGTTTTAGTGGAAATATTTATTCGGCGGGAGTTACCGAACAAGTATTGTCAGAAGAAAAAATCAAAGCGCTACACCAAGAATTAGCGGAAACCTATCGCCGAAACGAAAGCGAGAATGCGGATAAACATCGCGCTTCAGGGGCAATGCTAACGGAAAAAGAATCGCTCTTTCAACCAAATCAAGATGGCGCAAAAAACTACCGTATTCCTTCCTTACTCACCACGCAAAACGGCGTTGTTATCGCCGCTATCGACAAGCGCTGGCAACATTCTGCTGACTGGGGAAATATTGATACCGCGATCCGCCGCAGTTTTGATGGTGGCTTAACTTGGCAAAAAAGCCAAACAGTGATTGATCTTGCCAGCCAATCTTATGGCAGTCAAAACTCTGCGTTCTTAATCGATCCCCTAATGGTGCAAGACAAACGCAATGGGCGTGTCTTTATGATTGTGGATATGTTCCCTGAAACGCAAGGTTTCTTTGGAATCAAAAATCAAAATGCCGAAGGTTCAGGTTATAAAAATATCGGTGGGAAATATTATCAATTATTAACTGACGAATATAATAATCGCTACACCATTCGTGAAAACGGCATTGTTTATAATGATAAAAATAAACCAACAGATTATCGGGTTGTTATTAATGGTAATCCTGAATTGGCATTTAACGATCTCGGTGATTTATATCAAGGCGATACACGTTTAGGAAATATTTATTTACAAACGAAAAATCCAAATAATGATAGCGCCCCACTTAAATCAACCATCACCAGCAATTTATGGCTCACTTATAGTGATAATGACGGTGAAACTTGGTCTAACCCAGTCAACATTAACTCTCAAGTGAAAGCCGATTGGATGCGTTTTATGGGAACAGGCCCCGGAACAGGGATTCAGCTTAAAGACGGCTCTTTAGTGATGCCGGTTTACTACACCAATAACAATAATAAACAAGTAGCAGCGGTTATCATTAGTAAAGACGGTGGCAAAACTTGGGAACGTGGTGAATCACCAATTGATAGCAGATTTGCGACACAAGGTGGATCACGTCTGCTTAACGGCACTTATGGCTATGAAATTACTGAATCCCAAGTGATTGAATTAGACAACGGACAATTAAAACTCTTTTCTCGTGTAACACCACATAATCGCGTGCATATTTCCACCAGTTATGACGGTGGTTACACTTGGGAAAAAGACGTTATTTTAGATGACGTGTTACTAGAACCTTATTGTCAACTTTCAGTAATTAAATATTCCAAACGTATTAATGGCAAAGAACATATCCTTTTTGCCAATCCGCATTCTAACGGGCGCAGCAATGGTAAAGTCTGGCTTGGTGAAGTGCAAGAAGATGGTTCTATTGAATGGAAATATACCACCACAATTACACCAAATAATTACGCCTATAGCAGCTTAACTGAATTGCCAAATGGCGATATTGGCTTGCTTTATGAAGGGGCGGAAGGAAAAATTGATTTTGTTCGCTTAAATATTCAAGAGCTTGTATGGCAAGACAATATCTTGCATCGTGATAAACGGAACACGCCATTTGAATATGATCGTAATAGCACCGTTGCTGAAACATTCTATAAAATTGGTGATGGGGAAATTATTAAAATCGGTGAAGGGGTAAACCCTGCCAAAATGGTGGTTAATGAAGGCACATTAGGTTTAAAACAGCAAGAAAAAGATGGTCAAGTTCAAGCCTATTCCGACATTATTGTAAACCCTGAAGGCACAGTAAAATTATACGGTGAAAACCAAATTAAAGCCGAAAATCTCAGCTTGAATAAAGGAACGTTTGACTTAAATGGCAATAATTTCACCATTGAAAATGGCGAAGATAAAGGGCTGCAAGCGGCAACAATTAACGGCAATATTATTAATAGCAATGCCACCGAAGCTAGCACGCTTAACTATTTGCAATCTGGGGTAAGAAAAATTAAGGGTGAAATGCTTGGCAATGATCAAGGTAAATTAAATTTTGCCTATAAACCGACCGCACTTAATAATAACCACTTAACCTTAGAAACAAATTCAACCTTAAACGAGCTTACCATCAACCAAGGTGAAATAATTTATGCACCAGATACTTCACATTTAACGCAAAATGCAAATTTAGCGAATAATGCCACATTAAGCATAAAAGATAATGTGATTGCTCGCTTTGATACCCTTGCACTTGATGACACAAGCCAAATTAATGCGGATATTAGTGCCAACCAAACAAGCCGTTTATTTGCTGATACGCAAGGGCAAGGTAGTTTAAGCAAAAATGGAGAGGGTACATTATATTTAATTGGGCAATTCAATCACACAGGAAAAACCTTGTTAAATCAAGGGGTAACCATTTTAGAAGGGGAATTAAACCATTCGCCGTTATATATCAAAGAAAATGCGAGTTTGACAGGAAATGGGATCGTTCATTCACATACTTATTGGCAAGCCAATGCCCATATTGCACCGAATAATACCCCACACTTAAATCATACGGCAAACGGCAGCAAATCCAGAAATGCCAGTTTCCAACCTAAAACCCTATCCTTTGGGAGTGTAACCAACGAGGGGGCGGATATTACATTAAATGTGGATAACGTTTCCGAAAATATGACAGAATGGCGTGCGGATCGCGTGCTGATTAATGGAGATTTAACCACCACCCAACCTATTCCGGTAAATATAAACTTACTCAATAGCCAGATTGGTAATTCAGACACGAATAAAAACGAACGCTACGATGCTGATGAGGGTATTTCACTCATTCAAGTGAAAGGTGAAACCAGCCGCATAGATGCGTTCAATTTGGCGAAAGCTGTTCATAATGATGAAAGCTATATTAATCGCTACACCTTAGTTAGCATTGAAAAAGGAGCAACTACGGCAAGTGAAAATAGTTTTGGTGAGAACAACAGTAATTTCAACGATTACCGCTTGCAAACCTTGCTAATTAATGAAGATGGCGAACCGTTATCACCAATTATTAAAGCTCCAACAACACCACCAAAAGAGGAAAGCCCTAAAGCTGATGACACGGCTGCACCGACTCCACCAACCGCGGACACGACAGTAACCCCTCCAGCAAACCAAGATGAAGGGAATACTGACAATAGCGGTGAAACTACCGCTCCTGTGGATAATGCAGTGGTAGCACCACCTTCAGATCAAAATGGAGGAAATGCCAATAACAGCACAGAAACCACTTCCCCAGTAGATAATGCTGTGGTAACACCACCTACCAATCCAAATGCAGAAAATACGGATAACAGCACAGAAACCACGTCCCCTGTGGATAATGCAGTTGTAACACCACCTGCCAATCCAAATGCAGAAAATACGGATAACAGCAGTGAAACCTCTTCCCCAGTAGATAATGCTGTGGTGGTAGCAGCACCTACCAATCCAAATACAGGTAATGCAACAGTTACGCCATTAGCAGGAAATGTGACAGCCACAAGTGCCTCAACCTATCGCCCAGCATTAAATAGCCAAGTTCCAGCCTATTTGGTGACGAATTTAGCCTTGTTAGAACATAGTTATATGCAGGCTCAAACCTTTGCCCAAAACATTACGCAAGGCACGAAAAATTTCTATGTTTTACAACAACATCGTAAAGCCACTTATGATAGCAACCTTGGCTTTAGTGATTATGGCTATAGCTACAAATCCACCACGAATAGTACCTTATTTGGTGGTCGCCTTGATCTCAACGATAAACAGCGTCTTCACTTAGGGCTTGCTCTCAGCAAATTCTCGGTTGAACCAAAAACCACAGAAATTGAAGGCAGCAGCTCGGCAAAATATAAATCTGTAGGGGTATTATTCACATTAGAAAATCAACTGACCGAACAAAGCTATATTAATCTCAGTGGAAACTATCAATATGTGCGCGGTAAAATTTCCACTTCACAACATAAAGATTTAGCCAAAGTGAGAGGCCATTCTTGGGGCATTGGTGCAGAAACAGGCTATCATTTCTTGCTAAATGAAGTCCGTTTAACGCCAATTATTGCGTTGCAATATCAAAGTAGCAAAGCCAATATTGAGGATCATACCTTCAGTTGGAATATCAATAATGATCGACAATATATTTTCACTCAACAAATTGGGGGTGAAATTGCGTGGAAATCATTGAAATTCCGTACAATGTATGAACACAATACAGGAAATACCCCTGTCTTAACTCTCAATGATGGAACAACCCAGCAATACAAAACGGGTAAATTAGGCAATGCCTTATTATTCTCTGCCAGCGCAGGTTATGATATTACGCCAAACCTAAACATCAGTGCCCAAATTAGCCATAGAAAATCCCTTTCTGACTATGGACTAAAACAAACTTACTTTGCGGGTAAATTAGAATATCGTTTCTAATCAACTCACCTTTGAAGTGGGAGATAATTTATTTTTCTCCCACTTTTTATTCGCTCTCCATCAATCTCCCCAGCACCCTTTCTACTTCAGCGAAATCGGTTATTCCTTGCTTTACCTTTTCCAATCCGCTTTCTCGTAAAGAAGCATAATCCGTTTGATAGGAAATTTCCCCATTATTAAAGTGCGGTTGTAAAAATTGATAAATTCCGCAACGCCCTTTATAACCTTGATAGCAATCGCAATTTTCGGTGTGATGCGTACAAATTTTGCGCACTAAACGCTGGGCGATAACGAGCAGCAAACTGCTTTCAATTTCGTGCTGTTGGATACCGAGCTGCAATAAGCGAGAAATTGCTGAATGAGCATTATTGGTATGCAGCGTAGAAAGCACTAAATGCCCTGTTTGTGCTGCACGCAAAGCAATCGCTGCACTTTCTGCATCTCGAATTTCGCCAAGCATAATGATGTCAGGATCTTGGCGTAAAAATGTGCGTAACAATCGGTTAAAATCTAGCCCGATTTGTGGATTAATTTGCGTTTGGATAATGCCCGGCAGTTCTATTTCAATGGGATCTTCGGCGGTGAGAATATGCTTTTCCGACTGATTCAACCATTCAAGTGCGGTGTAAAGGGTAATACTTTTTCCACTCCCTGTTGGGCCTGTAACTAAAATCAAGCCTTGAGGTTGGGAAAGGGCTTGCTGCAAAGCCTTTTGCTGCGCTGCGTTCATTCCCAACTGTGAAAACGCTAAGCTGACAGGCTTGTTTTTCTGCAAACGTAACACCGCTTTTTCGCCATACTGGGTGGGCAAGGTGGAAAGGCGAAAATCTAACACATCAGAAAAGGTGGTTTTAAAATGAAAACGTCCATCTTGTGGCAAACGTGTTTCGCTTATATCAAGGCGAGCGAGCAATTTTAAGCGAGAAATTAAGCGCTGACTAATTTGCGTAGATAATGGCGTCTGGCACTGCAATACGCCATCAATACGAAAGCGGATTTGCAACTGCTCGCGCTGCGGCTCTAAATGAATATCTGAGGCATTCAGTTGCAACGCCTTTTCAAAAAGCCGATCTAAGAGTTGAATAACGGGCTCATCGGCTTTTTCTTGCACATTTTCCGTTTTAATCTGCTCAGTGGGGCGATAAAAATCGGGTACAGCAGGTTCTTCCGCCACATTTGGTGCAAGGCTTTGCAAGAGCAATTTCAAATCTTGCCCTTGCAACAACACGGGTTCAACCACTTTTCCTGTTAAAAAAGAAAAGGTTTCGCAAGCAGAAAGATTATTCAAATCATCAATGCCTAACCAAAGCGTTTGCGCATTTTCTTGCAATGGCACAGCAAAATAGCGAATTAGCAGGGCTTTTTGCTGTTGGTTTTGCTGCCATAAGTGCGGTGGAATTTCAAAAAATTTTCCATCTACCGCACAAACCGTCATTTGCGACTGTAACGCATATTCTGCCATTATTTATCCCCATCAGCCACAAAATCCCGCTGGGAATAATTCGGCAGATTTATCGCATTTCACCGTCCAAGTAACCCCTTTGGCAGCATCACCACTTGCGCTTAAAGAATAACTTATCCCCGCCAAGTTCTCTCTGCCTGTAACGGTAATTTTCCCTTTTTGCACATCAATCGAGCCCACTTTGCCCTTATTGGCTAATTTTTTCTGAATGCCATTTGTTCCCGCATTACATTTGTTGGTTGAATTTGTGTTATACACACAAAGTTCCACTTCAGAGCGATAAGGGCTTGCAGCTTGAATAAGCTCTGAAATTGCCGCTTTTTTCGTATAGTTTTGATAAGCCGGCACGGCGATTGTTGCCAAAATTGCCACAATGGCGATTACAATCATTAATTCAATTAACGTAAAACCCTCTTGATTCTTCAAACGAGTAGAAAATCTGTTCATAAGCTGTCCTTGTTGATTTCTCTTAACATTAATTTTCGATAGAATATGGGCAATGAATAACCCGTGCGAATAAGTGTGGCGCAAATTAAAAATAAAGCCAAAAAGCACCGCACTTTTTCTCGATCACGATCGCAAAAAAACTATGAAATCGACATTTTCCATTGATCAATCAGGCTGGTTGGCAAAACAAAAACATTGCCCCTCGCCCCACTATGATTTACGTCTCGATCCGCAAGATATTTCGTTGCTCGTCATTCATTACATCAGTCTTCCCCCCGAACAATTTGGCGGAAATTTTATTGATGCCTTTTTCCAAGGGCGCTTAGATCCAAGCCAGCACCCTTATTTTGAAGAAATCAAAGATCTCCGCGTGTCAGCGCATTGCCTGATTAATCGTGAGGGAAAAATTACGCAATATGTCAGCTTCAATGATCGTGCTTGGCACGCGGGCGTATCCTGCTTTCAAGGACGTGAAAAATGTAATGACTTCGCGATTGGCATTGAATTAGAAGGGAGCAACAATCAGCCCTTCACAGAGCAGCAATATGCAACACTAACAACGCTCACGCAAAGCATAATGCAACGTTATCCCAAAATTCGTAAAGATCGCATTGTGGGGCATAGCGACATTTCCCCCGGCAGAAAAATCGACCCCGGGCAATATTTTGATTGGGAAAAATATTTAAACAGCCTATAAACACAAGTGCGGTGGAAATTTTTTGAATTTTTCCACCGCACTTTGTTTTCATCAAATTTCTATTCTGCTGACATTTCGCTTAATGAGAATGCCCTAAATGCTGCCCCGCTATTGTGGCTTTCATTATGCTCAGCCCACTGCGCAAAATAAACATACTTAAAATAGCGCTGGCGACAATATCTATCCACTGAATTTGCCACAGCCAGGCGCTTAGCCCCGCAATGATCGCGATAACAGAGCCAAATAAATCAGCCAGAACGTGTAAATAGGCGGCGCGAATATTTAGATTTTCGTGATCACTTTTTAGCATTAACCACGCCACAATCATATTGACTAACAGCCCCACAATCGCCACGGCTAGCATTGGTAACGCATTAATTAGCAAAGGATTTTGCCAGCGTTCAAGGGCTTCCCATAAAATCCAAATCGCCACAATAATTAAAGAAACCGCATTGAGCAGAGCAAAATATTTCTGTGTTTTATGGCTGAAAAACAGGGCGACAAAGGCAAGTAATAAAGAGAGGCTATCATTTGCCATATGGCCTGCGTCCGCCATTAGAGTTAGGCTGTTGAAATAATAGCCACCAAGAAATTCGATCACCATATAAGCGGTGATAATGGCAAAACTGAAAGCTAAAATGCGTTGATTTTGTGAGCCGTGATCGTGCTGGTGATGGTGCATAAATAATCCTAAATAAAAATTTGCCATAGTATAGGTTTAACAGGTGGTAAAGGTCAAGTTTTGGGGCTGGTTTTATAAAAAATGCGAGAAAAAAGCACCGCACTTTGATCTTCGATTAATTAATAATCAGTCCTTTTTGAGCCTTTAACTCACAATGCGAAAACGCTTTTTTATTGCGCTATCTTTTTGATTTTTAATGGTTTTATTCTTTTTTCTCATTATGCTTATGACAAACTTAGCATTTAATTCCCACCTATTCTGTATAAAACCACAATTTTATCCACAGAAATGCTGAATAACTCACAGTTTGGCAATAAAAGTGCGGTGAAAATCCTGATAAAAATACAGTATGATTTTTTTCTAGGCGGTAATTGGAGTAAAAAAATGCGATCTTGGATCTTGATTTTAGATCTTAATGATCAACAAGGATCTGTTTTAACTTATTTTAAAATAAAGCATTTTTTATCCTTATACACAAATAATTTGATTTTATTCCCGCACTTTTCACAATGTTATACACAGCGTTGTGATTTTTATTCAATTTATTAACAGGTAGGAAGATTTTATCTAGTCAAATTCTGATAGAAAACCGCCTTAAAAGCGTGTTTGCGGGTTGTTAAAACCTTGAGTTTGTGAAACAATTCACCAATTCAGAATTTAAAATTTTTAAAACTAAGGTGAACGATAGTGATCGATTTCGATGGCTACCGTCCGAATGTGGGAATTGTCATTTGTAACCGTAAAGGTCAGGTTTTGTGGGCGAAACGCTATGGGCAAAACTCGTGGCAGTTTCCGCAAGGCGGCATAAACGATAATGAAACGGCTGAGCAGGCGATGTATCGTGAGCTTTTTGAAGAAGTGGGTTTAACCCGTAAAGATGTTAAATTGCTTTATGTTTCAAAACAATGGCTGCGCTATAAACTTCCTAAACGCTTATTACGCTACGACAGCAAACCAATGTGCATCGGACAAAAACAACGTTGGTTCTTATTGCAATTAGTTTCGGACGAAAAAGATATTAATATGCAAACCACCAAATCGCCAGAATTTGATGGCTGGCGTTGGGTGAGTTTTTGGTATCCTGTGCGTCAGGTTGTGCCTTTCAAAAAAGAAGTGTACCGCAAGGCAATGAAGGAATTTGCAGCGGTATTATTTAATGGGAAAAATCAGCCAAATTCCTATTCTCAAGAACAGAAATCTTCGCCAAACCATTCTGCAACAAATACGGCGAACAAGTATTCTGGTAAAAAATATTCATCAGGCAAATTCCATAAACGTTCATTTCATCGAACAAGGGGGGCATAATGTTGAGCTTTTTTCTTATTTATTTAATTGTCGGCTGTGTGGTCGGCTTTTTAGCGGGCTTATTTGGCATTGGCGGCGGGCTGATTATCGTTCCCGTGTTGGTTTATTTATTGCCAATGGTTGATGTGCCTAGCGAACTTTTGATGTCCACGGCATTGGGAACCTCTTTCGCTACCATCGTAGTAACAGGGTTTTCTTCGGCACAGCGTCATCACAAGCTCGGCAATATTGTTTGGCCCGCGGTGAAAGTGCTTGCCCCTGTAATTATGGTGACCACCTTTATTTCAGGGCTTTTTGTCGGTAATTTAGATAAAAGCGTATCAAGCAAATTATTTGCCTGTTTGGTAGTGTATCTCGCGGTGAAAATGTTGCTTTCGATTAAACCGAAAGAAGTGAAAAAAGCGCTCACTACCACTTCCTCTGTGATTGGCGGAATCTTAATTGGGATAGCTTCCAGCATTGCAGGCATTGGCGGCGGTGGTTTTATTGTGCCATTTTTGAATGGGCGTGGTATTGAAATGAAAAAAGCCATCGGCTCATCAGCATTTTGCGGAATGTTGCTTGGACTTTCAGGAATGCTAAGCTTTATTGTGGGCGGCTGGGGACAAGCAAATATGCCAAGTTATTCATTAGGTTATGTGTATTTACCTGCTGTGGTGGGGATTACGGCAACCTCATTTTTTACTTCAAAACTCGGGGCTAGCACCACAGATAAATTGCCAGTGAAAACCCTAAAACGTTATTTTGCCGTGCTATTGATCTGTATTGCGATCAATATGTTAATGAAATAAAAGGAACTGTATGACTTCACAATTTTTAACTTTTCCCCAATTTGATCCCGTGATTTTCCAACTTGGTCCTGTTGCCTTGCGTTGGTATGGATTAATGTATTTAATCGGCTTTGTGTTTGCACGCTGGCTTGCGGTTCGCCGTGCTAACCGTCCAAATAGCGGCTGGACAACGGAACAAGTGGACAGCCTATTATTTAACGGTTTTCTTGGTGTATTTCTTGGTGGACGTATCGGTTATGTGATGTTCTACCAGTTCGATTATTTCTTGCAAGATCCGATGTATTTATTCCGCGTGTGGGAAGGGGGAATGTCTTTCCACGGTGGCTTAATTGGGGTGATTTTGGCAATGTTTATCACCGCAAAATTACAACATCGCGGCTTTTGGGCGACAGCAGATTTTGTTGCGCCACTTATTCCTTTTGGCTTAGGAATGGGGCGTATTGGTAACTTTATTAATGATGAGCTTTGGGGGCGTGTAACGGACGTACCTTGGGCGGTATTGTTCCCTTCTGGCGGTTATTTACCGCGCCACCCTTCACAACTTTACGAAGCAGTGTTAGAGGGCTTGGTGCTATTTATTATCCTTAATCTGTTTATCAAAAAGCCACGTCCAGCAGGCTCTGTGGCAGGATTATTTTTAGTCGGCTACGGCACATTCCGCTTTATTATTGAATATTTTCGTGAGCCTGATGCGCAACTCGGCTTATTCTTCCAACAGCATATTTCAATGGGGCAAATTCTGTCATTGCCAATGATTTTACTCGGTGCGCTGATTATGCTTATAGCTTACAAAAGTGCGGTGAAAAAATAGGGGAAATTTACAATGCGTCAATATTTAGATTTATGCAAAAACATCATTGATAACGGCACTTGGGTGGAAAATGAACGTACTGGAAAACGCTGTTTAACCCTAATTAACGCTGATCTGACCTACAATGTGGCGGACAATGAATTTCCGCTAATCACTACGCGAAAAAGCTACTGGAAAGCGGCGATTGTGGAATTTTTAGGCTACATTCGTGGCTACGACAACGCCGCAGATTTCCGCCAGCTTGGCACAAAAACGTGGGACGCCAACGCCAATGAAAATCAGGCTTGGTTGAATAATCCGCATCGCAAAGGTACAGACGATATGGGACGTGTTTATGGTGTACAAGGGCGTGCTTGGCGTAAACCTAACGGTGAAACCCTCGACCAATTGCGTAAGGTAGTGAATGACTTAACCAAAGGGTTAGATGATCGTGGTGAAATCATCACCTTTTATAACCCAGGTGAAATTGAACTGGGCTGTTTGCGTCCTTGTATGCACACCCACACCTTTTCTTTGCTTGGTGATACACTCTATTTAACCAGCTATCAGCGTTCTTGCGATGTGCCACTCGGGCTGAATTTTAATCAAATTCAAGTGTTTACTTTCTTAGCATTAATGGCGCAGATTACAGGGAAAAAAGCAGGAATGGCGTATCATAAAATCGTCAATGCGCATATTTATGAAGATCAGCTTGAGCTTATGCAAAATGTTCAACTCAAGCGTGAACCATTGCCACTACCGAAGTTAGAAATTAATCCTGACATCAAAACCCTTGAGGATCTAGAAACTTGGGTAACAATGGATGATTTCAAGGTCATTGGCTATGAATCTCACCCTGCGATTAAATATCCTTTCTCGGTGTAAGATAAAAAGAGCAAAATGAAAAAATTGCGCCCAAAAGCATCGCACTTTATTCTCTCAATCAGCCAATGTATGGCTGATTTTTCACATTCTTTCAGCATATAAGGAAAACAAAAGTGCGGTCGGATTTTGATGAAAAAATGATGCGCTACGCCCTAAGCCTTGCCGATAAAGCGGAAGCCTTAGGGGAAATTCCTGTGGGCGCTGTGCTAGTTGATGATGAAGGAAAGATTGTGGCAGAGGGCTGGAATTTGTCCATTATTCAGCACGATCCCACCGCGCACGCTGAAATTGTAGCACTGCGTCAAGCGGGGCAAGCGCAACAAAATTACCGCCTGCTCAACACCACGCTATACGTTACCCTTGAACCTTGCACAATGTGCGCAGGGGCGATTTTACATAGCCGAATCAAACGGTTAGTGTTCGGGGCTTATGATCTAAAAACTGGCGCAGTGGGTTCACGCTTTCATTTTTTTGATGATTATAAAATGAACCACAGCCTTGAAATTACAGGGGGGGTACTGCAAGAAGAATGTAGCCAAAAGCTCAGCGCTTTCTTTCAAAAACGGCGTGAACAAAAAAAGCAAGAAAAACTCGCGCAGAAAAATATCAACGAAAATTTAGACGAAAAAAAATAGGCGATACACTCGCCTATTTTTATTTGTTTATTATGATGACCTTTTATTACGCTGCCACCATCACCATTGCTGGGCGAATCACTCTGCCGTTTAGCAAATAGCCTTTTTGTAATACGGCGGTGATTTGGTTGCTTGCGAAACCTTCTGTCGGCTGCATTGAAATGGCTTGGTGCAAATCTGGGTTGAAAGTTTCACCCACTTCGCCCACAGCTTCCACGCCAAAGCGTGCAACCGTTGCCAATAAACCTTTTAAAGTTAATTCGACACCGTCTAGCACGCCTTTTAAGCTCTCATCTTCTGTACTAACTGGCGTTGCTAGCGCACGCTCTAGGTTATCAATGGTTTCAAGCAGATCTTTAGCAAATTTTTCTAAAGCAAATTTATGCGCTTTTTCCACATCTTGCTCAGCACGGCGGCGGATATTATCCATTTCCGCACGGCTGCGTAACAAAATGTCTTGCTCTTTTTTTGCTGTTTCAGCGAGCTGTTCTTCAAGCTCTTGCACGCGGGCAATGGCTTCTTCTAAGGCATCACCCTCAAGATTTTCAGCGTTTTCCTGCTGCTCAGCGGTTTCTTGTGCGTTCTCTGCTTGTTCCACTTGTTCCGTTTGTTCTTGATCTAATTCGTTTTTTTCCACTTGTTGTTCTTGTTCTGACATTGTTTTCTCCATCTGTTCAAAAGTTTGCGTTATTGTAACAAAAAACATAAAAATTGACAGTTGCTGGGTCTGTTGATAACTCAAATACAAAATGAATTATCAACAGACCCTAAGACTAGCCACTGACACAGTTTATGTGTAATATAGCCCCTAATTTCTTGAATTCAAGTGCGGTCTGTTTTTCGCATAAAAATAAATATTATGTCCACAACTCATTTAATCGACAATAAAACCTTGCATAATTCTTTCCATACCATTGGCTTGGTAGGGCGTCCGCGCAATGATGTGAATTTGCAAATGCACAAAAATTTATTTCAGTGGCTGTCCGAAAAAGGCTATCAAGTGCTAGTAGAAAAAGGGGTTGGTGAGCGTTTAGACTTGCCTGCGCAACATCTCGCAGGGTTAGATGAAATTGGTACACGTGCGCAATTAGCTATCGTGATTGGTGGTGATGGCAATATGCTTGGGCGAGCCAGAATCTTGGCAAAATATGATATTGCCTTAATTGGCATTAACCGTGGCAATTTAGGTTTTCTCACGGATATTGATCCAAAAAATGCTTATGCGCAGCTGGAAGCCTGTTTAGATCGTGGCGAATTTTTCGTGGAAGAACGCTTTCTTTTGGAAACCTCGATTGAACGCGAAGGGCAAATTATTGCCACCAGTAATGCGGTAAATGAAGCGGTGATTCACCCTGCCAAAATTGCGCATATGATCGATTTCCACGTTTATATTGATGATAAACTGGCATTTTCACAACGTTCTGACGGCTTGATTATTTCCACCCCAACTGGCTCAACGGCTTATTCCCTTTCTGCTGGTGGCCCTATTCTTACCCCACAATTAAACGCCATTGCCCTTGTGCCAATGTTTCCGCACACGCTTTCTTCTCGCCCCTTGGTTATTGACGGCGAAAGTAAGATTTCCATTCGCTTTGCCGATTACAACACGCCGCAATTAGAAGTGGGTTGTGATAGCCAAGTTGCCCTGCCATTCACCCCTGATGATGTGGTGCATATTTATAAAAGCAAACATAAACTGCGTTTATTGCACTTAAAAAATTACAATTATTACAATGTGTTAAGTACAAAATTAGGTTGGTTGAGAAATTCTGCATAAAAAATTTGCACAAAACGCTTTACTGTATATAAAAACAGTTATAAACTGATATACATACAGTTAAATGGGAGTGTATTATGCTTACTCAACTTACAATCAATAATTTTGCCATTGTTCATCATCTTGATATTGAATTAGCACAGGGAATGTCTGTCATCACGGGTGAAACGGGTGCGGGAAAATCCATTGCCATTGACGCTCTTGGCGTGTGTTTAGGGCAACGGACAGAAAGCGCAATGCTGCGTGAGGGGCAAAACCGTGCGGATATTTGTGCCACATTCCACATTGAGTCAAACAGCCCAGCGGATAAATGGCTCAAAGCCCAAGAATTGCAAGATGAAGATAATCCAGGAAACTGTATTTTACGCCGTGTGATAAGCGCAGATGGGCGCTCCAAAGGCTTTATTAATAGTATTCCCGTTTCTGCCAGCCAGCTGAAAGAGCTGGGTCAGTTTTTAATCCAAGTGAACGGACAACATTCCTCACAGCGTTTACTAAAAAATGACTATCAACTCACTTTATTGGATCACTATTGCGCTCATAATGATCTCCTTACCAAAGTGCAAAAGCACTATCGCCAATGGAAAGATCTACAACAACAAGTGGCAAACTTCCAACAAAAATGCGCCGAAAATGAAGCGAAAAAACAACTTTTGCAATATCAGGTAGAAGAACTTGATGAATTCAATTTACAAGAAAATGAATTTGCTGAATTAGAAGAAGAATACAACCGCCTTGCCAACAGTGAAGAGCTTACCGCCCTTTCTCAATCCGTGTTGAATTTATTGAGTGAAAATGATGAGCTGAACGTAGATAGCCTACTCTATCGTGCGGTGCAAAATTTAGAAGAATTACACGCACTTAATCCACACTACAACGATGCACTCACAATGTTGCAAGAAGCGCTGATCCAAGTGCAAGAAGCCAGTTCTGAGATCCAACATCTATCTAGCAACATAGAACCGGATCCTTATCGATTACAAGAAGTAGAAAGCCGAATGAGCCAAGCCCTTCAACTTGCGCGTAAACACAATGTAAAAGCCGAAGAATTGGTTGCGTTACATCGCTCCTTAAGACAGAAACTCGATCAGCTGGTAGATTTTGCGGATAGCGAAGATGCACTCATTGAACAGGAAAAACAGGCTTATGCACAGCTGTTAGAAAATGCGCAAGCTTTGAGTGCAAGCCGCCAAAAAGGGGCAGAAAAGCTCTCAGCGCAAGTTAGCAAAGGGATTAAACAACTGGCAATGGAAAATGCTGAATTTTCTATTCGCGTGGAACAAGCGGAAAATAAACTGACCGCTCACGGAATGGATCAGGTGCAATTTATTCTACAAGCGAACCTTGGACAATCTGCTCAGCCTTTGGCAAAAGTGGCATCGGGTGGTGAGCTTTCTCGTATCGCTTTAGTGTTACAGGTGCTGACCTCTGATAAATCCGCCATTCCAACGCTTATTTTTGATGAAATTGATGTAGGAATCAGCGGAGCTACCGCAAGTGTGGTAGGGAAATTATTACGCAAGTTAGGGCAAAAATGCCAAGTGATTTGTGTTACCCACTTGCCGCAAGTGGCGTGCTGCGGACATCAACATTTTTGCGTAGAAAAACAAACCATTGACGGAAAAACTGAAACAAAAATGACCGCACTTTCTCAGCAACAGCGTGTGAAAGCCTTAGCCAGATTGCTTGGCTCAACCAAAGTTACCGAAAGCGCCTTAGCCAATGCAGAAGAAATGCTCAGTTTAATTGCATAGCTTTATGGAAAGAGCCCTAGCGAGCAGCTAGGGTTTCTTATTATAGCTAGACAAAGTCTAGCTATAAAAACCATACGCTATGCGTATGGAATCAAAGAGCTTAAGCGGTGAACAGAATAAAAAAGTTCTCCTATAATGAATAAGGCAGACAACCAAAATTCAGAATATAGGAGGATAAGTCATGGCAAGAATCCAATGACGATTCAAGTCTATCACATACAAGATGGAACTGTAAGTATCATATTGTCTTTATTCTGAAGTATAGAAGAAAGGCAATTTATGGAAAATTACGAGTA
>NZ_JBMMGT010000002.1:0-115477 GCF_049366555.1 Avibacterium volantium | reverse complement strand
TTTGCTGTTCTTCAATTGCAAGCCCTAACGCCAAACCACCAGCAACCAGCATTAAGGTATCCCAAGGTAAGCGGCGGACATCTTTTGCTTCTAGCACACCCGTCATTGTTAAGCCCACGATAGGAATTCCTGAGGCGGCGGCAACGGGAATGCCAATCCATTTGGAGGTCAGCCAGCAAAATAAGGTGATCGCTAAAATAATGAGTACAACGGTTTTGTGTAATTTTTCTTGGCTGCTAACCTCTATTTCATCTTGGGTTAAAAAATCAAAATGCAAAGGGGCTTGATATTTTAATTTGTATTTATAAATTAGCACTCGCCAGAAAATAAAGAGCAATAAAAATGCTAAAGGTGCCCCCACCATTATCCACTCCAAAAATGAAATGGGATAGCCCAATTTTTCTAATGCGCCCACCGCAATGGCATTAGGTGCTGAACCAATAATTGTCCCCATTCCTCCCACAGATGCCGCTGCGGGAATACCTAATAGCAAGGCTTTAGACAAATGCCCTCGCTCCGATAAACGAGAGAATAACGGGCTGATGGTGGCGATCATCATTGCCGTGGTGGCGGTGTTGCTCATTACCATTGACATTACCGCAGTAACAAGCATTAATCCCCACAGCACATTACAGGGGTTTGTGCCAAATCTTGGTAGCACGGCTTTTAACAGCATTAAATCAAGTTTTGTTTTCTTCATTGCTTCAGCAAGAAAAAATCCCCCTAAAAACAACCAAATCACGCTATCTGACCAAGTTTGCAAATATTTCATTGCATCATAAGCCTCACTTTTTCCCATTATCAATACAAGGAATCCCACAATTAAAATACTGACGGAAAAAGGGGGAATCGCCTCGGTTACCCACAAGCTAATGGAAAAAAATAGGAGAAATAACACATAATTTTGAATTTTCGTAAAACTTGCATCGGAAGAAAGCAAGGTAAGCAATAAAGCAAAAATAATAGAAAAAAGAAAGCAAAAAAGTTTTTTATTATTCAAGGTTTGCATTCCTTGCCAAAGTTGTCTAATTCCCATATAAAACCTCAAACTGTTTGATTACTGCTTGTTTAATATAAAAAACTTGCTTAGAATTTACTGTGATCCCATTCAAATAAATCATTTCTTTGATTTATTTTTTTCAATAAATTATTAACAAACAGTTAAAATTTTTAAGAAATATTTTTGCTATTGTTAATTTTCTCGTTATTAACGACTTCATTAAGGAGAACACGGTGAAAGTAACCAGCCAAGCCATTGAACAAGGTGTATTTTTGGATAAATATGGAAAACGCGGCACACAATTCAGTCCAAACGGAATGCCAACTTACTCTATTCCTTTTGAAATTGAAAATGCCCCAGAAGGCACAAAATCTTTCGCTGTGGTGTTAGAAGATAAAGATGCTATTACCGCCAGCGGTTTTGTGTGGATACATTGGCTTATCGCTAATTTAGAACGCACCTCCGTACAAGAAAATGAAAGCCAAAGCGCCACAGATTATGTGCAAGGCGCAAACAGCTGGGCAAGTGTATTAGGCAAATTTGACATCGCTGAAGCCTCATTCTACGGCGGAATGGCACCACCAAATTGCCGCCACCGTTATGAATTAATCGTTTACGCCTTAGACACCAAACTCGATCTTAAAGCGGGTTTTAGATTTAATGACTTACACTTCGCAATGCAAAACCATATCCTTGCGCAAGCGAGCGTAATGGGCACTTATGATGTTTAAGATTAAGTTATAAAAAATAGTAAGTGCGGTGTAATTTTCTGAGATTTTTAAAATCTGAAAAATTTCCACCGCACTTTATCTTAAATTTTCTATATTAAATCTCGTTTTTCTTTGGAATTAATAACGGATTTCGCTCGTTGAGCGACCTACTTTCTTTTGCGTCACCGAATGGAAGTAAGTAAAGTTTTTATGTCGCGTTAAATCGCTTTTTTCTTTGTGATTAATAACCAGTTTCGCTCGTTGAGCGACCTACTTTCTTTTGCTTGCTCAAAAGAAAGTAGGCAAAGAAAAAAGCCCCCGACTAAATTGCTTATCTTCATTTTTAACAAATTTTCTTAACGAAAAGTAAGCCCATACTCGCTACGCTGCGTTCAGGCATTACTTTTCTAAAAATTTGTTAAAAATGAAGGCAATTTACACGGGAGATGGTGCGTTTTCATAGGTTGTTTTCCCCACCAATCCCCCTCTTTAGTAAAGAGGGGTTAGGGGAGATTTGTTCTAGAATTTCACCACCTACGAGCCGTAGGTAGCTAGGTAACATAGCCACGCAGTGGCTGAGATAAGGGAATTTTCTTTGTACCTTAAAAATCCCCAAATTCCCACCGCACTTTAAAATTCTCCCTAATAGAATGTCCCCGTCCAAACCGCCCGATTGGAGATAAAATTTTTAGGAAAATCACGCCGAGTGAGAGCGTAGCGAACATCAGGCTGATTTTTCGTGAAGAAAATTTTATCGGAATGAGGAAAAAGCGAGTTCGTCAAATTTCTCACTTACAGACAAGGCATTTTGGCGAAGACAGTACGCCAGTACGGCAAGACAAAATAACGCAGTCTGAAAGTAAGAGAAATTTGACGATAATCGGGGTTCTTTTCTTTGCTTACTCTCTTTTGGGTAAGCAAAAGAAAGGAAGTCGCCAACGGCGAACCCCGTTAGCTACGCCAAGAAAAAGGCAATAAATAAAGTGCGGTGATTTTTCAATAATTGTACATCTACCCCACCTCATTAATCACATTCAAAATCCGTTTATCCGAAATAGGATATTTCGTGCCGAGTTGTTGGGCGAATAGGCTGACGCGTAGTTCCTCGATCATATAAGGAATCTCTGCCACTTCTGCAGGGATTGGTTTAGATTTTGGCAATTTTAATAATAACTGCTGATACGCCTTTTCGACATTTTCTACCCGCAACATTGCGGCACGATCACGGTTGGGATCTTGCAATAATTTGTCAATGCGTTTATCAATGGCTTGCAAATACCGTAATAAATCTGGCAGGCGTTGATAGCCCGTTTTCTGCACAAAATTCGGGTAAATTAATCCACTAATTTGCGATTTAATATCCGATAAAGCAAAGGCAAGAGTGAAATCCATTTTGCCTTTTAAGCGTTTGTTGATTTCAAACACGAGCGTCAAAATCTCTTCCACTTGTTTGGCAATATCCACCGTAGTTTCGTTTAAATTGGCTCGAATGTAGTCTTTTAGGCGTTCAAAATCCTGTTCATTCCACACAAAACCGCCAAAATCTTGCACTAATTTATCCACGGCACAGGCGATACAATCGTCTATCAATTCCAGCACTTTGCCAAATGGCGTGAAATACAGCCCTAATTTTGATTTGTTAGGCAGTTTTTCGTGCAAATACTTTATCGGCGATGGCACGTTAAGCAATAATAAGCGGCGTAGCCCTTGCTCCATTGCGACAGCTTGCTCAAATTCTGTTTCAAATAATTTGATCCCAACGGAATCTTTTTCGTCCACAATGGCAGGATAGGCTTTGATGGTAAAGCCTTGTTTTTTCTGCTCATAATATTGAGGTAATTGGTCGAAATTCCATAAATGAATCCCTGTTTGCTCAATACCTTCATCTGCCACCGCTGACAAGGTTTCCTGCACTTGCTCTTTCAGATTCACTTTGAGTTCATCTAAATTTTTGCTCTCGGCAATTTTCTTACCTTTCTCATTAACCACGCGGAATGTCATTGTTAAGTGCGGTGGAATTTGCGCAAGATTCCATTCATCAGGGGCAACACAAACACCCGTGATTTTGCGTAATTCTGCAGACAGCGTTTCTAGCAAGGGTTTGTCCACATCATTCACGCGCCCAAGAAAGGCTTCCGCATAATTCGGTGCTGGCACAAAATGGCGGCGTAATGCTTTTGGTAAAGATTTAATCAGGGCGATAATCAACTCTTTGCGTAAGCCCGGAATTTGCCAGTCAAAACCCTGCATTTCCACTTGGTTAAGCAGTGGCAAAGGAATATGCACGGTTACGCCATCGGCTTCCATACCCGGTTCAAATTGATAGCTAAGCTTTAATTTTAAATTGCCTTGATGCCAGAAATTAGGGAAATCTAGCTCGCTGACATTGGCGTTGTCATTGGTGAGAAAGGCTTTTTCAAAATTCAGCAATTCAGGATCTTTTTGCCGCGCTTTTTTCCACCAAGTATCAAAATGCTTTTGCGACACCACTTCTGTGCCAATGCGTTGATCATAAAATTCAAATAAACGGCGTTCGTCCACCAAAATATCTCGGCGGCGCGTTTTATGTTCTAACTCTTCCACTTCGCGAATCAGCCGTTGATTTTGCAAGAAGAAGGTGTGTTTCGTGTGCCAATTCCCTTCCACTAATGCGGATTGAATAAAAATCTCACGGCTCACTACGGGATCAATTTTGCCATAATTCACGGGGCGACTTGCCACAATTGGCACGCCATAAAGGGTCACTTTTTCATTAGCGATAACCGCCCCTTTGGATTTTGACCAACGTGGCTCCGCATAAGATTTTTTCACTAAATGCTGTGCCAATGGCTCAATCCATTCGGGATCGATCTCTGCCACCATTCGTCCCCATAATTTGGAGGTTTCCACTAATTCCGCTGCCATACACCATTTGGGCTGCTTCTTGAATAGCACGGAATTAGGAAAAATCGCAAAATGAGCGTTTCTTGCGCCTAAATATTGCTGTTTTTCCGCTTCTTTCATGCCAATATGAGAAAGCAAACCCGATAAAAGTGCGGTGTGAATTTGCGGATATTCTGCCGCTTGCGAATTAATCGGCAAGCCCATTTCTCGCACGGTAAGGCGGATTTGATGATAAATATCTTGCCATTCCCTCACGCGGATATAATTCAAATAATCTTTCTGACACAAACGGCGGAACTGATTTTTGCTCAAGGCTTTTTGGTTTTCCTGCAAATAACCCCATAAATTTAGGAACGCGAGAAAATCGGATTTTTTATCCGCAAAACGGCGATGTTTTTCATCTGCCGCTTGTTGTTTTTCTTGTGGTCGCTCTCTAGGATCTTGAATAGAAAGGGCTGCCACAATGATCATTACTTCGTGTAACGCATTGCTATTTACAGCACTCAGCAACATTTTACCCAAACGAGGATCAACCGGTAGCTGAGCAAGCTGGCGTCCAATCTGAGTGAGCTGACGTTTTTCGCCGTGCTTGGTTTTCACGAGTTGGAAAGCTTGCAATTCTTCCAATAACTTAATGCCATCTTGAATATGGCGTTTGTCAGGGGCATCTACGAAAGGAAATGCACTAATATCATCTAGCCCAAGAGCTGTCATTTGTAAGATGACGGAGGCGAGATTGGTACGCAAAATTTCAGGATCGGTAAATTCTGGCCGCTGATTAAAATCTTCTTCTGAATACAGGCGGATACAAATCCCTTCGGATACTCGTCCACAACGGCCTTTACGTTGATTTGCTGAAGCTTGTGAAATCGGCTCAATAGGCAGGCGTTGCACTTTGGTGCGGTAGCTATAACGGGAAATGCGTGCCGTACCAGGATCGATCACATATTTAATGCCGGGAACGGTCAATGACGTTTCCGCCACGTTGGTGGCAAGCACAATACGGTTTAAGCCCGTTGGGTGGAAAATTTTATTCTGCTCTTGTGCCGATAAACGAGCAAAGAGCGGTAGGATTTCGGTGTGTTTTAAATGCTGTTTTTCCAAGGCTTCTGCGGTATCACGAATTTCACGCTCACCATTGAGGAAAATCAAAATATCGCCCCGCCCCTCAGCCTGCAATTCCTCTACGGCATCGAGAATGCCTTGCAACTGATCTTGCTCTTCATTCTCTGCGATAGGGCGATAACGCACCTCCACAGGGAACGTTCGCCCCGAAACCTCAATAATCGGTGCATTATTAAAATGACGCGAGAAACGCTCCACATCAATGGTTGCCGAGGTGATAATCACTTTTAAATCTGGGCATTTTGGCAACAGCTGTTTTAAATAACCAAGAATAAAATCGTTATTTAGGCTGCGTTCGTGAGCTTCATCAATGATCAAGGTATCATATTGATTTAAAAAAGGATCACTTTGAATTTCAGTGAGCAAAATACCATCTGTCATCAGCTTAATTTGGGTGTCATCACTGATTTGATCGTTAAAACGCACCTTATAGCCCACTAGCGTTCCTAGCTCACAATGTAGCTCTTCGGCGATGCGAGTCGCCACCGATCTCGCAGCGATACGGCGAGGCTGAGTATGCCCAATCAAGCCTTTTTTTCCACGCCCTAACTCAAGGCACATTTTCGGCAACTGAGTGGTTTTTCCTGACCCCGTTTCCCCCGCGATAATCACTACTTGGTTTTGCTCAATGGCTTTGAGAATTTCATCTTTGCGTTGGCTTACGGGCAAGTTTTCAGGAAATTCAATTTTTCCCACCGCACTTTTCCGTTGCTGTAAACGTGCTTGTGCTTGCTGAATTTGTAATTGAATTTCTGCTGCGACTTTTTCTTGGGTTTGCGAGTTTTTAATTTGATGCAGCCCTTTAATTCGCCCTTGCAGACGGCGATAATCCACGTTCATCATCTCCGTTAATTGAGCAAATAAGGTTTTTTGTAATGGGCTAAATGGTTGTTTGTGTTTTGTATTTTTCATTGGTTTTATATATAGGATCACGTCCGTTTTAATCAGGCGTGAAATGATAAATTGTATGAATGATTTTCAAGGTTTTCTGTTTATCTATTTGTGGGCAAGTTTACTAAAAACAATCAAAAAATAAATAAAATTTGCACCGCACTTTGTTTTTAATTTTGTGCGGACAGACACATAGGTCCGGCCCTACAAGGCAAAGAGCGGTGGGAAAATTCATCATTTTTCACCGCTCTTTAAAGGATAAAAAACCTTGATAAATCATTCTTATGCGTATTTGGGTAAAATCGGCTTATAAGAAAAAGGACGCTATGTAGCGTCCTTTCACAATCAGTCTTTAAAAATTAAAGCGCAGATTTTGCTTTTTCAACTAAAGCAGCGAAAGCCACTTTGTCGAATACTGCAATATCAGCAAGGATCTTACGATCGATTTCAACAGATGCTTTTTTCAAGCCGTTGATAAATTTGCTGTAAGATAAGCCATTTTGACGTGCCGCAGCATTGATACGCGCAATCCATAATTGACGGAATTGACGTTTACGTTGACGGCGGTCGCGATAAGCATATTGACCTGCTTTAATTACAGCTTGGAACGCAACGCGATAAACACGTGAACGCGCACCATAATAACCTTTAGCTGCCTTAAGAATTTTCTTATGGCGAGCTCTTGCAATAACACCACGTTTTACACGAGCCATTATTTAATCTCCTATACAATATTATTAACTAAAATTCACTTGACGTACGCTTTACTTGTTTACGCTTATGCGTATGGCAAGCAGGCTACAACTAAAACTTGGTCGGCTTTCGCAACCATTGATTTATGACGTAGATGACGTTTACGTTTAGTGGTTTTCTTAGTCAAAATATGACGTAAGTGAGATTGTTTACGTTTAAAACCGCCAGAAGCTGTTTTTTTGAAACGCTTCGCAGCACCACGTACTGTTTTAATTTTAGGCATTGTTTAAATAACTCCGCATTGTTTAAGTTAGGTTGGATAATTAGGCGAATTTATCAGCTAAGTAATAAACTACTTGTAAAGCGCTAATTATTTCTATTAGCTAGCCAAAGGCTATCATACATAAGGAAATCAGGTTGCGTAGTTTACCTGATTATCACTTTGTTTTTCTGCAAAGAAAAACGGACGAATTCTATAAGATCCATCCGCTTTAAGCAAGAAATAAAATTATTTTTTCTTCGGTGCAATCACCATTACAGCTTGGCGACCTTCTAATTTACCTGGTGCTGACTCAATCATTGCGATTTCTGAGGTGTCTTGTTTAACACGCTCTAACACATTTAAACCAATATCTTGGTGAGCCATTTCGCGTCCACGGAAACGCACGGTAATTTTTACTTTATCGCCATCTTCCAAGAAACGTAAGATGCTACGCAATTTAACTTGGTAATCACCTTCATCTGTTCCTGGACGGAATTTAATTTCTTTAACTTGAACAACTTTTTGTTTTTTCTTCTGTTCTTTTGCTGCTTTGCCTTTTTCATAAAGAAACTTACCGTAATTCATAATACGGCAAACTGGTGGCTCAGCATTTGGGCTGATTTCCACGAGATCGAGATTTACTTCTTCCGCTTTATTTAAAGCCTCTTGCAGACTGACAATTCCTGCTTGCTCACCATCTTGGTCAATCAAGCGAACTTCCTTCGCCCGAATTTCTTCGTTAATGCGATTTGGACGATTTGTTGTTGGTGCTTTTTTTACGGTTTTAATAATCTTATTCCTCTATATGATTAAAACAATTTTCTGCAACGCAGAAGAACGAAATTTCACTTGCTTTATCTAAAGCAAAAACGGGCGAATTTTATAGCATTTATGGTTATTATGCAATAGCTTATTCAAGCATGACCGTGATAGCCATCACAAAAAACGTAAAAAAACGACCGCACTTATAAAATGCGATCGTTTTAATTTAAAGGCTGGTTTAGTTCAAATAATCCTGTTTTAATTCACTATTTCAGCGAATTTAACAAGCTATTTGCCTAAATTATCAAAGAATTTTTTCACACCGTCAAAGAAACTTGAAGATTTCGGGCGGTGTTTTTTCTTACCGCTTTCAAGGCTTTCTTCAAATTTTCTTAATAACTCTTTCTGTTCAGCGTTGAGTTTCACTGGGGTTTCAACAATCACTTTGCAGATGAGATCCCCAGTATAACCTGTTCTCACAGACTTAATGCCTTTACCGCGTAAACGCAAAGATTTGCCTGTTTGAGTTTCTGCTGGGATTTTCACTTTTAAGCGACCATCAAGGGTTGGCACTTCAATTTCACCGCCAAGCGCTGCCATTGTGAAACTAATTGGCACTTCGCAGTAAAGATTATTGCCATCACGCTCAAAAATATGGTGCGGTTTAACGTGAATCACCACATATAAATCTCCCGCTGGCGCACCAAACTCGCCTGCTGCCCCTTCTCCAGCTAAGCGTAATTGGTTGCCGGTATCCACGCCTGCTGGAATGGTAACGGAAAGATTTTTCTTCTTGTAAACGCGTCCTTCACCGTGGCATTTTTTACACGGATTTTCAATTTTTTTACCTGTGCCGTGGCAAGTTGGACACACATCTTCAGTTACAAAGAAACCACGTTGATGACGCACTCGACCTGCACCGTGACAGGTTGGACAAGTTTCCACTTTGGAATCTTTTTCAGCCCCTGTGCCGTGGCAATGATCACATTCTGCCAAGGTATCAAACTGAATTTCTTTTTTCGTTCCGCGAACCGCTTCTTCTAGGGTAATTTCGATGTCGTAGCGTAAATCTTCACCGCGCACAACACGTTGTTGGCGTGAGCGACCACCACCGAAAATATCGCCAAACATATCACCAAAAATATCGCCAAAATCCGCACCACTGAAGCCACCAAAACCGCCACCAGCGCCACCACCAAATCCACCTTGTTCAAAGGCTTGGTGTCCGTATTGATCGTAAGCAGCACGTTTTTCTTTATCACCTAAAATTTCATAGGCTTCTTGCACTTCTTTGAATTTCTCGGCAGCCTCTTTATCCCCTTGATTGCGGTCGGGGTGTAATTTCATTGCAAGGCGTTTGTAGGCTTTTTTAATCGCTTTTTCATCTGCACCACGTTCAACGCCAAGCACTTCATAATAATCTCGTTTTGCCATTTTTATCCTATTTTTTATACGCTAAAAGGGCATATTGCTATGCCCTTTGGATTATTGTTGAATGTGAATTATTTATTGTCTTTCACTTCTTCAAACTCAGCATCTACCACATCATCACCGTTGTTTTGTTGTGGTTGTTCACCGCTTTGAGCTTGTTGTGCTGTGGCTTGCATTAATTTTTGTGATGCTTCCACTAACGCTTTGGTTTTCGCTTCGATTTCAGCTTTGTCTTCACCTTTCGCTGCAGTTTCAAGTTCGCTCACGGCTTTTTCAATTTGGGCTTTATCATCAGCAGATAATTGATCGCCAACTTCGCCTAATTGTTTGCGTGTGCTGTGAACAAGATGATCAGCTTGGTTACGCGCTTGAACTAATTCTTCAAATTTACGGTCAGCTTCTGCATTGGCTTCTGCATCACGTACCATTTGTTGGATTTCATCTTCGCTTAAACCAGATGAAGCTTTAATGGTAATTTGTTGTTCTTTACCTGTACCTTTATCTTTCGCTGAAACGTGGATAATACCGTCCGCGTCAATATCAAAAGTTACTTCAATTTGTGGCATACCGCGTGGTGCTGGGTTAATGCCTTCTAGGTTAAATTGACCTAGTGATTTATTTGCAGACGCTTGTTTACGCTCACCTTGTAACACGTGAATGGTTACTGCACTTTGGTTATCTTCAGCGGTTGAGAACACTTGTGATTTCTTCGTTGGAATCGTTGTGTTTTTCTCAATTAAGGTAGTCATCACGCCACCCATTGTTTCGATACCTAATGAAAGCGGTGTTACGTCTAATAACAATACGTCTTTCACATCACCTGCTAATACACCACCTTGAATTGCCGCACCGATTGCAACAGCTTCATCAGGGTTCACATCTTTACGAGGCTCTTTGCCAAAGAACTCAGCCACTTTTTGTTGTACTAATGGCATACGAGTTTGACCACCTACTAAGATCACGTCATCAATGTCTGATACGCTTAAACCAGCATCTTTCAATGCCACTTTCACAGGTTCTAATGAGCGTGCTACTAAATCTTCTACTAAGGCTTCTAATTTCGCACGAGTTAATTTAATGTTTAAGTGTTTTGGCCCTGTTGCATCTGCAGTGATGTAAGGTAAGTTCACATCAGTTTGTTGTGCTGAAGAAAGTTCGATTTTCGCTTTCTCTGCTGCTTCTTTCAAACGTTGCATTGCAAGTGGGTCGTTGCGTAAATCAACACCTTGCTCTTTTTTGAACTCATCAACTAAGTAGTTAATTACACGGTTATCGAAGTCTTCACCACCTAAGTGAGTATCACCATTGGTTGCTAATACTTCAAAAGTTTTTTCGCCATCTACTTCATCAATTTCGATGATAGATAAGTCAAATGTACCACCACCTAAGTCATATACCGCGATAGTGTGGTTGCCTTTACCTTTGTCTAAACCATAAGCAAGCGCTGCTGCTGTTGGTTCGTTAATAATACGTTTAACATCTAAACCAGCAATGCGGCCTGCATCTTTGGTTGCTTGACGTTGTGCATCGTTGAAGTAAGCAGGTACAGTAATTACCGCTTCAGTTACTGGCTCACCTAAGAAATCTTCTGCTGTTTTCTTCATTTTTTTCAACACTTCAGCAGAAATTTGCGGTGGTGCCATTTTTTCATCTTTCACTTCAACCCACGCATCGCCATTGTCTGCTTTCACAATGCTAAATGGCATAATGTTCACATCGCGTTGTACTTCTTGATCTTCAAAACGGCGACCGATTAAACGTTTGATTGCAAATAATGTATTTTTTGGATTTGTTACTGCTTGACGTTTCGCAGGCTGACCTACTAAGGTTTCGCCATCATTTGTATAAGCAATAATTGACGGAGTTGTACGATCCCCTTCCGCATTCTCAATAACACGCGGTTTGTCGCCGTCCATTACAGCCACACAAGAGTTTGTTGTACCTAAGTCAATACCAATAATTTTTCCCATAATATGTTTTCTCCTAATAAAATTCGATTAATTCGTTTACGATTGATTAAATTGGGCTGGCTTTAAAAATTTCAAGTGCAATGTTGCAAATTTTTTTGCATTTTTTCACACAGGAATAACATTCAAAGTGCGGTGGAAAATTTCCACATTTTTCAGCCCAACTCACTGATGGAAGTAAAATGTTGGCTGAAAGAGAAATTTCAAGGGGGACTAAACAAATTTTTTGCTTTCTGCTTCATTTTTAACCTACACCAATATAGAATCCTTAAATATCAAAGAGATAGAGAAGAAAAATAAAAGTGCTAACGCGTTTTTTTTCGTAAAATAAGCACCCAAAACACACACGCCTGCCTAAACTTTAGGCAAAAAGATAATTTAAAATACAAGGGGTTTTGTTATAATTCGGCGGTCTTTAAGTATCGAAACCAATCAAAGAGGTAATCCAATGACAGCACAGCACAGCACAGCACAGCACAGCACAGCACAGCACAGCACAGCACAGCACAGCACAGCAAGATTCTAGTGCCAGCCTCGCGCAACAGCAAGCGTTTTTAAAAGAATTAGATGCCCGTCTTTGGACTGCGGCCGACCAACTGCGTAACCAACTTTCCGCTTCCGACTACAAACACATCGTTCTTGGTTTAATTTTCTTAAAATATATTTCTGATAGTTTTACTGCCCATCGCAAAAAGCTTCTCACCGAGCTACAAGATCCACAAAGCCCACTTTATATTGATCCGAAAGAATATTCCCCTGAAGAATATCAAGCCGTCCTTGATGAAGAAATGGAAGATAAAGATAACTATGCGGCAGAAAACATCTTCTGGGTGCCACCGCAAGCTCGTTGGGAAACCATTCGTAGCATCGCGACCTTAAATCAAGGAACAGCATTGCCTTGGGGTGGCACATTCCGCGGCGTGGCAAATCTGATTGATAATGCCTTTACCGCCATTGAAGATAAAAACCCAAAACTCAAAGGCATTATCCAACGCATTTCAGGCTTTGATGTGAACGACAAAACTCTCATCGGCTTAATTTCTACCTTTTCTGACACCAATTTCAGCCAGCCCACTTACAACGGCGAACCCATTTCAATGGCAGCAAAAGATATTCTTGGCCACGTTTATGAATATTTCCTTGGTGAATTTGCTGCTAAAGAAGGACAACGAGGCGGTGAATATTTCACGCCAAAATCTATTGTAAGCCTGATTGTTGAAATGCTTGAACCCTATCAAGGCCGCATTTACGACCCAGCAATGGGATCGGGCGGTTTCTTTGTGCAAACAGAAAAATTTATCCGCGCACACCAAGGCAGCATTAACCAAGTGTCTATTTATGGGCAAGAATACAACCCCACCACTTGGAAACTGGCAGCAATGAATATGGCAATCCGTGGGATCGAATTTAACTTTGGCAAACGTGGCGACAGCTTCACCAATCCACAACATATTGATATGAAAATGGATTTTGTAATGGCAAATCCGCCATTTAACGTGAAAGATTGGTGGGACGAATCCCTACAAGGTGATCCACGCTGGGCATACGGCGTGCCACCAAAAGGCAACGCCAACTTCGCGTGGATTCAACATATGCTCTACCACCTTACGCCACAAGGGCGAATGGGCATTGTGCTAGCAAACGGCTCAATGAGCAGCCAAACAGGGGGCGAGGGCGAAATTCGCCAACGCCTAATTGAAGCAGATTTGGTGGAAGCGATGGTCGCCCTACCAAACCAGCTCTTTACCAACACCCAAATCCCTGCCTGCATTTGGTTTTTAAACAAAAACAAAGCACGCAAAAAAGAAGTGCTGTTTATTGACGCACGAGAAATCGGCTATATGAAAGACCGCACCCTACGCGATTTCACCCCTGAGGACATCGCCCACATTGCCAACACCTACCACGCTTGGCAGCAAAACAAAGGCTATGAAAACCAAGCAGGCTTCTGCTACGCCGCCAGCCTTGAGGAAATCGCCAATAATGATTTTGTTCTCACCCCAGGGCGTTATGTCGGCACAGCAGAGCAACAAGATGACGGCATTCCTTTCGCCGAAAAAATGGAAAAACTCACCGCACTTTTAAATCAACAATTTGAACAGGGGCGAGAGTTGGAAGAGAAGA
This sequence comes from Avibacterium volantium, assembly GCF_049366555.1. Lineage (GTDB taxonomy): Bacteria > Pseudomonadota > Gammaproteobacteria > Enterobacterales > Pasteurellaceae > Avibacterium > Avibacterium volantium_A. The sequence goes on along the minus strand of NZ_JBMMGT010000002.1, from coordinate 101,629 downwards.
TTAAGAAGAGTTTGGGGATTTTATAAGGAAGGAATAGCAATGAAAAAATTAGCCAACTTTATAAGAATTCAAAATGGATATGCCTTCAAAAGTTCTGAATTTTCTAATGATAAAAATGGTATTCCTGTTATAAAAATAGGAAATATTACTGGCGGAAACTTTGTCGATTTAAGCTCATATCAGACTGTGTCTAATAAGTTATTAGGAAATCTATCTAATTATTTAACAAAAGATAATGACATATTAATTGCAATGACAGGAGCAAATGTTGGAAAAGTATCTAGGATAGCTCCCAATGAAAGAGCTTGTTTTATTAACCAACGAGTAGGAAGAATATTGATACATAAAGACTGTGAATATTCTTCTGATTTTATATATTATTTATTAAGCTCATCTAAAAGCTATCAATATTTTTCTAAAATAGCTTATGGCGCTGCACAACCTAATATTAGCGGTAAACTAATTGAAGATTTAGATTTTCCTGAAGTATCAATAAAACAGGGAAATAAAGCAGCAGAATTATTGAGAAAGATAGATCAGAAGATATTATTAAACACCCAAACCAACCAAACCCTAGAGCAAATCGCACAAGGGATTTTTAAACACTGGTTTATCGACTTCGCCCCTGTACACGCCAAAGCCAATGCCTTGGCACGCGGCGAAACCACCGAACAAGCCGAAGTAGCAGCAATGGCGTGCTTAAGCGGAAAAACTGCAGAAAAAATCACCGCACTTAAAACCCAAGATCCCACCGCCTACCACCAACTGCAACAAACCGCCGCCGCTTTCCCAAGCGAATTTGTGGAAACGGAAATGGGGGAAGTGCCGAAGGGGTGGGAATACCGAAAAGCAGAAGATCTTTTTGATATAGGAATAGGAAAAACACCGCCTAGAAAAGAAAGTAAATGGTTTTCTGATTATGAGAAAAATAATATCGAATGGATTTCTATTAAAGACATGGGAAATTCGGGAAGCTATATATTAAACAGTAGTGAATATTTAATTCCAGAAGCTATTAGTCAATTTAATATCAAAAAAATTCCTGAAGATACTGTCTTATTAAGTTTCAAACTGACAATAGGACGAATATCAATAACGACAAAAGAAACTACCACAAATGAAGCTATTGCTCATTTTAAAACAGGTAAATCATACTTAACAACAGAATTCTTATACTGTTACTTAAAAGATTTTGATTTTGATAAATTGGGCAGCACGTCTTCAATTGCAACTGCTGTAAACTCAAGAACTATAAAAAATATGGATATTTTATATCCTTCAGAAGAAATACAAATGCAGTTTTTACAGAAAGTAAAAAATGTATTTCGGAAGATAAAATCTAATACTTTGGAGAATGAGTATTTAACTAAATATAGAGATGAGTTATTACCTAGACTTTTGAATGGAGAGATTGAGTTATGAATGAAAAAATAAAATCTTATATAGATGTTATAGGTTACAATCTTAAACAAGCCGACGCTGCATTTAGGATATATTGTGCTTTATTTAAGCTAAGATCAACCGAAAGTAGACTAAAACTGTTTAATCAAACACCTTATACATTTCACCACCTTATTAATATTACGTTATATGACTCTATTAACACTATTTATAAAATAACAGAGACTGAAAGACAAATAAGCTTTAAAAGACTAAGATCTTATTTAGATAAAAATGAAAAGAATCTTACAAAGATTAATGAAATTAGGGCATCAATAAGGAAACCTCTAGAAAAAACAAATCATATTAGAGTTAAATTAACGGCACACCTAGACGAGCAAGCAACAAACCCAAGCATATTATTAAACAAAGTTGAAAGAAATGAAATAAGAGTATTATTAGATAGATTGTTGAAATTAATAAACATATACAAATCAATATTTTCACCTGATAGCCCTGACATTTTCTATGATGATAAAATTGATGATGAATTACTACGATTATTTATCTGTTTAAAGCAAGATAAATCTTACAACTATTATGAAAAATTAGAAAAACGATTAACCTACAGAAATAGTCTATCTCTTCTTTACAAAGAAATAGAGAGGCAATCCAGCGAGAACCAATATATTTCTGAAGAATCAACAAAAATAAAAAAGAGCGGTAAAAAAATCATTAATTTTTTCACCGCTCTTTGCCCGTAGGGGCGTACCGCGTACGCCCATATTGATTTATCGGGGCGTATGCAATACGCCCCTACGCAGGAATAATGAGAAATCTCCCTTGCCCCTCTTTACAAAAGAGAGGGGACTTTCAAACGGGAATAAATAGATTTTAGGAAAATCAATAAAATAAAAAGTGCGGTAAAAAAATCATTAATTTTTTCACCGCTCTTTGCCCGTAGGGTGGGCTTTAGCCCACCGAATGGGAAATTACATTAAACGGTGGGCTGAAGCCCACCCTACGCTGAAATAATGAAAAACAACAAAAGGAATCCCCAATGCGAATAAACGAATCCACCATTGAAAATCTCGCCATTGAACAGTTGAAATCCCTTGGTTGGCAATATGCCTATGGCAAGGAGGTGCTGGCTGAGCTGGATTACCCTTGGCGGGATAGCCTGAAAGAGGTGGTGCTGAAGCCCCATTTATTGCAAAGTTTGCGCAAAATTAACCCGCACTTGCCCGAAGAAGTCTTGCTTGATGTGGTGCAATTGGTGTGCAAAAGCGATATTTTGCCGGTGGAAGAACGCAATAAGCAGTTTTACCAGCTGTTAAAGCAAGGGGTGAAGGTGCGTTACCAGCAAAACGATCAGGAAAAGCACGATGTGGCGCTGTTGGTAGATTTTAAACAGCCTGAAAATAACCTTTTTTATGTAATCAATCAGTTCGATATTCAGGGCAATAAAGGCAAGCGGATTCCCGATATTTTGTGCTTTGTGAACGGTTTGCCCTTGGTGATTTTTGAGCTGAAAAATCCCTTTAAGGTGAATGCGGATTTGGATCGCGCCTTTAATCAACTACAAACTTATAAGCACGAAATTGACGATCTTTTTGTGTTTAATCAGCTAATGGTGATTTCAGATGGCACAATGGCGCGGGTGGGGTCGCTTACGGCAGATTTTCAGCGTTTTTTGCCGTGGCGTGTGGTCGATGAAAGCCAAAAAAGCCAGCGTGTGAAATTTGAATATGAACTTGAAGCCTTGTTGCAAGGGCTGTTTTCTCCGCAAACTTTGCTCGATTATGTGCATAATTTTGTGGTGTTTGAAAGCGATAACAAAGGTCGCACGGTGAAAAAAATCGCCGCTTATCACCAATTTTATGGCGTGAATGCAGCAGTGGAAGCCACCATTGGCGCGCAGTTAAGCGATAGCCGTAAAATTGGCGTGGTATGGCATACGCAGGGTTCGGGCAAATCCCTTTCTATGTTGTTTTATGCAGGCAAACTGATCAGCCAGCCTGAATTGAAAAATCCCACCATTGTGGTGGTAACGGATCGCAATGATTTAGACGGTCAGCTTTTCGCCACATTCAGCCAAGATCAAGATATTATTCGCCAAACGCCAATTCAAGTGGAAGATCGCGAAGCCCTGCGTGTGGAATTGGCAAAACGGGAAAGCGGTGGGATTATTTTTACCACCATTCAAAAATTCGGCTTAAACGAAACAGAAAGCCAATTCCCTGTGTTGAATACAAGGCACAATATTATTGTGATTAGCGATGAAGCGCACCGTTCGCAATATGGTTTTCACCAAAAAGTGAATGCGCAAGGGGCATACCGCGAGGGCTATGCGAAATATCTGCGCACTGCCCTACCCAATGCGAGCTTTATCGGCTTTACTGGAACGCCAATCAGCCTTGAAGATCGCGATACGCAAGATGTGTTCGGCAAATACATTTCGATTTATGACATTCAAGATGCGGTAAATGATGGTGCAACTGTGCCGATTTTCTATGAACCGCGTCAAATTCGTCTAAATGAAAGCGAGGACTTTGGGCAAGCGGTGGAAGAAGCACAAACAATACTTGATGATGACGAAAATAGCTATGCGTTCCGTGTGCGTGAGCAGTTAATGGGCAGTGATTCGCGAATCAAAAAATTAGCGGAAGATTTAGTGCAACACTTTGAAAAACGCAACGAGCTAATTGAAAGCAAGGCGATGGTGGTGGCAATGAGCCGCCGAATTTGCGTGAAGCTCTATGATGAAATCGTCAAACTTCGCCCAGATTGGCATAGCGATGATGTCAATCAAGGGGTGATTAAGGTGATAATGACGAGCAGTGCTTCAGATTCTGAAAGTATGCAAGCCCATAGTTATTCTAAACCTGAGCATAAAACCTTAGAAAAACGCTTTAAAGATCCTGATGATCCGCTCAAAATCGTGATCGTGCGTGATATGTGGCTGACAGGATTTGACGCCCCTGTGTGTAATACAATGTATATCGACAAGCCAATGCAAGGGCATAATTTAATGCAGGCAATTGCGCGGGTAAACCGTGTGTTCCGCAATAAAAGCCGTGAAAATGGCGGGTTGATTGTGGATTATGTGGGCTTGAAAGAAGAACTCAAAGCCGCCACGGAAGAATATACCAACGCAGGTGGTAGTGATCAGGTGACAATCGATATTAATCAGGTGTATCAAAAAATGTTGGAATATCTGGACATTATCCGTGGACAATTTGCCACGCCCGTGAATGGCGAGGCCTTTGATTTAGCCCACGCCTTGCAAGAGCGAAATCCTAAGCAATTACTCAAAACTATCGGTGCTGCCGCAAATCATATTGAAGCCTTAGATCATCAAGAAAAGAAACCCGATGATCCGCAAAGTGCGGGGGAAATTTCGCAAGATTTTGCTAAAAAGGCCAAAACACCGCGTAAAAGAGCCTTTTTAGAGGCGGTTTCGCTCGCCAAAAAAGGGCTTGCTCTTTGCCGTTCGATGCCGAAAGCCCAGCATTATGAGCAAGAAATTGCGTTTTTTGATGCGGTGCGTGCCACCATTATCAAAATGGCAAATCAGCAAAATTCGCCAAGTTCACCAAAAGAAAAGCAAATCAAGCTCGTCCGCCTGCTCAACCAAGCGGTGCAATCCGACGGCGTGGTGGATTTATTTGAATTAATGGGTGAAGAACACCCTGATATTTCCATTCTTTCGGATAATTTTCTCGGTATCGTTGAAAAAAGTGACAAGCCAAATTTATGGGCTTCTGCCATTGAAAGTTATTTAAAACGGGAAATTCGCGACAAAGCAGGCAACAATATTGCCGTGCAAAAAACCTTTGAAGGAAAACTCAAAGAAGCCCTGAATCAATATAACGCGCATAATTTAACCGTAATCGAGGTGATCAAAGAATTATTAAAACTTGCAAAAGAGCTACAAGATCAGCTCAGCAAAGGGCAAGAATTAGGCCTTAGCACAGCGGAACTGGCGTTTTACGATGCCTTAAGCCAAAACCAAAGTGCGGTGGAAATTTTGGGCGATGAAGTGTTGCTGAATCTCGCCAAAGAAATCACCGATAAATTGAAAAAATCCGTTACCATTGATTGGCAGTATAAGGAATCCGTGCGGGCAAAAATGCGTGTACTCATCAAGCGTGCCTTGAAAAAATATAAATATCCCCCTGACGACGAGCCAGAAGCCATTGAATTTATCCTTAAACAAGCGGAAGTGGTGTCGGACGAGTTGAGTAAAGCATAATTGACGGATAAAAAATAGGCTTAAGTTCTGATTTTAACAGCATAAATCAACTCCTTATCAATCTGTTCGTTACTAACGAACAAAAGTATTTGATGCTAATGGAAGCTATTTTATGCTAAGAAGAAGGTGGAATTAAAACACAAACACAATACGAAATTGTTAGAGTTGCTGAATTTGAGTTATAAAATAGACTAAAAAATGCCGTCTAAAAATTTTTTCAGACGGCATTTTATATTACAACCTTGGTAGGACTTGCTTAATTGCTTGCAAAAGAGAAGAATCTTTTTCTTTTAATTTTCGCATTAGCCACTTTTCAAACTCATCTTTTTTAGTACTTTTTAGTAAACTGGCTGTTTTCGCTAAAAGACCTTTATTTTCATAAATTGTTAATAACTCATCTATATTCTTACTATTTAAGCATTCTTGAATTTTACATTCCATATCTGAAATCCAAGTTTCTATCATTTTTTCTGTTAAATTATTAATTGCTGAAACCAATTGTTGTTTCATTATTTCGCCTGTTGTAGTTTCTGACAAATCAACTTTTTTCAGATAAGCATCAATATTTCGTTGAACTCGTTTAATAATAAATTGTTCGAGTTTGTTATTGTGTTGTAAATCATTAGAAATGGAATTGCACAATCCTTTCTTAAATTCAGTCATTTTATTATTTAGTTCAGGATCATTATATCCTTCTATTTTTAAGATCTCTACTGCAATAGAAGATAAACAAAAAATGTTTTCGATCTCAGAAACAGGTAATACTTGAATATTTAAAGAATTTAAACATTCAATTTCAGATTCATCGCGAGTATCACGATCAACTATACCTGCGCATTTTAAGTTTAATAATGGCATATCTTCATTCAATTGTTGTAATGAAGAAACTGCCTGAATTACATCTTTACAAGAACCTCTGGGAATTACAGTCCATTCAGGGTAACAGCAACGATAAGTTTCTATATCCAAACTCGATTTATTTCCTTCAATAAATAGAATAGGCTTACGACTACCTAAAATTAATGTAATTGTATGCTCATCAAACTCACTATCAGGCATTTGAGAAATATCCCACGCAGGATCGGGGAAGTAATTACGAATAACATATTTTTTAGCTGAACGAGTTGCTGCAAATTCAATATCGTGCGTAATCATTAGAAATGCGCAATCAGGGCGAAGTTGTTCAATCTGATCCCATAAATTTGAGATAATAGACTTATGAATATGTAATTCAGGTTCATCAAAAATTAAAACAGAATTTTCATTAGCTGCTAGTACTTGTCCCAAAATATAAAATACAGCTCGTTCACCATCACTCATTTCTGATGCAGAGTATTTTAAATTTTCATTATCTCTTTCAGACACCTGAATATCATCTGCTGTAATATGTAATCTTCTATGCGGTAATAAAATTTCCCATGTATTCTTTAATTTGTCCAATTTTGTTTCACTTTCAGTAATTTCTATTCCTTGACTAAATTTCTGATTATTGGCAACAGCAAGATTATTTTGTTGTGCAAAAAGATATTGAAGTAATTTATCAAAATCATTCAATAAAATTGTTGGAGCTCTATTTCTCCAACGCGCTGATTTCCTATCATGGGCTGTTTTAGCCCAAGATGAATCCCCAAATAGTAATTCAGTTTTTGCTTTATTTTCGGGAATCTTATTTACATCAGGATTTAAATTTAAAGCTCTATGAGCTGCAATTCTATGTGCTTTTTCTTCTAATTTTTCTTCTAAGTAAACGGCTAGTCTTGTTTTTCCTGAACCATTAGCACCAATAATAATTGTAGTCTCGCCAGATTTAATGGTTAATTCTTCACTTTGTTGTTCTGAATTCAATTCAGACTTTTTAGGTATATTTACTTTCTTTTCAAACATATTCTTTTCCTTATTAAATAACTCAAATTTTAACCTTGTATAATGACACATTTATCATAAAATCGTCAAAAACTCTCTCAGGCTAAAACATTCCACACCGTCAAACGCATTTCCATCAAATTCGTCCATCGTTACCACATATTTCAGGTAGTTGTCTTGGATTTTCAGCTGGTTGCCAAATTCTCATTCCAGTGTTTTTTCTTCATTGATGATCAGCGTAGCTTATATGTAAATAAAAGAGCTTGCCGTTTTTTTCTGCGACGGAATCGATTTCTTAGCTGTTTAACCCGCCAATTTTGACATCATAACCTACAATTTGCAGATAATTGAAAATAGTATTTTTCGCCGAAAACAGGTTGCCAATATTGCTCGCCAAAAATGGGGTAAGCGATTCTAAAAATTGCACATTGTTGCAAATACCAAAGTTCTGTTTTCAGTTTTTAGCGATTAACACTCAACGATCTCATACCTATAATGCACTCATCAAACGATTGGGATAAGTGAATTTTCCCCCAAAAGGAACAAATTATGCAGCTACGCACTTTCACGCTTAAACAGCGAAAGCAGAAATAAGAACGTCGCGCTAATCACCACAGAAGGCCCGGCGGCGGTGTTGTAGAAAGCCGAGAGCATTAAGCCGAAAGAAACAGCGAGAATGCTAATAAGCACGCCTATTGCCACCATCGCTTCTGGGGTGCGGGCAAAACGCCGTGCGGTGGCGGCGGGGATAATCAGCAAGGAAGTGATGATTAAAGCGCCAACAAATTTCATACTTAAGGCAATGGTTAAAGCGGTTAAAATCATTAATACAAAACGCATTTTGCGAATATTAATGCCTTCTACTTGCGCAAGCTCTGGGCTAACCGTGGTGGAAAGTAGCGGTTTCCAATAATGCCACAAACAGCCCACCACCACGAGAACACCAATGGCGATAAAATAAAGATCCTCATAGCTAATCGCAAGTAAGTCGCCAAATAAATAATTCATTAAATCCACCCGCACATTTTGCAGCAGTCCCACGGTGACTACGCCTAAAGAAAGGCAGCTGTGGGCAATAATGCCGAGCAAGGTGTCCACGGAAAATTGCGTGTTGCTTTCTAGCCAGACCATTCCTAAGGCGAGTAAGAGCGTGAGAATTAAGATAGTTAGGTAAGGATCCACTTGTAAAAATATCCCGATTGCCACGCCCAGCAAGGCGGAATGGGAAAGGGTATCGCCAAAATACGCCATTCTTCGCCACACCACAAATGCCCCTAGAGGTGCGGTGATAAACGAGAGCAAAATACCCGAAAGCCAAGCGGGAAGTAAAATCTCAAACATTTCAGTTCCTTAATGATGTTTTTTATGTTCGCATTGTTGCGATTGAAAATTTTTGCCGCAGCACACATCGCCGTGCATATTGTGTTTGTGATTGTGGTGATGAGTATAAAGGGCGATATTTTGCGAAAACTGGTTGCCAAAATAATGTCGAAAAGTCGGATCATTCGATACAATTTCAGGCGTACCTGCACAGCAAATATGTTGATTAATACACAGCACTTCGTTGGTGTCCGCCATCACAATATGCAGATCGTGCGATACCATTAAAATCGCACAATTCAACTGTTTTCGTGTTTGATGAATCAGCTGATAAAGCTCCGCCTGCCCAGTAATATCCACCCCTTGTGTGGGTTCATCTAACACGAGCAAATTCGGTTTATTCAAAATGGCCCTAGCGAGCAACACCCGTTGCATTTCACCGCCCGATAGCTTTTGCATTGCATTTTGCTTTAAATGGGAAATGGAAAGGAGATCTAACGCCGCTTCAATCTCAGATTTGTTCACGCCTTTTTTTTGCGCAAGAAATTTTTCTACCGTTAAAGGTAAGCTATGATCAAGATGAATTTTTTGCGGCACATAGCCAATACGCACATTATTGTGATAAATCACCTCACCTGAACTAGGCTTGATCAACTTGAGCAAGACTTTGAGCAAAGTGGATTTGCCACCACCATTCGGGCCAACGATGGTGAGAACGGAATCAGAATAAAGAGATAAGTTAATGTTTTGTAAGACATTTCGTTGGTCAAATTGCACCTTAATATTTTTTAACTCAATTAATGGCTGTTTAATGGCGTGAATTTGCATTTTATCTCTATACATTACGAAAAATTGGCTTAAAATAGCCCATTTTGTCGGATTTAACAAGTTTCTCATTGAAATGCTTAGAATTTATTCAGTTAAATCCTTTTCAGCAAGTGCGAATGAATTTTTTAGCACTTCACAGGTCTTAATAGAATGCAAGTTTTAATTAGTATATAAAAGGAAATAGGTAGTGCAGCACGTTAAACTAGCAAGGGATAGACGAAAAAGAAAATCGCGAATTAAGGCGGCGGTCTTCCTTTTGGCGATATTATCTATTTTCATTGGCATTGTATTAAGCGTAAAAGACAATGCAAAAACCGATCCGCTTGCGGTATCTTCGGACGAAGTGCAGTATAAGCCACTCAATGAAACCCAAGAAGCCCCTCAAACACAAACCAATAGCGAATTTCAGGATATTCAAGCAAATGAAAATATCACCGAACATTTGCAAGAAAATCAAAGCGATAGCACAAACACAGAAAAACCAAATTCTGATGAAGCCACCTCTTATGACGATGATCTGCAAGGTAAAGATGATGAAGTTGAGCAAGTCAATCTTGATGATGAGGATGAATTTGCCGATTTGCCTGAAGATGCCAAAAACGCCGTTAATGACTTGCTTGATGTGGCAGATCAAGCCGTTCGCATCAAAGATCAATTTAGCCATACCGTGGTAAAAGGTGATAGCCTGAAAGATGTGCTAGAACAATCAGGGCTAGAAGATGAAACCAGTAAAACCCTTATTGCCGCTTATCCCGAGCTAAAAAATCTTAAAGCGGGGCAGCAATTCTATTGGATTTTAGATAAAGACGGCGAATTAGAATACCTAAACTGGTTAGTTTCTGAAAAAGAAGAACGAATTTATGAACGCACTACGGAAGGCAAATTTAAACGCCAAATCTTGCAGAAAAAAAGCGTATGGAAAAAAGAAGTGCTAAAAGGACAAATCAAAGGCTCATTTTCTAGCAGCTTAAAAGCACAAGGGCTAAATTCAAAACAAATTAGCCAATTAGGCAGTGCTTTGCAATGGCAAATTAGTATGAAAAAACTCAAACAAGGGGATAAATTTGCCGTGCTCGTTTCCCGTGAATATTTGGATAACAAACTCACTGGGCAAGGTAATGTGGAAGCCATTCATATTAGCTCGGGTGGAAAAAGTTACTATGCCATTCAATCTAGCAATGGTCGCTATTATAACCGTCAAGGGGAAACCCTTGGTAAAGGCTTTGCGCGCTACCCTATGCAACGCCAAGCGCGCGTATCCTCGCCATTCAATCCAGCAAGACGCCACCCTGTTACAGGGCGAATTCGTCCACATAACGGAGTGGATTTCTCAATGGCAATCGGCACACCGGTTATCGCCCCTGCTGATGGTATTGTCGAAAAAGTGGCATATCAAGCCAACGGTGCGGGGCGCTATATTATGATCCGCCACGGTCGTGAATACCAAACCGTTTATATGCACCTAAGCCGCCCATTAGTCCGAGCGGGGCAAAGTGTAAAACGGGGTGAACGCATTGCCCTTTCCGGCAATACAGGGCGTTCAACTGGTCCGCACTTACATTATGAATTTCATATTAATGGTCGCCCAGTTAATCCGCTCACGGTGAAATTGCCGGGTACAAGTAGCCAAATGTCCACCGCTGAACGCAAACAATTCTTGGTGAAAGCCAAAGAAGCAGAGCGTAAATTAAAAATCTAAGCAAAAAATAAGTGCGGTGCTTTTTGATAGAATTTTTGCAAAAAGCACCGCACTTTTGTTTTGCTAAAAATTTGCTATGAATATCAATAAGCCTTGAATAAGGCACTAATCGAAAATTCCTAGGCTTTCCCAAATTTCGTCCACGCGTTTGACTATTTCAGGATCTTTTTTAATGGGAATGCCCCACTCGCGGTTAGTTTCGCCCGGCCATTTATTGGTGGCGTCAATGCCCATTTTAGAACCTAGCCCAGCAATAGGCGAGGCAAAATCCAAATAATCAATGGGCGTGTTTTCCACAATGGTGCAATCGCGCGCAGGATCGCTACGCGTGGTGATCGCCCAGATCACATCTTTCCAATCTCTAGCGTCAATATCATCATCACACACGATGACAAACTTGGTGTACATAAATTGACGTAAGAAAGACCAAACGCCCATCATTACACGCTTGGCGTGGCCGGCATATTGTTTTTTCATTGTTACCACCGCAAGACGGTAAGAGCAACCTTCGGGTGGTAAATAAAAATCCACAATTTCAGGGAATTGCTTTTGCAAAATTGGGATAAACACTTCGTTTAACGCTTCGCCCAAAATGGCTGGCTCATCAGGTGGACGCCCGGTATAAGTGGAATGATAAATTGGGTTTTGTCGCATTGTAATGTGGGTAACGGTAAACACCGGGAAATACTCTTGTTCATTGTAATAGCCCGTGTGATCGCCATAGGGCCCTTCTAATGCTGTTTCATTGGGATCAATATAGCCTTCCAACACGATCTCCGCACTGGCTGGCACATCAAGATCGTTACTCACCGATTTCACCACTTCCGTTTTGTTGCCGCGCAGCAATCCAGCAAAAGCATATTCAGAAAGGCTATCAGGCACAGGCGTTACGGCCGCCAAAATCGTTGCCGGATCAGCGCCTAATGCCACCGAAACAGGAAAAGGTTTATCAGGGTTTTGTTCTTTCCATTCTTGAAAATCTAATGCGCCCCCACGGTGCGAGAGCCAACGCATAATCAATTTATTTTTGCCGATCAACTGTTGACGGTAAATCCCCAAATTTTGCCGTTTTTTGTTCGGCCCTTTGGTAATGGTTAGTCCCCAAGTGATAAGCGGTGCGATGTCATCTTTCCAACATTGCATAATCGGCAAGCGGTATAAATCCACCTCATCGCCACTGAGTACAATGTCCTGACAAGGTGCTTTGCTTAACACTTTCGCGGGCATATTTAGCACTTGTTTATATTGTGGCAAGGTTGACCATAAATCCTTAAACCCTTTTGGCGGTTCTGGCTCTTTTAGAAAGGCGAGCAGTTTCCCCACTTCACGCAAGGCAGACACATCATTCTGCCCCATTCCAAGCGCCACGCGCTTTGCCGTGCCAAATAAATTGCACAGCACGGGCATCGCAAATCCTTTCGGATTTTCAAATAATAACGCTGGCCCACCGGCACGCAAAGTGCGGTCGGAAATTTCGGTCATTTCCAAATAAGGATCGATTTCTTGCGAAATGCGTTTTAATTCGCCTTGTTCTTCTAACAGCTGCAAAAAATCGCGTAAATTCTTATATTTCATCAATGCTTACTCAATGCAAAAATTAATGCCTCATTGTTATAAAGATCGCTTTGCAACGCAAGTGCTTTTGCGATTTTTCCCTAGATTGGGTAGAATGTGCGGTAATTTTATCAGAATAAATTAATTAAAATGACAAAGAAAAAACCAAAACAAACATCAAATACCATTGCCTTAAATAAACGCGCTAGACACGAATATTTTATTGAAGATGAAATTGAAGCAGGGCTTTCCTTGCAAGGTTGGGAAGTAAAATCAATGCGTGCGGGCAAAGCCAATATTAGCGACAGTTATATTATTTTCAAAAATGGCGAAGCCTATTTATTCGGCGCGACCATTCAGCCGTTGAGCGTGGCTTCAACGCACATTGTGTGCGATCCAACGCGTACGCGTAAGTTATTGTTAAAACAGCGAGAATTAGTTTCGCTCTTCGGCAAAGCAAACCGTGATGGCTTTACCATTGTTGCCCTTTCTCTTTATTGGAAAGGCCCTTGGGCAAAAATTAAAATTGGCGTAGCGAAAGGGAAAAAACAACACGATAAACGTGATGATATTAAAGATCGTGAATGGAAAGTTGCCAAAGATCGTATTATGAAAAATGCGATGCGAAATTAATTTCACCTCAATAATAAGTGCGGTGGAAAATTTGTGAATTTTTAAATTAGCCCTTGTAAACACAGGGGCTAATTTTTTATAAAGATTAATATTTACCCCGTTTTACCCAACAGCAAAGACAAAATCCCCGCCGCAATCAACGGCCCAACAGGAATACCGCCAACAAAGGCAACCCCTAAAATTGTGCCAACTAATAATCCTGTGAGCAAAGTCGGCTGCGCGCCCATTAGGTTTACCCCACGTCCACCAAACCACGCTACTAGCACGCCCACAGCAATAGCTAAAAACATTTTCCAGTTCAACAGTTCAGTAAAAGCAGGCAAAGGAATTTTGCCAGAAATAATCGGACTAAGTACGCCAATGGTGAGAATAATAATGCCGATATTTAAACCATATTTTTCCATAAAAGGAATATATTTAGCCAAAAAGGTTTGCTGCATTAATAGCAAAATCGTCGCCGAAATGGTGATTGAACTGTTGTTACCTAGCACACCAAGCAAAATTAAAATCACCAGTAGCAAGGCGATTGCGTTAAATTGTAATGACATCATTGCCTCGAAAATTCTCAAAAAAAGCACCGCACTTTTACTGTGCGTCAGATGTGAGAATTATACTCTTTTTATTTGCCTAATTCATAAAAAATAAGGCTCGTTATGAGCCTTATCAATTATTTCACTTTAAATTTTAACAAACGATTGGCATTGCTCACCACGGTGATGGAAGACAACGCCATTGCTAGCCCGCCAATCATTGGGTTAAGCAAAATGCCAAACAAGGGATACAACAACCCAGCGGCAATAGGTATGCCTAAAATATTGTAAATAAATGCGCCGAACAGATTTTGCTTCATATTGCGTAAGATGCCTTTGGAAAGGCAAAGCGCATCAGCCACGGCAGAAATATTGTGGCGCATTAAGGTTAATTCGGCGGTTTCTATGGCAATATCTGAACCGTTACCCATTGCGATACTCACGTCTGCTTGAGCAAGGGCTGGTGCATCATTAATGCCGTCCCCCACCATCACTACGTTGCGGCCTTCTTGCTGTAATGCCTTGATGATATTTGCTTTTTCAGCAGGCAACACACCTGCGATCACGTTGTCAATCGCTATGCCTTGTGCCAATGCGCGAGCCGTTTTTTCTTGATCGCCAGTGAGCATCACCAAATGATAGCCCCGCTCGTGCAGACGTTGTAAGGCATTCGCTGAATCTTCACGCAAAGGATCACTTAGCACAAATAGCCCAGCTAATTGACGATTGATCGCGAAAAAGACCACCGTTGCGCCACGTTCTGTTTGTTGCTGAAAGATCGCCATTGCAGTCTGAATATCCACACCTTGTTGCGCCATTAAGGCTTGGTTACCGAGCAATAATTCAAGCCCTTCCACTTCCCCACTCACTCCTAAACCTTGCAAAGTCGCAAAGGCGTTAAGTGGTTTGAGTTCACCTTGCTTTTCTTGATTAAACTGCACTATGCCTTTGGCTAAAGGGTGGTTTGAACCCTGTTCGAGGCTTGCTGCAAGCTGGCTAACTTGCGTTTCTGAATAATCATTAAAACAATAAAGTGCGGTGATTTTTGGTGAACCTTTTGTCAGCGTCCCTGTTTTGTCAAAAACAATGGTATCGGCACTGGCGGCTTTTTGTAAGGCATCGGCATCGCGCACTAAAATGCCTAATTCCGCGGCACGCCCAATACCTGAAATGATCGACATTGGTGTCGCTAGCCCTAAGGCACAAGGGCAGGCAATAATGAGAACGGTAGTAAAAATAACCAAACTATAAGAAAATTGTGGCGCAGGCCCCAAAATATACCAAACCAAGGCGGCGACTAAAGCAATGGTAATCACCACAGGGACAAAAACCGCTGCAATTTTGTCTGCCAGTTGTCCCATTTTTGGCTTGCTACTCTGCGCTTGACGCACTAATTTGATGATATTAGCCAAGGTGGTTTGCTCACCAATTTGTTCTGCACGATAAATCACTGTGCCATCTGAAATAAGCGTTCCAGCACTGATTTTATCCCCAGCTTGCTTTTGCACGGGAACAGGCTCGCCTGTTAGCATACTTTCATCAAACCAACCTTGCCCTTCTGTAATTGTGCCGTCCACCGCCACACGTTCGCCTGTTTGCAAGCGCAGCTGCATTCCTGCTTGCACTTTCGCAAGGGGAATGTCTTGCGTGCCTTGTGGCGTAACTAGATGCACCGTTTTCGGGGTAAGATCAAGCAAGCGCGCCAACGCCTGTGAAGAATGTTGTTTCGCCTTAGCTTCAAACATTTTGCCTAAATTGATGAAACCAATGATCATCGCTGCTGCTTCAAAATATAAATGACGGGCATTTTCAGGGAAAAACTCAGGATTAATGCAAACAAACATTGAATAAAGCCAAGCTGTGCCAGTGCCTAACGCCACAAGGGTATCCATTGTAGCGGTTCGATTGAGCAAATTCTGCCACGCCTTTTGATAAAAATGTTTGCCTGTCACAATCATCACCAACAAGGTCAGCACACCCACAGCGATCCCATAAACGCGATTGTTTTGATTTGCGCTCATTGTGCCACCAAGCAAGCCCCAAAGCATTAATGTCGCCCCTAAACCAAGGGCAACAATGCCTTGCCATTTACGCTGTTTTACTTCGTGCGCGCTTTTGCTTTGCTGCTTTTCCGCTCGCAGCACTTCATCATTCACCACTTCTGCACCATAGCCTGCTTGCTGCACGGCCGCAACAAGAGATTGCGGCGTGGCATTGCCACTCACTAAGGCTGTTTGTTCCGCTAAATTCACTTGCACTTGGGCAACCTGTGGCACGGCTTGCAAAGCTTTTTGCACTTTCATTACGCAAGCGGCACAACTTAAGCCATCAAGTAAAAGGGTAACCTGATCCTGATGTTGTCCAACTACCACAGGATCAGGTTTTAAGGTTTCTGTGGAAGATTCGGGTAGTGAACTTACTTTGCCGAGTTATCCGCAAGGCGTGCTTGATAACCAGCTTCAACAATAGCATTAATCAACACTTGCGGATCAACATCGCCCACTACAACGGCTTTATCTAAACTCACTTCGGCACTTTGCACGCCAGAAATGCCATCTAAGGTTTTCTGTACGGATTTTACGCAATGTTGGCAAGATAAATCGCTTAACGCTAACACAGTAGTTTTCATCTTTTTCTCCTTCTAGTAAAAATTTTGCATAGCATAAACCTTAACATAGGGTTAGGGTCAAGCATTTAGCGATGAGATAAATTCTCCAAAAAATCCAACCGCTCTTTTCCTGTGTAAACTGTTGCTCTGCCCTCTCTGGCGAAGCCAATTAAGGTAAGTTGGCTTTGTTTGGCCTGTTGTACGGCAAGGGCGGTAGCAGCGGAGATGGCGACTAGACATTCAATGCCAGCGCTTATGACTTTCTGTACCATTTCATAGCTCGCTCGGCTAGAAATTAGCACAAAGCCTTGTTGTTTCGGTTGTGTGGCGTGCCAGCCTAAGAGTTTATCCAGGGCGACGTGGCGACCCACATCTTCGCGAATGGCGAGCAAATTGCCGTGCAAATCGAAAAATGCAGCGGCGTGGGTTGAGCCAGTTTGTTGTCCAAGCTGTTGAGCTGAATGTAATTTTTTCAGGCAATCGTCAAGCAGAGAAATATCCAAAACATAAGTGCGGTGCAAAATAGGCAAGTTTTTGTGGATTTGATCAAGCTGTTCTGTGCCGCAAATGCCGCAGCCTGTTCTTCCTGCTAGAGTTCGGCGACGTTCTTTGAGCGCGACAAAACAGCGTGTGGCAATTTCTATCTGTACTTCTATTCCATTGCAGGTTTCTTCTACGTCAATGCCATAAATGTCCGCTGGCTTTTCGATAATGCCTTCGGTTAAAGAAAAGCCAAGGGCAAAATCTTCTAAGTCTTGTGGGGAACACATCATTACGGTGTGGCTAATGCCGTTATACACTAAGGCAACAGGGGTTTCTACCGCTAAGGTTTCTTCTTTTTCTTGCCAAAGTGATGTGTGTTGAGAATGTTTATTATTTGTTAATTTTTTGAAAAAATTAACTGTTGATTTTGTGATCCAACTCAAGAATTTTTCCTTTCTAATCAAGATTACTTATAGATTTTAGGCGTGAAAAGGCGTATCCTAGCCACAGTATTACGTTGTGTTAATTGTAATACAATTTGACAACAAACTATACTGTAACTGAATTATTTCATTTGTGAAAATGTGCTATTTGCCGTTGTATTTTACTAAATAAAAATCTGAAATATTCAGCTAACCTAAACGAATATCTATATAAAAAACAAATCTACTACTACACAATAACACAACAATTTTGTTGGTTAAGGAGTATCTCTATGCAGGTCACAAGAAGAAAATTCTTTAAGATCTGTGCAGGTGGTATGGCAGGGACGTCTGCGGCGATGTTGGGCTTTGCTCCAGCAACAGCTTTAGCAGCTCCTCGCGAATACAAGTTATTACGCGGTAAAGAAACCCGTAATACCTGCACCTATTGTGCCGTAGGCTGTGGTATGTTGTTATACAGCTTAGGTGATGGCGCAAAAAATAGCGTGGGTAAACTTTATCACATTGAAGGGGACCCCGATCATCCAGTAAGCCGTGGGGCGCTTTGTCCGAAAGGGGCTGGGGCATTAGATTATGTAAATAGCCCACGCCGTGTGAAATATCCTGAAGTGCGTGAGCCAGGTTCAACAGAATGGAAACGTATTTCTTGGGAAGAAGCCATTGAGCGTATCGCAAAACATATGAAAGCAGACCGCGATGCCAACTTTGTGTTAAACAATGAAAATGGCACGCCTGTTAATCGTTGGATGACATCAGGTTTCTTAGCAGGCTCGGCTTGTAGTAATGAAACGGGTATCTTAACGCAAAAATTTGTGCGCTCACTCGGTATGATTTATACCGACAACCAAGCGAGTATCTGACACGGACCAACGGTAGCAAGTCTTGCTCCATCATTTGGTCGCGGTGCGATGACCAACCACTGGGTTGATATTAAAAACTCTGATTTAGTAATCGTAATGGGCGGTAACGCTGCGGAAGCTCACCCTGTTGGGTTCCGTTGGGCGATTGAAGCGAAAAAACAAAATGGTGCGAAGTTAATGGTGGTTGATCCACGCTTTAACCGTACAGCTTCAGTTGCAGATATTTATATGCCATTACGTTCTGGGACAGATATTGCCTTTTTATCTGGCGTTATTCGTTATTTATTAGAAAAAGATCAAATCCAACACGAATACGTTAGACATTATACGAATGCGGCATTCCTCGTTGATGAGAACTTCAAGTTTGAAGACGGCTTGTTCTCAGGTTATGATCCTGAAACACGCAGATATGATCGTTCAACTTGGCGTTATCAATTTGATGCGGAAGGTCAGCCTATTCGTGATCTGACCTTACAACACCCTCGTTGCGTGATTAATCTGTTAAAAGATCACGTTTCTCGTTATACCCCTGAAATGGTAGAACGTATCACGGGTACGCCACAAAAAAGTTTCTTACAATTCTGTGAAGAAATTGCCAAAACCTCTGCACCTGATAAAGCTGCAACCTTTATGTACGCATTAGGTTGGACTCAACATACTGTGGGTTCACAAAATATTCGTACGATGGCGATGATCCAGTTATTACTCGGTAATATCGGGGTTTCTGGCGGTGGTGTGAATGCGTTGCGTGGACACTCAAATGTACAAGGGATTACGGATTTAGGTTTATTCCCACATATGTTGCCTGGCTATATTCCATTGCCAACCGAAGCGGATACCAGTTTAGAAAACTTCCTAAACCGTATTACACCAAAAACAATGATGAAAGATCAGGTAAACTACTGGCAAAATACGCCGAAATTTATGGTAAGTATGCTGAAAACCTTCTTTGGTGAAAAAGCCACTGCTGAAAATGAATTCGGCTACCATTATTTACCGAAATTGCCGAAAGGTGGTATGGATCAAATGCGCTACATTGATGAAATGTATCAAGGTCGCGTAAATGGTTATTTCTGCCAAGGAATGAACCCTGTTGCCTCTTATCCAAATTCAGGCAAAATCATCAAAGCCTTAAGTAATTTGAAATACTTGGTGATTATGGATCCGTTAATTACGGATACCTCGGAATTCTGGAAAAACTACGGTGAATTTAATGATGTGAAAACAGAAGAAATTCAAACCGAAGTATTCCGCTTACCAACCACTTGTTTCGTGGAAGAACACGGCTCAATCGCTAACTCTGGTCGTTGGTTACAATGGCACTGGAAAGCCGTTGATGCCCCATTTGAAGCGAAAAGCGATGGTGAAATTCTTTCTGAATTAAGAGCGGCATTAATCGAGCTTTATCATAAAGAAGGTGGCGTATCACTGGATAGCCTTGAAGCAATGAGCTGGAACTATGACAATCCACTTGAGCCAAAAGCAGAAGAAGTGGCGAAAGAAATGAACGGCTATGCTTTACAAGATCTCCTTGATGCCAACGGCAACGTGATCTTGAAAAAAGGCGAGCTACTTTCAAGCTTCGCACAAATGCGTGCTGATGGTAGCACTTCAGGTGCGTGCTGGATTTATACTGGTCAATGGACACAAAAAGGTAACCAAATGGCGAATCGCGATAATGCTGATCCGTCTAACTTAGGTAACACCCTAGGTTGGGGCTTTGCGTGGCCGATGAACCGCCGTATTATCTACAACCGTGCAAGTGCGGATTTATCTGGTAAACCTTGGAATCCAAAACGCCAGTTAATTAAATGGAATGGCAAAAACTGGAACTATGTGGACGTGGCAGACTTCGGTACTGCGCCACCAAATAGTCCTACCCTACCATTTATTATGCAACCTGAAGGGGTAAGTGGTTTATTTGTGCGTGAACGTATGGCTGACGGCCCATTCCCAGAACATTACGAACCAATTGAAACACCAATTGGCACAAACCCACTGCACCCAAATGTCGTATCCAACCCTGTGGCGCGTATTTTGGAAAGCGACAAAGCAGACATTGGTACTTCGGAAGAATTCCCTTATGTGGGTACAACCTATCGTCTAACAGAACATTTCCACTTCTGGACGAAAAACGTGTTACTCAATGTGATTGCCCAGCCAGAACAATTTGTTGAAATTGGCGAAGCACTTGCAAAAGAGAAAGGCATCAATAATGGCGATTATGTCAAAGTTACCTCAAAACGTGGTTATATTAAAGCCGTAGCCGTGGTAACTAAACGTATTCGCCCACTCACTGCCGATGGCAAAGCCGTGCATACCGTAGGTATCCCAATTCACTGGGGCTTTGGAGGTATTGGTAAACAAGGTTTCTTTGCCAATAACCTCACCATTCGTGCAGGTGATGCAAATACACAAACACCGGAATCAAAATGTATGTTGGTAAATATTGAGAAAGTGGGGGCATAATATGGGAACTATTCAATCGCAAGATATTATTAAAGCCTCTGCAACATCGGGATTAACACCACCACCGCAAGCGCGAGATCATCAGCTTGAAGTGGCAAAACTGATTGACGTTACCACTTGTATCGGCTGTAAAGCCTGCCAAGTGGCTTGTTCAGAATGGAATGATATTCGTGCCGAGCCGGAAAAATGTATCGGCTCATACGATAACCCGATTGATCTCAATGCCAAAGCTTGGACGGTGATGAAATTCAATGAAGTTGAAGAAAATGACCGTCTAGAATGGCTGATCCGTAAAGATGGCTGTATGCACTGTAGTGAACCGGGCTGTTTAAAATCTTGCCCATCACCGGGTGCGATTATTCAGTATGCAAACGGCATCGTTGATTTCCAATCAGACAAATGTATCGGTTGTGGTTACTGTATCGCAGGTTGTCCATTCAATATTCCAAGAATGAACCCTGAAGATAACCGAGTGTACAAATGTACGCTTTGTGTTGATCGCGTTACCGTGGGTCAAGAACCCGCTTGTGTGAAAACCTGTCCAACAGGTGCTATTCATTTCGGTACAAAAGAAGAAATGAAACACTATGCGGAAACTCGCATTGCGGATCTCAAATCCCGTGGTTATGAAAATGCAGGGCTTTATGATCCAGAAGGCGTGGGCGGCACACACGTTATGTATGTGTTACATCACGCTGATAAGCCAGAGCTTTACTCAGGCTTACCGAAAGATCCACAAATTGACGTTACCGTGAAATTATGGAAAGACGTATTGAAACCAGTTGCAGCGGTGGCAATGGGAGGCTTAGTGCTTTCTGAAATTGCGCACTATCTTGCAGTTGGGCCAAATACGGAAGATCTAGAAGAACACGAAGAAGTCGTGCCAGAAGACGAACAAGCACATAAAGGAGGCGAAAATGAGTAAAGTTAAGATCAGCAACGATCAACGAGTTGTTCGCCACAAATTGCCTGCGCGTTTAAGTCACTGGTTACTGGTAATCTGTTTCTTCACCACAGGCTTATCAGGGCTTGCATTCTTCTTCCCTGATTTTGCTTGGCTAACGGAAATCTTAGGTAACCCAAGAATTGCCCGTTTTATCCACCCATTCACTGGGATAATAATGTTTATTGCCTTTATCAACCTTTGCTTGATTTACTGGCCTTACAACATTCCTGAAAAAAATGACTGGATATGGCTAAAAAATATTAAAGAAGTCTTAAAAGGCAACGAACATGCCGTTTCAGACAACGGAAAATATAATTTAGGGCAAAAAATGCTATTCTGGACCTTAATCCTTGCAATGGTTACCCTACTAACAACAGGAATTATTATGTGGCGACAATATTTCTCCCATAATTTCCCAATTCCTGTTATCCGCATTGCCATTTTGCTGCACTCAGCTAGTGCCTTTATGCTCTTTACTGGTATTATGGTACATATGTATATGGCATTCTGGGTGAAAGGTTCTATTCGTGGAATGGTTGAAGGTTGGGTAACGGTACGCTGGGCGAAAAAACATCACCCACGCTGGTTCCGTGAAGACATTCTGCCTGAACTTGAAAAAGAAGCCGCAGAAAAAGCGAAAGAAAAGCACGCTAAATAATTAACAATGGCAAAGTGCGGTGATTTTTTGCAAAATTTTGCAAATTTACACCGCACTTTCTTTATTGACGAACGTTAATGAAAAATTATGAGTATAAAAATTCTACCAAAAGATGAAATTGTACAAGCTGCCAGCTCTTTTCATCACCCTATTCTTTTATTTTCCAACCCGAAAAATCTTTACCAACGCCGTGCCGAACGCCTACGTTCTTTAGCGCAAAATCACCCAATGGCGGATTACCTTAACTTTGCCGCCAATATTGTTGATTGCCAGCTCGCGCTACTCAATGAACAGCCTGTTACGCAAGAAATTGAAATCAGCACGGAAACCAGCGTTCCCCTTGACATCACAAAATGGCAGCGTGATCCTCAATGGCGAGATTTGCTGCGCGCCTTACTCAATAAAATGAAAAATAACGGCAATGAAAGCGTACAAGCCACCATTGAGAATTTAGAAAAAGCTTCTGACAGCGAGCTTGAGCAATTTGCCGATAAACTGCTTGCGCAACAATTTTCTGAAGTCAGCAGCGATAAAGCCTTATTTATTTGGGCGGCACTTTCCCTTTATTGGACTCAGCTTGCTCAACAATTACCGCAAAATAGCAAAATGGAAAGCGGTGAACACCTTCATCTTTGCCCTGTATGCAGTGCGCCGCCGACAGCGAGCGTGGTACATTTTGGCTCAGAGCAAGGCTTACGTTATGTACATTGCTCTCTTTGTGAAAGTGAATGGAATGTGGTGCGTAGTAAATGCACCAACTGCAATCACACAGGGAAATTAGATTATTGGTCAATCGACAGTGAATCCGCACCAGTGAAAGCAGAAAGCTGCGGCGATTGCCATAGTTATCTGAAAATGATGTATCAAGAAAAAGATCCTTATGTAGAAGCCATTGCCGACGATCTGGCAAGCATTTATCTTGATATTGAAATGGAAGAAAAAGGCCTTGCGCGCAGTGGTTTAAATCCGTTTATGTTTCCAAGTGAAGAAGGGTAAAAATAAGCGGTTAGCTTGCAATTAAGCCATAACAAGCAATCCCAATAAACAATATTTCCATTTTATAAAGTGCGGTAGAAAATTTTAAAATTTTTCACCGCACTTTTAATTTTTTAATTGGGAAAAATAAATATATCAGCACAATTTTAAAAGCAAAAAAAGTGGTTAAGTTGCCTTAACCACAAATATGAATAAAATATTTTCGTTTAGCTTTATCTCAATAAAATCAAGATAAATCTTACTCATTGTAAAAAAAAAAACAACTAAAATCGTAAAAAAATTTAAAATTTTTATTTTTTCATTTATTTTACAAAAAAGAACCGATTTTCTTTCCCACCAAGAAAAATTCTCAGAATCCTTATTTTTCAGTGATGATTTGTTTTTCGATTTGCTCAACACGGCTATAAATCACTCCATTCATTAGCTGTGTTTTCACCCGCTCTCCCACTTGCACTTGATGAGAATCAGTAATCGCAATGCCTTGCTCATTTTCAGAAATAGAATAACCACGGGAAAGAATTTTCAGCGGGCTTAATCCGTCCAAGCGTTGGCACAAGGTGGCAAAACGCCCTTGTTTATTTGTCAGCTGTTTTTCTGCGCTAAAATCCAACCGCACTTTTAATTGTTGCAAATGTTGCGCCTGTTTTTGTAGGCGGTACGGCAGCGGATTGTTATTCAGCCGCTCACTAAGTGCGGTGAAATTTTGCTGTTTTTTTACCAAATAATGCTGCATTGCCAGCCTTAAGTCATAACCTAGTTGTTGGATTTGGGCTTTTTGCTGATTAAGCTGTTTTTGTGGGTGACGATTTTGCAAGCGTTGGCTAAGTTGCTGTAATCCTTGTTGTTTCGCGGAAAGGTTGCGTTCCATTGCTAAATGCAAACGCTGGTGCTGCACGGCAATTTTCTGTTGCGATTTTTCCACTGCCCGTTGCATTGCAAACTGCAAACGGTAAGCAAGCTGTTCTAGCTGGGCTTTTTGTTGATTAAGTTGAATTTGCGGATGACGATTTTGCAAACGCCATACAAGCTGATTTAAGGCTTGGCTTTTTTCATTAAATAGACGATCTAACGCCATTTCTAAACGCTGACGTTTATAGTTAAGCTGTTGCAATAATTCTTGCTGATCACGGCTCACTAATTCTGCCGCCGCAGAGGGCGTGGGCGCACGCACATCGGCCACAAAATCGGCAATGGTAACATCGGTTTCGTGTCCCACTGCACTGATCACGGGGATCACAGAATTAAAAATCGCACGCGCCACCGCTTCTTCATTGAAACACCATAAATCTTCTAGCGAACCGCCACCGCGTCCCACAATAAGCACGTCCACTTCTTGACGGCGGTTGGCCAGTTCGATCATTTGTACAATTTCATCGGTGGCCTCTTTGCCTTGCACGGCGGTGGGATAAATCACCACATTCAGGCTCGGATCGCGCCGCTGTAAAATATGCAAAATATCTTGCAACGCCGCCCCTGTTGGTGAAGTTATCACGCCCACTTTGCGGCTAAAGTGCGGTAGATTTTTTTTCAGATTTTGCGCAAACAATCCTTCCGCTGCCAATTTCATTTTCAAAGCTTCAAATTGCTGCTGCAACAAGCCCTCACCTGCAGGGTGCATACTGTCGATAATCAGCTGATAATCACCGCGTGGCTCGTATAAACTCACACTGGCACGCACCAACACTTGCATTCCATTTTGCGGACGAAACGGCACGCGCAGATTTTTCATTCGGAACATTGCGCAACGCACTTGGGCATTTTCATCTTTCAAGGTGAGATACCAATGCCCCGAAACAGGTTGGGTGAAATTGGAAATTTCCCCCGTGAGCCACACTAGCCCAAGCTGACTTTCCAATAATTGGCGAGCCTGCTGGTTGAGCTGTGAAACGGAATAAATCGCACTATTTTCCATTTTTAATCCAACAATACCCAGCCATCATCAAGCCAGTTGCATAGGCTGTCTAACAATAATTCCATTACGCTTTCTTTATCTTGCACGTCAAGCATTAAGGCTTGCAAATCGCCTAAGCCAAGACTTTCGCCATCTGCTAAACGTTTTAAAATTTGTGCTTCAAGGGGATTGAGTTCATCAAGCCATTCGCCGTTGGCATAAATACGCAGCGGATACTCGGTGTAAAGCAATTTGCAATTATTATCTTGTGAAAGCAAACAATCTTCCTCCAAAAGCGACCGCACTTCGTCAGGATCGTACCCCCCTTCCGTTGGTAATAATTCGTAACGTCTGCTACTTACTGTTGTTGCTAAGGCTTGTTTAAATAAAGCGTCAAATTGCGGACTTTCCGCAAGGCTGGCAAGAAATTGTTGCTTAATGGTGGCGATATTTTGCTGTGCCAATAAACCTGTAGGTTGAAGATATGGGCTAAGGCGCAGTGGAATTAAAAATTCGCTTAGATCCAATTCTAAATTCGGTTGATTAAAGGCTTTGCCCACATTTTCAAAAATGTCCGCTAAATTAGGATAACGTAAGCCGAAAGAGAACGTCAGACAATCATCTTGCGCCACACCATAATGAGCTAAACGCGAAGGCACATAAAGCACATCACCGGGTGCAAGCACTTCATTAAGCACCAATTCGCCCATATCATCAAAAATACGGATCGGCTGGTTCGGTTTGAACTCGGTAGTTGGATCGCACCATTTGCCAAGCTGCCAACGGCGATGTCCGTAGCCTTGCACAAGGAACACGTCATATTCATCATAATGTCGCCCTACTGAGCCACCTTGCGGCGCGTAAGACACCATAATATCGTCCCGTTGCCATTGCGGAATAAACCCAAACGCGTTCCAAAGCTGACCTAATTCTGGCGACCATTGTTCCATATTTTGCACTAGCACCGTCCATTGTGTTGGCACATCAGCAAAATCTTGTTCTACCAGCGGGCTAACTTTGAGTTCCCAATTTTCATCACTATGCTGTTTGATGAGGCGAGCGGTAACTTCTTCGCCTTGTGCCAGTTCAATAATAT
Source organism: Avibacterium volantium (assembly GCF_049366555.1). GTDB lineage: Bacteria > Pseudomonadota > Gammaproteobacteria > Enterobacterales > Pasteurellaceae > Avibacterium > Avibacterium volantium_A. The sequence continues at coordinate 75,117 of NZ_JBMMGT010000002.1, read as the reverse complement.
CTTCTGGCTCAAACTGCCCGACAATTTGTGGCAGACCGTTGCGAATTAATAAGGGTTTCTTTTGCCAATATTCTTGCAAAAATTGTTCTGGGCTAATGTGATCGGGTAAACAAAATTTAATCATCGCCTTGTTCCTCTTGAGTTGAAGATGGTGTTGCCAATTGGGATACAGATTGTTGATCTTGGGCTAATTGTTTTGCGCGTTTTTTCGCTTCTTTTTCAGCTTGCTTTTGCGCTTGCTGTTCTTGCAGCTGCTGTGCTGCACGCTTACGACGGATTTCTTTAGGATCAGCCAATAAAGGGCGATAAATCTCAATGCGATCGCCATTTTCTAGCACATCGGTGAGCTTCGCAGGGCGGCTAAAAATGCCAATTTTATTTTCGCGTAAATCAATTTCACTAAATTGATGCAAAATACCCGATTGCAAAATCGCCGTTTGCACCGTTGTGCCTTGCTCCATATGCAAGGTTTTCAAAAAATAACGATCAGGCAAGGCATAAGCAATTTCAATTTTTAATTTGGACATTAGGCGTAAACCTCCTTAGCGCGTTGCTTGAACGCATCGATCATTTTGCTGGTAAGATGGGTAAAAATCTGCCCGAATGCCATTGCAATAATCGGATTAGAAAATTCAAAATCCAGTTTTAAGGCAATTTTGCAGCACTGCTCATCAATTTCCACAAACTGCCATTCCCCTTGTAAAAACTTGAAAGGCCCTTCCACCAACTGCATTTGAATACGCTGATTTTCCACCATTGTATTTTGCGTGGTAAAACGCTGGCGAATACCTGCTTTGCTGATCACCAATTCTGCCGTGAGCTGATTTTGCTGACGGCTTAGGGTTCGACTTTCCACGCAGCCCGGCACAAACTCAGGATAGCGTTCATAATTATTCACCAAATCATACATTTGTTTGGCACTGTAAGGCACTAAGGCGCTTTGATTAACACTTGGCATTTTATTTATACTTAGTATTTTTCTCTAAAAAAACTTTGCTATTATAGCGAATATCAAACAAAAGTGCGGTGATAAACACACGAAAAAATAAGGAAAAACGATGAATTGGGTCATTTTCGCCATTGGATCAGCATTTTTCGCTGGGCTAACTGCCATTTTAGGCAAGCTCGGCGTGGAAGGCATTAACAGCAACCTTGCGACATTTATCCGCACCATTGTGGTACTTGCGGTCGCTGGCGGCATTATTACTCTGCGCAACGAATGGCAACTGCCCCAACATATCGCCACCAACCCCTTTATTTTCCTGCTATTATCTGGCGTTGCCACTGGGCTTTCTTGGCTCTGTTACTACCGCGCCTTACAACTTGCCCCTGCCTCTTGGGTTGCCCCGATTGATAAACTGAGTGTCGTCATCGCCATTGTGCTAGGCGTGGTGCTATTAGGTGAACCGATCAGCTTAAAACTCATCATTGGTTCAATTTTAATTTTGAGTGGTGTATTGGTGTTGGCGTTGTAGCTGTTTTTTCGCTACAATAGCCCACTATTTTTTGTCCTGTTAAAGAAAGTATGTCAGAAATTAAACTCATTGTTGGGCTGGCTAACCCCGGCGATAAATATGTCGACACGCGCCATAATGCAGGGGAATGGGTGATTGATCGCCTTGCTCGTCAATTTAATTTTCAACTAAAAGAAGAAAGTAAATTTTTCGGTAAAACGGCAAGAGCGGTGATTTTTGGCGAAGAAATTCGTTTTCTCGTTCCTACCACCTTTATGAATTTAAGCGGTAAAGCGGTCAGTGCATTAGCCAATTTTTACCGCATTAAACCTGAAGAAATTCTGATTATTCACGATGAGCTTGATCTCTCACCTGGTGTTGCCAAAATTAAACAAGGGGGCGGACACGGTGGGCATAACGGTTTGCGTGATAGCATTGCTCAGTTGGGTAATAATAAAAATTTCTACCGTCTGCGTGTAGGCATTGGACACCCCGGTGATAAAAATCTGGTTTCTGCCTATGTGCTAGGCAAACCTTCGCCAAGCGATTGGCAACTGATTGACAAAGCCTTAGATGAAGCCGCTGAGTGCGTGGAAATTCTCATCAAAGAAGGCATTACAAAAGCAACAAATCGACTCAATAGCTTTAAAGCGTAAAACACTCAACGTTTTAAAGCATAACACAATTAAGGAAACACTATGGGATTCAAATGTGGTATCGTGGGCTTACCAAACGTGGGTAAATCCACCCTTTTTAATGCATTAACAAAAGCAGGTATTGAAGCGGCAAACTATCCGTTTTGTACTATCGAACCAAACACCGGCGTTGTGCCAATGCCAGATCCGCGTCTGGACGCATTAGCGGAAATTGTCAAACCTGAACGAGTGTTACCGACCACAATGGAATTTGTGGATATTGCGGGGCTTGTGGCAGGGGCGAGTAAAGGCGAGGGGTTAGGTAACAAATTCCTTGCGAACATTCGTGAAACTGATGCCATCGGCCACGTTGTGCGTTGTTTTGAAAATGACGACATCGTCCACGTTGCAGGCAAAATTGATCCTGCTGAAGACATCGATACCATCAACACCGAGCTTGCCCTGGCTGATTTAGATAGCTGTGAGCGAGCCATTCAGCGTTTACAAAAACGTGCCAAAGGTGGGGATAAAGAGGCGAAATTTGAATTAAGCGTAATGGAAAAAATTCTCCCAGTGTTAGAAAATGCGGGAATGATTCGCTCAGTAGATTTAGACAAAGACGAATTACACGCCATTAAAAGCTATAACTTCTTAACCTTAAAACCGACAATGTATATCGCTAACGTAAACGAAGACGGTTTTGAAAATAACCCTTATTTGGATCGCGTGCGTGAAATTGCAGAAAAAGAAGGGGCGGTGGTTGTGCCTGTGTGTGCGGCGATTGAATCGGAAATCGCTGAACTTGACGATGAAGAAAAAGTAGAATTCTTGCAAGATCTTGGCATTGAAGAACCAGGTTTAAACCGCGTAATCCGCGCAGGTTATGCCTTATTAAACTTACAAACCTACTTCACCGCTGGTGTAAAAGAAGTGCGCGCGTGGACAGTTTCCGTAGGCGCAACAGCACCCAAAGCCGCTGCCGTCATTCACACGGATTTTGAAAAAGGCTTTATCCGCGCAGAAGTGATTTCTTATGATGATTTCATTCAATACAAAGGCGAAAATGGCGCAAAAGAAGCGGGTAAATGGCGTTTAGAAGGAAAAGATTATATCGTACAAGATGGCGATGTAATGCACTTCCGTTTTAATGTGTAATTTTTTTCTAACTTATTCCATTTTAATCTAAAAAAATAATGAAAAATCTCACCGCACTTTACAAAAGTGCGGTATTTTTTTATCACAAATTTTTTGAACATTCATAGGAAGCAAAATGACAATCACAATCCTTGACGGTGGAATGAGCCGTGAATTAATGCGTTTAAACGCGCCTTTTCGTCAACCTGAATGGTCGGCACTTTCACTTTATGAAAAACCGCAAGCGGTGCAGCAGATTCACGAGGATTTTATCGCCAATGGCGCGGAAGTGATCACTACCAACAGCTATGCTGTTGTTCCATTTCATATTGGGAAACAACGTTTTGTCGCCGATGGAAAAATGCTTGCGGATCTCGCAGGGCGTTTGGCGAAAAGTGCGGTACAAAATAGTGGAAAATCTGTCAAAATTGCAGGTTCATTGCCACCATTATTTGGCTCATACCGCCCCGATTTATTTCGCCCAGAACGTGTGAAAGAGGTAGCGCAGCCGATTATTAACGGGCTTTCCCCTTATGTGGATCTTTGGCTGTGCGAAACCCAAAGCGCCATTATTGAACCGATTTCAATCAAACCCTTATTGCCAGACGATCGCCCGCTTTGGGTTTCCTTTACCTTACAAGATGAAGATCCAAACCAACCAGCCACTTTACGTTCTGGTGAGTCGGTACAAAGTGCGGTAGAAAAAATGATCGAATTGGGCGTCAGTGCCATTTTATTTAATTGTTGCCAGCCTGAAGTGATCGAACAAGCCTTAGTGATCACCCAACAAACATTACAAAAACATCAAGCTCTGCATATTCAAACTGGAGCTTACGCCAACGCATTCGCACCACAAAGCAAAGATGCTACAGCAAATGAAGGGCTTGATGAAGTGCGTAAAGATCTTGATCCGCAAGCCTATTTAACGTGGGCGAAAAAATGGCAGAATGCGGGGGCAAGTATCATTGGTGGTTGTTGCGGCATTGGCTTAGAGCATATTCACGCCCTTTCAGCCTATTTCAAAAAATAACAAACAAATCGGAAAGCAGTAATATGTCAAATAAAAAAATTGGTTTAATTTCACTCACAGCCTTAGTGTTAAGCTCGATGATTGGCTCGGGCATTTCCAGTTTACCGCAAAATATGGCTGCCGTTGCAGGCTCTGAAGCCTTACTTATCGGCTGGCTTATCACGGGAGTAGGGATTATTTTTCTTGGGCTCTCTTTCTTTTTTATCTCTCGCCTTAAACCTGAATTAGACGGTGGAATTTACACCTACGCACGCGAAGGCTTTGGCGATTTAATGGGATTTCTTTCAGCCTGGGGGTACTGGCTATGCGCTACCATTGGGATTGTAGGCTATCTAGTGGTCGCCTTTGAAGGCATCGGAACTTTTACAGACACTGAAAATACGGTGATTTTTGGACAAGGAAATACACTTGCCGCATTCATTGGGTCATCGCTAGTAGTGTGGCTAGTACATATTTTAATTGCCAAAGGAGTGAAAGAAGCGGCCTCCGTTAATTTAGTCGCCACCATTGTAAAAGTGTTTCCACTCATTTTATTCATCGCTCTCGCTCTTTGGTTTTTCTCACCAGATACCTTTAATTTAAATCCGAAAGCGAGCGATTTAAACAATAATGTTGCCGATCAAGTCAAAAACACAATGCTCATTACCCTTTGGGTATTTACTGGAGTCGAAGGTGCTGCCGTGCTTTCTGCTCACGCCAAAAAACGCACTGATGTGGGACTTGCCACCGTATTAGGTATTATCATCGCACTAGTGCTTTATGTAGCAATTACCGTGCTTTCTTTAGGCATTTTGCCACGAGAAACCATCGCACAAATGGCAAACCCTTCAATGGCTGGTTTACTAGAGTTAATGATCGGTAAAAGCGGCAAAATTTTAATTACGATATGTTTAATCGTTTCCGTACTCGCCTCTTATATCAGTTGGACAATGTATTCCGCTGAAGTACCTTATCGCGGTGCAAAAAATGGCGCATTCCCACAAATTCTTAACAAACTCAATCGTAATGATGTGCCGATTAATTCTTTATGGTTCACTGGTCTTGTTGTGCAACTTTGTTTATTCCTTGTGCTGCTTACCGGCAAAACCTATGAAGCATTACTGCTTATTTCAACCTCAATGATCCTTGTGCCTTATTTACTGATCGGTGCTTACTTGCTCAAACTATCTTTCCAGCAACAAAGCGCTTGGTATATTAAATTTACAGGGCTAATGGCTACTCTTTACGGATTATGGATTTTATACGCCGCAGGCTTAGATTACTTATTAATTTCCGTAGCATTATACGTTCCGGGCATCGCCCTATTCCTCTACTCTCGCCACCAAGCACAAGGTAAATTCAACCTAAATCACGGCGAAAAAGCCCTCATAGCGCTGTTCGCATTACTCTTTATTTGGGCAATTAAAGTGCTGATAAATTTTGAATTCTAATTTATATAAAAAGCAGATCATTGATCTGCTTTTCTTTTATCAGTGTTTTATGAGATAGTAAAAACAAAGTGCGGTGGGATTTCTATAAAAAATTAGCATAATGCCCCAATTCTTAAGTTAACCAGACAAATCCTTTTTAAACCAATCCCACCATTTCAAAAAATGTCCGATAGGCCGCCACTTTTTTGTCAAAGGCAAGTGGATAAGCCCTTGAAGTGGACGGCAGGCGATATAAATTGAGCGAAAAATCGGGATAAGGGTAAGAGATAAAGCTGTTGGTTTTCGGTGCTTTGACTTTTCAGGCAATAGAGAAAGCAAAATCTCAGTGGCTTTGCCCCCTGTGGTGAAAATCCAGTGGCATTGCGGCACTTGGGGCAGCACTTCGCTAAGATTTACGCTTTCCACCACTTTCAAAAATTTATCTGAAGCATTATCTTGCTCCCGAATGGCTTTGCGCACCGTTGGACATAATGCAATGCCCTTTTGCCATAAAAAATCCTTAATTCGTGCGGGATCAAAGCGTTTTTCATTTGGCACTTGAAAATAATCTGCACGCCCGAAAAACACTTCGCCATACACACGCCACATATCATTTTGAAAATTGGGATAATGAAATTCCATACAGCGTTTTTCCGCCTTAGGGGGAAAACTTCCCATCATCATCACTGTGGCATGCGGTGGCAATATCGCAGGAAATGGGTGGGTTTCGATTTGCTTGCTCATCTATTTCGCCACCTTTAATTGTTGATACAAATAGTGACGATAGCCTGCCAATAATTGCTCATCTTGGCAATCTTGCAATTTTCCACCGCTCAGTTTGCGCATTGCAATATTGGCTTGCATAAATTCATCGGCTGGCAATCCTGCAATTTCTAAAATCAAACCACCAGCCTGTGCTAAATCAAGGAAATCCTGTTGTTGCTCAAAGTTAGTTTGCATATTGCTACGCACCACAAATTGCGTAATGTAATCCGGATTTGGATAATCAAATTGATAAGCAGGCTGCGCACCACTAATAGAAATTTGGTGATCACCAAAATAAGCCAGCACATAAGGTTTATGACGATTTTGCATATAGCGATTGAAATCTTCGATAACATCATTGAGCTTCACAATTCGCTGGATATAATCGTTTAACTCGCCCGTTCCTTTAGCAGTAAACCCTTGATTTTGCAAATTAAATACATTCCCAACATCATGATAAGGCCCGTGCTCACGCATTGTAAGAACATAAACAAATAAAGGCTGATTCACCTTTTCAAGTGCAGGAATACCTTCTTTTTGCAAAATTTTCTGCACATATTGGCTCATTTCATCACTGCCAATCGTCCATAAATTTTTGCTTAATGGTGAGGGATAGCCTAACTCTTGCGGCTGTAACATTAGATCAAAACCAAGATGATCATAAGCTGGCTTGGCGTTGTAATTGCCTTTCGTGAACGGCGATAAAGCCACGCAATAATAGCCCTGTACTTTCAGATTTTGGATAAAGCTGTATTGCAAATGCGGCACAACAGAATAAAACACGGCATTTGCCATTGCGCCAAAATCCGTTGAAGGTAACCCAGATAGGAACGCAAACTCCGATTTCCAGGTTGCACCACCTAAAGTATGCACACGCAAATGGCTGTTAAACTTGGTATCAGCCTGATTTTCATACATTGTAATTGGCGGAATATCGGCGCTTTCAAATACAAAGCTATGCGGATTTAGGGTAGATTCCTGAAGCCATACGACAATGTCAGGTTGCTCGTTTTCTGCGCTGAGTGGATAGTCGGGAACACGTTGTTTTTGCTGTAAAAAATAATTTGCATCGCCCTCAAATACTGGGGGCTTAAAAAATACGCCACGGCAAGACATTGGTAGATTTAAAAATACATCGCGTCCATCATCGGGCAACGAATCCAACCATTGTTTAATCGCCGATTTATTTTTGCTGTAATGACAAATGGCAAAAATCGTGAGAAAAAGCACCGCACTTGCTAAAATTCGCCATTCAATGCTTGCCACTTCTGCTGACGACCAGCCCATCACGGCATAAACCAGCAATCCAATCAAGCCCGCAATGGCAAAAATGGCCGAGCGATAATGCAGCAAAGTTTCCCAGTTTCGCCAATCCAGAACTAAAAAGAAATCTGACACCAAGAGCGGTTGTTTATAAAAATGTATTTTCAGACGATGGAAAAGCATCAGCACCACAAACAGCACCGCAGCAAAATTCAGCCCACGCTGCCACTGCCCTGTAATGCTAAACATCAAACTAAAAAACAACACAAACTGCGCAATCGCAAAGAAATACGTCCAGCGATAATGCGAGTTAATAACAAAAATCACCGCAGCGAGGGTGAAAAGGGAGAGTAGGAGATATTGCATAGTGAAATTAATAAATATCAAATCAATGTGGCGATTATATCAAAAAGGAAGAAAACGATCTTTCAAATTGAGATATTATTCCAATTTGGATACCTATCTATTCTATGCCAATATCATTTCTATGATAAAACCAAATGAGAAATTGGGTATGCCTTAAGACTGTAAGATAAAACGACCAGATATGAAATCTGGTCGTTATCTTTTCTTTACAATAATTTATTGATTGCATTAATAATTAAGTGATACTTAGGAACCACAGAATCAATTAACATATATTCTGTTTTAGCATGCATATTACCGCCTGTTGGCCCTAGTCCATCAATTGTTGGACACCCCGCCGATGACGCAATATTTCCATCACTTAATCCACCCGCATCAACCCATTTTAAAGGATAATTTAACTCCTTAGCAGCTTGCGCAAAAACAGATTTGATCATTGGTAAATTGACTTCATCAATCATTGGTGCTTCACTGTTGATTAGCGTTTTTCTGTTTGTTACCCCTTCTATAAAAGGATGAGATAATAACTGCTCTAATTTTTCTTCAAAAAAAGCCACAGACTCTGGATATTTATAACGCATTTCAATCGTTAAGGACGCATAATCGGCAATAACGTTATGTGCCGTTCCACCATTATTTATTACACAATTAAAGGTATGCAAGCGTTCAAAATCGTTACATTTCGCAAACTCAACAACAAAATTTGCGGCCTCAACTAATGCCGATCGCCCTCTTTCTGGGCAATTTCCTGCGTGCGCTGCAACCCCGAAAAACTCTATATCATAGGTGATAAGACCTTTCCGTGTCGCAACCATTGAACCATCTTCTCTTGCAGGTTCCATAACAAAGCAATATTTTGATTTACGCGCATATTCTCGAATACTTTCTTTAGCATACATTGAGCCAATTTCTTCGTGAGAATTGAGATAAAGCGCCACATTATATTGACTTAAATCTAATGCCTGAATAATTGATAACGCTAATAAGCCACCAGACTTGTCATCAATCACGCCTAAGGCATTGATTTTATTTCCTTCAATTTTAAAAGGCACATCAGCACTTGTTCCCACAGGGAAAACCGTATCCATATGGGCAACAAATAAAATATCAAATTGAGAAGCATCAAGGTTATTACTAATAAGAAGACAATCAGCAACTTTGTCTGTTTCCATTGGGATAATCTTATGTTGTAATCCTTGTTGCTCAGCCTTGTTAATAAACCATTGTGCAACCTGATTGACTCCATCAATGGAAGATGTTGGACTTTCAATATCTGTTAATTCGTTTAATTCAGAAATAAATTGAGATAACGCTTGTTCATTCATATTTCCTCCTTAAACAATAAAGCTCATTACTAGCATTGCTAAATAAGCATTAACCATACAAATACCAAATAATACGAGATAATGTTTTCCTGGAACACCTAATACACCAAGTACACGCCCCATATATTGCACAGTAGAGCCCACTAATGCCATTCCCGGTAATAAGATGGCAATATCTGTCGCTGTTAACGTGCCCGCCTGAACCAGTGCAACAAGAACACCTGCAGCACCACCCCAGCTTAAAAATGCTGCAAGAAATACGGCAATAGATTCACCTGGCAATCCTAATGGTGCCATAATAAAACCAATATATTCACCTAATAATTTTAATAATCCCGAAACATTTAAAATATAAATAATCACAAATGCCATTAACACATTCGGAATTGTGCTATGAATCGCAATATTCCAGCCTTTTCTTGCACCATCAATAAAAATATCGGTAATTAATTTATTTTCGCTCATACTTCCCCCTCATTCTCTTTCACAAATTTTTTTACATATAAACGCATTAAATTTGCACCAAATAGCTTGAACAATAAAATAATACCAAGGCACATCGCAACCGAAACGGGTACTGTCATTCCATTTTTATCAGTTAAAAGAAGTAAAGGGGCAAAAGATGCAAGGAAATTTGTCAGCATTGCACCTGCACTAAATTGGAAAGCCGCAAAGATGAGTAGTTCTTTATAAGTGATTTTACCTTCATCATATAAAGATTTTGTTGTAGAACTTCCTGCGTCCGTACTTTGTGTACTTGCAATCAAAGAGATAGAGCAATTTCCAGGAATACCCATTAAAGGTTTTAAGATAGGACTTAGCCATTTAGAAGCCGCGGCTAATGCACCAAAATGTTCAAATATGGCAACAAAACCCAGCGCGAGCATTACGCTTGGAATTAACGTAAGGGCAAATAAAAATCCGCCTTTCGCACTAAGCCCACCAGATGTTTTTAACCATTCGGGAAACTGACCTGTTAATTTACCAAAATCAAAAATTCCGCCTAAAAACCCTTTGGCAAATCCGCCAAAAAAGATAATGGCACAAATCAATGATATTGTTCCAACAATCAATGATTTTAAACGAACATCTTCTTTCATATGTACTCCTTAGCTGTTAGAGAAACTAAAAAGAACATATCTCAAAGAACAAAATAAAACCGTGATAATAATCACAAACAATAAAAAATCTGCACCTAATAATTAGATGCAGATCAATGTTTTATTCAATTTTATAAAAATAAAGTAATTTTATCTTACAACGCCTTCAAAATATCATCAACGCGCTCTTTCGCATCACCAAAGAGCATTTGGGTGTTTTCTTTGAAGAATAGTGGGTTTTGTACACCGGCGTAGCCTACTGCCATTGAGCGTTTGAATACCACCACGTTAGCGGCTTTCCAAACTTCTAGCACTGGCATTCCTGCGATTGGGCTGTTTGGATCGTCCATTGCCGCTGGGTTTACGGTATCATTTGCACCGATAACCAATACCACATCAGTATCTGCGAAATCATCGTTGATTTCGTCCATTTCTAATACCACGTCATAAGGTACTTTGGCTTCAGCGAGCAACACGTTCATATGGCCCGGTAAACGCCCTGCTACTGGGTGGATACCAAAACGCACATTCACGCCACGATCACGCAATTTTTGTGTGATTTCAGCCACTGGATATTGCGCTTGCGCCACCGCCATACCATATCCCGGGGTGATGATCACTGAGCTTGCGTTTTTCAGCATTTCTGCCACTTCTTCGGCAGTCGTTTCGCGGTACTCACCTTGCTCTTCATCGCTACTTGCCACTACATCATTACCAAAGCCACCCGCGATAACGCTGATAAATGAACGGTTCATCGCTTTACACATAATGTAAGACAGGATTGCACCTGATGATCCCACCAATGCCCCTGTTACGATCAAGAGATCGTTATTCAGCATAAAGCCTGCCGCTGCCGCTGCCCAACCAGAATAAGAGTTCAGCATTGACACCACCACTGGCATATCCGCCCCGCCGATTGAGGCAACCAAGTGCCAACCGAAAGCAAGCGCGATGACCGTCATCAATAACACTGGGAAAATATTTTCTGGTGAGTTTAAAAACGCAATCATTAATAAGGCAGACACCACTAACGCTGCTAAATTTAATTTATGGCGATGCGGTAACATTAGCGCTTTAGAATTAATAATACCGCGTAATTTACCGAATGCGACCACAGATCCTGTAAAGGTTACCGCACCGATAAAGATCCCTAAGAACACTTCCACATTGTGGATTGTGGCAAGGGTTGCTTGTTCTGCATCAAAGGCGGCTTTCGCATTTTCTAATGCGGCTTCACTGATAAATGCTGTACCTTCTGGTGCAACAAATTCAGGGGTAACGTGTAAGCCAAAGCTGTTAAAGCCTACCAACACAGCAGCAAGACCAACAAAGCTATGTAGAATTGCTACAAGCTCTGGCATTTCGGTCATTTCTACTTTTAATGCACGTTGGATACCAATCACCGCGCCAATCGCCATTGCGATTAAGATCCAAATTTGCCCTGAAGTTTGTGGGCCAAAAATGGTTGCGATAAGGGCGATGGTCATACCCACAATGCCATACCAACAACCAGCTTTAGCAGTTTCGTGTTTAGAAAGCCCTGCTAAGCTCATAATGAAAAGTAATGCCGCTACAATATATGCAGCCTGTACTAAACCTTCTGACATTGCTTTTTCTCCTTAACCTTTTCTAAACATTGCAAGCATACGTTGGGTAACTTTAAAGCCACCAAAAATATTGATACTTGCTACTAAAATTGCAATAAACGCGAGTAGGCTAATAAAGAAACTGCCTTGAGCAATTTGCAATAATGCGCCCACAATGATGATACCTGAAATGGCATTGGTTACCGCCATTAATGGCGTATGTAAGGCGTGGCTCACATTCCAAACCACATAGTAACCCACCACACAAGCAAGCACGAATACGGTAAAGTGTGATAAGAATGCCGCTGGCATCACTGAACCTAACCATAGGAACAACACGCCAATTGCGCCCATAATGCCGTATTTCACGCGTGGGTCTTGCGGTTTTTCTTCTTTTTTCTCAACCACCACTTCCACTTTTTGCTGTGGCTGGGCTGAAACTTGAATTGGTGGTGCTGGCCAAGTGATTTCACCCTCACGAATCACAGTTACGCCACGCAATACTACATCATCAAAATCAATGTTGATGTTGCCATCTTTCTCTTTGCATAATAATTTGAGCAAGTTCACTAAATTTGTGCCGTAAAGTTGAGAAGATTGCGTTGGCAAGCGAGCTGGGAAATCTGTATAACCGATAATTTTCACTTGGTTAGGCGTAACGAACACTTCACCCGGTTTGGTATATTCACAGTTACCGCCTGTTAATGCGGCTAAATCTACAATCACCGAACCCGGTTTCATTGAATCCACCATTTCTTTGGTAATCAAACGCGGAGCTGGTTTACCCGGGATCGCAGCGGTGGTGATGATAATATCCACTTCTTTAGCTTGTGCAGCGTAAAGTTCCATTGCTCGGCGGTTAAATTCTTCCGACATCACTTTCGCATAGCCATCACCTGAGCCACCTTCTTCTTCAAAATCAATTTCTAAGAAGTCTGCACCCATTGATTTCACTTGCTCTTTCACTTCAGGACGAGAGTCAAAGGCACGCACAATCGCACCAAGGCTATTTGCGGTACCAATCGCAGCCAAACCTGCCACACCCGCACCAATCACCAACACTTTCGCAGGTGGCACCTTACCCGCTGCGGTAATTTGCCCCGTGAAGAAGCTACCAAAGGCATTCGCCGCTTCCACCACCGCACGATAGCCTGAAATATTCGCCATTGACGAAAGGGCATCTAAGGATTGCGCACGAGAAATACGCGGCACCGCGTCCATTGCTAAGACATTGATTTTCTTCGCCGATAATTTTTTCATCAGGGCTTCATTTTGGGCTGGCCAAATAAAGCTAATTAAAGTTGCCCCCTCTTTAATTAAGGCAATTTCCTCATCAGTCGGAGGATTAACTTTCATAATCACATCGGCATTCCAAACTTCTTGCTCAGTGCCAACTTTCGCACCCGCTTCAATGAATGCCTGATCTTCAAAACTTGCTTTAAAACCCGCATCGTGTTCAACAATAATTTCAAAGCCAAGCTTCAAAATTTGCTGCACCGTTTTTGGCGTTGCCGCCACGCGAGTTTCATTATCAAGCCGTTCTCTAGGTACACCAATTAACATAATGTTTCCTTCAAATTGGTTGATGATACAATCTGGAAAACCACGCTTTCCAGCCCATAAATGACAATAGTCAAAACCGCCCTAACTGTACCACTTATTCTAGATAACATACAAAAAGATTTTACATATTGCATCGAAAAAATTTACCGATAAATCACGCCACTATTTAGATTCATCGTGTTACTTAAGGGTAACGATGGATAATGTTTTGATGCAATTTTTACCGAAGTTCTATTTTCAAGTAGGAATCCACAAGCCAAGTTCAGCCCTTTATCGATCTTATGCTTGATAAGTAGTCTCATTTGTTGACATTAAAAATAATAATAATTATCATTAATAAAAAATATTGTATGGAATATCAAATGACAAGAACGCAGATTGTCAATATCGATGAAAAATTAGACATAATAGACCATTTAAATCAGGATCATTCTGATGAGTTACTCGTTGTTGCAAATTACTATGGTCAGGATTCAAATTATACAAAAGCTCGTATTGCTGATATTTTTGAAGAAGGGGTGATTATTGATCTTTTTCATATTGATCAGGGGCAATCGCAGCTTTATATACCATTCAAAATTAAAGGCTCTCTTGAAGAAAAAATTCTCTATCTTGCGTATTACGCTCTAACCAAGCGGGGAGAAAATCTCAAAGGTAACAAACGGCAATTCTTTACCGTAAAAGGAAAATCAAGACCTTCCCAAAATATTATGCGAATTATTATCAATGGAGCAACCCCCTGCCCAGAGTATTATGCCGCCTATACCTATGGTTTTGTATTAAAACAAATCAATCGTCCTAAAGAAATTCATTCCGATAAGAAGAAAAAAGGATTTTTTATGCGAGGAATGGATCATTTGTTTATCTGGCTATTACGTATCTTAAATTCTAAAAACAGAATGAAGCTCATCAAGCACATAAATAGAGATATACGTTTATATACCTTACGCTCATCTGCCAAAAATGATGAGGGTCAATATACCCAGGGAGCTATCGATATTTATTTACATGGCGATACGCCAGGTAGACGCTGGGTTGAACAGCTTAAAGAGGGAGATATCATTTTTAGTCGCTCAAAACTACCAGATAAACACCCGCATTTACGTTCTGGAAAAAACGTGTTGATCGGTGATGAAACTGCCTATCCAGCATTAGCAGGTATTCTAGAGTTATGGAACAATCCAACTCCACCTGTTGTGTTAATCTTAATGAATCATCCTGAAGAAAAGACTTATTTTAAAGATGTACCAATGCCTGAAGGAACAGAGTTGCACTATTTAATTTATGCAGAGAAAAAACAATCTGAATTAGTCATTGAAGAGCTAAAAAACTTGAGCGATCTCACAGGGGCTTGGGGAGGATTAGAACGGCGTGAAGCACAAAAAGTGCGGCATTATATTCGCCATATTTTTTCTATTGATGGAACGAAGAATCACATTAAAGGGTATTGGGAAATAAAATAGTATCAGTGAAGGAGAAAAACGTGAAAATTAATACCGCACTTTTATTATCGTTAGCAACATCTCTCACATCAGGCACAGTGTTCGCTGAGACAAAATTAGAAAAGCATAGTTCTACCACTGAAGGCGAAGAGTTAGAACCTATTTTCGTATATTCAAGAGGCGTAAGAGAATCTAGATTAGATACGCCATTTGCAGTTGATGTGATAGACAAACAAGATATCAAAGTTAAAGATACCCAAAATGTATTAGAGGCACTATCCTCCTTACCGAGCCTTAATATCCATAACGGTAATAATGCTGCAACAACCTCCGTTTGGATCCGTGGCGTGGGATCTCTCACTAACACCAGTATGGACGATAATTCTGTAGATATTGTGGTTGATGGCATAAGCAATGGCAAATCTGGGCTAGCTCGCCCTTTACTTGATGTCGAGCGGATTGAAGTGGCTAAAGGCCCTCAAGGAACGTTATTTGGCACTAAAGCCGAAGCTGGTAGTATTATGATAAAAACAACGGATCCTAAGCAAGAATTTGAAGCCTACATTGGTGTTAATGCAGGTAATCTGAACTTACGAGGAATCAATGGTTTACTTAATGTACCGCTCTCTGAACAATTTTCATTCCGATTAGCTACTCAACTTGAGCGTTTTGATGACTATATAAAAGATGCCGATACAGGAAAACCACTAAATAGAAAAACGAATGAGGCGATACAAGCCAAACTGCGTTGGAACGATGGAGAATACAATGATGCAATTTTAAGTGTTTATCACGATCAACGTAAAAACTTTTTACCGATCATTCTTTCTGCCCCCTTTTCTTTTAGCACACAAACAAACGGATTACCGCATAGTGCGTACCGAAAAAATTCGGGCATTTCATTGAAATATATGCACGGCTTTGATTTTGCTGTTTTAGAATCCACCACTGCATATCATTATCACCGTGCTAATGTTAATCGACCATTAAGACCGCTTGATATGTTAGGGGTTTTCTATAATGCAGCAAAGATTCCACAATCGCTACACCCAATATTAGATCAATATTATTACCAAAATAAAAATAATCGCCAAAACGTTAATGAACGGGTAAAACAATTCTCGCAGGAATTAAAATTCACCTCAGAAACTAATTCGGGATTAATTTGGGTAGCTGGGGCATATTTTGAAAAAAGAAAACGCAATTTTACTTATGATGCCATTCGCAGTACCCAACAATTATCACCTGCTGTCTTACTTGGTAATGATCCATTTAATGCCATTATTGATCGTGATTTTGACTATGAAACCAAAGCACTTTTTGGCGAGTTAACTTTCCCACTAACCGAAAGCTTAAAAGCCGTTGCCGGGGCTCGATATAGCCATGAACAACTAAATTATCGTGCAATTTATATGCCAAATGCTGATTTGGCGAAACCGTCTTATACGGAAAAACATAAAATCAGTGATAACTTCTTGAGTGGTCGTCTAGGAGTTAACTATGCTCTAACCTCAGAATGGCGACTGTATGCGATACAAAGTCTAGGAAATAAATTTGGTGGATTTGCTGATTATGGTACGAATATTGCATACGGTAAAGATAACCAGCCTTATAAATCGGCTAAAGTGATTAGCTCTGAAATCGGCAGTAAATTTTTGACAAATAATGGTAAATTTGGATTTGATGTCTCCTTATTTAACACCAAAGTTAAAAATGACCATATTACCATCACTCTATATCCCTCCTATTTAACTGGTACTGCAAATGCAGATACTCGTTCTAGAGGCGCTGAACTGGGAATATATTGGCAACTCGCGGAGCAGTTAAAACTAAAACAAGAAATCACTTATTTAGATACCAAAGTTACAAAAGTACCTGCAACAGCACATCATATTACCTCAAAGGGAAACCGTTTACCGCAAGCTGCTAAGTGGAGCGGAGCATTATCCATTGCATATGAATCTAAACCGTTCAACTTCGGATTTATGGGGGAATCACAACTCCTAAGCGATCTATCCATACGCTATGTCGGTAGCCGTTATGCACAGCCTGACAATGTACAGAAATTAGGTCATTATATGTTGCTGAATCTTTCTATAGGGTTACAAAATAAACATCATAATATTTTATTTTGGAGTAAAAACTTAACAAACCGCAAATATCACGCATTTGGTATTATGCCAGGTTATGCTGGGCTACCCTCTAGTGGTCGCACATTTGGTGTAAATTATAGCTATACATTCTAAGGAAAATGATGACAAATAAGCACAATACGTTGACTTGGTCAATGCTGATTTCCTTGTATATGACCCAATACATTGGCATTTCCTTTGCATTAACTGCCTCGGTTGTTGTTCTCCGAGTTTCAGGATTCTCGTTGGATAAACTCGCGCTGCTTAACTTGATAGCACTTCCGATTGCAGGAAAATTATTTTTTGCCTTAGTGGTTGATCATATACGCACGTTCTTCCAAGGAATGTACCGTGGCTGGCTAATCATCGCACAAAGTTGTATGACAATTTTATTAGCCATTTCTAGTTTTTTTGAGATTACTCAGCATTTTTCTATCGTATTAGTGCTATTTCTTTTGTACAGTGTGATGACCTGTATCCAAGATGTTGCCATTGATGGGTTAGCCTGTAAAATTTTTATAGAATCCGATCGCCAAAAAGCAAATGCACTACAATACGCCAGTAATTTATTTGGAAATATTATTGGCGGAGGCATAATATTAATATTCTACAATACGCTCCAATGGCAAGGTTCGCTATTCGTATTATCCGCACTGACTGCAATCTCAGTCGTTCAACTTATTTTTTATTACGAACCCGAAGCAGAAAAAGTGGCGTACAAAGAAAGTCGCAAAAAATACCCTCTGATTGCACAAATGACTGTTTTTATGAAGGCTAATAAAATGTGGTTTTTCCTTCTGCTTATCTTACCAAGCGGATTCAGCTCAGCATATACGCTCATTAACCCAATGTTAGTTGATGCCGGGTGGTCTATCGCGAATATAAGTATAGCTACAAAAATTTATGGCTCAATCATAGGCGTATTTTCAGCCTTACTAATCATTCCTTTAATCAAACGTTTTGGGCGGATTAAAACACTACAATATTTGTTAATATTACAAACGTTGCCATTACTCTGCTTACTGATGCTTACGCAACAAAAAATAGAAATATTAACAGCTTATGGCGTGATCGGCTTATATTCTCTTATCCAGCCTGCCTTATTAGCTTCAATAAGTACGGTTATTATGGATAAAGCCGCCCCAATGCAAGCTAAAGCCACGTTCTTTTCATTACAACTCAGTATTATCGTCATTATGGGATTTATTTATGCAACGATGGCGATGTCTTTTGCCGGTCAATACGGTTATTTCCCTGTATTACTTTCATCTATTGCACTCAATCTGATTGCTGCGATATTTACCTTTAATTTTAGTTATGGCAAATAAAGCATACATAATAGATATAAAATTTACGCCTCAAAAGCACCGCACTTTTTCTTTTTCCCCCAACTGCAAAATGATACACTTCAGGCTTTTAAATCAATTAGGAACAAAAATGCAATTACCTTCATTACAATCCGCGACACTCATTCGCCGTTATAAACGCTTTTTGGCTGATGTGGAACTGGCAAATAGCGAGGTGCTGACGATTCACTGTGCCAACACAGGGGCGATGACAAGCTGTGGCGAGAAAGGCGATACCATTTGGTATTCCACCTCCGATAGCAAAACCCGCAAATACCCCCATTCGTGGGAACTCACCCAGCTCAAAAATGGGCAAATGGTGTGCATTAACACCCACCGTTCCAATCAGCTTACCTTTGAAGCCTTACAAAATAAGCAAATTAAGGAATTGGCGGAGTACAGCGAAATCCTGCCTGAAATGAAATATGGTGAGGAAAACAGTCGCATTGATTTTCTGCTCAAGGGCGAAGGGTTACCCGATTGTTATGTGGAAGTGAAATCCGTAACGCTGGTAAAAGGCAATCTTGGAATGTTCCCCGATGCCGTAACCACACGAGGGCAAAAACATTTGCGTGAATTAATGGCGATGAAAAAGCTCGGGCATCGTGCAGTGATTTTTTTCGCGGGCTTGCACAACGGTTTTGATCATTTCAAAGTGGCAGAATACATCGATCCTGAGTACGCCAAATTGCTCAGCCAAGCGATAAAAGAAGGGGTTGAGGTGTATGCCTATGCAGGCGAATTTGAATTTTCGGGTCAAATTCCTACCGCACTTTCTTTGACCCATTGCGTGCCTTACATCGAATAAAAAATATTGAGAATTATTTTCATTTATCTATTGACTTTGTATTTGAGAACTATTATCATCTAACCATTCAAACAATAATAGATAATCACTCCAACACTTTAGTGCCTCTCCCCCCACAGAAAGAGGCACTTTTTTTGTGTGTGAAATTGAGAAGTGCGGGGATTTTTCCTTGATTTTATGCCATTGTCGCGGCATCTAAAATCAGTTGCGTTACCGCTTCGGCTTGCGACATTAGCGAAGCGTGGCTTGCATCAAGGCTGATGATTTTACGTGGAGAAATGCGTTCCGCCATCATTTTTTGGTTAGCAGGAGAGATCATTCTATCTTGAGTAGAAATTTGATAAAAACTTGGTTTCACCTTCCAAGCGGCTTGGCTGACGGTATCCGCAAAAGTGGAAGCTAATGGGGCTTTTTGTGTAATCGCCATTGGGTACGCTTCGTCCTCGCTCACATCTTGACAAAAACTTTGCTGATAACGACTGCGGTCAATCCATAAATAACCATCACTATCGCCAATAATGGCAGAAAATGCTTCAGGTGGATTTTGTTGACTAATTCCGCCCGCACTTTCACCCACTTCAGGGGCAAAGGCGGCGATATAAACTAAAGCTTTCACATTGGGTAAATCGCCCATTTCTGTAATCACTTTACCCCCATAAGAATGCCCTACCAGCACCACAGGCTTCTGAATTTGCGCCACCATTTTGCGTGTACGCGCTGCATCATCAGCTAATGAAGTGAGCGGATTTTCTACCGCATACACATCAAAATACCCCTGTGCTTTCAATGCGTTAATCACGTTATTCCAATGGCTTGCACCGCCCCAAAAACCGTGTACTAAAACAATTGCAGGTTTTTCCATTTTTTACTCCTAAGTTTACATAAAGTTTATGATAAATTTTGTGTAATCAAACGCTCATCATAAGCAAAAACAATAGGTAAAAATAGGGTCATCTCTCTAAATTCAATAGGCTTTACCAATAAGAAATAACAAAGTGCGGTCAAAATTTGGCAAATTTTTAGCATTCATTTAATGCGCGTAATTGCTTGCCCTCAGCATCAAAATTATCAGCTGAAAGCCAGCGTTGGAATTTGGGTTTCATTGCCTGCCATTCTTCTTGCAACATTGAAAACCACGCCGTATCACGGTTACGCCCTTTATACACCAGCGCACGCCTAAAAATCCCCTCAAATTGAAAGCCAAGGCGCTTCGCCGCATTGAAAGATGGCTGATTTAGACTATCGCATTTCCATTCATAACGGCGGTAATACAAGGTTTCAAACACATATTGCATTGCTAAAAATTGGGCTTCGGTTGCAACACGGGAATGTTTAAGGCTTTCTGAATAAATCACCCAGCCCATTTCGATAGTACGATTTTTCGGCTCTATTCGCATTAAAGAAAATAGTCCAACGGCTTTTTGTGTAGCTTTATCAATAATCGCCAAATAATAGGGATCTGAAATGCTTGCCCATTGTTGCAAAAGTTGCCGTGCGGCTTGTTCGTTAGGTTGCGCATCAATAGACAAATAAGTCCATTGGCTTTCAGGGCTATTTGGCCCAAAAAAATCATAAATATCGCTAAAATGACGAGATACACAAAGCCGTTCCAAACGGCAATATTGCCCTTCTAACGTTTGAATATTCGGCAACTCTCCCACTGTAAAATCTGCAATAAGTTCACCGATAGGCTGACCGAGATGGTTAATTGGCATTGTACTCCCTCATAAAAATAGGCGTAACACCTGTAATAATTGATATACTTGATGTTAAAGCTTTAAATGCTAATTTCAATACGCCTGTCGTACTGCATAATGACTTGTTTTATTGCACAACCTCTGGTTGTGATAATACTGTCGATAGCCTGAAAACTTTCAATTAAGCCAGTTAAAAAATCTTTCAATTAATACCGCACTTTTAAAAAGTGCGGTGTTTTTTTAGCCTTTTTTGTATAACTGTGGAATGTCAAAATAACACTTAGCTATACAGCATTGTGATATTACTTATCCACCACAAGTACACTTTTACTCAAACGTAATTGTTTCTGTAATTCAAGCGTTACCTTATGTGCTTTCTCCCAATCTTTCTTCGTTAGTAATGGGCGAATTTCCCGTAAATAAATTTCGGTACTTGTTTCCCCTGTATGATGTTCGTACCCCAATGGATGGCTACGCCAACGTTGAGGATCAATTAACACATCTTGAGAATAAAAAGGATCAGAATTATTTTGGATATGTTTGTCTAATTTCGCACGTAATTCCCGCTTAATCTCTCGATAATTTGGATCATTTGCTAAATTACGTGTTTCACCACGATCATTGACCATATCATAGAGTTCTTCTTCCTCGTCCTCTTTATAAAGCACATATTTAAACTCATTTGTTCTTAACATTCGTGCTGGTTGAAGATCAAGATTTCGATCCGTATTCCAATGGGCAACAACATATTCTCGCCACTCTTCGGTCGGTTTATTTTGTAGTAACGGCAACAAGGAACGCCCATAAATCGGATTAGGAACAGTTAACCCTACATAATCACAAAGTGTTGGCAATAAATCACATAAGGATACCAGCTCTTTTTTATGCTGATTTTTTTGAATATCTGGCCCGAGGAAGGTAAAAGGTACATTCATCGCTTCTTCATAAAACCAATTCATTTTTGTAACAAGCCGATGCGCCCCCATTGCGTCGCCGTGATCAGAGAAAAAGACAATGAGCGTATCATCATAAAGCCCGTTTTCTTTCAATGCATTAATGACTTGCCCAATATAATTATCCGCAAGTTCTGTATAGTAATAATAAGCTTTAAGATATTGTTGAAAATTCTTTTCATTCCATTTGCCTGCCTGTTTTACTCTTGTATGAGTACAGCAAGCATATTGAACAGCTTTTGGTCGATTAATTAAATCTGATTTTGTATCAAAATTATCTAAAAGCTCAGGCAATTCGCCGATCCCTTCAATATCGCCGTGTTCTCCTGCAAATTTGCCTACCCAGCCGTTAATATTATGCGGATTATTGAATTCAACCGCTAATAAAAATGGTTTTTTCTCTTTTCGTTGATTCAATCGATTAATAAATTTTAAGCTTTCCTCTAAGCAATATACATCTTCTTTAGTGTCATAATTCACAGGAAAAGCGGGTTCAGCGGGAAAATCTTTTTCAATTTGTTCCGCACTAATAAAACCTCTCAACGCACCGTGATCATGGCGTTTTCCAAAATGGTAGCATTCATAGCCCGCCTCACTAAAAATGGATCCCACGGTTGCCAATGTTTCAGGAATATCCGCATTATCATTGGCAACAACTCCCGTATGATGAGGTAAACATCCTGTCCAAAAGCTCGAGCGCGAAGGCGCACATAGCGGATAACTACAATAAGCATTCTCAAAGCTGACACCTTGAGCCATTAACGCATCAATATTCGGCGTTTTTACGACCTTATTTCCATATCCCCCAACCGCACGTTTAGCTAGCTGATCAGCGGTAATAATGACAATATTTTTAGCATTTAATAATTTTTCGCCTTCATTACTACAGGTATCCTTAGCCATAGTTTCTGGCATTACCACCATACCAGCAGAACCTAATGCGACATTACGAATAAATTTTCTACGTGTAATACTCATCGTTCCTCCAAGATATTTAAGTGAAACCCTGTAGAGAATGATATGACACTTTTCATTTTAAAACTGTGAAATAGCTCACACAAAATAAAACATAAAATTATTTTTTTTGAAAAAATGATTCAAAAAAATACTTTAATACGATACAGTAACATCATCTTCTTTTAATAACACTATGGTTATACTTTTGCTACAAAGATTTCAACGACACGTCTTTATTTCATAGATTTCATTTGAATATTGTTTTTTCCTATCTATAATAGTGAAATTCAAGAAAATAATTTACACATATAGGATACCTCAATGACTGATCTTTCACCTTTGCTTGCCGAGCAGCTTGCTGAGCTTAAACGCGGCACAGATCAACTTTTTTCAGAACAAGATTTAATCGAAAAACTCAAAGAAAACCGTCCGTTACGCATTAAATTAGGGGCTGATCCAACTGCACCCGACATTCATTTAGGACATACGGTGGTGTTAAATAAATTGCGTCAATTCCAAAATTTTGGGCATCACGTTATGTTTTTGATTGGGGATTTCACCGCCACCGTGGGCGATCCATCGGGGAAAAATGCGACACGTCCACCGCTTTCTCGTGAAGATGTGTTACGCAATGCGGAAACCTATAAAGAGCAAATTTATAAAATTTTAGATCCTGAGAAAACGGAAATCGTGTTTAACTCCGATTGGCTTGGGGAATTAGGCACGGTGGGTATGATCCGCTTGGCATCAAATTATACTGTCGCACGAATGTTAGAACGTGATGATTTCAAAAAACGTTTCACCAATAATCAGCCGATTGCCATTCACGAATTTATTTATCCGTTGCTGCAAGGCTACGATTCTGTGCATTTGAAAGCGGACGTGGAATTAGGCGGCACAGACCAAACCTTCAATTTGCTGATCGGGCGTGAACTGCAAAAATCTGACGGTCAAAAACCGCAAGTGGCAATCACGCTTCCGTTGCTCGTGGGCTTAGACGGCGAGAAAAAAATGTCGAAATCTCTCGGCAACTACATTGGGGTGAACGAAGCACCAAATGAAATGTTCGGTAAAGTGATGTCAATTTCCGATGATTTAATGTGGGATTGGTATGATTTGCTTTCTTTCCGTCCATTAAGCGAAATTGCACAATTTAAGCAAGACGTAGCTGAAGGTCGCAATCCGCGTGATGTGAAAGTGTTATTGGCAAAAGAAATTACCGCGCGTTTCCATTCTGAAGCCGATGCTGACGCTGCAGAACAGGCGTTCATTAACCGTTTCCAAAAAGGGGCGATCCCTGATGAAATGCCAGAATTTACCTTTGAGGGCGAAATTGGTCTAGCCAACTTGTTAAAAGAAGCGGGGCTTGTTAGCTCGACTTCTGAAGCCATTCGTATGGTAAATCAAGGCGGGGTAAAAATTGACGGCGAAAAAGTGGAAAATGCCAAAGCTATCATTTACGCCTCCACCGCCGTTTATCAGGTAGGCAAACGCAAATTCGCTCGCGTAACGGTGAAATAATCCTTTTAAAGATAGGCGTATGAGAATACGCCTTCTTTTTACCCGCAAGCTAAATGGATTTTGCAAATCCTTGAAAGATCAGCAACATTTCCATATAAAAACGCAACGTAATAAAACGTAAAATAAAAGTGCGGTAAAAAAATTAGCCATTTTTAACATTATCAATAGGTGGAATTATGTCAGAAAAAATTTGGGTATTAGGCGATGCCGTGGTGGATTTAATCCCTGACGGCGAACAACATTATTTACGCTGTGCCGGTGGTGCACCTGCCAATGTGGCAGTGGGCGTGGCTCGATTAGGCGGTGAAAGCGGTTTTATCGGCAAAGTGGGCAAAGATCCTTTAGGCGAATTTATGCAACAAACCTTACAACAAGAAAAAGTAGATACTGCCTTTATGACCTTAGATCCTGCACAACGCACCTCCACCGTAGTGGTAGGTTTAGATCAAGGAGAACGCAGCTTTACCTTTATGGTTAATCCAAGTGCGGATCAATTTTTGCAAATTTCTGAATTACCAACCTTTTTGCAAGGGCAATGGTTGCACTGCTGTTCCATTGCATTAATCAACGATCCTTCCCGCACGGCAACCTTCACCGCGATGAAAAATATTCGTCAGGCGAAAGGTTATGTGTCTTTCGATCCCAATTTGCGTGAAACCCTATGGCAAAGCCTTGATGAAATGCGTGAAGTGGTGATGCAAGCGGTTGCTTTAGCTGATGTGCTGAAATTTTCGGAAGAAGAACTCACTTTCCTAACCCAAACCGACAGCCTTGAAAAAGCCTTTGAAAAAATCACCGCACTTTATCCGCAAAAGCTGATTATCGTGACCCTAGGCAAAGAAGGGGCGCTTTACCATTTCAACGGCACAAAAGAAATTGTGGCAGGCAAAGCGTTGCAGCCTGTGGACACTACGGGGGCGGGTGATGCCTTTGTTGGGGGCTTGCTCGCGGGGCTTTCGCAAAATCCTGATTGGCACAGCAATCACGAAACACTCGTGAAAATCTTACGCCAAGCCAATGCCTGCGGTGCATTAGCCACCACGGCAAAAGGCGCGATGTCTGCCCTACCGAACCACGAACAATTACAAGCGTTTTTAAGCGAATAAGGAGAACGCCAATGATCATTTTCAATGAAGGGAAATACAAAAGCCTTTACGCTGCAGAGCAAGGGGAGCTAGAAAAAATCGCTCAAACCGTGG
This sequence comes from Avibacterium volantium, assembly GCF_049366555.1. Classification (GTDB taxonomy): domain Bacteria; phylum Pseudomonadota; class Gammaproteobacteria; order Enterobacterales; family Pasteurellaceae; genus Avibacterium; species Avibacterium volantium_A. Next base: position 49,432 of record NZ_JBMMGT010000002.1, on the reverse strand, counting down.
CGCAAGATCGGGATTTTCGCCCTGTTTATCATCTTGCACCGCCAACGGGCTTGCTCAACGATCCGAACGGGTTGATTTTTGACGGCGAAAACTATCATCTGTTCTATCAATGGTATCCTTTTGATGCCCTACACGGAATGAAACATTGGGCACATTTTATCACGCAAGATTTCCAGCAATTTAGCCAAGCAGATTTGCTTGTGCCTTGTGAATTATATGAAAGCCACGGCTGCTATTCAGGCGGTGCGGTGTTAATTGATGACAACATCGCAGTGTTCTACACAGGCAATACCAGACGTCCAAGCGATAATCAGCGCGTGCCTTATCAAAATCTGGCAATTTTCAGCAAAGACGGAAAATTGTTAAGCAAGCGTCCGCTAATCGAACAAGCGCCCCAAGGCTACACCGAACACGTTCGCGATCCCAAACCGTTTCTCACCAAAGACGGTAAAATCCGCTTTATCTGCGGTGCACAACGGGAAGATCTCAGAGGCACGGCGTTAATTTTTGAAATGGACGATTTGGCAGACACGCCTCGTTTATTAAGCGAACTTGCCTTACCAGCCTTTGATAATCAAGGCGTGTTTATGTGGGAATGCCCTGATTTATCACAAATGGGCGATAAATCGCTCTTTATTTGGTCGCCACAGGGCAAAGCGCGTGAGCGCGAGCAATATCAAAATAATTATCACGCTGTTTATGCACTGGGTAATCTTACCGATCGCCAATTCCACGCAGAACAGATTGCAGAACTGGATCAAGGCTTTGATTTCTACGCCCCACAAACCTTTTCAGGCACGCAAACAATGCTGTTAGGCTGGGTGGGGTTGCCGGATTTAAGCTACCCTACGGATCTCTACAAATGGCACTCAATGCTTTCAATGCCACGTCAATTACGCTTACAAAACGGCAAAATCTATCAGCAACCAATTGAAAATATTTATAAAAATCTCACCGCACTTCAATCTATTACGGTTGGAAAAGAGGCGGTGATTGCTGATTTAGATCGCGCTTATCTTAAATTTGATGCAAACGCCGAACCGTTCAGCCTGAAACTCTTTAATAATGCACAAAATCAGCATTTAACCCTAAGTTATGACGGCGAGTTGCTCTGCCTAGATCGCAGCCAAACAGAACAAACGGATTCAATGGAATCCTTTGGCGACAAGCGTTATTGCCGCATTGAAAATTTACGCCAAGTAGAAATTTTCTTCGATCGTTCGGTGGCTGAAATTTTTCTCAATAACGGCGAAAAAGCAATGACTTCACGTTTTTTCATCTGTGCAAGAGAAAATCAACTTTGTACAGATAAACCTCTTACATTGCAGGTCGGGTATCCAAAGAAAATTGAGGTTGATTATACAAAATAGCAAATAGATCTGTTTTTTTAAATTTATGTAACTATAATTAGTATCAAAAGGGTGGATAAATGGGAAAATCTGAAAAATTATTAGAAAAATTAGCTAACGCTAAAAACACCTTTATTTGGACAGATTTACTCACCTTATTAGCTCGGTTAGGCTATGAAAAACGTGAAATGGCTGGCTCTCGCGTTAGATTTTACAACGCAGAGCTTGATCACTTAATCTTGTTACATAAACCGCACCCTGAAAATTACATTAAAGGTGGTGCGTTAAAATCGGTTAAAGAGGGATTAAAAGGAGCGGGATTATTATGACCTTACTCAAATACAAAGGTTATGTCGGCACTATAGAAGCAGATTTAGAAAATAATGTGCTATTTGGCAAATTAGCATATATCCGAGATGTGGTTACCTACGAAGCGGAAACTTTGCCACAATTAGAGAAAGAATTTCAAACTTCTGTGGATCTGTATTTGCAAGATTGCCAAGAACTTGGGCGAACGCCTGACAAACCTTTCAAAGGCGTATTTAATGTGAGAATTAGCGAAGAACTTCACCGTAATGCCGTGTTAGCGGCGGGTGATCTTAGCTTGAATGCCTTTGTTGCCGAAGCAATTAAAGAAAAAGTGGAGCGTGCTGGCATTACAAATTAATACAATCTCGCATCATTCCCCCTACAAAATACAATAAAAGTGCGGTACAATTCCGCACTTATTTTTATCTGAAATTAGCCAATCGCCGAGAAAATATGGAACAGTTTAATCAATATATTCCTGATGAAATCACAATGTGTCGCTTTGGAGCGAAATTAATGCAAATTGTTAGCCAAATGGCGACAGAAAAAGGCATTGTGATTTATTTAAACGGTGATCTTGGCGCAGGGAAAACCACCCTAAGCCGTGGAATGATCCAAGGGTTAGGCTATGAAGGCAAGGTGAAAAGCCCAACTTACACCTTGGTGGAAGAATATCATTTAGCGGGAAAATCCATTTATCATTTTGATTTATATCGTTTAAGTGATCCCGAAGAATTAGAATTTATGGGCATTCGTGATTATTTTAATGCACAAAGTATTTGCCTGATTGAATGGTCTGAAAAAGGGCGTGGTTTACTTGCTGATCCTGATTTGATCATTCAAATTGATTATGTTGATGATGCACGCAATCTCACTTTGCACGCCAAAAGCAAGCAAGGCGAGCAGATTATTCAACAGCTCATCGCATAACTAATTAATAACGCCATTTAACCTAAGCTATTTTTTTGTGAAGTTTTAGAATGAGAAACCCTTACCGATTTATTTACCTTTTTTTCTTATACGGATTTTTCGCCGTTTCAAGTGCTTTCGCCAATGTTTGGACAATCGCCATTGACCCAGGCCACGGCGGAAAAGATCCCGGTGCGATCAGCCGTACACAAAAAATTTATGAAAAAAACGTTACTCTTTCCATTGCCAAAGAGCTGAAAGCCTTATTGGATAAAGATCCCAACTTCCGTGCCGTGCTGACTCGCAAAGGCGATTATTATATTTCCGTGCCTGAACGCTCAGAGATTGCACGCAAATATAAGGCGAATTATTTGGTTTCCATTCACGCCGATTCTTCCGTTTCCCCTGATTTACGCGGTGCGTCCGTGTGGGTGTTATCCAATCGCCGTGCCAACAGCGAAATGGGGCAATGGTTGGAAGATCACGAAAAACGCTCGGAATTATTAGGCGGTGCAGGATCGGTATTAGCCTCACACAGAGAAAAATATTTGGATCAAACGGTGTTGGATTTGCAATTTGGGCACAGCCAGCGAGTGGGCTATGAATTAGGCTCGATTGTGTTACGCCGTTTTGCCAAAATCACCACCTTAAGCCGCAGCACACCACAACACGCCAGCCTTGGGGTGCTACGTTCTCCTGATATTCCCTCTATTTTGGTGGAAACGGGCTTTTTATCCAATCCTGATGAAGAGAAAAAACTCAACTCGCAGGCTTATCGTAAAAAATTGGCGATGGTGATTTATGAAAGTTTGGTGGATTTCCGCCGCCGTAATGTGAAAAGTGAAATCAATGTTGCTAAAACGCCAGCGGTAAATAGTAAAAATGAAAGTGCGGGGCAAAATTCGCAAGAAAAATCCAATTCAAACAAAGATCTACCAAAAGACAGCGGTATTCGCCATAAAGTAAAAAATGGTGAAAGCCTTGGTGGATTAGCGGCTAAATATGATGTCAAAATGAGCGATATTATCGCCTTAAACAAACTCAAACGCCGTGAATTATGGATTGGTGAAACCATCAAAATTCCTGACAACGGCAAAAATAGCAAAGCTGCAACAAGTAAAGCTGAGCCGAAAAATAGTAAAGCAACAAGCAAAACAGAAAACAAAAAAGCAGGTAATAAAAAGACAGATAAGTTAAAAACCGACAACAAAAAAGCGGATAAAACTGCAAACAAAAATACCAAAACCGAAAATAACGGAAAAGACAAAACAACGCCGAAATACCATACAGTGAAAAAAGATCAAACCCTGTATGCGATTTCGCGTGAATATAACATTCCTGTGCCAACGCTGTTAAAACTCAATCCAAAATTGAAAAACGGCAAAGTACAAACAGGACAAAAAATTCAGCTACGTTAGGGCTGTTGATATAGGAACGCCAATGCCAATTCAAATTCTGCCACCGCAACTTGCTAACCAAATCGCTGCCGGCGAGGTGGTGGAACGTCCTGCGTCTGTGGTGAAAGAATTAGTGGAAAACAGCCTTGATGCAGGCGCGAATAAAATCCAAGTGGATATTGAAAACGGCGGTGCAAGCCTTATCCGTATTCGCGACAACGGCACAGGTATTCCAAAAGATGAACTTTCCCTCGCTCTTGCACGCCACGCCACCAGCAAAATTTCTAGCCTTGAAGATTTGGAGGCTATTTTAAGTTTAGGCTTTCGTGGCGAGGCGCTAGCAAGTATTAGCTCGGTTTCTCGCCTTACGCTCACTTCGCGTACAGAAAATCAAACCGAAGCGTGGCAAGTGTATGCACAAGGGCGAGATATGGAAACCACCATTACCCCTGCCTCACACCCTGTTGGCACGACTGTTGAAGTGGCGAATTTATTTTTTAACACTCCAGCCAGACGCAAATTTTTACGCACGGAGAAAACGGAATTTTCCCATATTGATGAAGTGATCCGCCGCATCGCGCTTGCAAAACCGCATATTGCTTTCACGCTTACGCATAATGGCAAAATCGTGCGCCAATACAAAAGTGCGGTGGATTTTTCGCAAAAATTAAAGCGCATTGCTGCCATTTGTGGCGATGAGTTTATTTCTCACGCCCTGCATATTGATTGGAAGCACGATGATTTACATCTTTCTGGTTGGGTGGCTGAACCGCATTTTAAGCGTTCGCAAAACGATCTCACTTATTGCTATGTGAATGGGCGAATGGTGCGCGATAAAGTGATCACCCACGCCATTCGTCAGGCCTATGCCGATTATTTAGGCGCGGAAGAATACCCAGCTTATATTCTTTTTATTGATCTCAATCCTAACGAAGTGGACGTGAACGTTCACCCCACCAAGCACGAAGTGCGTTTTCAGCAAGCCCGTTTAGTACACGATTTTATTTATCAGGGTGTACAAAATGCCTTACAAACGAGCTTTGAATTAGGGCGTAATGAGATTGCTATGCAGCAAATGTCGTCCTCAGAAACCGCTACACAACGAGAAGAAAATACTTTCCAAGTGCAAGAACCACAAGGCTTATGGCAGCCTAATCAGGGTTCGGTAAACCGTGCAGCAGCAGGACGCAATATTTTTCAGCCAATGCCTGATTATTCAGAACGGAATGAGCAAAACACGGTGGGAAAAAGCGGCGCTGAAAAAAATACGCCAAAAGAAAGTGCGGTAGAAAAATCAGCAAAATTTACACCGCACTTTGAGCATTACAGCAAAACACCTGCGGTATCCCAAAAGGAACGCCAAGCCTATGGTGAATTGCTACAAACAGGCGAATTACTGCAAACCACGCAAACGGCTGCACCGAATAAAATTCAATCTGCGCCTGAAATGCCCCTTGCGCAATCTAACCATATGCTACGCACCTTAGCCTTAGTGGAAAATAAGGCCTTGTTATTACAACAAAATCAGCAATTTTATCTGTTGCCAATTAAAAAATTACAACAAACGCATATTCAATTAAGTCTGCAACAAAATAATGTGCCACAGCAAGCGTTGCTGATCCCCATAATGTTTCGCTTAGACACGGAACAACAAGCCCATTGGCAGCAACAAAAAGCGTTCTTTGTGCAAGCAGGTTTTGATTTTAATGAAAATCTTGCCCAGCATCGCATCAGTTTAACCAAAGTGCCGAGCTGTTTGCGTCAGCAAAATTTACAGCAATGTGTGGGCAATCTGCTCAATCAAAACGTGGATAATTTCACCCAATTTTTAACCGCACTTTGTCAGCAACTGGATTATGCGGAAATTGAGATTTTCAGCGATGCGGTGAATTTGCTCAGTGAAACGGAACAACTGGCTCAGCAACAGGCAGAATTTCATTTATCCCAGTTATTTATCACCATTAATTGGCAAATCTATTTAGAGCAGGAACAATAATGTCAGCCAAACCTCGCGCGATTTTCTTAATGGGGCCAACAGCCTCGGGCAAAACAGACTTAGCAATCAAATTACGCCAACATTTCCCTGTGGAAGTGATCAGCGTGGATTCAGCCTTAATTTATCGTGGAATGGATATTGGCACGGCAAAACCTAACGCTGAGGAATTGGCACTTGCCCCACACCGTTTGATTAATATTAAAGATCCCAGTGAAAGCTATTCTGCAGCCAATTTTCGTCAAGATGCACTGCGTGAAATGGAAGAGATTAGCGCACAAGGCAAAATTCCGCTGTTGGTCGGTGGCACAATGCTTTATTACAAAGCTTTGCTTGAAGGGCTTTCACCGCTGCCATCGGCAGATGAAAATTTACGTCAAGAAATTGAGCAAAAAGCCGCACAAATCGGTTGGAATGGCTTGCATCAAGAGCTGGCAAAAATTGACCCCGTTTCTGCACAACGCATTAATCCGAACGATAGCCAAAGGATTAACCGTGCCTTAGAAGTGTTTTACCTCACAGGAAAATCACTCACTGAACTCACTGAACTCACCGAGCAAAAAGGCGAAGCACTGCCTTATGAGATCACACAATTTGCCATTGCCCCGCAGGATCGTCAAATTTTGCACCAACGCATTGAACAGCGTTTTCATAAAATGATTGCGCAAGGCTTTCAGCAAGAAGTGGAAAAACTCTATCAGCGTGGCGATTTGCACGCGGACTTGCCGTCCATTCGCTGTGTGGGCTATCGTCAAATGTGGGAATATTTGCAAGGCAATTACGATCACGATGAAATGGTTTTTCGTGGCATTTGTGCGACACGGCAGTTGGCGAAACGGCAAATTACTTGGCTACGCGGTTGGAAATCGCCCATCACTTGGCTTAATAGTTTAGCGCCAGAAAAATCCTTCCAGCAAATGACGCAAACGTTAAAATAATTAAATCTCAGTGATGACAACAGGCGTGATTATTGCTATATTGAGCCACGGAGACGATTTTTGTTCCCATAAAACCCTATAACTAATATAAGAAGGAAAATAACAATGGCAAAAGGACAATCATTACAAGATCCTTATTTAAACGCATTACGCCGCGAGCGTATTCCTGTATCCATTTATTTAGTCAACGGCATTAAATTACAAGGACAAATTGAATCCTTCGATCAATTTGTGATCTTATTGAAAAACACCGTAAACCAAATGGTTTACAAACACGCAATTTCTACGGTTGTGCCTGCGCGTGCGGTTTCTCATCACAATAACCAAGCTCACCAACAACAGCACAATGCAAACCAAGAAGTTGTTGCAGAAGCAGCCGCAGACGCACAAGCTGAATAATTTTGGATAATCCAACCTTTTCAAGCTTATTAGAACAAAGCACAATAGAAAAAAGTGCGGTAGAAAATTTAGACGAAATTTCCACCGCACTTTCGCCTTTTTCTCAATCTCTCTCATCACCAAATACACCTCAAGATCGCGGCATTATTGTGCAAGCGTTTTTTTCTGCGGATAAAAATCTGGACGATTTGGCTGAATTTCAACTTTTAGCAGAATCCGCTCAGGTGGAGATTGCCACCATTATCACCACCAGCCGTGCCACACCGCAAGCGAAGTATTTTATCGGTCAGGGCAAAGCGGAAGAAATTGCCCAAGCGGTAAAAGATCACAACGCCAATGTGATTTTGGTGAATCATTGCCTTACACCTGCACAAACGCGAAATTTAGAAAGCCTTTGTGAATGTCGCGTGGTGGATCGTACTGGGCTGATTTTGGATATTTTCGCCCAACGTGCACGATCTCACGAAGGGAAATTACAAGTAGAACTGGCACAATTAAAACACGTTGCCACCCGTTTAGTACGGCGTAAAACAGGCTTAGATCAGCAAAAAGGTGCAGTAGGCTTGCGTGGCCCAGGGGAAACACAACTAGAAAGCGATCGCCGTTTGATCAAAGTTCGCCTTGCTCAGTTGCAAAATCGCTTGAATAAAGTGGAAAAACAGCGCAATCAAAATCGTCAAACCAGAAAGAAAGCGGATATTCCAACCATTTCCTTGGTGGGCTATACCAATGCGGGCAAATCTACGCTGTTTAATTTGCTTACCAATGCAGAGGTTTATGCGGCGGATCAGCTTTTCGCCACCCTTGATCCCACCCTACGCCGCTTAAGCATTCCCGATATTGGCACAACAATTTTGGCAGACACTGTAGGCTTTATCCGAGATCTGCCGCACGATTTGGTTTCTGCTTTTAAATCAACCTTGCAAGAAACCACCGAAGCCAGTTTGTTATTGCACGTTGTGGATTGTGCCGATGCACGAAAAGAAGAAAATATCCACGCAGTGAACGAAGTTTTGCAAGAAATCAATGCGGATCAAGTGCCAACCTTGCTGGTTTATAACAAAATTGATCAAGTGGAAAACCTTGCTCCGCATATTGAATATGATGAACAAAATCGCCCTGTTGCGGTGTATATTTCCGCCCATTTGCAACAAGGCATTGCCCTATTATTCGATGCCATTCGACAAAAATTAAGCAAAAGCATTGTACAACTACAGCTTTGCTTGCCGCCACAAGCTGGAAAAATTCGCCATTGGCTGTATGAAATAGATTGTATCCGTGAAGAAAAAATCAGTGAGCAAGGGGAATTTTTGCTGAAGGTGAATATTGAACAAAGCGAATGGCAAAAATTATTGAAAAAACAACCGCACTTATCGGACTATGCACGCAAATAAACAAAGCCTTTCCGTTGGTTACTTGCTATTTCCCGATGCCATATTGTTTTAATTTATTGGCGATGGCGGTGTGTGAAACGCCTAACCTGGAAGCCAGCTTTCTAGTGCTTGGATATTCTTCATAAAATTTCTGCAGCACCATTGCTTCAAAATTATTCATAATTTCATCAAGGGTTTGATTGCCAAATTGCTCAATGCTTGGCAACGGAATTTCTTGCTCCACCAAGTGCAAATCGGCAATAGCTAGCTGATTATTTTCAGCCAATGAACAAGCACGGTACAAGGCGTTGTGCAACTCTCGTACGTTGCCTGCCCAAGTGTAATGGGTAAGATAATTAAGAAAGGCTTCATCAAAGTGCGGTGCAGAAATGCCCAATTCTTGGCTGATTTGCTGAACAAACATTGCTGTTAGCTGTGGAATATCTTCTTTACGCTCACGCAGCGGGGGAATGGTTAAACTCAGCACATTCAAGCGATGAAATAAATCTTCGCGCATTTTGCCTTTTTCCACATAATGGCTAAGGGGAATTTGCGAAGTGCAAATCACGCGCACATCAGCATAATGCTCTTTTTCCTCGCCTACGCGGCGAAACGTGCCATCATTTAGAAAACGCAACAATTTTGCCTGTAAGCTCAGTGGCAATTCCGCTACGCTATCAAGTAACACCGTGCCGCCGTTGGCATATTCAAAAAAGCCTTGGCTTTCCGCTTGTGCATTGGCACGTCCAAACATTTCGCTTTCAGCATCTTCACTTGGCAGCCCTGCGCAATTCACCGCAATAAATTGATTTTTTCGCCGCGGACTATAAAAATGACAGGCTTTCGCAATGAGATCCTTGCCTGTTCCCGTTTCACCTTGAATCAGCAAAGGCGCGTCTAGCAGGGCAAATTTTTTGGCTTTTTCCACCACTTCTTGCATTTTGTGGCTTTGCGTAACCACCTGTGAAAAAAGATCTTTTTCTGCTGACATTGCTTGCTCTCCACGCCATTTTTTGATGAAACTGGCAAGTATTGTAAACTTTTCCGTAAAAATGGAAAGAAAAATTTACAATTTTAATCATCTTTTAAGATACCCATTTATTTTTTAAGAATACATCTATTGAAATGATAACGGTTATCAATTAAAATCCACTACCTTTATTTTATTCGCCGTAGGAAATCTTGTGTTTGAATTAGATTCAGTGTCTTTTGCGTTACCTGAAAAAGTGTTATTGCAGCCTATTTCACTGCAATTCGGCACGGGAAAAATCTATGGCATTATTGGGCCAAACGGTTCGGGTAAATCTACCCTGATTAAACTCTTGGCGCGTCAGCAATTTCCTTCGAGCGGTACGTTGCACTTTGCCAATCAACCTATTCAGCAATGGAAAAACAAAGCCTTTGCTCGTGAAGTGGCATATTTGCCACAATATTTACCAAACGCACAAAATTTAACGGTGAAAGGGCTACTACAAATGGGGCGTTATGCGTGGAATGGGCTGTTAGGGCGTAATCCTAAACAAGATGAGCAAGCCATTCAAAATGCCCTTGAGTGGACAAATATGCAAGGCTATGCCGATCAATTTGTGGATACTCTTTCAGGCGGTGAACGCTCTCGTGTGTGGCTGGCAATGTTATTGGCACAGCAAAGCCGCTTTTTATTATTAGACGAACCTTTGGCGGCATTGGATATTGCCCATCAAGTGGAAGTGATGCAACTGATCGAAAAATTGGTGAAACAGCTGAATTTAGGGGTAATCATCGTGATCCACGACATCAATCTTGCCGCACGTTTTTGTGATGAACTCATCGCCTTGCAATCTGGCAAATTATTAATGCAAGGCACGCCACAAGAGATTATGACCCCACAAGCCCTTGAGCAAATTTACCACATTGATCTGCAAGTGCTATCCCACCCTGTGGATCAGGTTCCTGTGGCGTTCTTTTAGGGGACAATAATGAAAAAATATGCTTACTTATTGCACGCCCTTTGGCTTATTGTTACTTTGTCCGCGTTAGCGACACCAAAAGTTGCCACCTTAGATTGGACGATCGCCGAAACCTTGCTCGGACTAGGCGTAATGCCCGTTGCCGTAGGCGATAAACAAAGCTATCAAAACTGGGTGAGCGAACCTGCATTACCACAAAGTGCGGTGGATTTAGGCACAAGATTACAGCCGAATAAAGAACTACTCGCCCAGCTTGAGATCGCACATTTCCCCAATGGCGATATGTATTTCGCTACCGCCCAAGCCAATTTGCCTTATTTGTCCAACGTAAAAACCTTGGATCTCGTTAATTTCTACCAAGCAGGCGATTTCTGGCAAAACCAACTTCAAGCAACACGCCAACTTGCCAATATAGTGGGTGCGGATTCCACGCCGTTAATTCATCAAACCGAAACCCTTTTTGCTGCACAAAAAGCCTTGCTCACCCCATTTCAAGCACGTCCGTTGTTAATTGTGCAATTTATTGATGGTCGCCATTTGCGTGTTTATGGCAAACAAAGTCTGCCTGGTGTGGTGCTAACCCAACTTGGACTACAAAATGCGTGGCAAGAAGCAGTAAATTTATGGGGATTTAGCCAAATTAGCCTAAATCAACTCGCGCAATTCCCCCACGCAAAATTGGTGATCATTAAGCCTTATCCGCAAAATGTACCACAAGAACTGGCGAGTAATAGCCTATGGCAAGCCTTGCCTTTAGCGAAAGATCCCTTGATTTTACCTGCCATTTGGACATTCGGCGCTCTGCCCTCCGCTCAGCGTTTAGCCCTTGCCTTAAGCCAAGAATTACGTCAGCCACAAGGGGAAAGCCAATGGTGAAAATTCGTTTAATGCCAAGCCTTGGGCTGATTGCACTGGCGTTATTTACGTTGCTACTTTGGCAACAGCCCGAACAAAGTGAAACCAGCCAACTGCTGATTTTCAATTTTACCTTGCCGCGCGTGCTAATGGCAATTTTGGCAGGGGCAAGCCTAGGTGTGGCTTCGCTATTATTACAACAAATTATGAATAATTCGCTGGCTTCCGACAGCACCCTTGCCGTAAGCGGTGGCGCACAATTCGCCCTGTTTCTGGCTACCCTGTTTTTGCCAAATTTATTGCAATTCGGCACCACGCCGATAGCCTTTATTGGGGCATTATTCGCTTTAGGCTTAGTGCTATTACTGGCGTGGCGGCAAATGCTTTCGCCGTTGTTGATCGTGCTTGCAGGGCTGGTGGTGAGTTTTTATCTTGGGGCGTTTTCTTCCCTTTTAATGCTGTTTTACCCTGAAGAAAGCCGTGGCTTGCTCGTTTGGGGCAGCGGCTCACTGGTACAAGAAAGCTGGTATGACAGCCTAACCCTGCTGCCGTTACTCGCCCCTGCCATTGTCGGCATCGTGCTACTTAGCCCTGCGTTGCAAATTCTGCAATTACAAGAAAGTAACGCACAAAGTTTAGGCGTAAATGTGAAAAGAATCCGCCTGCTCGGTGTGTTGCTTGCCGCTTATTTAGTCGCCATTATTGTCAGCCGCGTAGGAATGATCGCCTTTATTGGCTTAGCCGCTACCACGCTCGCGCGGCAATATCCTGATTATCGCTTTAAGATTTTATTATGGCGAAGTGCCTATTTTGCTAGCATTTTATTGTTGATTGCCGATCTCTGTCTGCAACTGATTGAACAATGGCAAGGCATTTCCTTGCCGACAGGATCGGTTACCGCATTATTCGGCACGCCTTTATTATTATGGCTCGTGTTCAAACATCGTCAGCAATATGGACGCGTACAAGAAAGCCAAAGTGCGTGGAAAAATTCTGACAAAAAAAGCACCGCACTTTATTTACCGCTGTTTTTGGCTGCCGCGTTAGGCTGTTCTTTATTTTTAGCTCAAGGTGTAAACGGCTGGCAAGTTTACTTAGATCAAAGCCTGTTCAACTTGCGTTTCCCACGCCTTGCCTATGCCCTTTGTGCAGGTATAATGCTCGCTTTGGCGGGAACGATCTTACAACGCTTAAGCCGCAATCCAATGGCAAGCCCTGAATTACTGGGTATTACTTCCGGCGTGAGCTTTGGCGTGTTATTAGCGATTTTTGTTGCAGGGGCGAGCGTACTTAGCCAATATGTGTTATGGGGGGCGTTGGGAGCATTATTGATCTTAGGATTAATCTGGCTTATCAACCGCCGCAACGGCTTGCAACCTGATCAAGTGTTGCTCACAGGAATCAGCATTTCCGCCTTATTTGACGCCGTGCAACGCATACTTATCGCCAGCGGCGATCCCCGCGCGTGGCAATTATTAAGCTGGGGATCGGGTTCAACCTATTACGCCAACAATGAGGTAGCAATCCCAATGCTGATTATCGCGGCGGTACTTTTCGCCTTGAGCTTCATTTTTGTTCGCTGGCTAGATTTACTCAGCTTAAATAGCGTAGTGGCTCAATCCCTTGGGGTGAACCTTGTACAATCGCGTAGCATTTTGTTTTTATTTGCCATCTTACTCACCTTGCTCGCCACTTTAATTGTGGGATCGCTTAGTTTTATCGGCTTACTTGCCCCGCACTTGGCATACAGCCTAGGCTTTCGCCAAAGCAAAACACAGCTACTTGCCGCCGGCATATTAGGTGGCACGGTGATGATAATGGCAGATTGGCTCGGGCGGCAATTATTGTTCCCTTATGAAATCCCCGCAGGCTTGGTGGCTACCCTGCTTGGCGGAACTTATTTTTTATGGTTAATGCGAAAAATGTAACAAATTTACACCGCACTTTCGGCTAGCTGTTCAGCAAAGTGCGGTGCAAAAAACTCAATTTTTTATCAACAAATAGGAGAAATCAAATGAAAAAACTGACTAAACTCACCTTGCTTTGCGGATTAGCTTTACCTTTCACCAGCCAAGCACACGATTTATGGGCTTATGCACAACACGCAGAAGCAGACAAGCCGTTGCTTGCCGTATTGGGCTATGGGGATAAATTCCCATTAGGCGAAAAAATTGCGGAAAGCCGTTTAAATATCCTCAATCCATTGGTGTTACACCAAGCTGACGGCAAAAATACCACGCTCACTCAGCAAGGAGAAAATTATCATTATGTCACCAAAACCCCATTAGGTAAGGGCGAATTCAAAATTTCAGGAAGCTACAAACCAACTTTCTGGTCAAAAAATGAAAAGGGCTGGAAACGTGAAAATCTCACTCAAATGACAGACGCCAATTACTGTGAAGAATCCAGTATGTTCGCCACAACCTATGTGAACAACGGGGTTGAAGTAAGCGATTTCGCCATTGCCCCTGTGGGCTTGCCACTGGAAATTGTGCCATTGGTGGATCCAACCCAAGTTAGCGTAATGGACGTGTTCCCTGTGCAAGTGTTGTATCAAGGGCAGCCAGCCAAGGGCGTGAGCATTATCGGCACCACCAACGAATTTACCAAATTTGATGAAAAAGCCGTTTATGATCACCGCGAACCGCAAGCATTTTCAGGCAAAACGGATAGTCAAGGCAAAGTGAATATTCTGCCTGCTCTTGCGGGAACTTGGAAATTAAAAGCGATTTATGAAATGGATTATCCTGATCAAAAAATCTGCCAAAAACGTAAACTTTATAGCACTTATACTTTTAAAGTGAAATAACCTTTTTCTTAACTGGCGTGTTCACCACACGCCATTTTTTATTAACATAATAGGAGCTATATGAAAGCAAATATTTTTAAACTCTCATTAATTTCCACCGCACTTTTCGCTGCAAGCCAAGGGGTTTTCGCAGAAGAGGTGGAGCAGTTGGACGAAATTCAAGTGACTAGCGGTTCAATGTATCGAATGGGCGAAGTGCCTGTTTATCAAGCCAAATCAGCCGTTGCGATGAATGCGGAGCAGTTAGCCCAACAAAACATTACCAAAGCCGATGAAATTGGTCGCTACCAAGCCGGCTTTTCTACCCAAGTTTTTGGCGAAGATACCAATACAAACTGGTTTCGTGTGAGAGGCACAGAAGTCAGCCAAGCACTAAATGGCTTGCCTTTAACCTCTTACGGATTTTTTACCCCTTATGTGAATACGTTTGCATTAGAAGCGGTGGAAATAACCAAAGGTGCTGACGCAATGACGTTCGGCGCAGCAAACTCAGGTGGTTTGATCAACTATGTCACCAAGCGTCCGCATAAAGATCAAATTGGCAAAGGTGAATTTACCCTCAACGCTGGAAATCATCAATATGGCGTTGGCGTAGATTATACAGATCGCATCGGCAATAATGATGATCTGCGTTATCGCTTAGTGGGTGCATTCTCATCTAAAAATGGGCAATGGGACGCAACAAAAAATAAAACCGTTTATTTCGCACCATCTTTGGAATGGGATATTTCTGATCGCACTCGCTTAACCCTTTTAACCAGCTATCAATTTGATAAAGGCGTACCAAGCTCGAATTTCTTGCCACAAGAAGGCTCGCTCGTGCCGTTCCCTGATGGTAGCTATATTGGGCGTTCCACCAACCTGGGAGACCCAGTCAATGATCGTGAATACAACCGCCAATACAATATCGGCTATGAATTTAGCCATCAATTTGATGATAATTTAAGTTTTGACAGTAGCTATCGCTACACTTATGCCAATAACTACCACCGTGGTTCTTATGCTTATCCTTCCGCTTATAATGCAGACTGGACGCCAAAAGCACCAAGTGCGGCAGGTTATGAATTGGCTCGCGGTGTCGTATTTAATGACGGTACATCTATTTCTCATACTCTAGATAATCATCTCACTTGGAAATATAGCAACGATTGGCTGAAAAATACCTTGGTGGTGGGAACAGATTATCGTCATCAAAAAGTGAAAGCCTACTATACCCTATTTGGCAGCACCTCTGCGGTAAATTTAAAACAAGCTCGTTCAGGCTATAATCAGGCACAAACCATCAATGCCCCTTATACCTATATCACTGCGCGCCAACTTGGGCTTTATTTACAAAATCAAAGCCGTTTTATGGATAGCCTTGTGTTAAACCTTGGGGTACGCCACGATCGCGCGAAGCAAGATGAATACACATCTTCACAAAAAATCAGCAATACGTCCTATTCTGCTTCATTAATGTATGAAGCACCATTCGGCTTAAATCCATATTTTAGTTACAGTGAATCCTTTAATTTACCTGTGGGATTAAGTGGCAATCAAAAACTTTATGATCCAAATATCACTCATCAATATGAAGTGGGGATCAAATATTTGCCAGACTGGTTAAATGGATCAATCACCGTTGCTGCTTTCAAAGCTAAAGATAAAGGTGCGTTAGTGTCGAATGGTTTAGGTAAAACAGTGAGCAATGCCGATCCTGTGCATCGCAAAGGGGTGGAAGTTCAAGCCGATGTGAATGTAACTAACAACTGGAATATGGGCTTAGCTTATACCTATTTGAAATCAATCACTCGTAAAGAGAGCGGCGATGTGCGTAACCCATTAATTCCAAAACATACTTTTGCTGTGAAAACCGATTACACCTTTGATAACGGCGCATTAAATGGTTTAACGGTGGGCGCAGGCGTACGTTATATTGGTAAAAGTGTTACTTCTCAAGGTTCACTTTATTCAGGCAAAGAAGTACCATCCGCCACTGTGGTAGATCTAATGGCACGCTACGCATTTGATTCTAACTGGATTGCTCAGTTAAATGTAGAAAATGTCGGCAACCGCCGTTATGTCGCAGGTTGCGATTATTACTGCTACTACGGTGCTGAGCGTAATATCAATGCTTCGGTGTCTTATAAATTCTAACCACTTGTATCTAGGGGGATACTCTCCCCCTATGATATAAAATGCTTATTAAATGAAATTTAATCTTGTCCTATCCCATTCACTGATATAAGATGAACAAGGCAAGGTACTTGCTATTCTAACTTTTATTTAACTAAATAACCAAAGGGTGACAATTATGAACCAAACAGTAAAAATTACATTAGCAACATTAATGTTATCTGCATTAACAGCTTGTAGCAGTGGTGGTAGCGGTTCTTCTGATGAGCCAGCGGCTAACAATACTTCATCTAATACAACGACTTCATCAACATCTCAGCCTGATACATCAACAAATAATAACACAACAACTCAACCAGAAACGTCCACAAGCACAGGCTCGCAACCAAATACATCAAACTCAAGCAATACTGAATCACAACCTGCGCCAGCTAAATTCTCTGGCTATTCTTTTTCTTATAATGGCAAAGTAGGGAAAGCAACTAATCCAAGTAACGCAATAACCATTAGTTCAGATTCTATTGATACTATTGTAGTAAATGGAAAATCTTATTCCATTATTCCTGAGCTTGCTGGAATCTCTGGAAACGTAATTATTAGTACCATTTGGCAGCAGGATGATAGCAAAGTTGTTTGCTGTGGAACCAAAACGAATATTAAATCGGTAAAAATAGGTGCTTTATTAGATAATGAAACTGTACACACTTTTGTACAAGGGAAAGCGACACCAGAAGATCAAATTCCTACAACGGGGCGCGTGGTATATGAAGGAGAGCAAACAGCTAGACTCATTAATTTATCTACTTCAGACGATAAGAAAGGTATGCAAAATAGCGCATTAAGTACACATATTGATGCTGATTTTGATAATAAAAATGTGTCTGGATATTTATATGATGGCGATAAAAAATTCTTTGATATCACAGACGGTAAAATTACTGGTAACAATATTACCAATGGTAAAGTGAGTTTAACAATCCAAGATGAAGACAATAAACAAGCCCTCAATATCGAAAATGATTCCCAATTCTCAGCGCCATTAAATGCAAAATTCTATGGTGAAAATGCTAAAGAAGTAGCAGGTACTGCGCATAATGAAAAATGGGGCGTTGTTTTTGCAGCGAGCAAATCAGAATAATATTGTCAATTTTCTTACTAAAAGCCATTCGCTTGAATGGCTTTTTTCATAGTGAGGTTTTATGTTGAAACATCATCTAACATTTCCTTTTGCCACATTAGCACTAATGTTTACAATTTCAGCAAACGGAAATCAACAAGTTTTACCTGCAAACGAACGATTAGATCAAAGTGAACAACAAAATACTCCAGAGGTAAAAATTGATCCCTCTAAGCCATTAATTGATCGCCCTGATACAGCAAACACCAAAAATACATTATCTATTTCAAAGGAAGAATTAGCTAAACACCCTGATTTAATTATACGCGCTTTAATTCCAGCTGTTACCCAAAACAATAGTGAGGCAGTGGCGTTACTTTTTCCCCTTTATCAACAACAAACTAATACCGATCCTACTCTGGTTTTATGGTGTAAAGCAATTCTTGCTGCAAAAGAAGAAAATTATCATCAGTCTATTGATTTTTATCGTGAAATTATCAGTAATTATCCACAAATTACCCCCGTAAGATTTCAATTAGCGCAAGTATTATATTTAAACTATGATAATGAAGCTGCGCTCGATCAATTCACAAAATTACGTTCTGAATCATTATCCTCAAC
Organism: Avibacterium volantium; assembly: GCF_049366555.1. Lineage (GTDB taxonomy): Bacteria > Pseudomonadota > Gammaproteobacteria > Enterobacterales > Pasteurellaceae > Avibacterium > Avibacterium volantium_A. The sequence continues at coordinate 31,299 of NZ_JBMMGT010000002.1, read as the reverse complement.
AAATTATCAAGTGATAGATAACTATATTACTGCACTGAAAAAACGACAAAGCTGGCGTTTCTATGGCGGTATTAGCTATGTTAAAGACAACAATATTAATAATGCCCCTAAATCAGATACCTACATAGGAAACTGGAAAGCTTGGGATTCTGAAAGTGCGGAAGGATTTTCCTATAATTTAGGCGCATCTAAACAATGGGAAATAAAAAATGGCTATTTTACCCAGCTTGATTTAGATCTAATTGGTCGCTATTACTGGGATAATAAAAAATATAATGAACTAGAATTTCGTTCAGGTCTTGGGATAGGCTATCATAGTGCCTATTTTGAAACCCTTTTAATGCCATTTACAAGTAAACGTTGGTATGGTGGTGGCGCATCAGGTAGTAAGAGTTTAAAACAATTTTCACAAAATAGCGGTGTCAGACTCAGTTCAAGTTATTGGCTAAATAATCAGTGGAAATTAGCTAATACTTTAGAATACTCTGAAATACGCTATAAAACTCGTAAGCATCTAAATGGCAACCGTTATTTTGCTGATATAAGTTTATTATATATCCCTAAAAGTACCCAATTTTGGTTTGTTGGTACAAATTATTATCGCAGCAATGCCCGCGATAAAGATGAGGCATTCAATCGCGTAGGTATTCGCATAGGTTGGGTGCAAGAATGGGATTTTGGATTGTCCACTCGTCTAGTATTTAGCTATGCACAGAGAAGATATTTAGCTGCAGGAAGAATGTTAGCAAAAAAGCAAATTGATCACGAATATTCTCCGCAGCTGACACTTTGGCATCGTAATCTCAAGTTTTTTGGTATTACACCGCAAATTACTTGGGAATATAATAAAGTAAATAGCAATAATCCTTTTTATAGCTACGATAAGCACAATATTTATTTTAACTTTAGTAAAAGTTTCTAATCAGCATAGGGCTAATATCAATTAGCCCTCAAAATATGTAAGGTTATTAATGCTAAGCTACTTCAAAGAAAAACTCTTTCCCCTAATTTTATGGCTAAAAAAACCAAGTAATGGGTTATGGCTCACGCCAATTCTAGGGGCGTTATTTGCCGTGTTTTTGGCGCTTTTCTCTGCCTTGATTGAAAACCAAGCACTGCCGATAGATATAATGCCTGATATTAGCGAAGAATTGCTCAATGATATTCTCAGCATTATGGCATCGAGTATGCTGGCGGTGAGTACCTTTTCCCTTTCTATTATGGTTTCCGCCTTTTCGTCTGCTTCTAACGGCGCCACGCCAAGAGCCACAGAATTGGTGATGGGCGACAATACCACTCGCCTTGCCATTTCAAGTTTTATTTCCGCCTTTGTGTATGCGGTGATTGCCAAAATCACGCTCGGAATGGGCTATTACAACGAAGCAGGACGCTTTGTGCTGTTTGTTGGCACAATTTGCGTGCTGATTTATTTAATCACAACTCTGATTACTTGGGTGAGTGCCTTATCGCAACTCGGGCTATTAAATAATACTTTAGAAAAAATTGAAACGGCTTCGCAACAAGCTCTAATCAATTACTGGCAATATCCCAATATGGGGGCGAAATCTCTTGACAAAATCCGCTTTACTTATGCGATCCACGCCCATAAAACAGGCTATTTAAGCCATATCAATATGCAAAATTTGCAAGATTTTGCTGACAAAAATGAATGCGAAATTGAAATTGCCATTCAACCGGGAAAATTGGTTCATACGAATATGCCACTGGCTTATGTCAATAAATCCATTGAAGAAATGGCTCAGCTGCAAGAAAATTTTATTATCGAAAACAACCGCTCTTATGCACAAGATCCGAAATTTGGTTTGATTGTGTTAAGCGAAGTGGCGCAACGTGCTTTATCTCAAGCGGTGAACGATCCCGGCACGGCAATTAAAGTGATTAGCGTTTTATTACGCTTACTACTTGATAGCAAAGCAGAAAAGCAAACGGTGAAATATGATCGTCTGGCAATGTTAAATCTCAATGAACAAGAACTTGTTTTACAACCTTTTACGCCGATTTGTCGTGATGGGAGCGCAATGTTAGAAATTCACATCAAAGTACAAAAAGCGCTCGCGATGCTACTGACACAATCAGATAACCAAGCCATTCGCGAAGCCGCGCTAAAACAAGCCAAAATAGATTTAGATTATGCACTAAATGGGCTTTCTCTTGAAAGCGAGAAAACTCAGATCCAAGCTTTGCATCAGGATTTATTTCATTAACAACATAAAAAACTGCACCTATTGGTGCAGTAAATAATGAAAAAGACAGATAAGAATTATTTTGCAGAAACTTTCTGTAAAAATAACTTTCTCGGTGTCGTTAATCCCAATTTTTCAGCTTCATTAACAAGGTTTAAGGCTCGGTTAATGTCTTTTTGTTTTAATGCTTTGAGAACGGCTTGATTAAAATAAGCTTCTGTTTCCTTTTCAACTTTTGCATTATTTCCATTTGTTATATTCTGTGATGATTGTGTTGTCGTTTGATTTGCAATTACAGTGCTTGCCGTCGGCGATTTTTTCTCCACGCCTAAAATTTGATTTAAACCGATAAAATTCGCTCCATTTGCAGATTGGAAATTGATCGTGAGTTTGCCATTTAAACTGTGAGCAACTTGAATATCGGCAATCGCTGGCGGTTGTTTACCTGTGGCTTTAGCAAATAATTTTGAAGGGTGAGGAACAAGCGTTTGTTTCGCCAAATCCGCTTTTGTGGTGTAAATTAATAAATAAAGTGTTCCTTGGTTCACTGGCGTTAAATTTAACGTCGCGACTAAGCGATTGGGTTTTAGCCCGCGTTCTTCTTGTAATTTGAAATAGCTGGAATCATAATGTGCGGCGACATTGAATTGGCTATCCAACACCACCACATTCGGAACAAAAACTTGCTGATTTTGCACCGCACTTTCAATTTCGATTTCTATCGTTCCTTGGTTAGCAGGTAAGCGGTATGCAACAATAGGGCTTTCGACACCAGCAAAAGGAAGCGTAACCGCTTGTTTTTGTACGGCATTAAGTTCTATCTTTACTTGCTGCGGTAAGGCAACATCTTGCCAATGTAATTGTGTTAAACTTTTCGATGGCAAAGAAAATTCTTCTGCCAAAATGGGATGCGTTGTTAAAAGGGTTGCAGCAAAAAGTGCAGTCAAAAAAATTCTCTTTTTCATTGTTACCTCGTTTGGAAAAGCCTGTATATTGTTGGAACTAGGCAAGCAAAAGTGCGGTGATTTTTTCGCAATTTTTGCTTGCCTATGCAGGGCGCTAAGCCGCTTTCATTTTCATAAAATCTGATGTCGCCTATTATTACAGCTTCGTAAGCAACTCGTTGTATAAGAATGAAATTAATTTAGCTATTTGACATTACCACCAAGCTTCAAATTGTACGCCAGCGATAAATTCGCCATCTTTGGCTTTATAGCCTGCGTCAGTGCGTTTGCTGGTATTAAATTTATCGTTCCAATGAGCATAAGTGCCGAACACACGGATTGCAGGTCTTGCCCAAATACTGCTACCGGCTTGCCATTGTTGGGCGAGGGTGTATTTCATTAGCTGATTTTTCAATCCTGTTTGCTGATCTTTGATGCGATCATAACCCACTTCAACCAGCGTACTCATTGTATCTGTCCATTTATACATTGGACGGATACCTGCGGAATACCAAGTTTTTCCTTGGTTATTGTCTAAATCAGTTTTTTCATAAATTAATGCATACATTAATTCCACTTTATCTGATGGAGCAACAACACCTTGATTGATTAAGCGAAGCATATGTCCTTTATTGGCATTTGATCCGCCTTGTGAGTGCCCTGTACTCCAAGAGGTCATCGCGTCTGTGGCGTATTGCACGGTAAATTTATTAAAACCGCCAAAAAATTCGCCTTGTGTGTGTTCGAGGGTGAGCATATACCCGTTTTTACTCGCTCCTTTTGCATAATCAGTCGTCTTTTTAGTATGTGAACTACCGTAATCTAGCCCGATTTCTAATTTGCCATTTTTATTCACCGCAATATCGGCAAGACGCACATCAAAGACATCGTTATACACGTCTTTCTGACGAATGTATTTCCACTCCTTCTTATTCTTATCGTCCTTATCTACGACATATTCCCAACTATATGCACTATCTCGTTCGGTATTGCGAGTTACGGCAAAAGACAATTTCCCTACGCCCACATCAATATTCTCTACCCCAGCACCGGGGCCTGAAATATCCCAATAATAGAAGTCATTAAGATGGACATCGTGGCGTTGATAAAAACGTTTCCCCGCCCATAAAGTGGCATCGGGTAGGCTGTCGAGGAAATTTTTAAATTGTACATTGATCTCACGCAAGGCGGGCGTGGTGGTTTCCCAATCGCCTTGCTGATTAATGGAATAGGCAAGATTGGAATCTAAATAAATGGATTTATTGCCCTCATTGAATAGCTCTTGCCCCAATTTAAATTCCGCATAGGTTTCCGCTTCATTACCTAAACGATATTTTGAACCACCACCGTTTACGGTGAAAGCAGTTTGCTCACCGCCACCTGATGTCCAACCAATACCTGAACGAGCATAGCCGTGGAAATCAACGGCATTCGCACTCAGTGCGATAAAATTTGCTGCAATAATGGTTGCAATGCGTGTTTTTGCGTTTTTCATAATCGACCTCACTTGAGAATAATTTAGGTTAGGAAAAGGAAAATATCGCCGTTTGATTTCTTAATAAGTGGGATAGCTTCAGTTTGCAGTATCGCTTTATACTGCTAGCTGCTTCGTCTTACTATGAGATTAAACGGTGATAAAAGCGTTTCTACACACCTTTTTCTTTAAAAAGCCTTGGGCAGGCTATGCCATTTTCTTTGAATAAATGACAACGTTCTGGCACGATCCCAATATCAAACTCCGCACCTTCATCCACCAGTACCACATCATTTTGGCGATAGACTAATGTAGGTTGTTTGATTTCAGGGATTTCTAGGTGGATTTGCGTTTCATTACCCAATAACTCGACCACTTGAACTTTGCCTCGCAAAGTCACTTCGGCGTTTTCGGAGGGAACGAGATGCTCTGGTCGAATACCAAGGGAAAGGTTATCTCCCACTTTCACACCATCACCGCGAACAGGAATCCAAAAGTTATGATGATTGGCATCAGGCAATTCGACTCTGACCCGCTCATTTTCAACGCCAGTTACTTTAACAGGCAAAAAATTCATTTTCGGTGAGCCAATAAAACCAGCAACAAAGCGGTTGGCCGGATAATGATAAAGTTCAAGCGGTTTACCCACTTGTGCTATTCCGCCTGCTTTTAGTACCACGATTTTATCCGCAAGCGTCATCGCTTCCACTTGATCGTGAGTAACGTAAATCATTGTACGATTGAGTTTTTTGTGTAATTTGGAAATCTCTACCCGCATCTGCACCCGCAATGCTGCGTCCAGATTAGAGAGGGGTTCATCCAATAAAAAGACTTCAGGCTGAGAAACTAAGGTTCGACCAATTGCTACGCGTTGTCGTTGACCGCCTGATAAGGCTTTCGGCTTGCGATCGAGCAAATGAGCAAGCTGCAATACTTCTGCCACCTGATTTACCCGCGATTCACGTTCTGCTTTGTTCACGCCAGCGAGTTTTAACCCGAAAGACATATTTTCTGCCACATTCAAATGAGGATAGAGCGCGTAAGACTGAAATACCATTCCGATACCTCTTTTAGCCGGCGGCACATCATTCATTCTTTTTTCGCCGATGTATAAATCCCCTGTGCTGATGTCTTCAAGCCCTGCGATCATTCTAAGTAAGGTGGATTTTCCACAGCCAGAAGGTCCAACAAAAACGACAAATTCGCCTTCATCAATTTCTAAATTAATGTCCGTTGAAATCTGTACATTGCCGTAGGATTTACCCACATTGCGTAAGGATACCTTTGCCATATTTAACCTCGTTTTGCATTTTTATCCGAAAGCTTAGGATAATTCAATGTGCCGTATCTTCCCCTATTCATTTATAAAAAAAATCCTCCTTGACGGATTTTTTTAAGGATTAGATGGAAAAATCGGCTGAAAATGATGTTGTGTGTTGAAAAGGACAATTTGGCGAGCTTTTGTGATAGCAATCACATTTTCTTCTTTCATTTTTGTGAGCTTGCTCACAGAAATAGAAAAAACTTGTCAGAACAGACTGATTTTTTAAAAGGAGGAGATGGGGGGAGGATAACAAATTGTAAAATTTACGCATAATGAAGCAGAAATCCTTATTACCCACTCACAATCAGGAGCGTAGTATTATGAAAAAAGTGATGAAAAAAACCTTATTGACTTTCACCCTAAGCACCATTGCCAGCCTTGTTTTCTCAGGGGCGGTAATGGCAAAAATGACAGAAGGAAAACTGGTGATTTGGATCAACGGCGACAAAGGCTATAACGGCTTGGCTGAAGTTGGGAAAAAATTTGAAGCGGATACAGGCATTCCCGTGTTAGTAGAACACCCTGATAAACTAGAAGAAAAATTCCCACAAGTTGCCGCAACAGGCGATGGACCCGACATCATTTTCTGGGCACACGATCGCTTTGGTGGCTATGCACAAGCAGGATTGTTAGCCGAATTGCACCCTAGCCCTGACTTTAAAGAAAAATTTGCCGATTTCGTGTGGGACGCACAAACCTATAACGGCAAAGTGATCTCTTACCCTGTGGCGATTGAATCCCTTTCGTTAATCTATAACAAAGATCTTATCAAATCCCCACCTAAAACTTGGGAAGAAGTTATTGAAGTGGATAAAAACTTAAAATCCCAAGGAAAAAATGCCATTATGTGGAATCTTGCTGAACCTTATTTCACTTGGCCTGTGGTGGCGGCTAATGGAGGCTATGCATTCAAATTTGACAATGGACGCTACAACCCACAAGACATCGGCGTGAATAACGCAGGTTCGCAACAAGGATTACAATTTGTCGTAAATTTGGTGAAAGACAAGGTGATCAATCCGGATATGGATTATTCCGTTGCGGAAGCCAGCTTCAACAAAGGAGAAACTGCCTTAACCATCAATGGACCTTGGTCGTGGGGCAACATTGAAAAAAGTGGGATCAATTATGGCGTGGCAGTATTGCCTACCCTCAATGGTAACCCCTCTAAACCATTTGTGGGGGTATTAAGTGCCGCGATCAATGCCGCAAGCCCAAATCAGGATCTCGCTGTTGAGTTTTTAGAAAATTATCTTTTAACGGACGAAGGGTTAGCCACTGTGAATAAAGATAAACCATTGGGTGCGGTGGCATTAAAATCTTACCAAGCCAAGCTCGCTGTTGATCCTCGCATTGCTGCCACGATGACGAATGCGGAAAACGGAGAAATTATGCCAAATATTCCGCAAATGTCCGCCTTTTGGTACGCTGAACGCAGTGCGATTACTAATGCGGTGAATGGTCGTCAAACGGTGAAACAAGCTCTTGATGAAGCTCAGGAAAGAATTTTAAAACAACAATAATTTTCTTAGGGGAGAATTACTCCCCTTTTACCTAAGCGCTAAATCTAAGCGTTAATAAAAGTGCGGTGCTTTTTTTCACAGTTTTTTTGAGGTGTAGTATGCGATCATCATTTTTAAGCTCCAACCTAACTCAGCGACATTTTGTCAGATACCTTTTAATTATTGCTATTTTACTACTAGATTTTTATGCGGTAATGTTGATGTATTCCCAAGGTGAGTATCTTTTTGCGATTTTAACCCTCGTAATCCTTACCTCTGGCGTGTATATTTTTAGCAGCCCTAAAGCCTATGCGTGGCGTTATGTCTATCCTGGTATCACGGGAATGATCATCTTTATTTTGTTTCCATTGGTAGCTACTATCGCCATTGCATTTACCAATTACAGCAGCACAAACCAACTTTCATTTGAGCGTGCGTTAAACGTTTTAACCGCTCAGAAATATTTATCTGGCGAAAAATATGATTTCAAGCTCTACCCACAAACTGAAGGAAAATATCAAATTGGCTTATCTCATAATGGCGAATATTTTCTTTCCGACCCTGTATCTTTAGTACCCTCACAAGTTCATTTAGCCCAGCAAGATTTGCCTGACATTAATGCGGCTCCGCTGAAAACCATCACGCAAAATCGCCAAGCCTTACAAGCGATGACTTTAATCTTGCCGAATGGTTCAGCATTAACAATGAGCTCATTACGTCAATTTTCGGCTCAAAGCTCACGCTATCGTTATGATGAAACCACACATCAGCTTATTAATAACGAAAACGGAAAAATCTATTTAGCCAATTTTGATACGGGCTTTTTTCAACAAATTGACTCTCAAGGCAACTGGCTTAAGGAAACGTTAGAACCGGGCTTCACTGTTTCTATCGGATTCGCAAATTTCATTAAAATTTTCACCGATGAAGGAATTCAAAAACCTTTTATCCAAATCTTTATTTGGACGATTGTGTTTTCAGTGCTAACAGTTATTTTCACCGTAATTTTAGGAATGATTTTTGCTAGTCTTGTACAATGGGAAGCCTTAAAAGGCAAAGCACTTTATCGTCTTTTCCTCATTTTACCCTACGCTGTTCCAGCATTTATTTCTATCTTAATTTTCAAAGGGTTATTTAATCAAAGTTTCGGTGAAATCAATATGATCTTGAACCAGCTTTTCGGCATTCGCCCTGAATGGTTTAATGATCCGTTCTTAGCTAAGGTAATGATTTTAATCGTAAATACTTGGCTAGGTTACCCTTATATGATGATTTTATGTATGGGATTATTAAAAGCGATTCCAAACGATTTATATGAAGCTTCGGCAATGGACGGCGCTTCAACTTGGCAAAATTTTAATAAAATTACCGTGCCGCTATTGTTAAAACCGCTTACCCCATTAATGATCGCCTCGTTCGCCTTTAACTTTAATAATTTCGTGTTAATTCAATTATTAACCAATGGACGACCAGATATGATCGGCACAACAACACCAGCAGGGCATACGGATCTTTTAGTGAGCTACACTTACCGAATTGCATTTGAAGGCGGCGGTAGCCAAGATTTCGGGCTCGCTGCTGCCATTGCAACCCTCATTTTCTTATTAGTCGCAGGGCTTGCTTTATTAAATATCAAAGCCACAAAAATGAAATTTGACTAGGAGGCATTATGGCTATTGTTCAAGCAAAATCCTTACGATATCGCCTATGGGCAACCCATTTCTTCTTAATTGCGTTTATTGCGTTAATAATGTTTCCATTATTGATGGTGGTTGGCATTTCTTTACGTCCAGGAAATTTGGCACTTGGAGATATTATTCCGCACGAAATCTCTTGGGAACACTGGAAACTCGCCCTCGGGTTTGATGTGGTGCATTCCGATGGCACTATCACCCCACCGCCGTTTCCCGTATTACTTTGGCTTTGGAACTCGGTGAAAGTCGCAACGCTGACTTCAGTGGGAATTGTTGCCCTCTCAACCACTTGTGCTTATGCCTTCGCCAGAATGAAATTCAAAGGCAAAAAAACGTTATTGCAAGGAATGCTTATTTTTCAAATGTTCCCAGCCGTACTTTCTCTTGTTGCCTTGTATGCATTATTTGACCGCCTCGGGCAATACATTCCGTTTCTCGGTTTAAACACACACGCTGGCGTGATTTTTGCCTATCTCGGTGGCATTGCATTGCACGTTTGGACGATCAAGGGATATTTTGAAACCATCGATGGCTCACTAGAAGAAGCTGCTGAATTAGATGGTGCAACGCCGTGGCAGGCATTCCGCTTGATTTTGCTTCCGCTTTCTGTCCCTATTTTGGCGGTGGTGTTTATTTTATCTTTCATCGCAGCTATTACAGAAGTGCCAATCGCCTCACTGCTCTTGCGTGATGTGGAAAGCTATACCCTTGCGGTAGGTATGCAACAATATCTTTATCCTCAAAACTATTTATGGGGCGATTTTGCCGCCGCAGCTGTGCTTTCCGCCATTCCTATCACTGCTGTCTTTTTATTGGCACAACGTTGGCTTGTAGGTGGCTTAACCGCAGGTGGAGTAAAAGGCTAAACCAATTAAAATAAAAAAATTATAAAAAATCTGACCGCACATTATTTTCCTTAAGAATAAAAAGTGCGGTCTTTTTTCTAATAAAACTTTAAAAAACTCCACCGCACTTTGCTTGTAAGACTTGCCAACTTTAAATGCCTTGTAAAAGCAATAATCACTAGCTATAGCCCATTAATTTCAAAAGCTCTCGCGTGTATTGGATCGCTTCATTACGATTTGCCACACCTAATTTTTGATATAAATTACGAATGTGCGTTTTAATTGTGGTAATCGCGACTTGTAATTCATCAGAAATTTGTTCGTTACTATATCCCGAATAAATTAACCCTAGTACTTGCCATTCCCTTTGGGTGAGAGGGCTAATTTTTAATAAGTCTGGCACTTGCGGATTTTTTAGTAAATTTTCAACAAATTCCTCATCAAAATGGGCAAACTTATGGCGATAGTATTGATTAATATGACGCAAAATAAATTGTGCTTTATGTGCAACTAATTCATCGAGGGTATTTTGTGCAAGTAACTGACGGATTTGTTGTGCCATTATTTCTCCTTCCAAAACAAAGACGCTGATAAAATTGGTCTGCTTGGTGAGGCTAAGCCCAAGGCTAAGATCAGCCATTGCCGCCTCTTTGTTATGGGTGAGAAAATGTAGGCGATTACGTAAAATTAACGCACGGTTTAAATCACTGATAAATTGCAAATTTTCCGCCGTTTGGATCAATTTATCTAAAATCTTTTTGGCCTCTTCATAATCACCAATGAGCATTTTGGCTCGGGCAATATTACGCCATTGTACTTGGCTGAAATGATTGGTATCCGTGCTCGGTGGTTGGTTTTGTATTAGCCAATTTTGAGCAGCTTGGTTATCGTTCGTCATTTGCCATAACACAATTTTGACCTGATCAGCATTGGCATTCCAATCGCTATGATAGTGATGAGCGTTTTGTAGTTGAGTGATTTTTTCTAGCTGTCGAGTGGCGTTATCTATATCACCTCGAACAAGAGAAATTTTGCATAAAATCGCAAGGCATTGCAGCCTTGCCTTTTCGCTATCTAACACTGAAATTCCCGCTGTTGCCATCGCTTCAGCTTTGTCTAGGTCATACCAATCCCATAAGATTTGCCCTTTCAATCGGAGCAAAAATTCATACATTGGAATTTGCTGTAAGTGGTTTTCTTTCACAAATCGCGAAGCTTTATTTAACATATCATAGCCCGCTTGCAGGAAACCTTGTGCAATCAAAATTTCCGACTGTTGTAGCAATGTCCACAATACATTATGTGAGGTGTGATACTGACGAGCCATTTTTTCCGCTTTTTGTAGCATTGTAATCGCATCAGCGAAATTGCCCTTAACGTGCCAAGCCTCGCCAATAATGGAGGTGGCAACAATTTTAGCATAGTGGGCGTTGTCAGCAAGGCGATTTAATGCGTTGGAGGCAAGTGAAAGTGCGGTGTTTTCATCGCCTGAATTTATGGCGACTTGGGCGAGCAACACGTCAAATTCCGCTTGATTTTCAGGGCTGAGTGCGATGTTTTGTTGTTCAAAATGGGCAAAAATGCCAGCCACTTCACTATGCCGATGTTGGCTTTGGGCAAGCCACGCTTTTAATAATACTAGATTAGGGTAGGCGACAAGCCCTGTATCATCAAGATGTTCTAGGCTTTGCTCTAATAATTTGAGTTCCCCTTGGTGGAATAATTGCCAGCCGTTTTGTGATAAAATTTGCAACAATAATTGTTTGTTTTCTAACAAGCTGGCGTGGTAGAGGGCTTCGGTAACATAGCCTTGAGCGAGCCAACCTTGTGCCGCTTGTTGGTGCAATGCGGGCATTTCATTTGCCAACTCACGCTGGCTACAATGAGCTAAGAAAGAGGCAAAAAGCGGGTGAAAACGCCACCAATTATCATCGCTTTCCATTCGTTGTAAAAATAGCCCTTGTTTTTCTAGCCGTTCTAAAATAAATCGGCTCTCTGTTTCGCCCGTTACTTCAGCCACGAGAGTTTCGTTCATTGAACGTAGAATAGAGCAACGCAAAATAAATTGTCTGGTTGCTTTATCCACAGGGGCAAGCACTTCGTCATTTAAGTAATCATTGATGTGAAAACTATGATGGGAAAGGCGTTTGGCAATATCTTGTAGAGTACTTCTCTGCTGCTTGGCAGAAAGGCTGATGAGTTGTAACGCCGTCGGCCAGCCCTCCACCTCATCACAAAGTGCGGTAATTTCTTGTTCCGTTAAGGGTTCTTCTAAACGAGATTGGAAAAATGCAATACTTTCTTGATGAGAAAAAGGCAGTTGATGGGCATTAATTTCTAATAATTGTTCTTGCACTCTTAAACTGGCTAAGCTCAATGGCGGCTGAGAACGTGAAATCAAAATGAGCGTCATTGCAGGCGGTTGGTGTTTGATCCAATATTTTAATGCATCGTGAATTTCTTCGTTTTCAATTAAATGATAATCATCAATCACCAGATAAAATGGCTGTTCGTAGGAAGCAAGATTGACCAACAACTGATTAAACAGTGAAAACAAATTGGAATAGGGCGGATTGTCTTCATTGTGAATGTGGTTGTTGGTAGCCCTCTCTAATGCCGCACAAAAGTAGCCTGCAAACCGCTCCGTTTGATTATCGCTTTCATCTAAAGAATACCAACCTAGATGTGGTTTATCCTTTGCCCATTGAGAAATCAACGTAGTTTTGCCATAACCTGCGGGAGCGGTAATCAGTACTAAAGGATAATCTGAAGCCTGTTCTAGCAAGGATAATAAAGCGGTTCTGGTTACGCTATTTTGTAGGCGGTAAGAACAAATAAGTTTTGATGGAATTAACATTGTTAATAACCCTTTTGTTGATGAAAGATGTCTTTTGGAGTTCTCCTCCCCCAAATAAGAAATTACTTCCTACTCGTCATACTGACAAGATTATAACAAGGAGGATTTATTTTTTCTCCTGCCGAGCATAATAAAACAAGAAGAATGTTTAATTTATGCCTCAAAAGGAGTTTTTATGTCTATCTCTCATACAAATGAAATGGCGTTATTTGATAATAATGTACAAAAATACTGCCGCTTTTTTGAACTTAACTCACCGAAACAATTTACCCCTGAGCAATGGTATCAGGTTATCGCCCGTTCCGTTCTCGAGATGTCCTCGCAAAAACCACAAGGAAAAATTGAGGAAACGCGCCATATCAATTATCTTTCTATGGAATTTCTTATTGGTCGCCTCACGGGAAATAACCTGATGAATTTGGGCTATTATGAGGACATCAAAGCCTATTTAGCCCAATATCAAGTTGAACTGGTTGATGTCCTCGAGCAAGAACGTGATCCTGCTTTAGGCAATGGCGGACTTGGACGCTTAGCCGCCTGCTTTTTAGATTCAATGGCGACACTGGGCCAAGCCGCAACGGGCTATGGGCTACATTATCAATATGGCTTGTTTAAACAGGCTTTCCAAGATGGAAAACAAATAGAAAGTGGCGATGAATGGGGAAGAAATCAATATCCTTGGCATCGCTACAACCCAAGCAAAACCAAACAAGTACATTTTGGCGGCAAAATTATTTCCCTTGGGGAAGATAGATATGAATGGAAACCTAAATTAACCATTGAAGGCAAGGCCTTTGATCTGCCTATTGTTGGGTATCAAAATGAGGTTATCCAACCTTTACGACTTTGGCAAGCTGATAGTCCTCAATCTTTTGATTTAAACCAGTTTAATGAGGGCAAATTTGTCGCAGCGGAAAAAACCTTAATAAAAAGCACCGCACTTACACAGGTGCTATACCCGAACGATAATCATCGTGCAGGACAACAGTTACGTTTAATGCAGCAATATTTCCATTGTGCTTGTTCTGTGGCTGATATTCTTTCTCGCCATTTAGCACAAGGCTTCTCGCTAGAAGAATTTCCGAAACGTCAAGTCATTCAGCTTAATGACACACACCCAACCCTCGCTATCCCTGAATTAATGCGGATTTTACTTGATGAGTATCAACTCACTTGGCAACAAGCGTGGTCTATTTGCCAACAAAGTTTCGCTTACACCAATCACACCTTGTTGCCAGAAGCACTAGAACAATGGGATCAACGCCTATTCAAACAATTATTGCCACGTCACTTTAAAATTGTGGAAAAAATTAATCACCTTTTCCATCAACAAGTGAAAGCACAATTTGGCGATGATGCCAAAGTATGGGAAAAACTGGCGATTTTGTTTGATTACCGAGTGAGAATGGCAAATCTTTGCGTAGTGAGTTGTTTTGCGGTGAATGGTGTTGCTCAAATTCATTCTGATTTGTTGGTTAGTCAGCTTTTCCCAGAATATCACCAACTTTTCCCAACAAAATTCTGCAATGTTACCAATGGTATTACCCCAAGACGTTGGATCCAACAAGCCAACCCTGCATTAAGCCAGTTGCTCGATCAAACCGTCAAAGGCGATTGGAAAAAAGATCTTGAGTTACTTCACCAAGTGGAAAATGTGGTTGATGATGTCAACTTCCGCGAGGCTTATTGGCATATAAAACAGCAAAACAAAGCGGCTCTTGCCAGAGAAATTGAGCAAACGCTTAGCTTATCAGTCAATCCAGATGCGATTTTTGATGTGCAAATTAAGCGTTTCCACGAATACAAACGCCAGCATTTGAATTTATTAAATATTATCGCCACCTATCAATGGTTAAAAGATAATCCGAATAAAGATTACACACCAAGGCTCTTTGTTTTTTCAGGCAAAGCGGCACCGGGCTATTATTTGGCGAAAAATATTATTCACGCCATTAACAATGTCGCAGAGATCATCAATAACGATAAACAGATGAAAGATAAGCTACAAGTGGCGTTTTTACCTGATTATCGTGTATCGCTAGCAGAAAAAATTATCCCAGCGGCGGATATTTCCGAACAAATATCAATGGCAGGGAAAGAAGCCTCAGGGACAGGAAATATGAAGCTCGCATTAAATGGCGCATTAACCTTAGGGACTCTTGATGGGGCAAATGTTGAAATTGCTGAAATGGTAGGACAAGAACACATTTTCCTCTTTGGACATACTGTTGAAAGTATTCAAACACTATTAGCAGAAGGCTATTCGCCGAAAACTTACTATCGCAATGATCCTGTCTTAAAAAATGCGGTGGATTTTTTAGCCAAAGGCAAAGCCAGCAAGGGGGATAAAACAACCTTTAATCTGATGTTAGACAGTCTACTCGAGCACGATCCTTTCCTTGTTTTTGCTGATTTTGAGAGCTATCGACAAGCTCAAGAGCGTATTGGTCAGGCTTATTTAGATCGTGACGCATGGCTACGCAGTGCCATTTTAAACACAGCACGACTTGGAAAATTCAGCTCAGATCGTTCTATCCGTGACTATCAATCACGCATTTGGTTAAAAAAGTAATGGATTGGCCACGCATTTTTATGCGTGGCAGCACGATAAAACAGGAAGCAGTATCATGAAAAGATTAACAAAGCGGTTTCAACAAGCTGGCATAATGCCTTATTTCTACGACGAACAAGGGATAAAAAAAACAGCTAGCCTCCAAACGCAACATCAATTATTCAACGCATTTTCAGGTAATACCCATTCTTATTCGGCAATTTTACCACCCGTAAAAATTCTTTACGAAAAAGCACCGCACTTTTTAAAACTCCATCGCACCGATTTAAAGAAAAATTTGCAAGGAAATTGGTGTCTTCAACTTGAAAATCAACAAGGGGAAATCACTGGGAAAGTAAAACGCAATACCATTTATTTTCCTCAAAATTTGCCGTTGGGCTATCACGATTTAACCTTAGCAATAGGAACAAAAACCTATTCTTGCCGTATTATTATTGCCCCAAAACGTTGTTATCAACCACCAGAAATGGAACAAAGTAAAAAGCTATGGGGATCATTTATTCAATTATATAGCTTGAAATCTGAGCATAATTGGGGCGTTGGTGATTTTGGCGATCTTAAACAATTTTTGCGTGAAATTGCCGCAACTGGCGCGGATTTTGTTGGGCTAAACCCCATTCACGCTCTTTTTCCTGCTAACCCTGAAAGTGCTAGCCCTTATAGCCCATCATCAAGAAGATGGCTCAATATTCTTTATATTGATCTCAATACATTGCCTGAATTTCAGCAAAGCCAGCCAGCACAGCAATGGTTTCAGCAGCCACAAATTCAACAAACTTTAGAAAAATTACGCACAGCAAGCCATATTCAGTACAGAGAAGTCATGGCATTAAAACTCGAAGGGCTACGACTTGCTTTCTCTTTTTTCCAACAACAGGCAAATTCTGATCGCCAAGCTGATTTTGAGCAATTCCTCCAACAAAAAGGGGAAAGCCTCATTATTCAAGCCACTTTTGATGCACTTCATCAACATCTCAGTGAGCAATTCCCTGAACAATGGGGTTGGAATTATTGGGCTACGCAATATCAGGATTATCATAGCGAAACGGTCGCACACTTCCAGCAAACCCACCAAGCAGACATTCGTTTTTATGCGTGGTTACAATTTATTGCGGAAACTCAGCTCAAAGAATGCGATGAACTCTGCAAAACCTTAAAAATGCCTATCGGGCTTTATCGCGATCTCGCTGTTGGCGTTTCCGATCAAGGCGCAGAAACTTGGTGTGATAAGCAACTTTATTGCTTAAAAGCCAGCATTGGCGCACCTCCTGATATTTTAGCGCCACAAGGGCAAAACTGGGGCTTATCGCCGCTCAATCCACATATTTTGCAGCAGCGAGCCTATCAACCCTTTATTGATCTCGTACAATCAAATTTGAATCATTGTGGTGCACTGCGTATCGATCATATTATGTCACTGCTACGACTGTGGTGGATTCCTAAGAATGGACAAGCACAAGATGGAGCATATATTCGTTATCCTGTTGATGATCTGATCGCCATTCTTGCCTTAGAAAGCCATCGACACAAAGCACTTATTATCGGGGAAGATCTGGGTACAGTTCCGAAAGCCATCGTGAGTAAACTCAAAAACGCGGGGATTTTATCTTATAAAGTGTTTTATTTTGAGTTTGACGAACAAGGAAAAAGTCGAGATTTAGCCGATTATCCTTATCAGGCAATGACAACCTTAAGTACGCACGATCTGCCAACTATTGATGGTTATTGGCGAGGCTATGATTTTGAACTTGGACAGCGTTATGGCATTTATCCAAATGAAAAAATTTTGGCGATATTGCAACAACAACGTCAGGAAGCTAAAGCCAAAATTTTAGCTCGTCTAACAGAGGCGGGAGTTGATCCTGATCAGCCAAAAGATTTATCCTCCCCAATTAGTAAAAAATTTAATCATCAACTACAAACCTATGTGGGGCAGGTGGAAAGTGCTTTGCTAGGGCTTCAACCTGAAGATTGGATAAATATGTCTGATCCCGTAAATATTCCGGGAACAAGCACCCAATATCCTAACTGGCGAAGACGCTTAAGCCAGAATGTTACAGAAATTTTTAATGATCCTGAAGTTCAGCAACTTTTACAGAAAATAAATACTTGCCGAAAACCGCATTAACTCTATGAAAATAGCCGATTAATCGGCTATTTTTTCAAAATGATTACTGATTTTTCAACAGACTGTTGACTAAACTCAATACTTCATCAATCTGTGCAGAAGAAAGTTTCCCCTCGTGAACAAACTTCACTTTGCCATTTTTATCCAACACCACGATCAAACTTTCTTTCTCTTTTAATTTCCACGCATTTTTCACCGCACTTTGATTATCCAGCACAATTTGGCTATGGGCATTTTCTTTTTTCGCTTTTTCGGCGCTGCTCCGCACAAAAGCGCCCGTACCAAAAATTGCATCATCTGCGTTGATAATATTTGTGGTTTGATATTGCGTGCCATTAAAATGTTGCGCTTTAATTGCGTCCATTAAAGCTAAATTTTTTTCTTTTACTGCGCTTCGCCCTGCAATATGCTGCAACACTCGAACCTTACCTTTAAGCTGGGCAGATTGCCAAGGTTTTGCACTCACCTCTTGATTTTTCACCACAAGCTCGCCTTTATCCGCTACGCTTACCGCAGGGAGCGTTGCATTCAGTTGCAGATTGTGTGCCTGACTATGAGCGCTGCTTAATAATGCGCTAAGCCCAAGTAATAAAACTGTTTTTTTCATTTTGTTCCTCACTAAAAAGCCCTTAGTTTAGCGAAAATTCCCCTTTCTGACATCTTAAAAATCATTACAGCGAAAGAGATTTGTTTGTTATACTTCGCTCTCATCCCAGTTATTCAATCAGAAAAAAACATAACTGATTGTTTATATTGAAATTTATATAAGAGGAAAAAATGGAACAAACAATCTGCCCAAAATGCCAAGGCGAATATGTGTATCACGATGGTTTAAATTTTGTTTGCCCTGACTGTGCTTATGAGTGGTCTGGCGAGGAAGAAAATGACACAGAAGAAAAAGTGGTAAAAGACAGTAACGGCAATCCACTACAAGACGGCGATAGTGTGATTTTGATTAAAGATTTAAAAGTGAAAGGTTCATCTATTGTGTTGAAAAAAGGCACAAAAGCAAAAAACATTCGCTTAGTTGATGGCGATCACGATGTGGATTGCAAAATTGATGGGCAAAATTTTTCATTAAAATCAGAGTTTTTAAAGAAAGCCTAAATCCCTAAAACATTGTAGGCTGTGCGAACAGCCTATTTTCTGCTTCCCTCTCAATGTAAAGTGCGGTCAGATTTTTCGTTATTTTTAGAAAATGTGATCTCGCTCACAAAAAATAGCAAAACGCCACAAAACTAAGAAATTTTCCTACATCATCTAAAGACTCCTCTCAAGTCAGCAAAACAAAATCGCCGTAAAATTTGACCGCACTTTCATTTTTTTATTGAGGAAATTATGTTCAAATTTTTACAACAGGTACGTAAACCTGTGCTAAATCTTCCTGTGGAAGAAAGACGCAAAATGTGGTTTAAGCCCTTTATGCAATCTTATTTAGTGGTGTTTATCGGTTATATGGCGATGTATTTAATTCGTAAGAATTTTAACGTTGCGCAAAATGATATGATCGAAACCTATGGGCTAACCAAAACCCAGCTGGGAATGATTGGGCTTGGCTTTTCTGTGGCTTACGGAATTGGGAAAACCCTTGTTTCCTACTATGCCGATGGGAAAAATACCAAACAATTCGTGCCGTTTATGCTGATCCTTTCTGCCCTTTGTATGCTTGGTTTTAGTGCAAGTATGGGCGGTGGCAGCGTGGCACTATTCTTGATGATCGCATTCTATTCGTTAAGTGGTTTCTTCCAAAGTACAGGCGGTTCATCAAGCTATTCCACCATCACCAAATGGACACCACGCAAAAAACGCGGTTCATTCCTTGGCTTCTGGAATTTATCCCACAACGTGGGCGGTGCAGCGGCAGCGGGCGTAGCGTTATTCGGTGCTAACGTGCTATTTGACGGACACGTTATCGGAATGTTCATCTTCCCTTCTATCATTGCGTTAATTGTGGGCTTTGTGGGCTTACGCTATGGTTCAGATTCCCCAGAAGCTTATGGGCTTGGCACAGCGGAAGAATTATTTGGTGAAGAAATCAGCGAAGAAGATCGTGATGCAGAAGAAAATCAGCTTACAAAATGGCAAATTTTCGTGCGTTATATTTTGAAAAATAAAGTGATTTGGTTACTTTGCTTTGCCAATATTTTCCTTTATATCGTACGAATTGGGATCGATCAGTGGTCGCCAGTTTATGCTTACCAAGAACTTGGCTTCTCAAAAGATGCCGCAATTTCTGGCTTTGCCCTATTTGAAGTGGGCGCATTAGTTGGCACATTCTTATGGGGATTCTTATCCGATTTAGCCAACGGAAGACGTGGTTTAACCGCTTGCGTTGCGTTGGTTTTAATCGTATTCACCCTTGAGTTTTATCAATTTGCGACCAACGAATATATGTATTTAATTTCATTATTCGTGCTAGGTTTCTTGGTATTCGGGCCACAATTATTAATCGGTGTTGCGGCAGTTGGTTTCGTACCGAAAAAAGCCATTGCCGTTGCTGACGGTGTGAAAGGCACATTCGCTTACTTAATCGGTGATAGCTTTGCAAAATTAGGCTTAGGAATGATTGCAGATGGTACACCAATTTTCGGCTTAACAGGTTGGGCGGGGACATTTGCTGCATTAAATACTTCTGCGATTGTGTGTATGGTGTTGCTTGCTTTCGTGGCGATTGCGGAAGAGAAGAAAATTCGCCGCCTAAAAAAAGCACAATAATTGCAAAAACGCAATAATTTTGCACCGCACTTAATTTTTTAATGTTCTTTACAATTATGCAGTGAGATTTTCACTGCATAATTTTTTTATTGGAGTACAATGCTCTCCCACTTTGCTTAACGCCTTATGGCTAGGATAAAAATGATTAATATCGTGTTAGTTGATGATCATCTTGTGGTGCGTTCGGGCTTCTCCCAACTGCTGTCTTTAGAGCCAGATATGTGTATCGTAGGCGAATTTGGTTCGGCCAAAGAAACTCGTCAAAATTTACCGCGCCTAAAACCTGATGTTTGCATTATGGATATTTCTATGCCCGATGAAGGCGGTTTGGAATTATTACCCGATATTCCGCAAAGCATTCATTGCATAATGTTAAGCGTAAACGATTCTGAATTTATGGTGAAAAAAGCCCTTGAATTGGGCGCCAAAGGCTACCTAAGCAAACGTTGTAGCCCTGATGAATTAATTCAAGCGGTTAGAACGGTTTATGCTGGTGGTGTTTATCTTATGCCAGAACTCACCTTAAAACTCGTTAATACGCCGATTAAAAATACCCTCTCTCAACTCACAAAACGTGAACAGGAAGTCTGTGAATTACTTTCTAAAGGGCTAACGGTGAAAGAAATTGCGGCAGAATTATCATTGAGCATTAAAACCGTTCACGTTCACCGCGCCAATGCAATGAGCAAGTTAAATGTGAAGAATAACGTTGAATTGGCAAATTTATTCCATAGTAACGGATAAAATGAACGCGATTTTCTTTTTTATTTATAGCTGGTTTTTTGTTGCGCCAGCCTATTTTTGTTTATGGATTATTTCTAATTATTTATTAGAAGATCCGCTACTTTCTTTTTTATTTTTTCCTTTTGCGCTACTCATTGGCATTCTCATTCATACAAAAATAAAATATTGGTTTTCCATTTATCTTGCTGAGTATAGCATTTTACTATTACTCTATATCGCATTTCCTGAAAACAATACATTTTCTATCATTTTTCTTGGATTACTAAATATTCCACTATTGCTTATCTTTAAAAAATACTATTTTGGCAGTCAATTACGCTGTTTATTGCTACAAGGCCTATTAATTACATTACTCAGCCTAATTAATGCACTCTACTTTATTGGCGCTGAAAGTTTTTATTTTACCTTTTTAGTTAGTTTCTCAAGTGCGGTGCTAATTATTCCAATTTGTTATTTAATTTATTATTTCCTGTTTGAAATAAAATGGCTGCCGCTAACTTCTAGCCTGATTAGAAAACCAATTAGCTTAAGATCTAAGCCTATCATCATTTATCTTTTACTCTTTATCTTAAACATTTATATTCAGACAGATTTGCCTGAATCTTTTAATCGTTTTTCGCTGTTTTTCTTATCCATTCCGATTATCTTGCTGGCTTTTCGTTATGGCTGGCAAGGGGCGTTACTCGGGATCTTATTAAATAGTTTAGCACTGATTAGCACAACACATCATTTTTCTAATTTAGAATTAACAGATTTATTACTTACGCTCTCTGCACAAACCATTACAGGAATTTTCCTTGGTTTAGGCATTCAGCATCAACGAGATTTAAATCAGCATTTAAGCCAAGAATTAGCAAAAAACCAATATTTAACCCAACAATTAATTTATCGTGAAGAAGAAATTAGAAAAGAAATTTCAAGAGAATTACACGATGAAATTGGACAAAACATCACCGCAATTAGAACGCAAGCGAGCATTTTAAAACGGATTGGAAAAACCCCAGAATATGAAAAACTCTCACAAATTATTGAGCAATTATCCCTAAATATTTACGATAGTATTAAAGGCTTAATTAATAAAATCCGTCCGCGTATTTTAGACGATCTTAATTTGCAAGAAGCCCTACAAAATCTGTTTATTGAATTAGATTTTTCCAGCCAAAACACACAAATTTATTTACATTGTAACAACCCTAAAAATAGGGCAGTTTCCCATTTACTGGAAATCACCTTATATCGCTTATGCCAAGAGGCATTAAATAATATAAAGAAATATTCTGGTGCAACAGAAGTTAATATTTATTTGAATATTGATGAAAAAATCACATTACATATTCAGGATAATGGCATTGGTTTTGATCTATCTAAAATCAATCATACTGGTTTAGGCATAAAAGGAATGAAAGAACGTGTTGCAATGTTAGGCGGGAAATTTGATATTCATTCTCTAAAATGGACAAAACAGCAACAAAGTGGCACAAGTATTTTTGTGGAATTACCTTGGATTAATTAATGAATACAGAAACACAACAGCAAATCAATCAACGTTATCAATATTGGCGCATTCATTTAATGTTTGCGATGTATATTGGCTATGCAGGCTTTTATTTTACACGAAAAAGTTTTAACTATGCTGTCCCTGCATTAATTGCTGATTTAGGTATTGATAAAAATGATATTGGAATGATGACTACTGCCTTTTATATTACTTACGGCATTTCTAAATTTTTATCAGGGATATTTTCTGATCGTAGTAATCCACGCTATTTTATGGCGATTGGCTTATTTTTTAGTGGCGTAATTAATATTTTCTTTGGATTATCAAGCTCATTATTGGTTTTTATGAGTTTGTGGATTCTCAATGCGTGGTTTCAAGGTTGGGGCTGGCCTGCTTGTTCTAAATTACTCACCACTTGGTATTCGCGCACAGAGCGGGGTGCTTGGTGGTCGGTTTGGAATACGGCTCACAACGTGGGTGGTGCATTAATTCCGTTAATTATCGGCTATGTAACCTTGCATTACAGTTGGCGTTATGGCTTTATTATTGCAGGAATTATCACTATTTTTATTGCCTTATTCCTTGCTCTACGTTTACGAGGTACGCCAGAATCCCTTGGTTTACCAAGTATAGGGCAATGGCGTAGAGATAAATTAGAGTTAATTCAAGAGCAAGAGGGAAAAGATCTTTCTTGGCAACAAATATTATATCGCTATGTTTTCCTAAATAAATATATTTGGCTTTTGGCGCTAAGTTATACCCTTGTTTATATTGTAAGAACCGCAATTAATGACTGGGGAAATATTTATTTAACTGAAAAGTATCATTACGATTTGGTATCTGCTAATAGTGCAATTTCTTTATTTGAAATTGGTGGTATTTTAGGCTCGTTAGTTGCTGGTTGGGGATCAGATAAATTATTTTCCAGTAATCGTGGCCCAATGGCATTATTATTTGCCATTGGTATTTTCTTTTCCATTTTGGCGCTATGGTTAATGGTGCAAGAAATCTTTATTTTGCAAAGTGCGGTGTTTTTTTCTATTGGATTTTTTGTATTTGGCCCGCAGATGCTTATCGGAATGGCGGCGGCTGAATGTTCACATAAAAAATCCCCTGGTGCAGCCACAGGGTTTATCGGTCTATTTGCTTATTTAGGTGCGGCACTATCAGGCTATCCGCTCGCGGTAGTAATGCAATATTTCCATTGGAATGGTTTTTTTGTGGTGATTTCTTGCTGTGCCTTTCTTATCGCATTATTGCTATTGCCATTTTTGAAAGCACAAAACTAAAAAAGCCTTAGCATATAAAAATACTAAGGCTTCTTGCTATGGCTTCTTTCGGTTACTGCTTAAATTATGACAACCCATCAATCATCGCCAAGACCATTGCAGAGGATTGTTTGGCGGCAAGGGGAAGAAATTCCTCAAAGGACATACTGGCCTCACCATCTCCACTATCAGAGATTGCGCGTACCACAACAAACGGTACGTTGAAAGCGTGGCACACTTGAGCAATGGCGGCGGCCTCCATTTCGACTGCCAACACATCAGCAAAATCTTGTTTAATTTGTGCTAAGGGCTCACCGCCGTGGATAAAGCTGTCGCCCGAGCAGATTAAGCCTTTATGCACTTTTTGCCCTTGGGCAGTCGCCACTTTTTGTGCAAGTGCGGTGAGATTTTCGTCAGAATTAAAGCGCACTGGGCAATTTGGTAGCTGACCTTTTTCATAGCCGAATGCGGTAACATCTGCATCGTGATGCGCGGTTTGGGTTGAAATCACCACATCGCCCACTTTTAGCCCTTGCGCCACACCACCTGCCGAGCCGGTGTTAATAATCACATCAGGCTGTGCTAGTTGTAATAACGCCGTTGTTCCCATTGCGGCGGCTACTTTGCCAATGCCCGATTGCAATAAAGCAATGTCTTTGCCGTTAATAGTGCCTTGGTAAATGGTCGCACCGCCAATTTGCGCAGTGGTTTTATTTTCCATTAGCTCAGATAAATAAGCCACTTCTTGTGCCATCGCACCTACAATTCCGATTTTCATTGTTTTTTCTCTTGTAATAGTTTGTTGATTAAAAAATCTAGCACCGCAAAGCTGTAATCATCGTTATAAAGCGTGCTTGCAGTCAGCACATATTTTCCTTCTACAATTAAATAAGGATAGGTAAACACGCCATAATCTTCGGTCAGTTGAATGGCATCACGCACCTGCAAACGCACGCCTGCTGAATGATACAGCTTGCGAAATTGCTCAATATCCAACTGTTGCGCTTGTAGCCATTTTAGCAAGTTAGAAAAACGAGATAATTCGGTGTAACGCTGTTTTTCTGAGCTTTCAAACAACAGTAAATCCGACACATTTTCCGCATTCATTGCTTGTAGGGCATAGAAAATATTTGCCGTTAAATTCGCTTTTGCCGTTGCCACGGGCGTTTCAATAAGCACAACGTTATCACGGTTAATTTGGCTATATAAATTAAGAATATCCTGCGCCACGGAACAAACTCGGCAATCGTAGTCAAAGAAAAATTGCAACAGAATTTTATGATCTGCGCGTGTGGGAATGGCTAGCGGTTCTTCATAGGAAAAATAATCCCGTCCATCTTCAAATTGATTAATTTGTAAGGTGGGTGGCGTTTCGCTTTCCGCTCTTGCGCTTTGCGCGAGCAGAAAACTAAGCCCTGTGATAAAGAAAATTAATCGCCACATCAGATTGCACTACTCTGCCAAAGGTTCAATATAATCCACCAACAATTGAATATTGCGTTGTCCACGATATTCATTGACGTCCAATTTATAAGCTAATTTCACCCTTTTTAACGAAAGATCAGGATAATAACGCGTATCCACGTTAAATGCGATGGCATCGAGTAATGGCCCGCCATTTTGCGGCTCAACCATCATTTTAAGATGACGCTCCCCCACTAAACGCTGTTGTAAGAGCTTAAACTCACCGTCAAACACGGGCTCGGGGAAGGCTTGTCCCCAAGGGCCTGCTTGTTTGAGAAGCTCAGCAGTATCCAAATTCATAAATTGGCTTGCCAGTTCGCCGTCCGTCCAGACTACGCCTTGCAGATCTTTTTCGTCTAAGCACTCTTCCACCACCTCGTTAAATAAGCGTTGAAAATCACTAAATTTTTCTTCTTGAATGCTCAATCCCGCTGCCATTGCGTGTCCACCAAATTTCAAAATGATGTCAGGGTGGCGAGAATGCAACCGTTCCAACGCATCACGAATGTGCAGCCCCTCAATGGAGCGTGCCGAGCCTTTAAGCACGCCTGCTTGATCCTGTGTAAAGGCAATCATGGGGCGATGAAATTGATCTTTCAATCTTGACGCTAAAATCCCCAACACGCCTTGGTGCCAATCCGCTTGATAAAGCACGATGCCTGTGGGTAACGGTGGGGTAAGTGCGGTCAATTTTCGGCAAATTTCTAGCGCTTCTAATTTCATTCCTTGCTCAATTTCTTTGCGCGTTTGGTTTAAGCCGTCTAGCTCTAAGGCCAAAGCGCGCGCGGTAGGCATATCTTCAGCCAATAACAATTCCACGCCAACCGACATATTATCCAAGCGCCCTGCGGCATTTAAACGTGGCGCAATGGCAAAGCCTAAATCTGACGCACTGAAACGGCTCATATCACGATTTGCCACTTCCGCCAAGGCTTGAATCCCATAGCGGCAATGCCCTGCACGGATACGCTGTAAACCTTGATAGGCTAAAATGCGGTTATTTTGATCAAGCGGAACTACATCAGCAATTGTGCCAAGTGCCACTAAATCAAGCAATTCGGTGAAATTAGGCTGAGTTTTGCTATCAAATAAGCCTTTTTCGCGTAATTTAGCGCGTAATGCCAACATCACATAAAACGCCACGCCCACGCCAGCTAAGGATTTAGAAGGGAAATCACATTGCGCTAAATTCGGGTTTACAATGGCATCGGCTTCAGGCAGCATTTCGCCAGGTAAATGGTGATCCGTCACCACCACTTGCACGCCCTGCTGTTTCAAAAATGCCACGCCTTCAAAGGAAGAAATGCCGTTATCCACTGTGATTAGCACTTCCACATTTTTTTCTAGTGCCTGCTTTGCCACTTCAACACTTAAGCCATAGCCTTGCTCAAAACGGTTTGGTACAAGATAATCCACCTGCTGGAAACCAAGCTGACGCAACGCCACTACGGTTAATGCCGTACTGGTTGCGCCATCGGCATCAAAATCCCCCACGATCACGATATTTTTTTGCGCTATACGCGCTTGCGCCAACAATTCCGCCGCCTTATCCATACCAAATAACGTGTGTGGCGAAAGCATCGCTTTCAAAGTGCGGTCTAATTGTTGCGGATTTTCGATTTGGCGCGCACGATAAAGGCGATCAAGCAAAGGGTGATCGCTAATCGGCTGTGCTGTGCTAATGGGGCGGCGTTGGATTGTTTTATTCATATTGAATTGATAGGCTTAAATCTCTCTATTTTTGGGCGAACAAATTAGCTCGCCCAGAAAAAAACTTGACAAAATTCCACCGCACTTATTCTTCTTGCAATTCCTGTAATAATTCTTTTGGCGGTAAATATCCTCCAATCAGCTCACCATTCGGCGTGATGATACTTGGCGTACCACGCACACCAAATTGCACACCAAGTTCATAGTGTTTCTTCACGATATTGGCATTTTTTAAGGTTTTCGGCAAGTTGCCTTTTTCCGCTTCATTTAAGGCTTGCGCAGGATCTTTCGCCTGCCAAATGGCTTCCATTTGTTTTGCTGTATTGTTATTTAAGCCACCGCGCGGAAATGCAAGGTAACGAACGGTGATGCCTAAATCATTATATTGGCTAAGTTGTTGATGTAATAAGTGGCAATAATGGCAGGTAATATCCATAAACACGGTTACCACATATTTTTCATTTTTTGCTGGATAAACAATCATTTCATTTTTATAACTATTTAATTTATCTAGCAAAAATTTTCCTGTTAAATCCACCGCACCTTTGTCAGTTAGTTCATATAGCTGACCTTGCAGCACATATTTGCCGTCTTCGGAAGCGTAAAAAATGCCTTCGTTGCTGATAACTGTTTTTAAGCCATTGATCGGCGATGACTTAATTTCCATTTGTGATACGCCAAGTTTTTTTAGTTGCGCTTCAATTTGCGCATCGCTCGCCACGGCATAGACCGACAATGTGGCTAACGAAAGTGCGGTAATGATTTTCTTCATTTTTCTTTCCTGATGTCTGTTCCTTGTGAAAGGCGGATTTTATCACAAGCCCAATCAACAAGCTAATAGGAAAAGGCTTTCAACATAATTGACCTACCAAATTGGGCTAAAATAGCATATAATTCGGCTCTTATATGCAAAATTAGATAGAACTGAATTTATGTTTGAAATTAATCCAATCAAAAATAAAATTGCCGACCTCGCTGAACGCACGGCAACCCTTAGGGGGTATCTTTGACTTTGATAGCAAAGTCGAACGTTTAGAAGAAGTGAATGCCGAGCTGGAACAGCCCGATGTGTGGAACGAGCCAGAAAAAGCCCAAGCCTTAGGCAAAGAGCGTGCCAGCCTTGAAAGCGTGGTGAATACCATCAACAATTTGCAACAAGGGTTAGATGATGTGGACGGCTTGCTTGAACTCGCCATTGAAGCGGAAGACGAAGCCACCTTCAACGAAGCTGTCGCCGAATTAGACGAGCTAGAACAAAAACTCGCTGGGCTTGAATTTCGCCGAATGTTCAGCGGTGTACACGACAGTGCCGATTGCTATGTGGATCTGCAAGCAGGCTCTGGCGGAACAGAAGCTCAAGATTGGACAGAAATGTTACTGAGAATGTATCTTCGCTGGGCGGAAAGCAAAGGCTTTAAAACCGAATTAATGGAAGTTTCAGACGGCGATGTCGCAGGTATAAAATCGGCCACTATTCGCATTTCTGGCGAATACGCATTTGGTTGGCTACGCACCGAAACAGGGATCCACCGCTTAGTGCGTAAAAGCCCTTTTGACTCCAATAATCGCCGCCACACCTCTTTCAGCGCTGCCTTTGTTTATCCTGAAATTGATGACAATATTGATATTGAAATCAATCCCGCGGATTTGCGTATTGATGTGTATCGCGCATCTGGTGCGGGCGGTCAGCACGTGAATAAAACCGAAAGTGCGGTGCGAATTACCCATATTCCAAGCGGTATTGTGGTGCAATGTCAAAACGATCGTTCACAGCATAAAAATAAAGATCAGGCGATGAAACAGCTCAAAGCCAAGCTTTACGAATTAGAATTGCAAAAGCAAAATGCCGAAAAGCAAGCAATGGAAGACAACAAATCCGATATTGGCTGGGGCAGTCAAATTCGCTCTTATGTGCTTGATGATTCACGCATTAAAGATCTGCGTACTGGAGTAGAAAACCGCAACACCCAAGCCGTGCTAGACGGCGATTTGGACAGATTTATTGAGGCGAGTTTGAAGGCTGGGCTATAAACTCAAGATAACAAAATGACAATGAATGACATCAACAAAATTCTCAAGGCTCTGCCCTTTATTAATGATGATTTGATTTATTTCTATAATTATCATTCCAATAAAATTGAGAATAATAGTCTGACTTTAGGGGAAACGGTTACCGTTTTAAAAGATGGTTTTGGCGTATCAAAACCCCTTAAAGATATTCGCGATGTAGAAAATCATCATCGTGCATTGCATTTTGTCTTTGAATTAGCAAAAGCCCAAGAACCTTTATCTTTGCGTACCATTCGTGAAATTCAGGCATTGGTTGAACCAGAAAGAACAGGATTTAGAACGCAGCTTGTTGAAATTCTAAATACTGATGTGAAAACCGCTGAGCCTTTTGAAATCAGTTTACGTTTGGAACAAATTTTAGAAAATTATCACCGCAAAGATGAAAATAAAGACGAGCAAGATTTTTTCTATAAATTAGCAGAGTTTCACATCGCTTTTGAGCGTATCCATCCTTTTATTGATGGAAATGGGCGTACTGGGCGGCTTTTACTGAATTTAGAATTACTCAAAGCAGGTTATCCGCTGACTACAATAAAGTTTGAAGATCGCCCAATGTATTACGATGCTTTTTCTGATGTGGAAAAAATGAAAATATTGCTGGAAAAAAGCGTCCAAGATACTATTGAGATGATTGTGGAAAAAGCAAAATAAACATTAAGATCACAATTTGTGATCTCAAAATCAAACAAATTTTATTTTTTAATAAAGGTAAAACAAAATGACTGAACAAACCCAAGAATTAGATTTAAACGGTGAAATGCTGGTTCGCCGTGAAAAATTAGCGGCACTGCGTAAAAAAGGCAATGCGTTTCCAAATACCTTCCGCCGTGATGCGCTTGCGCAGGATTTACATCAACAATATGATGAGGTTGATGCCGAAGCCTTGAAAGAACAAAGTGTGGAAGTGAAAGTAGCCGGACGTATTATGACACGCCGTATTATGGGTAAAGCGACTTTCGTTACCTTACAAGATATGAGCGGTCGTATTCAGCTTTATATTGCTCGCGACAACTTGCCTGAGGGCGTTTATGCCGATGACGTGGGCAACTGGGATTTGGGCGATATTGTGGGCGTGAAAGGGACGCTATTCAAAACCAAAACCAATGAACTTACCGTTCGTGCCAGTGAAGTTCAGCTTTTAACCAAAGCCTTACGCCCATTGCCAGACAAATTCCACGGTCTTGCGGATCAAGAAATGCGTTATCGTCAGCGTTATTTGGATCTTATTTCTAACGAAGAATCTCGCCGCACTTTTATTATCCGTTCAAAAGTGATTGCAGGAATGCGTGAATATTTCATCAGCAAAGGCTTTATTGAAGTAGAAACACCAATGCTGCAAGTGATCCCAGGCGGTGCAGCAGCACGTCCGTTTGTAACTCATCACAATGCTTTAGACATTGATATGTATCTGCGTATTGCGCCAGAACTTTACCTCAAACGCCTTGTTGTCGGTGGCTTTGAGCGTGTGTTTGAGCTAAACCGTAACTTCCGTAATGAAGGGGTTTCTGTACGTCATAACCCTGAATTCACAATGATTGAATACTACCAAGCCTATGCGGATTATCACGATTTAATGGATAACACCGAAGAGTTGTTACGCAAGTTAGCCTTGGATATTTTAGGCACCACTATCGTCCCTTATGGCGAATATGAATTTGATTTTGGCAAGCCATTTGAGCGTATCACAATGCACGATGCGATTTTGAAATACGGCGCAGATAAAGGCATTGTGAAAGAAGATCTGTATGATCTAGATCGCGCCAAAGCATTAGCTACCAAGCTAGGCATTGAAGTGCAAAAATCGTGGGGATTAGGCTCTATCGTCAATGCAATTTTTGAAGAAGTAGCTGAACATCACTTAATCCAGCCGACATTTTTAATGGCTCACCCTGCGGAAATTTCACCATTAGCACGCCGTAATGATGAAAACCCAGAAGTGACCGATCGTTTTGAACTATTTATCGGTGGCCGCGAAATTGGTAACGGCTTCTCAGAGCTTAACGATGCAGAAGATCAAGCTGAACGCTTTGATGCGCAGGTTGCAGCAAAAGAAGCAGGCGATGATGAAGCGATGTTCAAAGATGACGATTTTGTTACCGCACTTGAACACGGCTTACCACCAACCGCAGGCGAAGGCTTAGGCATCGACCGTTTAGCAATGCTTTTCGCTAACGCTCCATCAATCCGTGATGTGATTTTATTCCCAGCGATGAAAAACAAAGGGTAAGAGAAATTACATTAGAAAAGATAGCATAAGCTATCTTTTCTTTTTATGAATAGGTGAAT
>NZ_JBMMGT010000001.1:0-123052 GCF_049366555.1 Avibacterium volantium | reverse complement strand
TTCTCACCCACTTTATTATTCGTAATACGAACTTCCCCGCTCACCGTGTGATTAGTGCAGGTTGTGTAGTGGATACGGCACGAATGATGAAAATTATTGCCGATAAAGTAAAAATCGATCCGAAAAACGTGTTCGGTTATGTGATGGGTGAACACGGTGCAAATAGTTTTATTCCTTGGAGTATCGTCAATATCGCTGGGCAAAAAATCGATGATTTTTGCCAGCAAAACGATGTACCGATGCTCGATCCACAAGAGCTACTCAAAGCCACCAAAGCCATTGGTTTAGAAGTGTTCAGCTTAAAACTTAACACCAACCACGCCATTGCGGCGAGCGTGTTCCGCATTATTCGCGCCATTAGTATTAATGAATATTCCGTCTTGCCCGTTGGCACAATGCTCAATGGCGAATACGGCTTAAACGATGTGGTGGTGAACGTGCCAATGGTCATCAGTAGCAAAGGAGTGGAGCGCATTTTGAAATACAAACTGCCTGCCGATGAGTTAGAACAACTTCACCAATGTGCCGCTGCCTTACGCCAAGTGGTTGAGCAAGTGGCTGAAAGCACAGGGTTGAAGTGTTAATAATGGATCAATAACATTGATTAAAAAAGTGCGGAAAAAACCACCGCACTTTATTTTTTACTGCTTTGCTACTCTACTCCTACAAACAATTTTTCTCGCCACGGGAAAGGCTGATCAAGCCTGAACGGACAATTTCAATCAGTGAGCTTTCTTCTTTTAACGCTTTCACAAAAGCATCAAGTTTGTCTTTCGTTCCCACTAATTGAATGGTGTAGGATTTGGTGGTTACGTCCACAATTTGCCCACGGAAGATTTCCGCTAAGCGTTTTAACTCATCACGAGAACTGCCTTGCGCACGCACTTTCACCAACATCACTTCACGCTCAACGTGTTCACAATCGCTTAGGCTGATCACTTTGAACACATCTACCAATTTATGCAGTTGCTTTTCAATTTGCTCTAGCACTTGCTCATCACCGTAAGCCTCAATGGTCATACGCGAAAGCGTAGGATCATCAGTGGGAGCAACTGTTAGGCTTTCAATATTAAAGGCACGTTGAGAGAATAAGCCCACTACGCGGGATAACGCCCCCGATTCATTTTCTAATAACACTGATAAAATTCTACGCATTAGGCTTTCTCCGGTTTAGTTAAAATCATTTCATTCATCGCACCGCCACGCACTTGCATTGGATAAACGTGTTCCGTTTCATCCACTTTAATATCAACAAACACTAATTTATCTTTAATAGCAAAAGCCTGTGCCAGCTTTTCTTCCAATTCTTCAGGGTGATCAATTTGAATGCCGACGTGTCCATAAGATTCGGCTAATTTCACAAAATCAGGCAGTGAATCCATATACGAGTGCGAATGACGCCCCGAATAAATCAAATCTTGCCATTGTTTTACCATTCCTAAGAAGCGATTATTTAGGCTAATAATCACCACAGGAATGCCATATTGCTGCGCCGTGGACAGCTCTTGAATATTCATTTGAATACTGCCGTCCCCCGTTACGCACACCACCGTTGCCTCTGGGTGAGCCAGTTTAACGCCTAACGCTGCAGGCAAGCCAAAGCCCATTGTGCCAAGCCCGCCTGAGTTAATCCAATGGCGAGGCTGATCAAAAGGATAATGCAACGCCGCAAACATTTGATGCTGTCCCACATCAGATGCCACATAAGCCTGACCTTTGGTTAAACGGTAAACCGTTTCGATCACTTGCTGGGGTTTAATCACGCCACTATTGCGATCAAAATCCAAGCATTTCACCGCTTTCCATTCATCAATTTGTTTCCACCAATCACTCAGATCCGCCTGAGATTTGGCTAAGTTATCTTCTTCTAATAAAGCTAACATTTCGTTTAACACATTTTCTGCGCTACCCACAATCGGAATTGCCGCTGGTACATTTTTAGAAATGGAGGTTGGGTCAATATCAATATGCACCACCTTGGCATTCGGGCAATATTTTTCCAAATTATTGGTGGTGCGATCATCAAAACGCACACCAATGGCGAAGATTAAATCACTGTGGTGCATTGCGTTGTTCGCTTCGTATGTGCCGTGCATTCCTAACATTCCTAAGAACTGTTTATCCGTGCTTGGAAATGCACCTAATCCCATTAAAGACGCAGTAACCGGCAAATTCAACTGCTTGCCAAATTGGCTAATTTGCTCGCTACAATTTGCTGTGATCGCACCGCCACCAAGGAAAAGCACCGGCTTTTTCGCCACCAATAAAGCTTTCAAGGCTTTTTTTATCTGCCCTTTATGCCCTTGCACAGTTGGATTATAAGAACGCAAGCTAATTTCTTGCGGATAGGTATAAGTATATTTATTAGCCGGATTTAACACATCTTTCGGCACATCAATCACCACTGGCCCCGGGCGACCTGTGGAGGCAATATAAAACGCCTTTTTGATCACTTCAGGCAAATCTTCTGCTCGTTTGACCAAAAAGCTATGTTTCACCACAGGACGAGAGATCCCCACCATATCGCATTCTTGGAACGCATCACTGCCGATTAAACCAGACATTACTTGTCCAGAAATCACCACCAAAGGCACAGAATCCATATACGCAGTGGCAATCCCTGTAATGGCATTGGTTGCCCCGGGGCCTGATGTGACTAACACACAGCCCACTTCCCCTGTGGAACGTGCATAGCCGTCTGCCATATGCACGGCGGCTTGCTCGTGGCGAACCAAAATATGCTCAATGCCGCCTAATGTGTGGATAGCATCATAAATATCCAACACCGAGCCACCGGGGTAGCCAAATACAAATTTTACGCCCTGATCACGCAAGGATTGCACAACCATTTCCGCACCTGATAATTTTTTCATTGTTACCTCGCAAAAATTTGCGGAATTTGCACCGCACTTCTGTTTTTTCATTAACGATGATTATTTGTAACGGATTGAGAATGGCTTGTCTAGCAAGATTTGAGTGAAAAGAGCGGTGATTTTTCAGAATAAATTTCTAAAAATTCTGCGAATTCGATATTTTATAAAATAAAATTCAGCCAAAAATAAAAAAATGCGACAATCCGCCGCATTTTATAAAATAAACGAAATAAAATTTTATTTCTAATTTTATGATCTAGATCACATTTTATCGTCTTTTAAATAAGAAAATCAGTGCAACCAAGGTGATTGCTGTGGCAATAAAGCCAAATACGCCTGATGCGGTGTAACCAACCACAAGATAGCCCACAATGGTTGCTGCGGCTAAGGTTAAGGCATAAGGTAACTGGGTGGTAACGTGATCCATATGGTTACATTTCGCCCCAGTGGAAGACAAAATGGTGGTATCGGAAACTGGTGAACAGTGGTCGCCACATACCGCCCCTGCCATTACGGCTGAAAGACAAGGCAACATTAATTCTGGTGCGGCATTGGCGGCAATGGCTGCAGCGATTGGCAACATAATGCCGAATGTTCCCCAGCTTGTTCCTGTTGAGAACGCCATTACTGCACCTAATACGAACAATAACGCAGGCAACACTGCCACAGGTAAATTACCAGAAACAAGGCTAGATAAATAAGTCCCTGTTTTCATATCGCCCACAACATTATTGATTGTCCAAGCGAAGAATAAAATCAAAATCGCACCAAGCATTGATTTCACGCCAACGATCCAAGATTTGGCGTATTCTGCAAAACTCACTTGACGATCAATTAAAATACAAAGGGTTGCCACAACGATTGAAGCACAGCCACCCACCACTAAAGAAATCCCTACCGTAGTGTTTTCAAATGCGCCTAATACAGAGAAAGGTTTGCCGTCCGCAGCGAGGGCTTCATTACCTGTGTGCAACATCATAAATACCGTTGCGCCAATTAAGGTAACGATAGGTAAAATCAAGTTGCGAACGTGGCCTTTCACGCCGTTTTGCTCATCTTGATCTTCTTCCGTTCTTTCAAGAGCGAGTTTTTCGTGTCTTGCCATTGAGCCAATGTCAAAAGAGAAATACGCCACGAAGAACACCATCAAGATAGAGAAAATCGCGTAGAAGTTCATCGCACTCATCGCCATAAATGCCCCGATTGGGGTGTAATCCGTAATGGCATAAGTAGCAAGCAAGCCTGAAATTAAGGTGATAATGTACGCGCCCCAACTTGAAACAGGCATAATAACACACATTGGCGCGGCGGTGGAATCCAAAATATAGGCTAATTTTGCACGAGAAACTTTGAATTTATCTGTAACAGGACGGGCAATCGCACCCACCGCAAGGCTATGGAAATAATCGTCAATAAAGGTAACAAAGACCAAAGAAGCCGCCATTAATTTCGCGCCACGGCGATTTTTAATACGCTTTTGCGCCCATTCCGCAAAGGCACGATTGCTACCTGATACCGTTAAAAGTGCGGTCAAAATTCCCAATAATAATAAGAATAAAATGATGTTGATGGTATCAAAGTTCCAACCGTCATCACCATATACCAAAGATTGCACGGTATTCTTTAAATAAATCGCTGTGTTGGCAATATTGAAATCTGCCAACATTAATGAGCCAATTAAAATACCAATGCTTAAGGATAAAATCACTTTACGCGTGAAAATCGCCAATAATAAGGCTAACAGGGGCGGGACAACCGACCAAATTGATGTGGAATAATCTAAGAGTTCCATTATTGTTCTACCTAAGAATAAGGGAGAACCACTGAAGTTTACTATTTTAAAGAAGGGTGAAAATTTAAAATAAAAAGGCAGGCACAATTACCCAACCTAACCAGTAGCGCTCCATAGTTGTTAAAAAGACTATGACAGTAACGTTTCTTTCGAAAACGCTCCCAACCAATTAAAACGACTTTTAATTGATTTCGGCAACTATTCCTTTCCTTTTTCCTCATCGTTATCCACTCAGAAAAAATACTTATAATAGTCGCTCCTCTACATAAGTAGGATCTCGCAAAGATTACAATAAGCAAGGAAAAATGCAAGCATTATCCATAAAAAAGCGATAACTTTTTATCTAAACATCATCTCACCGCACGCAAAGGATTGCGTTATACGAAAATGAAATTTATGTAAAAAACTTGGCAAAATAACACCGCACTTTTATAAAGGAAATAAAAAGAATGAACCATTAAATAACATTTGCTATTTACCTTGAATAATATTTTCGTTATTATAGCCACGTCCTTATTAATTTAATATCATACTTTGGGAGATTTAAAATGAGTGATTTATTAAGATCATTAAGAAATATTCGTAGTTTACGCGCTGTAGCAAAAAATCTAGATGTAGAACATTTAGAAGAAATCTTAGAAAAAGTAAAAACTGTACTTGAAGAAAAACGTGAAGAAGTGGCACAAGCTGCACAACAAGAAGCAGAAAGATTAAAATCCCTTGCTGAAGTGCATAATTTCTTAAAAGAAAAAGGAATTACACCTGAAGATTTAATTTCAGAGCAAACTGCAGCACCAAAAGCACCACGTCAAAAACGCCCTGCTCGCCCAGCGAAATATCAATTCACTGATGAAAATGGCAATGTAAAAACTTGGACAGGTCAAGGCAGAACACCTTCTATTATTCAACGCGCTTTAGATGCTGGAAAATCATTATCTGATTTTGAAATTTAATTCCTAAGAAAAGTAAAGCCCTTGGCTTTACTTTTTTTTTCATCTCAAAAAACCTTACCACACACAAAATTATGCGAGAAAATAAAATTCTTCTAACTGATTGTCCTGATGATAAAGGACTCATTTCAAAAATAACCAATATTTGTTATAAACACCAACTCAACATTATTCATAACAATGAGTTTGTCGATTTTGAAACAAAACATTTCTTTATGCGAACCGAATTGGAAGGAATTTTCAATGATGAAACCTTGCTTGCTGATTTAACATTTAGCCTACCAGCCGGAACAAATTGCCAATTAATTAGCACAAAAAGAAAACGCATTGTTATTTTAGTCACCAAAGAAGCCCATTGCCTTGGTGATATTTTAATGAAAAATTATTACGGTGGTTTAGATGTTGAAATCGCTGCCGTTATTGGTAATCACGATACCCTAAGAAATTTAGTGGAACGCTTTGATATTCCTTTTCATTGCATTAGCCACGAAGGATTAACCCGCGTTGAACACGATAAATTATTAGCGGAAAAAATCGATCAATATGCACCAGATTATATTGTGTTAGCAAAATATATGCGTGTATTAAATCCTGAATTTGTTGCCCATTATCCAAACCGAGTGATTAATATCCACCACTCTTTCTTGCCTGCCTTTATTGGCGCAAGACCTTATCATCAGGCTTATGAACGTGGGGTAAAAATTATTGGTGCAACTGCGCATTTTATTAATAATGAATTAGATCAAGGCCCAATTATTATGCAAAACGTAATTAATGTGGATCACACATACAGTGCTGATGCAATGATGCGTGCAGGGCGTGATGTGGAAAAAACCGTTCTCACCAAAGCCTTAGATCTCGCTTTACAAGATCGGATCTTTGTTTATAAAAACAAAACAATTATTCTCTAAAAAATAATGCGGTGCGTGAAACACCGCATTGCTTGATTAATTAAAAGGTATAAGTTAAACGTAAATTAAAGGAACGCGGATTACCCGGCATTGAATCGGAACGCCAATAAGCTTTATTCAATAAATTTGATACCGCCAAGGTGATATTCACAGGGTTCAAGTTATATCCCACCATCGCATCAACACGCGTAAAACTTG
Organism: Avibacterium volantium; assembly: GCF_049366555.1. Classification (GTDB taxonomy): domain Bacteria; phylum Pseudomonadota; class Gammaproteobacteria; order Enterobacterales; family Pasteurellaceae; genus Avibacterium; species Avibacterium volantium_A. Next base: position 116,328 of record NZ_JBMMGT010000001.1, on the reverse strand, counting down.
GCAGAACGGTTTGTTTATTGTTATTGAAATAATAACGTTTTCCTAAATGGGTTACTCCTGTTTCTAAATAGAGTTTTTCTGTTGGCACATAACGCACAAACAGGTTACTCGTGAAATTTCCCGTATTATTTAAAGTGCGGTTGTTATTTTGCGGATTTTGTTTATCTTCCTTAATTTTTGCAACCATCCAGCCTACTGAAGAACGGATATACCATTTCGGTGCGAGCTGCCCTAATAGGCTAAATTCCACACCTTTAGATTGATCTTTTCCACGCACCGCCCAAACATCAAGAATATCTTTATTAGGACGATAACGAATATTACGGCGTTCTAATTGATAAGCAGATAAGGTGGTACTTAAGGTTTTGTCAAACCAATCGCTCTTAATGCCCACTTCATATTGTTGATTATATTCGGGTGAGGCATTAAACACGTCTTTTTGATCGGTGCTAATCCCTAAATAGCCACGCCCTCCATAAGGTGAGAAACTACGGTTAAAGGAGGCATAAAGCGTATGTTCTGGTGTAACCTCCCACACAACGCCTACATTTGGGCTGAAAGAATGCCCTTTTGTATCACGGCGTTCTTGCTTAATATTTGTGGAGTTAAAACGATAAAAATCGTAACGCCCGCCTAATAGCACTTTTACGTTATCGGTTAATGAAATTAAATCCTGTACAAAAATACCTGCACTATACGCTTTATGGCGATTATCTGTCGTCGCATTTGGGTGCTGACGAGCTGGCCATTGATGTCGGCTGAGAAAAGGATCAATTTCTTGATTACGCAAAACAGCCAAAATAGGGTGGCGTTCTTCCTGACTATAATCCAGCCCAATGGTGACTTTATGCTTAAAGTGAGCGGTGTCAAATTCACCATTAAAGGTAATATTATTGGTCAATGTTTTATTTCGTGTTTTTTGCCACGCATAGCTTTGCTTTAACGTTTTATCCGTTGCAGAATAAGTTCCTGCAAAATAATGATCAAAATCCTGATCTGCTTGACGATAAGCAAGCTGCCAATTTACCAACCACTGATCATTAATAAAATATTTGAGATCCGAACGCCAAACTTGCAATGTATCATCGACATAGTCCCCATCACGGAAAAAACTATTGCGATAGCCTATTCCCATTTCATCATAAACAGATTTAGTAGGATTGCGATCTGGAATACGGCATTGATAATCGTAGGTATATTGCCCAACCCATTGTAGCCGCCCATCATCACTTTGTAGGCTAATGCTTGGCGAAAACATTCTCCCTTTATTTCTAACCCCATAGCGATAAGCCTCTGCCGCAGAAAGCTCACTAGTTAAACGAACGGCAACATTTTCGTTAATTTTTTGGTTCACATCTAAATTTACACTGCGGCTATTCCAAGAACCATAGGTTACGCCAATATTTCTGCTGGTTGTAAAATTAGCAAATTTACTGACCATATTAATCACGCCACCGCCATTACTGCGTCCATATAAAATTGACGATGGACCTTTTAAAATCTCAACCCGTTCAATATTCGCAGTGCTACGGCGAACTTGCCCGCTTTCACGAATCCCATCACGATAAATATCGCTCGCATCAGCTTGAAAACCACGCAAGTAAATATTTTCACCACGCATATCATAGGTGGCATCAATCCCCGCATTTCCCTCTAAAATAGAACTCAAATCATTGGTTCCATAATTTTTATTTTTCTGAATGTTAATCACATCAACAGTCTGTGGCATTTCTTTGATCGTAAGAAGATTGCGTGTTGCCTGTGCTTCTTCATACCCCACATAGCCCTTTGTGTTGGCTGTTTCCTGCGCGGTAACAACATCAATCGTTGGTAACACGGCCATATACTCTGTTGATGAAGAAATTTCCTCCGCATATAACACCTTACTAGAACAAACACTTATAACTAAAAGTGCGGTCGTTTTTAAAGGAAAATTTAGAGGGCAAGCTAGTTTCATAAAATTAGAACTCCTTATCTATTGAACAACAGTCCCTATTCTATTGATAATAATTATTAAATCAACAAATAATAATTATTTTCATTTACATAATAGAGAAAATTTCTATATAATCACCGCATCTTTAACCTCCAACCAACATACAAATGAGCAAAACAACAGCAAAATGGATGCGGATTTTGCATCGCTATTTCGGATTTTTATTATTAGTCATTATGTCGATTTATGCCCTGACTGGCATCGTGTTGATTTATCGAGATACCAATATTTTCAAACGTTCAGTCTATATCGAAAAAACCATTTCCCCCCAACTCACTGAACAACAGCTTGGGCAGAAATTACGCATAAAAAATTTATTGATTAGCGAGAAAAAAGATGACGTGCTTTATTTTAAGCAAGGGGAATACCACAGCAAAACGGGGGAAGTAAAATATCACACAATGGAATACCCAAGCTGGCTCGCTGAACTAAATCGCCTACACTTAGGCAATTCGCAATATCCCTATTCTTGGCTCACTACCCTTTTCGGCATTTCTCTGCTCTTTTTCTGCATAAGCTCCCTATGGCTTATCCCAGGCTCAAAGAAAATGCTAAAACGTAGCCTATGGTTTATCCTGGCCGGTGCAGTAATAGCTATGGTTGTTATTTTGACGGATTAGATTTAACCCTAACTTATTATGAAATATAAAAAAACCTGCTTATTCTCACAAGCAGGTTTTATTCTTAGCTCACCACATAAGGAATGTTGGTGATGCCTGATTCAGCTAAAGCAGCAATGACATCAGGAGCTTCCACATTCTCACCAAAAACAGCAACGACTTCTGCTACATCTTCACCTTTTTGCTTAGTTTCTTCAGCAGACAACGCACCGATATTGAGTAATTCTGACACTAAATCATGGGCAAAAATGCGAGTTGTTGTAAAAGTAATAGTTAAGTTACTCATAAAAATTTCCTTTGTAAATAATAAATCAAACAATGGCCTGTGCTATTGCTACGTTAGCAATTTTAGCATTATCTCCTTATAACAAGCGATAAATATTTTTGAAATTTATTGGGATTTTTAACCGCACCTTATTTCCCGTTATTCTTACTTCTTAAAAAGGAAGAAACTTCTGACAAAATTTGATCTAAGACAAAGAAATGCCATTTTACTCTGCATAGTAAAAAATACTTGATAAAATTAGTAAGGTATTAATTCGTACTGTCATATGGATATCATTCGACAGTATTTTTCTGAGCTGCAAATGCTCTATTTACTTAAACTATGGAGATCTATTATGGGGCAATACAAAAAGCTCTGGTACACCTTGATTGTGGTGCTTATCGGCGCATTTTCTATTCTCGGTTATTTTGGAGTGGATATTTATCGTGAAGCACCACCCATTCCAGAAAAATATGTCAATGCCAATCGCGAAACCTTGATAACTAAACAAGATATTTTGCAAGGCCAAACGGCGTGGCAAACAACTGGGGGAATGCAACTTGGTTCAATTTGGGGACACGGTGCTTACCAGGCACCCGACTGGACGGCAGACTGGTTACACCGAGAACTCACCAATTGGTTAGACATTACCGCACAAAAAGAATTTGGTAAAAATTTTGATGCTTTAGATGATGATCAAAAGGCTGTATTACAATCTCGCTTAACCCGCGAATATCGTGGTAGCAAAGTTGAAAATGGTGCGGTGCAATTATCTGATACTCGTCAGCAAGCTATTGAAAAAACAGCACAATATTATATTTCCTTATACGGTGATGATCCTCAATTTAAACTCACCCGCGATCACTTTGCGATGAAAGATAACACCCTGCCAGCGTTATCGGATCGTCAAGATTTAACCAAGTTTTTCTTCTGGACGGCTTGGACTGCTTCGGCTAATCGTCCAAATACAGATGCCACTTACACCAATAACTGGCCGCACGAACCACTCATTAATAATGTGCCAACGGCAGAAAATATTATGTGGTCAATTGCCAGTATCGTTTTCTTAATCCTAGGGATTGGAATGATGGTTTGGGTATGGGCATTCAAGAAAAAAGAAGATGAAAAAGATCCAACACCAGATGTGGTTGATCCGCTCACTAAAATTCAGCTTACCCCTTCACAAAAGGCCTTGGGTAAATATCTATTCACTGTAGTCGCATTATTCATTGCACAAGTTACTTTTGGTACAATCGTAGCCCACTATACGGTAGAAGGACAAGATTTCTACGGTATTCCACTTTCTGAATATTTACCTTATTCCTTAATTCGCACTTGGCACGTTCAAAGTGCATTATTCTGGATCGCAATGGCATTCTTAGCTGGCGGCTTATTCCTTGCACCAATTATCAATGGCGGCAAAGATCCAAAATATCAAAAACTCGGTGTCGATATTCTATTTTGGGCGCTAGTTGTCTTGGTTGTGGGATCATTTACTGGTAGCTATTTAGCAATTGCTCACCAAATTCCAAAAGAACTGAGCTTTATGTTCGGTCATCAAGGCTATGAATTTATCGATCTCGGACGTTTCTGGCAAGCAGTAAAATATGCAGGTATTTTATTCTGGCTAATCCTAATGCTACGCGGCACTATCAATGCCTTTAAACAACCTGGCGATAAAAACCTACTCGCCTTGTTCTTTGCTTCTGTTATCGCCATTGGTTTATTCTATGGCCCGGCCTTATTCTATGGCGAACACACTCATTTATCTGTGATGGAATATTGGCGCTGGTGGGTAGTACACCTTTGGGTTGAAGGCTTCTTTGAAGTATTCTCTGTGGCGGCACTTTCCTTTATTTTTGTCAGCTTAGGCTTAGTTTCACGCCGCACTGCAACAGTTTCCACTATTGCGTCAGCATCAATCTTCTTAATTGGAGGTATTCCTGGCACATTCCACCACCTGTATTTTGCCGGGGCTACCACACCAATTATCGCCGTTGGCGCATCGTTCTCCGCGTTAGAAGTTGTACCGCTTGTGTTACTCGGTTATGAAGCCTGGGAGCATTGGTCAATGCAACAAAAAGCGCCTTGGATGGAACGCTTAAAATGGCCAATTTACTGCTTTGTCGCCGTGGCATTTTGGAATATGTTAGGCGCTGGCGTATTTGGTTTCTTAATCAATCCACCTATCTCGCTTTACTATGTCCAAGGGCTAAACACAACGGCAGTACACGCACACGCTGCGTTATTTGGGGTTTATGGCTTCCTTGCTCTTGGCTTTGTTTTTCTCATCGTGCGTTACTTACGTCCAAGTATTCAATTTGATGACAAACTGATGAAATTTGGTTTCTGGAGTTTAAATATCGGCTTAGTCGTGATGATTATTTCAAGCCTTTTACCAATCGGCGTAATTCAAGCGCACGCCAATATGGTACACGGTTTATGGTATGCACGCGGTGAAGAATTTATGCAGCAAGATCTTTTCGTTACCCTACGCTGGGTGCGTATCCTAGGCGATGTAATTTTCGGCTTAGGCGCGCTTGCCTTCTTCTGGCAAATGGTGAAAATGGTTTTTGCAAGACAGAAATAATCCATATATCAAATAAAAATCCTCACTGATATGTGGGGATTTTTTAGGCTTCGTTTATACAAAAATTGTAAAAAATAAGTGCGGTGAAAAATTCCAAAATTTTTTACCGCACTTTGTTTTTTTAAGGGTTCTACGTTTTCAGAAACTTACGATAACACCGAAATACGTTCGCGAATGTGTTTGCCATTCAATGCTTCATCAATCATCGCAATGGCATAATCGGCATAGCTCACATAGCTTTCGCCTTTTTCATTTACACTGAACACTTCTCCAGCCAATCGGTATGCGCCTGTTTTTGTCCCTTCAGGATCGAACACCGCTGCTGGGCTAAGATAAGTCCATTGCACATCATCACGCTTACGCAATTCTGCCAGTGCCTGTGCCATTGCTTGAGCTAAAGGTTTATATTCCGCAGGGAAATCTGGCGTATCAACAAGTTGTACGGCTAGGCTAGCATCTGTATAAAGGCTACCTGCTCCGCCTACAACAAGCAAACGTACCTTTGTTCCCACCAAAATATCACATAAATGGGCAAGCGATGTGCTATGTTGTGGTAAAGTTTCTGGTGTCCACGCAGCAAAAGCATCAATTACCACATCAAAGCCTGCAAGATCTGCTTTGGTTAAATCAAACAAATCTTTTTTAAGCACCTTTTGTGCCGCGCTGTGATTTTCACCGCGTACCACTGCGGTAACATCTAAACCACGCGCTACTGCTTCAGCTACGATCAAACGCCCTGCTTTTCCATTTGCACCAATTACTGCGACTTTCATTTTTTTCTCCTGTTTAATGATAAAAATTGTGGTATCTCGTTTTTGTTGAGCGTGATAATATCCCCCTAGCAAATAAAAAGAAAGTAAGCACCAAAACGTGCAGTAGTTACCTTTAAGAGACTTATATTGAAAAATAAGGAAAAATTGTGAAAGAAAAAGAGAAAAAATTACCTGATTGTGAAGTAGAAATTACCTTAATGATGATGAGTGAACGTTGGCGTGTGTTGATTATTCGTGAATTATTATCTGGCACAAAGCGTTTTGGTGAATTGAAAAAAACCTTAACTGGCATTTCGCAAAAAGTGCTAACGGCGAATTTAAGGGCAATGGAAACCCAAGGATTATTAACGCGAAAAGTCTATGCAGAAGTGCCACCAAGGGTGGAATACACCCTGACAGAAGACAGTAAAAGCTTAAAAAGTGTGCTGACTGCAATGGCGGCGTGGGGTGAGAATTATCGTCAAAAATATCAAGAGAAATAAAATCTGGAAAAAATCACCGCACTTATTAAAAACGCCCCTTAAAAGTGCGGTGATTTTTCGGTAGTTTTTTATTACAAAATAAAAGCGAGCATTTAGCTCGCTTTCTTATTTTTTGTGAATTAATCTTGTCCAAGCTCACCAAGCAATTTTAACTCTCGGTTTTTCACTTGGTTTTTCAGAATTTCGGTGAATTCTGCCACGGTGAACGTGCCTAAATCTGCACCTTTACGGGTACGCACGGCGATTTTGCCCTCGGCAATTTCTTTATCACCGCATACCAACATATAAGGCACACGTTTTAAGGTGTGTTCACGGATTTTAAAACCAATTTTTTCGTTGCGTAAATCCGCTTTGGCACGCAAGCCTGCGTCAGAAAGAGCTTTCACCACGTCTTTCACATAATCCGCCTGGCTGTCGGTAATGTTCATCACCACCGCTTGGGTTGGTGCAAGCCAAGGTGGGAAGAAACCTGCGTAATCTTCGGTGATAATGCCGATAAAACGCTCTAATGAACCTAAAATCGCACGGTGGATCATCACTGGCGTTTTGCGATCATTATCTTCTGCCACATAAGAGGCATTTAAGCGACCTGGTAAGGCAAAATCAAGCTGAATTGTGCCGCATTGCCATTCACGATCAAGGCTATCACGCAGGGCAAATTCAATTTTCGGCCCATAGAATGCCCCTTCGCCCTCTTGAATTTCATAATCTAAGCCATTGTGCTTTAACGCATTGGCTAAGCCCTGCTCTGCTCTGTCCCACATTTCATCAGAACCGATACGTTTTTCTGGACGAGTAGAAAGTTTTACCTGAATATTGTTGAAACCAAAGGTGCTGTAAATATCGTAAACCATACGGATACAGCTAGTTACTTCGCTTTCAATTTGATCTTCGGTACAGAAAATATGCGCGTCATCTTGAGTAAAACCGCGTACACGCATTAAACCGTGCAATGACCCCGATGGCTCATTACGGTGGCACGAGCCAAATTCCGCCATACGAATTGGCAGATCACGATACGATTTCAAGCCTTGGTTGAAAATTTGCACGTGTCCAGGGCAGTTCATTGGCTTGATAGCATATTCACGGTTTTCTGATGAAGTTGTGAACATTAAATCGCCGTAGTTTTGCCAGTGGCCTGTTTTTTCCCATAACACGCGGTCCATCATAAATGGGCCTTTCACTTCTTGGTAATCGTACTCTTTCAATTTAGTACGCACGAAGGTTTCCAGCTCACGGAAAATCGTCCAGCCGTCATTGTGCCAGAACACCATACCTGGTGCTTCTTCTTGCATATGATAAAGATCGAGGGCTTTACCAATTTTACGGTGATCGCGTTTTGCCGCTTCTTCTAAACGTTGCAAATAGGCCGCCAATTGTTTTTTATCCGCCCACGCTGTGCCGTAAATACGCTGTAACATCTTGTTTTTGCTGTCGCCACGCCAGTATGCACCCGCCACTTTTTGTAATTTAAAGTTATGACAAAAACGCATATTTGGCACGTGCGGCCCACGACACATATCAATATATTCTTGGTGATGATAAAGCGCTGGCGTTGCGGTTTTTTCGATATTCTCATCTAAAATCGCCATTTTGTACGGCTCGCCACGCTGTTCAAACGTATCTCTTGCTTCTTGCCAACTTACTCGTTTTTTCACCACGTCATAGTTGGTTTTTGCCAGCTCGTGCATTCTTTTTTCAATGGCATCAAGATCTTCTTGCGTTAAAGAGCGGTCTAAATCCACGTCATAATAGAAACCGTTTTCAATGGTTGGCCCGATTGCCATTTTCACATCAGGGAAAAGCTGTTTAATCGCGTGTCCTAACAAATGCGCGCAAGAGTGGCGAATAATTTCTAATCCGTCTTCATCTTTTGCGGTGATGATTTCTAACGTTGCATCATCTTCGATCAAATCGCAGGCATCACGGCGTTCACCGTTCACACGCCCCGCGATAGTGGCTTTGGCTAGCCCCGCACCAATATCTTGTGCCACTTCAAGCACAGTAACAGGTTTATCAAATTGGCGCTGTGAGCCATCGGGTAAAGTAATAATTGGCATATTAAATCCTTATACAGTGGTTACCCATACGAGAGGTAACTTGTTGATTAAAATAAAAATAAAGTAAAAAAGCACCGCACTTTGTTATACCTACAATGTATTTTTCGCACCGTGCTTTATAGATTATCGAATTGCTTTTGCAATGACTTTCGATGCAAGCCCGTGATCATACGCTATTTTGCGCTGAAAACCAACTTTCTGTCCCATTTTACTGGGCTTTTTGTGGGTTAAACCGCTTTATCGAAATATAATTCCACTTGGGATAATTTTGCCATTGTTTCCACATAGGCTTTCACTTTCGGCGGGAACACAAGCCCTTTCACGCAAGTGAGGTTACGCAGCATTGGGAAAAGCAAAATATCTTCCATAGAAAGCTGATCATTTGCGCCATTTTCTGACAAAATCAAATACTCAAGTGCGGTGAAATCTTGCTGTAATTTTTCGATATATTGGGCGGAATTTGCCAGATTTTCGGCGAAATCACCAATACTTTCAGTTTTCTTTTTAACGAAATAATCCACCGCACTTTGGGTAGCAAATTCAGGTAAGCCTAATTTCACAAAACGTGGTAATAAAAGATGATTATAATAACGGCTCACGGCCTGCATCCACGCTTGCAGATCGGTACGCACATCATCATCTGGCAACAGCAAATCGCCATAATTTTGATCCATATAATGGACAATATCCAAACTTTCTGGCATTGCCGTGCCGTCTTCTTTAATCAAAATTGGGGCCATTTTTTTGCCGATGAGCGCGACTGGCGTGGCTTCTTCATCACTCAATAACACTTGCTCTTCCACTGGCAAATTTTTCAAGCCAAAAATCATTCTGGCTCGCACGCAGAATGGACAATGATCATAAACATATAATTTCATTTTTGCTCCTTACTAAACAATTTAAGCGAATAGACGCTACCTTACCGCAAATTTTTCTCTCCGCAAATAAAAAACTTGAAGTTCATCACAGATTATTTTGCCCATTTCCTTTATGATCAAGGCGTGGCGCAAGTTGAATATGGGGGGACTTATGTGGAAATCAATTTCTCAAGTTTTAGCCGAACATCTTGGTGCATATTATTTTATCAAGCAAAAACGCAAAGTGCATACTGGCGAAATGCACGAAGCTTGGATTATTGATGATGGAATCCAGCCCGTTTTTGTAAAAATTAATGAAAAATCCTACCGCTCTATGTTTCGTGCTGAAGCCGATCAGCTGGAATTACTAGCCAAAACAGGGACGATTCAAGTACCGCAAGTTTACGGCGTAGGCTGTTCACAAAACCACAGTTTTCTACTGCTAGAAGCCCTTCCATTCAGCGAACCTAACGCGCAATCAATGGCACAATTTGGCGCGCAATTAGCCAACTTGCACCAATGGGGCAATGCCGAGCATTACGGACTCGATTTTGACACTTGGCTAGGGCCGGTTTATCAGCCAAATGGTTGGTCGGATAATTGGGCGAAATTTTTCAGCGAACAACGCATTGGCTGGCAATTACAGATCTGTAAAGAGAAAGGGCTAGAATTTGCTAATATTGATGAACTGGTTTCATTAGTCGCCCACCGTTTAGCCAAACATCAGCCTAAACCGTCCTTATTGCACGGCAATCTTTGGATTGAAAACTGTGCGATGGTAAATCACCAACCATTCACCTACGATCCCGCCTGCTACTGGGGTGATCGTGAATGTGATCTCGCTTTTAGCGAATTATTCCAGCCATTTACGGAGCAATTTTATCAAAATTATCACCGCACTTTGCCGATTGATGAAGGCTATGCGCAACGCAAACCGCTTTATCAGCTTTATTATTTGTTAAATTTTAGTCATCGTTTTTCTGCTCATTATGTGGCGCTCACCAAAGCGATCATTGAAAAAATACTCAAGGGGAATCTATGAAATTTCAAGCAGTAATCTTCGATATGGACGGTGTTCTGATTGATTCCGAACCTTTTTGGAAACAAGCGGGCGTGGAAGTATTTGGGCAAATTGGTATTCCTGTTAGCTTGCAAGAAATGCAAGAACTCACAGGAATGCCTGCGGCTGGTATTATCAAAACGGTTTATCAACGCTATCAAAAAACACCTGTTCCTGTTGAAGAAATGGTAAAACGAATGAATGACTGAGCCATTTCAATGATTTTAGAAAATAAGCCATTAATGCCAAACGTGCCAGAAACCCTTGAAAAACTCACCGCACTTGGTTGTAAGCTGGCGGTTGCTTCCGCTTCGCCACGTTATTTATTGGAACAAATCACCGAACGCTGCGGCATTGCGTCTTATTTCCAATATCTCTCCTCTGCCACAGAATTGGATTACAACAAACCACACCCGCAGGTTTATTTACACGCAGCCCATCAATTAGGTGTTGAGCCCCAAGCCTGTTTAGGCATTGAAGATTCGGTGCTAGGAATGACTGCGGTAAAAGCCGCGTCAATGCGCTGCGCTGTTATCCCTGCCCCCGTTGAACGCACTGATCCGCGTTGGGCATTAGCGGATTATCAACTAGAACAGCTAGCTCAAATTCCTGAGATTTGTGCATAAAAAAGTGCGGTATTTTTCACCGCACTTTTTACCTAGCCTATTTCTTATTCCACTTGAATGGCATAATCAGACAATTTAGGAATCTGCTTAATCAGGCCTTGTTGTTGCATAAATTGTGCCATTTTCTCATAACGTGCGTTATCTAAGGCGCTTGGACGTAAACTTAAACGTGGCAAGGTATCACGCCAAGCCAAGCGATTGAGTTCGTTGTCTAAATCTTGTGGTTTATAGCTCACAAACGCCTGCCAACTTTGTTGTGGGTGGTTTAAAATATAAACGCTGGCTTGTTCAAGTGCGGTCAAAAATGCACGAATTTTTTTCGCAGGAAGCTGATTTTTATTAGCCACGACAATCAATTCATCATACATTGGCACGCCCTGTTCTTCTGGATAAAACGCCTTGCCCGGTTTCTTTTCTATCTCCATCTGATTTAGCTCAAAATTACGAAATGCCCCGATCACCGCATCTACTTGTCCGCTAAATAATGCAGGAGAAAGCGACCAATTCACGTTCACTAATTCCACATCATTTAAAGAAAGGTGAGCAGATTTCAGCATTGCACCAAGTAACGCATCTTCAAAACCGCTCACGGAATAACCGATCTTTTTCCCTTTTAAATCGGCAATTTGTTCAATACCGCTATCTTTTAGCACCACAAGGCTATTTAACGGCGTTGAAATTAAGGTGCCAACACGCACTAGCGGCAAACCTTCTGCCACTTGCATTTGCAGCTGTGGCTGATAATCCACCGCTAAATCTGCCTGCCCTGCTGCCACTAATTTAGGCGGCATTGAAGGATCAGCAGGCTCGATAATCTCAACCTGCAACCCATTTTCCGCAAAAAAGCCTTTTTGCTGCGCCACAATAATGGCAGCGTGATCTGGGTTGACAAACCAATCCAGCAATAAGGTTAATTTTTCTTTAGCTTGCGCGCTAATGCTCATACCTAAAGCGAAAATTAAACTGCATAAATACCATTGTTTTTTCATTTTTTCTCCTAACGTAAATGACAGACCCAAGGAATAATGCGGTGAAGCAATTTATCTATCACGAAATACAGCAAGAGTGCGATAACCACCAAAATAAACAACGCCGCGAACATTAAGCTAATTTGAATTCGTGCATTGGCTTGCAACATTAAATAACCAAGCCCTTGTGATGATCCTACCCATTCCCCCACGATCGCCCCAATGGGGGCAACAGAAACCGCAATGCGCAAGCCCGAGGCTAATGCAGGCAAAGCGGCAGGTAAGCGAACCTTAAATAATAATTGCCTTGATGAAATTCCCATTGTTTGCGCCAGCTCTAACCATTGCTTTGGGGTGTTACGCAAGCCGTCATAACAGGCAGCAGTAACAGGGAAATAAATAATCAAAATGGTCATCGCAATTTTTGATGCAATGCCATAACCAAACCAAAGTACCAATAATGGTGCAATAGCAAAAACGGGGATCGCCTGCGAGGCAATTAAAATGGGCAATAAAAAGGCTGAAAGTGTTTGTGAAGAAGCCAGCAATAAGGCTGAAAGCAAACCAAATAAAAACCCCAACACCAACCCTAACAAAATTTCCCATAAAGTAATTTTGGCGTGCATAAATAATAAAGCCCATTGTGAAGACACTTCATTTAGCACGGCAACAGGTTCAGGCAATAAATAATGTGGGATCGCAAAAATTGAAATCGCCCCTTGCCAGCACAAGGCGAAAAATAAGGTCATTATCAATGCTCGAAATAGGCTTTGCCACGACAACATTAATCTTCCCCCATTAACTGCTTAAATAAATATTGCTGTAATTGCCATAATTTCTCTTGCGAAAAATCTCTTGGCGCTTTGCCTTGCGGGCAAATGGGCGGTGAAAGCTGAACGGGTTGTTGGTGCAAAATATAGATTTTATCCGCTAGCAATAAGGCTTCTTGTGGATCGTGGGTGATAAGCAACACAGTTTTATTAGCCAATAACTGATGTGAAAGCTGCTGTAATTGCAAGCGGGTTACGGCATCTAACGCGGAAAAAGGTTCGTCCATTAAAATAATCTCTGCATCTTGCATTAGCGTTCGAGCCAACGCCACGCGCTGCCGCTGTCCGCCAGAAAGCTGATAACAAGGCTTATGCAAATGTTGTTCCATTTTCACCGCACTTAATAAAGTGCGGGCTTTTTCTTCCGTTTTTTTCGTTTTGCTATGAGTAAAATGCTGATAAAGCTGAACATTATCTAAAATAGACAGCCAAGGATACAAGCTATCCTGCTGCGCAAGCCAAGCGATGTTGCCTGAACATTGAATACGCCCTTGCACAATCGCTTGATTTTCTAACCCAGCAATAGCACGCAATAAGGTTGATTTCCCCACGCCTGATGCGCCAAGCAACGCCACCCACTCCCCTTGCGATACGCTAAAATGAAAATGCTCAAACAAAGGTTGCTCAGCAAAACTGAGTTTAAGATCGGAAATTTCGATGGCTTTCATCGTTCATTCACCAATCAACGTGATGGAAAAAAGCCGTTAAAAATAAAAGAAGTGCGGTGAGAATTTAATAAGAAAAGAAGCGTTTGCATAATTAGTTTCCTACGTCAGTATTAGCTGTATCAGGTTCACGGGTATCATCTCAGCTTAAATAAGCACCCCGACTAATGGAAAACAGTGTAACGGAAGTTCAAATAAAAATCAAAAGGTTAATCGTCAGCAAGAACTTGATCTTCATCAAGAAAGGCAAAATGCCTGTTTTTTCTACTTGATAAATATTTTAATAGGCGGATAATAGTGCGGAAATAAGAATAACTTTTATTTAGATTAGAGAATAAAAATGGTGTTTTTGCGTTATTGTCGTTATCTGCTGTGCTTAACTTTACTCTTTTTTACTTCTTTTTCCTTCGCTTCTGAAAACTATCAACAATGGGTGCAAGACATTGAAAATCGTCTTGATAAAACTGCTCAGCTTTACCAAGAAAAGCAAATTGATGATGCGCGTACCGAAGTGCAAATGGCGTATTTTGAAGTGTTTGAAAACTTAGAAGGGCCAATTCGCATTAACTTTTCCGCACAAAAAAGCTATCAAATGGAAGCCACCTTTGGCGAAATCCGCAAAATGATCGGGGAAGGAAAAGCCTTGTCAGAAGTGCAGGATAAAATTGCTCAACTAAAACAAGATCTGCAATTAGTCTTACCAGTTTTAGAGCAAGGTCATCAACTCAATGCCTCCAATCAACACGATGTTTATCAGCACGCAGAAATTGATCCTTACTGGCAAGAAAGTTTTAGAACCATTGATGATCTGCTCGCCCAAGCCATCAGCACTTACCAAAAAGGCGATTTTGCACAAGCGAAAAAATTGGTACAGCAAGCGCAGTATGATGGCTATAAAAACAGCGAAATGGAAATGTCCATTCGTAAAAATCGTTCTGCCGCCATTTCTGCCAGCATTAACCAACAATTTTACGATCTCATCAAATTAAGCGAACAACCTGAGCAAATTAATGCCTTAGGTTACCAAATCACCACGCTGCTACAAGATATTGAAGAACAACTGCCACAGCTGCCGACTACCCAAATTGCACAAGCAACCAATCAAAGTGCGGTGCAAAATTCGCAAGATTTTGCTGATAACAAAAACTGGGCAGATGTAGCAAGCCAAGTCAATCAAGGCATTGCTGATGCTATTGCACTCTTTGAAAAAGGCGAAAACAAAAAAGCGATGCTTGCGGTGCAAGATACTTATTTCGATATTTTTGAAAATAGCGGAATGGAAAACAAAATTGGCTCGCGTGATAGCAATTTTAAAACAGAAATTGAGGGCTACTTCACCCGCTTAGTGAGCCTGATGAAAGCTAATCAGCCCACCGAACAACTGCATCAACAAGCACAAGGTTTAGCACAAAACCTAAATAAAGCGGTGGAAATGTTGCAAGGCAATCAACAAAGTGATTGGGCAATGTTCCTTTATAGCTTCTTAATTATGCTGCGTGAGGGCTTAGAAGCCTTGTTGATTGTGGCGGCGATTGTAGCTTATTTAGTGAAAAATAATCATCAAGATAAATTGCCGGTAATTAAACAATCAGTCTATGTGGCGTTAATCGCCAGTGTTATCACCGCCGCTATTTTCCAGCTGGTATTTTCTAATTCAGGGGCAAGCCGCGAACTGCTCGAAGGTTTCACGATGATGATTGCGGTGGTAATGCTCTTTATGATGAGCTATTGGCTACTTTCCAAAGTGGAAGCGCAAAACTGGAAACGCTATTTAGAAGGCAAACTGTCCGCCGCACTCAGTACCGGATCGCTCATTGGTTTATGGATCACCAGTTTCCTTGCGGTGTACCGCGAAGGCGCAGAAACCGTGTTGTTCTATTATGCACTGGTTGGCGATGCCACTAACGCGATGAGTTATGTGTATTTATTCGCTGGCATTGTGGCGGGCGTTGTGGTACTTGCTATTTGCTATGTAATTATGCGTTATTCCGTGGTGAAGTTACCACTGAAACCGTTCTTTATGTTTACTGGTTCTTTTATGTATTTAATGGCATTTATTTTCGCAGGAAAATCGGTGCTAGAACTGATTGAAGGAAAACTGTTTGAGCCAACACTGGTTGCCAATATGCCAGAAATTTCGTGGCTCGGCATTTATCCTTACATTGAAACCCTAACGCCTCAGGCTATTTTACTTATCGCAGCCGTTTTCGCTTTGTTCTATATGAAACACCAAAGCAAAAAACAGGCTTAATATTGATTTTTAACCTTTAATAACTAGGAGTTCCTATGAAAAAAACATTCGTTGCAGCGACTTTATTAGCAGGAATTTTAACTGCCCCTTCAGCCCTTGCCTTCAAAGAATACCCAATTGGTGAAGCGGTAACAATGAATGGTATGGAAATTGCTGCCGTTTATTTACAACCTATTGATATGGAACCGCGTGGAATGGGCTTATCTGCGAAAGACTCAGACATTCACCTTGAAGCAGATATTCACGCCACCAAAGGCAATGACAACGGCTTTGGCGAAGGCGAATGGATGCCATATTTAACCATCGCCTACACCTTGGTAAACACCGATACCGGTGAAAAACAAGAAGGCACATTTATGCCAATGGTCGCAGGCGATGGCCCACATTATGGCGCAAACATAAAAATGATGGGCGTGGGTAACTACAAAGTCACCTATCACATCGACCCACCATCAAAAGCCGGTATGCACCGCCACACCGACAGCGAAACAGGCGTAGGCCGCTGGTGGAAACCTTTTGATGTAAGCTATGAGTTTAAATTTACTGGGTTGAAATAATCCATTTTCAATCAGCAAAATAAATAAAAATTAACCTAGCACGTCTGTGCTAGGTTTCATTGTTACTAAAGTTACTCAAATACGATTTTTCTCATTGTTTTGTTAGCAGAATAATTAGAAAAATTTAGATTTTTGATTGAGATTATTATGAACTACTACTTCGTTTTTTTCCTTCAATCTGTTTTGCCGGTTGCTTTGCTATTAGGCGTAAATTGGCTGAAATATGACAACTTTCATTTAAAACGAATCCTTTGGCTTTCTCTACTGGGGCTGAGCTTTGGGGCGGTGGGCTATTTGCAACTTCCCGCTTATCAACCCGTTAAATTAGGGCTAGCCCTTTTCTTCATTGCCACCTTAGGGGTGTTTTATATTTCGTCGTTCTTCCGCTCAATTAAACTTGCCTATTTTTGGCAATTTGTGCTTTGTTTTGCCGCAGGTGTGCTATGGGCGCGCGATCCGAATATTTCCGCCATTACCAACACGGACGTAATTAACACGGATTTTATCTTGCACATAAGTGCGGTGATTTTTGCCCTAATTTTTTGCTTTTTATTTGCATCTTGGCTTTATCTTTTATTAAAACAAACGAAAACAGCGAAAAAATGCACCGCACTTCCCTTTTTGCTGATTTCGCTCACTACTCTATTTATACTCTTGCCATTAATCGGTGAAGTATTACTTGGCTTGATGAAATTACAAGTGATTGATCTCACCAAAGCGCGGTTAAGTTTCGTGGCAAAATCCAGCAACTTAATCAGTTATAGCAATTATTTTATCGCCGCACTGACGACATTAAGCCTGATTTTATTTGCACTTAAAATCCATTCAGCTAACAAAACTGTGGTAAACAATACGCTGCAACCCATTGAAAAACGGAAAAAATTAGCCCTATTACAAACCAGCCAACGCACGCTTTTGTGGGGAAGCATCGCCTTATTTACCATTGTTTCCGCGCAGCTTTATTGGGATCAAATTGCTTCTCGCCCACCGCAACTTTCTGAAGCCAAACCTGTTAAGCTCGATAAACAAAACACTATTCACATTCCGATTGAAGAAGTGAAAGACGGCAAGCTATACCGTTTTGTATGGATTGCCAGTGATGGCAAAGCGGTGCGTTTTTTCCTTATCAACCGCTCAAGCAAAAATCTCAGCCTAGCCGCGGTGTTTGACGCTTGCATTTTATGCGGCGATCAAGGCTATGTTATGGAAGGGGATCAAGTGGTTTGCGTGGGCTGTGGCGTGCGAATGTTTATTCCGTCTATCGGCAAACCGGGCGGTTGTAACCCTGTGCCGATTGAAGATTGGCAGCAAACAGACAGCGAAGTGATCATCAGCAAAAAAAGCCTTGAAGACGGCTTAAACTATTTTTCCACCATTGTGGAATTAACGGTGAAAGATCCTGTGGACGGCACAACATTGAAAAATACCACAGCGGAGCATAAATATAATTATGCGGGCAAAACCTATTTCTTTGCCAACGAACAAAATCTCAATGCTTTCCGCGATCACCCTGAAAATTATGTGGCGAAAGAGGAAAATCCCTAATGCTCAGTCGAATGTTATTGCAATCTTGGCGGCACGGTTTAAAGCGCAAATTGCTCGCCATTATGACTATTTTTCTCGCCGCGGGGCTGGTTTCTGCCCTGCTTGCGGTGTCCATTGATATTGGCGATAAAATGGCGCGTGAGCTGAAATCCTATGGCGCTAATATTTTGATCGAACCTGCCAGCAGCGCGGTGCTTTCCGCAGAAATAAACGGCGGAAATAGCCTTTCTACGCAGGATTTTTTAGATGAAAAAGAATTGCCTAATGTGAAAGATATTTTCTGGCGTAATAACATTGTGGGCTTTGCGCCACTGCTCAGTGCAGAAGTGGAAGGCAAAAATCTAACGCAAAATAATACCCATAATATCAGCATTTTAGGCACGTTTTTCGATCGTCCCATTGCTATTCCTGATGAAGATGACTACCACACAGGGCAACGCATTATTAGCCCTTATTGGAAAGTGCAAGGGCAATGGGTGGACGATAACCAGAAAAATGTTGACGAAAATATTCCCGCACTTTTAGGCAATCAATTAGCCAATCGCACGCAGTGGAAAATAGGTGATCAAATTCAGCTGAATTATCACGAGGGCGAAACGCAACGCCAGCTTGATCTTCATATTGTCGGGATTTTAAGCACCGGTGGTGCGGAAGAACAGCAGATCGTGCTGCCCTTAAGTGCGGTGCAAAATTTGTTAAATTTATCTGGCAAAGTCCAAGCGATCAAGGTTTCTGCGCTTACCGTGCCAGAAAATAAACTTTCGCGCAAAGCCCGAGATAACCCTGATGCCTTAGCCGCTGAAGAATACGATCGCTGGTATTGCACCGCTTATGTGTCTTCGATTTCTCATCAGTTAGAAGAAGCCATTTCAGGCGCAGTCGTTCGCCCAATTTGGCAAGTTGCGGCTTCTGAAGGGGTAGTAATTGAAAAAATCCAGCTTTTGCTCGCCGTGGTAACCGTTGCGGCATTAGTCGCTGCGGCGATGGGGATTGCTTCACTGATGACCACTACCATTATCGAACGGAGTAAAGAAATTGGCTTGATGAAAGCCCTTGGCGCTTACCAATGGCAAATTGTCTTACTGTTTTATTGCGAAGCCATTATCAGCGCGCTGCTCGGTGGTGCGCTTGGTTGCGTAGCAGGTTGGGGGCTGGCCAAATTTATCGGCATTACCCTATTCGGCTCGCCTTTAGATTTTGCTTGGATCGTGGTGCCTTGCGTGTTGGTGCTGTCAATGATCATTGCCTTAATCGGCACTTGGTTCCCTGCTCATCGCATTGCCCAGCTTTACCCTGTGGAGGTGCTATATGGTCGCCAATAAAACGCGTACGATGTTTTGGCGTTTAATTATCAATGCGTTACGCTTACGCTTGCAACGGGTGATGATTATTTTCGCCGCACTCACTGTAGGGGCGAGTATTGTTACCGCAATGGCCGCGGTGTATTTCGACATCAACACCAAAATGAGCCAAGAACTGCGCACCTTTGGGGCAAATTTTTACATCGGTTCAAACAGCAGTGGCTTGATGAATGAAACGGATTTCAACCACATTCTTAGCCAAGCTCCACAAGGTTTAATCACCGCAGCTAGCCCTTATCTTTACGGCGTCGCTCGCGCGGATCTAGAAAAAGTGGTGATAATGGGCGTGTGGTTTGATGCAATGCGAACCCTTTCCCCTTATTGGCAAATCACAGGATCCCCCATTGGCGTGAATTTTGATGATCGCAACGCGATGATCGGCAAATCCCTTGCCCAACGGTTAAACCTTAATCTTGGCGATAAAATCACCTTGAACAAAGGGGCAGAAAAGCACCACTTCACCATTAAAGCTATTGTAGAAAGTGGTGATGCCACGGACAATATGCTGATTGTCAATCTTGAATTTGCCCAACAATGGCTAGATAAAACAGGCTTAATCACCAATGCGCTTCTGAATGTGAAAAACGATCAAGGGCAAGTCAGTCAATTCGCCCAACAATTACAACAGCGCTATCCTGATCTTGCCATTCGCCCGATTCTTAAAGTATCTGCCTCAGAAGGGCAAATTTTGGATAAAATTAAAGGTTTAATGGGCTTGATTTCAGTGGTGATTTTGATTCTCGCCACCCTTTGCGTGAACACCACCTTAATTGCCATTGTGGGCGAACGGGCGAAAGAATTTGCGCTGCAAAAAGCCTTAGGCGCAAAACAGCAAGATATTATTAAGCAAATTGGCACAGAAATTTTACTCATCGCATTTTGCGCTATCATCGTGGGGCTAATCTTAGGGTATTTACTGGCACAAATTCTCGGTATCACCGTGTTTAAAGCCTATATTGATTTGCGCTTGCCTGTGATTCCAATCACAATTCTGCTCTCGCTCACCGTGGCTTTTGTTGCCGTGATTGTGCCAACGCGCCGCGCTTTAGAAATTCAAACTGCCAACGTTTTAAAAGGCGAATAAAATGGAAAAATACGTTATTGAAACCCAACATTTATATAAACGCTTTGGGCAAGTAACCGCCCTTGAAGACATTAATATCCAAATCGCTGAGGGAGAATTTGTTGCCATAATGGGGGCATCAGGCTCAGGCAAAACCACACTAATGAACATTCTCACTGGGCTTGATACGGCAAGCGCGGGCAAAGTGATTTTAGATGGTGTGGACGCCGCGCAACTCGATGAAATTGGCCGCCAACGCTTTCGTGCAGAAAAAATCGGCTTGGTATTCCAACAATTCCATTTAATCCCTTACTTGACAGCGTTAGAAAATGTAATGCTCGCACAGCATTATCACAGCGTTGTTGATGAAGAAGCTGCCAAAGCAGTCTTAGCGCAAGTGGGACTAGCACACCGTTTTGATCACCGCCCAAGCCAGCTTTCGGGTGGCGAACAGCAACGGGTTTGTATCGCCCGCGCCCTGGTTAATCAACCCCCAGTGATTTTTGCCGATGAACCTACTGGCAACCTTGATGAAAAAAATGAAAAATTGGTGCTAGATTTGCTCACCGAACTCAATCAGCAAGGGCGAACGATCGTAATGGTGACGCATAATCCCGAACTGGGTAAGCTCACTAACCGCACCATTTTCCTACAACACGGAAAATTTTTGCGCGAAGAAGTGAATAATTCACATTATTAAAGGAGAATAATTTAATGACAACAATAACAACCATCAAACAACTCACCCCAGCATTAAGTTTGCAGCAATATAATGAAATCCCCGTGATCGCGTTAGATCACCCAGTGGGTAAAGCCTTGATCTCGCTTCAAGGCGCACATTTATTTAGCTGGCAGCCGAAAGGCGCACAGAAAGACGTGCTTTGGCTGAGTGAAATTGAACCCTTTACCTTAGGCAATGCCATTCGTGGTGGCGTGCCAATTTGCTATCCTTGGTTTGGTGGCGCAAAATCCCCTGTGCACGGTTATGCGCGCATCAGTTTATGGCAGCTCAGTGATTATGAAATTGAAGAAAATAAAGTGCGGTTGGAATTTTGTTTATTTTCTTCAGATCATTTGATTGAAGCCAAAACCACAATGATCTTTAGCCAAGATTGCGAAATTATTTTTCAGCATTATGGACAAGAACCTGCTCAACTTGCTTTGCACAGCTACTTTAATTTAAGCGATGTGACCAATGTGGAAGTGCAAAACTTGCCTACCGAATGCTTCAACGCATTAACGCAGCAGCAAGAAAATGTGCCTTCCCCACGTTTCATTGATCAGCATATTGATTGCATTTATACCGTGCAATCCCCTGTTTCGCATCACATTGTCGATAAAGGGGACGGGCGTACAATTAATGTGGCACATCATAATGCAAGCAATGTAGTGCTGTGGAATCCTTGGCATAAAGCCACTGGAGGAATTAGCGAAACAGGTTATAAAACAATGGTTTGTTTGGAAACTGCAAGAATTGCACAACCGCTCCAACAAGGCGAACACTGTGCGGTGAAGATCTCGCTTAATCCATAAAGTGCGGTGCTTTTTTAACAAATTTTAGGGCGAAGATTTTCGCCCTTTTGTTTTTTATTGAACGTTATTCTTACACCCAACCCATTTGGTGCAAAATGGTTAAGCCCAAGGCAGAGATAAACATTGATGCGAAAGTGGTGATGCCAATAATGTTCGCTGCGGTGTTGGCGTTGCCCCCCATTCCACGCACCATTGCATAAGCCGCGGCCGCCATTGGAGTGGCATTCATTAAGAAAATCACGCCTAAATTCACGCCGCTAAAGCCAAATAATTTGCCCAGTAACACCATAAAAATCGGTGCAACAATCACTCGCCCAATGCTTGCCCATAAAGAAATGCCTGAAATTTTATACAAGGCTTTTAATTCAATGCTGACACCAGCACAGATCAACGCAAGCGGTAAGGTCATTGTGGCGAGATATTGGATTGTGGTGAGCATAAATTTAGGAATGGCGAGTTTCAAATAACTGGCTAAAAAGCCTAATACTATGCTGATAATTAAGGGATTTTTTACCACATTTAAGATCATTCGTGGAATATTCACTTTGCCATCAGAAAGAGATCGGCTTAAGGTGATCACGCCTAACACATTGTAAATAATCGCCGTGATGGCGGCATAAATGGTGGCTGGCACTAATGCAGCATCACCATAGGCATTTAGGCAAAATGCTAGCCCTAAAATACTACAATTTCCGCGATAAACCCCTTGCACGAAAGTGCCACGTTCTCGCTTTTCTTGCACAAATTTTGCAGCGAAAATTTCTGCACAAAGGAACAGTAATAAGGTTCCTAGCACGCACGCCCAAATCATCACCAATTGTTCATTCAGTTCGGCAATGGGATTTTTAAACACGTTAAGAAAGAGTAAGGCGGGCAAGGTGATTTTGAACACCACGCTGGTGGCTTGCTGGCTGAATTTATCGTCAATGACCTTGCGTTTTCGCAGCCCGATGCCGAGTATTAACAACAATAAGGTCGGTAAAGTTACGCTTATAGAAAAAAGCGCGGAACTCCAAAAATCATTTTGCATATTGCCTCCATATCGCCGTTGCGTGCCGTTTACTGCGTATTGCCACATCGTAACACAGAATGCGATTAAAAAAAGTGCGGTGAAAAATTTCGTGATTTTCGACCGCACTTTAGTTTTTCATTTTATGCCATTATTCGCCACGGCTGGCTAAATAACGTTCTACCGTATCCACAATGGCTTGCGTTTGTGGATCAATTTCAATATTCACTAAATCCCCCACTTCACGCTTGCCGATCAAGGTGCGATGAATGGTTTCTGGAATAAGGTTCACGCAAAACTCATTGCCTTTCACTTCGCCGATAGTCAGGCTGATGCCATCAATGGCGATAAATCCTTTGGTGAGAATATATTTCATCAAGGCCGGATCTGGCAACTCAAACCAAATTTGCAAGTTATTTTCTGACACAATACGCTGCGAAACCTTGGCGGTGGTGTAAACGTGGCCAGACAAAATATGTCCGCCGATTTCATCACCCATTTTCATCGCACGCTCAATGTTCACCCAATCCCCTTGGCACAATTCGCCTAAATTGGTAATGCGTAGGGTTTCGGTCATTAAATCAAAGCTGATGAGATCCCCTTCAATTTTGGTTACGGTTAAGCAGACACCGTTATTTGCCACAGACGCACCAATTTCCAGATTTTCGGCTAATTCCTGTGGCATTTTCACTACCTGTGTTCTAAAATGCGGTTTTTCATCAATAGAATGAATTTGGGCTACGCCCTGCACGATTCCTGTAAACATAATTAGCTCTCTTATCTTAAAAATCATCACCGTAAATTCGGTAAAACTTGCAATAGTATATAACAAATTCGGATATTTTTATGTTATTTAGTTTCATTCAACATCATCGCCAAGAAATGGGCAAATTGGTAGCGATCGCCTTCCCCATTTTACTGGCGCAATTTGCCCAAAACTCAATGGGCATTGTGGACACCATTATGGCGGGACGAGTGAGTGCCGCAGATATGGCAGCCATTTCAGTAGCGGGTTCAATCTGGTTTCCACTAGTATTGCTCGGACACGGCTTACTGCTTGCCTTGCCACCAATTATTTCTTATCTTAATGGTTCAGGGCAGCGTCATCGTATTGCTCATTATGTCCATCAAGGGCTATGGATTGTGGCATTGAGCTGTATTCCTATTGGATTAATTATTTACTTCAGTGATTATGTTGTTAGCCATATGGGAATGGATCCAAAACTGGCGCATATCACCATTGATTATTTGCATATTATGCTTTGGGGATTACCGGGCTATTTACTAATGATCAATTTCCGCTGCTTAAACGATGGTATTGCGAAAACCAAACCAGCAATGGTGATTACCTTTGCCGGCTTATTACTCAATATTCCACTCAATTATATTTTCATTTACGGCAAATTTGGTGTGCCTGCTTTTGGTGCAGTGGGCTGTGGCATTGCAACAGCAATTGTAAACTGGGCAATGTGTTTGATGATGATTGCCTACTCTCGTCAAGCACGCAGCCAGCGTGATTTAAAGGTGTTTGAAGGGTTAATCGAAAAACCAAATATAACGACATTAAAAAAAGTGCTAGGCTTAGGCTTCCCTATTGGTATTGCGCTATTTTGCGAAGTGGCATTATTCGCCCTTTCTTCACTTTTACTTTCACCTCTTGGTACAGAAGTGGTCGCTAGCCACCAAATTGCACTAACGACCAGCTCCTTTATTTTTATGTTGCCAATGTCTTTAGGAATGGCAACTACCATTTTAGTAGGGCAACGTTTAGGCGAAGGGTTACTGCAACAAGCAAAAGCAGTATTCTATTCAGCGCTTGCTGTAGGGCTAAGCCTAGCCTGTTTTACCGCACTCATTGTGGTTTTATTTAATCAACAAATTCCTAAAATTTACGTTTCAGATCAAGACGTGATTTTAATCGCTAGCCATTTGCTGTTGATTTCTGCCTTATACCAATTTTCCGATACCATTCAGGTGATCACCGCAGGAGCATTGCGTGGCTATAAAGACACCAAATCTATTTTATACATCACAATGTTCTGTTATTGGGGCATTGGAATGCCATTGGGCTATATTTTATCGCGCACCGATTGGCTAATGCCAAGCATTGGTGCGGCAGGATTTTGGGTGGGCTTTGTGGTGAGCTTAACGGTTGCCGCCGTGCTGCTTATCCAACGTATTCGCAAAATTCAGGCCTTACCTGAACAGCAAATTTTGCAAAAATTAAAAGAAATTCAATAGGAAAATCAAATGGAAAAAATCATTAATGTCGCCATTGCAGGCTTTGGAATGTCCGCCAAAACCTTTCATATGCCTTTTTTAGATCTCGATCCGCATTTTCAAGTGCGTAAAGTGTTTGAACGCAGCAGCGAAAAAGCGAAACAGGCCTACCCTTATATTGAAGTGGTGCACCAGTTTGAACAACTGCTTAGCCCTGAAATTGACTTGGTGATTATCACCACGCCTAATCTCACCCATTACGAAATGGCAAAACAAGCGATTTTAGCGGGCAAAAATGTGATCGTGGAAAAACCGCTCGCCATTTATCCCGAGCAAGCACAAGAGCTAGATAAACTCGCCAAACAGCATAATGTAATGCTTTCCGTTTACCAGAATCGCCGTTGGGATAATGGTGCTTTAACAGTGAAAAAACTGCTTGAAAATCAAATGTTGGGCGAAATTGTGCATTATGAAATGCGTTACGAACGATTTAGCCAAAAACCGAATAGCAAAGCCTGGAAAGAAACGGGCGAATTTGGCTCTGGACTGGTTTATGATTTAGGCGTGCATTTGATCGATCATTGCGTAGATTTATTCGGCATTCCCACCGCACTTTATGCGGATATGAAAGCACAACGTGCAGGCGCAAAATCAGAAGATAACTTTGAAATTATTTTCTATTATGCAGACAAAAAAGTGGTGTTATCTTCCACCAAATGCGCCCGCGAACCTGCCCCTTACATTATGTTGCAAGGCACGAAAGGCAGCTACATCAAAGCCACAATGGATAACCAAGAGGCCCTATTGCTCAAAGGCATAAAACCACAAGGCGATTGGAACACTGAGCCTGAAAAAGACTGGGGACTGCTGCACACCGAAATCAACGGCATTGTAATCCGCAGCCCCATTGAAACCGAACGCGGCAACTACCAAGCCTATTACGATAACATTTACGCCGCTCTCCGCGAGCAAGCCCCATTACAAGTTACCGCTCAACAAGCTACTGAAGTGCTAAAATTGATTGCGTTAATCTATGAAAGTGCGGATAGGGGAATGCGAATGGCTATCAACTTATAAATAAGAATAATTCTCATTGATTAAGGCAATGTAGTTACTCTATAATCGCCCTTGTTTTTATAGGCAAATGAAAGGAAAGGAGCTTTTCTTTTATTTATAAGTTCAACAAATTATCAATGAGAAATTTATGCAATATTCCATTCCTGTAAAATTCTGTGCAATTTACACCGCACTTTTCTTTGGGATTTCTTTTTCCGCTTTAGCTGAAACGAGTCAATCATTAGATGAAATCAATGTGGTTACTGAATTAGAAAAATTCAAAGCCACCAATAAGCTCAAATCAGAGGTCAATTTAAGCCTTTTAGCCAAATGCGTGCGATGGATTTTATCACTCGCACCACAAGCGGAAATCTAAAATTACAAGGTCATCATTTTACTGGCGCATTAAGTCATCATTGGAATGTGGCTTTTGATGCGGTACTACGCGAACGAGATTTCGATCAAAGCCCCGTGCTTAAAGCTTTTTCTGGTGGTAATCTCTACGCCCCGCACTTTGCTCAAGTGGATAACTTCAAACCTTTAGTGCAAGGCAATACGGATCAAAAATTAAAATCTTACAGTCTTGCCTTAGCCGACACGCTCGGGTTATTTGACGAGCAAATTCGTTTAACCTTAGGCGGTCGCTTACAATGGATCAAACAAACCAATTATCAAACCAACGCCACAACGGGAGAAAAATCCGTTAAAACAGACGGCAAAGCGCACCGCTTTAGTCCAATGCTTACCCTTGCTTGGGTGCCAAATTCCAATTTTGTCCTTTATGGAAATTATTTGGAAGATCTTGAACCGGGTTATGTAGATGAAGATGGCACAATGGCTGATCCGCGTGTAAGCCGTCAAATTGAGCTAGGCGCAAGAAAAAACTGGAGTGAAACCTTCACCACCACACTTAGCCTTTACCAAATCACACGTCCCGGCATCATCAGTGCAAAATCTGCCACAAAATATCACCGCACTTCAGGGGAAGAACAAGGTAAAGAACGCAATCGTGGGATTGAATTTAACCTTTATGCAAACTTACTTGAAGGCCGTTTACGTCCAAGTTTTGGCATCACTTATAACAAAGGCGATCTCATTGATTTCTCAAGCTATGCTGGGGAAATCATCAATGGTACTCAAGTGGCAAGCCCACGCATTATTGCCAAAGCAGCCGTAGAATGGGAACCCAGTTTCGCGCCAAATCTGTTATTAAGTAGTGCGGTGCAATATTATGGAAAATCCTACCAAAATTACGCAAAAACCTACGAATTTCCATCTTATACCACCGTGGATCTTGGCGCGAAATATCGTTTCCAAATTCGCCAAAACCAAGATCTTATTCTGCATGTTGGGGTAGAAAATCTATTCAATAAACATTATTGGCAGGTGCAACGCGGAAAATATGACCGCAGTTTTGCTTTGGTGGGAATGCCACGCACTTATTGGGCGAAAATTGAATATGCGTTCTAAAATAGAGATAACAAAAAAGCACCTTAAAAAGGTGCTTTTTTATTCAACGCAAAATTAAACGCGTTTGAAGTCGATGTGAACTAATTTTGGTTTGAATGGGTGGCGTTGCATTGCTTGTACTTTCACAGCCACTTCTTTACCATCAATCACTAAAGTGATCACGTCTGAATAGAAAGAATCGTGTACTTGAGCGTTGTTTAATTCATCGTGGTTTAAGATGATTGAAACAGGTTCTGCATTCCCACCATAAACGATTGCAGGAATTTGACCATTATGACGCAGGCGGCGGCTCGCACCCTTACCTTGCGCTGTACGCACTTCAGCGTTAAATTTGAATGACATAGTTGTATTCTCTTTAATAAAAAGTTAATCGAAAAAATCGCAGGCGACCCAGCGATTTCACAAAATCAAGCTCAAAGAAATCTTTGAGACCGCAGATTATAATCAATGCCCGACCTTAAGGCAAATAGAAATCTGCTTATTGCCATATTTTTAATAGCTATTTTCGCAAAAAAAGTTACAATAATCAGCATTTTGAACTTAACCATTCTGACAAATTAAATGCGGATTTGATATGGAATTTTTAATCAACTTTTTTACCGATTATGGCTATTTCGCCGTTTTGTTTGTTTTGATCATCTGTGGCTTCGGCGTGCCAATTCCTGAAGATATTACCCTTGTGTCAGGCGGCGTCATTTCTGGCTTAGGCTACACCAATCCGCATATTATGTTAGTGGTGAGTATGTTGGGGGTGTTAATTGGCGACAGCACAATGTATTGGTTAGGCCGCGCTTATGGGGTAAAAATCTTGCGCTTCCGTCCAATTCGCAAAATGCTTACCTTAAAACGCTTACAAATGGTGCGTTCGCAATTTGATAAATATGGTAATCGAGTTCTCTTCACCGCCCGTTTTCTCCCCGGCTTAAGAGCGCCAATTTATATGGTTTCAGGCATTACCCGCCGTGTAAGTTTTGTCCGCTTTGTGCTGATTGATTTTCTTGCTGCCATAATTTCTGTGCCAATTTGGGTTTATTTAGGGCATTTTGGCGCAAGTAATTTAGATTGGTTGAATGAGCAAATCCACAAGGGGCAATTCGTTATTTACGCCATTATCGGCGTAGTGGCCCTGATTGTATTGTGGAAATGGAAAAAATCACGCAAAAATAAACAAGCTGAACAATAGGAAGCCTTATGCTCTGCGCTATTTATAAAAGTAATAAAAAAGAAGGAATGTATTTATACATTGCCAAACGCGATGATTTTTCCCCAATTCCCGAAACCCTACTCGACAGCTTCGGCACGCCTATTTTTGTGATGTTATTTAATCTTAAAGGCGAAAAATCGCTCATCAACGCAGATAACCAAGAAGTGCTAGAAAAAATCCAACAACAAGGCTTTTATCTACAAATGCCAAAAAAAGAAGAAAATTTGTTGGAAATTCATAAAAAAAGTACCGCACTTTTGAATAAATAATTAAAGAGCGGTGAAATTTTTTATCATTTTTGAAATCTTACAAACCTTAGTATAATGCCCGTCTGATTTTTATTAATGAATAATTAGGAACTTATTGAATGAAAGTAATGTCTTTTAATATCAATGGATTGCGAGCTAGACCTCATCAACTTGAAGCCATTATTGAACAGTATCAGCCCGATATTTTGGGATTGCAGGAAATTAAAGTCGCTGATGAAGATTTCCCTTATGCGTTGGTGGAACACTTAGGTTATCACGTTTATCACCACGGGCAAAAAGGGCATTATGGCGTGGCATTTTTGTTGAAACAAGCACCAAAAGCCATTCACAAAGGTTTTCCGACTGATGAAGCGGACGCACAAAAACGCATTATTATGGCGGAAATGGAAACAGAATTTGGGTTGCTCACGGTAATAAACGGCTATTTTCCACAAGGGGAAAGCCGCAAGCACGAAACAAAATTCCCTGCTAAAGAAAAATTCTATGCGGATTTGCAACGCTATTTAGAGCAAGATCACAATAAAGACAATCCGATTATTATTATGGGTGATATGAATATCAGCCCGAGCGATTTGGATATTGGCATTGGTGAAGAAAATCGTAAACGCTGGTTGCGCACTGGCAAATGTTCATTCTTACCTGAAGAAAGAGAATGGTATAACCGCTTATATGCCTACGGTTTAACAGATACTTTCCGCCACTTAAACCCGACAGTTAATGATAAATTCTCGTGGTTTGATTATCGCTCAAAAGGCTTTGATGATAACCGCGGCTTACGCATTGATCATATTTTGGCAAGCAATAATTTAATCGAACGCTGTACCGATACAGGCATTGCCCTTGATATCCGTGCAATGGAAAAACCTTCCGACCACGCACCAATTTGGGCGGTGTTTGAATAAAATGACAAGTGCGGTGTGAATTTTTGGAAAATTTTAAAAATTTACACCGCATTTGATTAATTAATATATCCTTTAATACTCATCATCTATTAAATAGAGTTTTCGATAAACTTTATTACTCCAAATAAAATCAATTAAAACCCTTTATCTATTGTTTATTTTTATCACTTTATTTATAATAAATGTCATTTTCCCCACAGATAAAAAAGGAAATTAACATGAAAATATTTCTTGATGTATTTATTAATAGCATTTTTCCACACTGGCATAATCAGCATTCATTTTTGATTGGTTGAAACTAGCGAAACCTGAGAAGCCATAACCAACGGTCACTTGACCTAACATATCAGAACCATAATATTAATTTCTATACTTCATATTTTCTATACAAGTTTTAGTATTATCTCCATCTTGGGCTAAGCACCATTTTAAAGGTGGCCTAAACCGATAGCCAATATCATATAAGCATTGATTAACTAAAGCATCTTTTCTTCTATAAAGCTTCATAAATTCATCATCTTCTCTTTTATCAGAAGTTGAATTATAAAATTTATTTTCCAAATAAAAATAACGACTGCTCATTTTTGATCTTGAAAAATCATCACAATATTTAAAGTGTTTATATGGTGCTTTTTCCCCATCCTTAACCCAATAATTAAGTGAGCCTGGTGAACCATTAGCCAAATAGCATCCTGATAACAACAAGAGAGAAAATAATAATATAGACATTCTCATTATTTTTCTCCTCCTGATTATTTAAAATAAGGGGCTGTAGTAGATTAGCCCTAAATTTCACACCATTTTCGCAATATTTTTAACTGCTCTTTTGGTGTCCCAAAGTTAAACCGAAATTCACATTCCTTCAAGAATAAAGGAAAGTTTTTTCGGTTAATTCCATTATATTTTCGCAGTATCCGCTTCACCTGATTCCAAAAATTTTCAATGCCATTAATATGATTTTGTTTCACCGCAAATAGCTCGGAATGATTGATTCGTTCGTGGTGAAATTCACTCACATCAAGCGCATCATAACTGCGATAAGTGTCCGTATAAACCCAGCTATCAGGCTTGATTTTTCTTTTAACAGGGAGTAATGTTTCACTCTTGGTGTTTTCAACCACAACAGTAAATACCTTTCCTTGTCGTTTTAGTAACCCAAAAACAGCAACTTTTCCAGCCGCTCCTCGTCCTCGTTTTCCCTTTCGATGACCACCAAAATAGCTTTCGTCTAGTTCAATTTCCCCCTCAAAAATCTCGTTAACTTCAAGGGATAAATGATAGCCAATCACAAGCCTGATTTTATGGTAGAACAAAGCGGCTGTATTCGGTTGAATATCTAGCAAATTTGCTGCCGTTCTTGCAGTAACTTCTGCGACAAAAAACTCAAGCAGTTTTTTCTGTATAGATTTCTTTAATTTACAATATGTTATCTTCATTTTTGTAGTATAGCATTGTTGCTAATCTACTACAGCCCCTAAAAAAGAATTGTACATTTCAAAAGCTAGTTTATTAACGCTCTTGTAATGCCTGTTTCATTCTTGTTATTGGTTTTGTCAAATATTCAAATACGGTTTTTTCACCGGTTTTAATATCAACTGTGGCAACCATTCCAGGAAGAACAGGTAAAGTATTTCCTGTTTTATCTGTAAGATGGCTACCGTCCGTTTCAATTAGAACACGATAAAATGACGCATTCGGATTAAGTTTTAACTCATCACCAGCACGTTTATCTTGTAGTGTGCCGGGGCTAAGTAAAGTAACCACACCATCTAATCCGCCATAAATAGCATAATCATAGGCGGTTAAACGTACCACGGCTTTCATTCCTGGGTGCACATAGGCAACATCTTTTGGGTTAATATAAGCCTCTACGAGCAATTTTTCTTCGATAGGCACAATTTCCATAATATCTTGCCCAGCTGAAATAACCCCACCGATGGTATTCACTTTAATATTTTTGATTACCCCTTTTAATGGTGCTCGAATAAGTGCGCGCTCCACAGGATCTGCTCGCATTGCTAGGTTTTCTTTTGCCTGATCCAATTCCCCCTGCACTCTGGCAAGCTCTGCATTGGCATCATTAATATATTTATGCTCACGCTCTGAAATTTGCAATTTCAGCTCTGATGATGAGCGTTTCATTCTCAACAATTCCACTTGAGATACCGCCCCTTTTCTCACCATCGGCTCTGTAATATTAATCTCAGAATCAAGAAGTCTTTTACTTTCTTTTAAACTTTTAAGTGCGGCAAAAAGTGCTTCTCTTTTTGCTTTATAAACCCCTTCTTCACGCTTCACAATATCCGCTGGAAGGGTTTCAGGAAAGACAGGATTTTTCCCTTCAATTTCTGCTTTTAAGCGAATAGAAATCGCCTCAAGATTATCCACTTTGGCTTGAATTTCACGCAACACCGCTGAAGTTCGGGTATCATCAAGTTTTAGTAAAACTTGCCCTTTTTCCACTTGTTGCCCTTCTTTTACAAGCATTTCGCTCAAAATACCCGGATCTAAACTTTGAATAATCTGTTCACGGCTACTCGGAATAATGCTTCCTTGCCCTCTTGTTACTTCTTCTAATTTACTAAAATACGCCCAAATAAGAAAAACAAGTAGGAATGCACCTAATAACCATAAAATCGCAAAGGTTTTTTGGTGCTTTTCTTCTTGCATTGCGGCGTGTAAATCAGTCAATAAATGTAAATCTTTACTATTTACAACGTTTTCTTTGTTATCTTTCATTTGATCTCACTACGCTCCATTTTTCGTTGCAGCTTGAGAATTTTGACCCTGTGGGTTATTTTGCTCATTCAGTTTTTGTAAGACAGCATCTCTTGGGCCGTCCATCACAATTTTGCCGCCCTCAACAACGACAACTCGGTTTACCAAACGTAATGCAGACAAACGGTGTGTAACCACCACTAACGTGCGATTTGCCGCCCATTGTGCAATAGCATTCAGGGCTTGTAATTCATATTGTTGGTCAAAGCTGTGTGTTGGCTCATCTAACAATACAACTTTGGGATCTTTTAACATCATTCGAGCCAATGCAATGGCTTGACGTTGTCCACCAGATAAACCTTGTCCATTTTCCCCAAGTGGCATATCTAAACCGCGTGGGTGGCTACGAATAAAATTCATCAATCCTAAGCGTTGTAATGCTAGTAATAAAGTTTGATCGGAAGGATAGCTATCTGTACGCGCGATGTCTAAATTATCACGCAACGTTCCCAAGAATAAACGAGGGTTTTGCTCAAGCAATAACACTTGATTACGCAAATAATAAGGATCAAGCTGTTGCAAGTTGATGTTATCTAAAGTGATACTCCCTTCAGTCGGACGATATTGATTTACCGCTAATTTAAGTGCGGTGGATTTTCCGCTACCAATTCTTCCCAAAATCGCAACTTTTTCACCTGGTTGAACGCGTAAATTAAAGTTTTTTAGCACAGGCGCATCTTCATCACTATATTGAAACGCTACATTAGTGAAATTTAATTCACCCTTAACTTGTTTTAAGCTAACGTAATCACGATCGGAAGATTTTTCAATCGGACGCTGGATAATCGCATCAACCCCTTTCAAGGCAACCCAAGCCTGTTGGAAGCGAATAGCTAATCCTGCAATTTGCCCTAATGGCGCTAACGCACGCCCAGATAAAATTACCGCAGCAATTAATGCCCCCATTGTAATGCGTGAGGACACTTCTTCAGCGTGAATGAGATAAGTGCCGTATAGCACTAAAAATACGGTGTTTAGCTGCTGTAATGCTGTAACAAGATTAACCACAAAGTTGCTAATATCTTTCACTTTAATGGAAGAATAAGAACTTTTTGCGGTAAAGAAATCCCAGCGTTTTTGCGCCCATAACATTGCATTGTTATTTTTTAGCGTTTCAATCCCCTCAATGGCTTCTACTGCCAAACCTTGGCGCTGGGAAGATTCGCGCATTGATTCATTAATCGCTTTTGACAATGGGAATTGCGCCAGCACACCAATCAGAATAACCAGTGGAATTAAAATACTTGGAACAATTGCCAATTTTCCAGCAATCAAGCCAATCACGGTAATAAATAATAATAAGAAAGGTAAATCAACTAAGGTGAGCAAACTTGCACTGGTCAAAAACTCACGCACAGATTCAAAATCACGCAAGTTATTTGCATAAGATCCCGAAGAAGCTGGGCGATCTTGCATTTTAAGCGACATTACTCGTCTAAATAACATCGAACTAATGATCAGATCGGCTTTTTTCCCCGCAATATCGGTTAAATGCCCCCGCAAGGTTTTTGCTAAGAACTCAAAAGAAATCGCTAAAAATACCCCAATACTTAGCACCCAAAGGGTTTCATAGGCTTGGTTTGGAATAACGCGATCATAAACATTCATTACATAAAGTGAGCTGATCAATGCCAAAATATTTATCATAAAAGTGGCAACAATCACTTGATAGTAATATTTTTTAAATCGCCAGATAATGCGAAAGAACCAAGATTTTGGTAGCTCATATTCTGGCAGTTCAGAACGTGTATCTTGAGCCAATTTCGGCTTGATAAACCAGCAATAACCTAAATATTTCGCATTCAGATCTTTTTCTGCTAGATCTACAAATAAGCCACTTTCTTGCGCTAAACGGTAATAGCGTTTCCCTTCTTTGTTTTCCTTAATTTCAACTAAAACCGCCGCTTCTTCATTTTTCAACAAAATCACGACTGGCATTGCTAATGAAGGAATTTCATTTAACGGACGCTCGGAAATACTATTATCAAAGCCTTCACTTCTTAAATATTCACAAAGTGCGGAAAAATCCGCACTGTTACCGCTTTTGCGAATTGTATGCGCACTTAATGTCGCCACAGATAATGGCGAACCTAATAATTGAGTTGCCAGTGCGAGATGTTCAATAATATTTTTCATTTAATTATTTTCCATTAACCCATTTTCTCAATGTACCTTGAGAAGAAAGATAATCTAATACAGAATGGCGTAATTGATATTCAGAGTTCACTTTGCTTAATTGCGCTGAAAGCAATTCATTTTCTGCGTTCAACAACTCAAGCAAGGTTCTTTTAGCAATTAAAAATTGCAACTTGTAGAACTCAATCACTTCTTCTTGGGTTTTAATCTGATTATTCAATGTCTTAATATGCGCTTGGTATTCTGACAAATTCAACAACGCTAACGATTTACGCTCTTCAATATCAAGATTTGTTTGTTCTAAATTACTTTCCGCCAACAACAAGCGCTCTGCACGCTCTTGCACTTGGTAAGCACTTTCTGGATTATAAACATCCCAAGACATATTCAAATAAACCACTTGATCATCACGAGTCGCTTGCCCAACAAGATCTAATTTTGGTAAACGTTCCGCTTTTCTCGCTTCCAATTCTGCATTCGCATCTTCAATTTCAGAATGAGAAACTTGAATGGTCGGATGAGCATTTTTATCAGAAGAATACTTTGCAACGAGTTTTTCAGCATTCAAGCCGTTAAAAGGATTAGAAATCCTTTTAAGATCAATAGCACGACCTGAATAGCGTTTCAATCTATCCACCATTGTTTTTAATTCTCGTTCTGTGCTATTAATTTGTTGCTCAATCGCATATTTTCTTGCTTGAGCTTGCACAACTTCGGAACGGCGTCCTTCATCATAATCAGCGATTACATCAATATCATTTAATGTACTATCGATACGCACTAAACTTTGCTTCAACACATTCAATGTTTCCGTAGCACGCAATGCCATTAAATATAATTCTGTAATGGTATAACCCAATGTTTCCTGCGTTTCATCAATTTTATAACGATAGGTCTGCTCTGCTTTTTCCGTTTGTTTTACACGCTTTTCAACTGCACCAAAAGAATAAAGATTTAATGAAAGTTGTGCACCAGGGGTAAATTTAGATGACTTATTTTCTGTATAACGATGATTTTGGTGCATATTTTGCTGAGCAAAAACAGACAATCTAGGTTGATGGCCTGCTTGCGCCTGTTTTACTTTAGAATTAGCGATTTTTTGATTGGCTTGTGCGGCTAATACTTTAGGATCTTTTTCAAAGGCTTTGCGGATAACACCTTGTAATTGCGCAGAATCAGCCCACGCACTTCCAGCCACTAATGATAAAAATAAAATTTGAACCTTTTTCAAAGGAAATACCGATTTTTTCATAAACACTCTTCCTAAGCGAATTAAATAATAATTTGGTTTTTATCTAAAAACATAAAATAAATCTGGCGAAATATACCACAATAGTATCCAAAAAACATTAACTAATACCAGAAAATAGGGAAAAAGATACTTAGCGTTAAGAAAAAATTCCCGTAAAATACACCGCACTTATTTTTATTAAAAGGTAGATAAAATGTCTGTGGTACTCAACCAGCTTATTGATTTACTTAAGCTAGAACAGCTTGATGATTTTCTCTTTCGTGGACAAAGCCAAGATTTAGGTTTGCGCCAAGTGTTTGGCGGGCAAGTGGTGGCGCAAGCGCTTTCTGCGGCGATTCAAGTTGCGCCGCAAGATCGTGTGTTACATTCTTGCCACGCCTATTTTCTTGCCCCTGGGGATAGTCAGCACCCGATTATTTATGATGTGGAGGTGTTGCGTGAAGGGCATCATTTCACCGCAATGCGAGTGAAAGCCATTCAGCATAATCAAGCCATTTGCCACATTACCGCGTCATTTCAAATGGAAGAAGAAGGCTTTAATCACCAATCTTCAATGCCAAATGTTGGCGAGCCAGACAGCTTTATGGCTGAAAGTGTGGCATTGCAAAAATTGGCACAATATATCCCAAAGCCAATTCGCGATAAATTTACTGCCGAG
This sequence comes from Avibacterium volantium, assembly GCF_049366555.1. GTDB lineage: Bacteria > Pseudomonadota > Gammaproteobacteria > Enterobacterales > Pasteurellaceae > Avibacterium > Avibacterium volantium_A. Next base: position 79,272 of record NZ_JBMMGT010000001.1, on the reverse strand, counting down.
CGTCCTTTTGATATTCGTACTCAACATATAAATAATCCTTTTCAAGGCACGCTCTTACCACCCGAGCAATATGTTTGGGTGAAAGCCAATGGTGAAGTGCCGCACAATCGCGCCATTCAGCAATGTTTGTTGGCGTATTTTTCTGATTTTCATCCGCTACTCACTGCCCTCCATCCACATCAAAAAGGTTTTTTAGAAGCGGGAATGAAATTAGCCACTATTGATCATTCCATTTGGTTTCACCGTGCTGGGGATATTAACGATTGGCTACTCTACGCCATTGAAAGCCCTAACGCCTTTGGCGCAAGAGGCTTATCACGCGGACAAATTTTCGATCGTCAAGGGCGTTTAATTGCCACCACACAGCAAGAAGGTTTAATTCGATTTAGCGAAAAATAAGGAAAAAAATGACCGCACTTTTAATGACACAACTTTGGGATCAAGTTACGCACGCCTTACAAGAAAAAGATCCCGCGAAAAAATGTGAGCAAGTAAATGCCCTATATACCGAGCTTTTGCCTCGCATTGAGCAAGCTGAATTAGCGGACTTCCCAACAGTAAAAAAAGATCAAGAAATCGCTGCTTTTCCTGATAAGCCGAAGTTGGTCGCACCGCACGCCGTGCCAAAGCGTTCTTTTGCCACCGAAGAGGGCTATGCCGCTACTTTGCACGCCATTGCGCATATTGAATTTAATGCGATCAATTTAGGCTTAGATGCGGCTTGGCGATTTTCTCGTGAAGCAGAAAAAGAATTAGGCGAAGGATTAGCCTTTGCGCGTGATTGGTTGCGTGTTGCGTATGAAGAAAGCACCCATTTTACTTTAGTAAACAATCATTTAAAAACCTTAAGCTATGAATATGGTGATTTTGAAGCACACGCTGGATTATGGGAAATGGCACAAGCCACCGCACACGATATTTGGGAACGAATGGCATTAGTGCCACGGGTTTTAGAAGCTCGAGGATTAGATGCAACCCCAGTTATGCAAGAAAAAATCGCACAGCGCAAAGATTTTGAGGCAGTCAAAATTCTAGATATTATCCTACGTGATGAAATTGGCCACGTGGCCATTGGAAATCATTGGTATCACGCTCTTTCTGCCAAGCGTGGGCTGGACGCAATGCAGTGTTTTAGCGATTTATTGCGTAAATATCGCATTGTCATTTTCAAAGGGGTAATCAACACCGATGCCCGTATCCAAGCCGGTTTCACTCAATTTGAATTGGATTGGATTTATGAAATTGAACAGACGCTAAAATCTCATATTAAGGAGATGAAGGGATAAAATTTTCCCTTCTTCTCATAGGAAAGAAGGGAAAAATACTTATCTTACTCCCCCACTCTCGCCCTAATACGATCTGCAAACATTCCAATACTGACCGCAAAATAATTGGAGCGATTCCAATCAAGCAAGGTGCGGAAGTTGTTTGACACCAAGAATGCACGTCCATTTTCACCATCTGGTTGCACAAGCCACAATGTTGTGTGAGAAAGTGCGGTGAGATTTTGTGTACTTTCTGAGTTGAACGATTTGAGTTCAACGCCCTGCGCTTGCCAATCTTGCAGTGAGCGCGCTTTGTGCTTTTCAATGCCTGCTAAACTTGGGCTAATATACTGATTTAAACGCACTTCCACGCCCCACGGCAATTTATCGTCCCAACCGACAGTATGCAAATAACGAGCGATAGAAGCGAAAACATCATAATGATTTTTCCAAATATCTTTCTCGCCATCACCATTACCGTCCGCTGCATAGCTCAGGTAAGAACTTGGCATAAATTGCGTTTGCCCCATTGCGCCAGCCCACGAACCTTTCATTTTATGGCGCTGGATATGGTCACGTTCTAACATTTTCATTGCGGCAATAAATTCTTTACTAAATAACGGCTCACGGCGGCCATCAAAGGCAAGGGTGGCTAATACAGAAAGCACATCATAATAACCTTGATAATAACCAAAGCTACTTTCCATTCCCCATAGCGCCATTAAATATTCTTTTTGTACGCCAAATTTTTTGCTCGCCTTTTCTAATTGCGGTAATTGTTCCCAATAGCGCTGTTCGGCAACATTCACCTTATTTGTGGTCAGTACGCGATTAAGATAATTCGTTACCCCATTAGGATTGAATACTCTTGGTTCATTCGGGTTACGTTTTTTTATTTTCCCCGCTTGTTGTTTATCCAATGCCACTGCTTTAGGAATATATTGAATATTTTGTTGTGTATTTAGCACCGCACTTGAAACCCCTTGTCCAGCGGCTTTGGCTTTTAAAAATTGTACATAATCATCAAAATTATTTAATGTACGAGGTTTATTATATTGAGTATTTTCACTTATTGCCTTAATAGAATGACTACTTGAACAAGCAGATAATAAAACCGCAGAAAATAATGAAGTAAAAATTAATTTTTTGTTAAACATTGGCTTTCCTTAAAATAAATAAAATATTATTTACGTAAAAACTTATAGATGATTTTTAATAATGAAACAGGTAATAAACGTGGTAAAACACGCAATAAAAATACGATAAATCCTGAAATCGTGGATTGTAATTTAACGTTACGTTTGAGTTTAAATAAATTCCACTCACATTTTGCTTGCGCTAAGCCGCGGCGGCGAGAAACCATTCCATTGCCTACGCGAGCATACACTAAAATATCAGGCAGATTCGCCACATTTTGCGGATATTTCGCCACCAAGTTTATCCATAAATAATAATCTTCCTGAATATCTTGATAACCCCCAGCAGCGAGTACGGCAGATTTCTGATAAGCCACGGTCATATGGTTGAAAGGGCTGCGCGTTTTTGTGAACTCGACAATTTCTTTAGGTTGAGTTGGTACATTGCGATAACTCACAATGTCTTGCATATTCTCGCCAAATTCAGCAATTTGTCCGCCAAAGATGATGGTTTCAGGATTTTGCTTGATGAAATTTACTTGTTTTTCAAAACGTTGTGGATCGCAAATATCATCGGTATCCATACGGAAAACCCATTCGTTGGCACAATGCAACAATCCTTCATTTAACGCTTTGCCCAATCCTTGATTTACTGGCAGCTTCACTAATTTTAGCGGTAAAAATTCTGCAAAATTTTGCACCGCACTTTCTAATTCGGGCGTAACGGCACCGTCAAACACTAAGACAATTTCATCTGCGGGCAAGGTTTGCGTGCGCAAGCTTTCTAAACATTCACGCAAGAATTGTGGATTTTCCTTAATATATAAGGACATTAAAACTGAGAACTTCATTAAATAAACCTTTTCAAATGAATAGCTAATTTCGGTGAAATAAAAATAATGATCGCAATAATCAGTTGTTTGATATTTTTGCTTAATTTAAACATTTTCCAATAATAAATTCCTGCTTTGCGCGATAAATTCATAATATACGGATAGGCAAGCATATAAAGTGAATTTAGAGTAAAGTTTTTATGTTGGATTGGTGTTTTCACATAATTCTTTTCAATAAAATCGATTGCTTGTTCTGTATTAGTTAAATTGGTTGAAACACTGGAACGTTGGGTATGAAAAGTACATTCTGTTAAAGCCTGATCGACATAGAGTGCTTTTAATTCAGGTGATGAAACCACTTTTAATACAAATTCATAATCTTCTAAAGATTTTAATTGCGTTGAAAGCCCACCTAAAGCTAAAAAGAAAGATTTTTTAATCCCAATCATCGGCATTCCACCAATTTTATTGGCTAATAAAATATTATCTAATGTGAGATCTTTTTGTTGTGTAAAAGGGTGAGTAAAATAGCTAAAATTTTCATTCACCATCACACATTTTGCTGGGTGGTAAATAAAATTTACTTCAGGATTTTGCGTAATTTTCTGCGCTAAAATCTCACATTTTTTGTTTTCAAAACGATCATCATCATCTAAAAATAACAGCCAATCTTGCGTTGCATTTTTTGCTCCAATATTACGGCTTTCCGCCGCACCTTGGTTTTGCTCATTACGAATAACGGTTACACGAAAAGGATAATCTTTTTCTACCACCACTTTTTCTTTCGAGCAATCATCAACAATAATGACTTCAAAATTATGCGCACTTTGTTGCGTTAAACTCGCTAATAAAGCAGGAATTTCTGTTTGTCGATTATAAGATGGCACAATAATACTAAACATTTTGTTTTCCTTCTTTTCTAAATAAGAAGAGATTTTTCCCTTGTTGGCCAAATAAAGATAATAACATTAGCAACACTAGCATTATGCCAGGAAACGCATAAGTATCTGCTTTAACATTTAATACAGAAAGTATAAATAATGTGGATAAGGTAAATAACCAACTTCCATTAAACCAATTTAATGCTATTTTACGCACAAAATAAGCAGTAAATAAAAAACAAACTGATAAATAACCAATGCCACCATAAAGTAATTGGCGTAAAAAACCGCTATCTGTTAATCCATAATATTTTCCATTTGGCATAATATATCGTCCATCGCCCCATAAAATTTGTTTTAATTCTGGGATAAATAAATGGCGCTTCATTAATGTGTCTGTTGATGAACTACTTAATCCTTGATGATTAATCAAATTAATCAATGGTTCTAATGCGTGGGCGACATAAGGATTTTTAGGGTAATAAAGTGCCAAACCCAAACAGAGTAATCCAAATAAGCCTAAAGCTGGCAAGTATTTCCATTTAAAATAAATGGCGATACTAGCAATGGAAAGTAGTAAAAACGTTCTGCCTGAAATTAATCCAATACATAAAATTAAGAATAAATACACCACACTTAATTGATTATGTGCTTTGTTATAAGCTAATAAAAAATGTAATAAAAGAATGTAAAAAGCACTTAATTGGAAGAATGCCGATGACGTAATATTATATAAACGATACTCTTGCTCTGAACCATAAAAACGTAGCAATACAATATTGGTTGAAAGAGCAAGTTCTGCCATAAAGCCAATGCCCATTAATGCCGTCACACCGACAATCCATTGAACAATAATACCAATTTTTAAATCTCTAATAAGCAGTGCTTTTCCATTGTTATTAAAATAAAAAACATTATAAATTCCAATAGCAAAAATAAACAAAATTAAGATTTTACTATATTGCAATAATACAGAATAATCTTGCGTGTGGTGTACTAACATTGGAATTGCACTTAACGCAATTAGAGCGATAATTGCGATTAGGCTATCTAACGGGATAAAAATACCTTGTGGGCGTTGTTTTTTTACTACTTGATAAGCCAAGTAAATGAGCGAAATACCACCCATAAAAAATGCCATTCGGAAAAAATGGAATAGCCAAGGATCATAAAGATAAAATAAATTGACTAATGCCGACATTATTTTCCACCTTTTAGATTACGCGTTATAGCAAGTAATTTTTTTAATGGATATTTAATTAACTTTTGCCAAAAATGATGTGTTATGCTGCCACGCACATTTTCTAAATTGCTCATTAATTTGGGATTTTCAATCGCCAATAAAGGGCGAACCACTTGCGTATCTAAAGCAAATTTATTTTCAAATAAAATATAATCATCTGCCAGCCAATAAGGTTTTTCTTCGGCTAAAAAGGCTTTCACTGCAGATTTTTTAATTAAATAGGCTACCGTACCAGCAAAATAGTTACGATAAGGATAAGCGTAGCAAAATGGCGATCCCGCAATCTTATTACGTAAAAATGAAAAGGTTGTTGGATAGTTAATTTCTAATTCAGAATGATTAAAATCATCAATTTTAGATTGGCCAATAAGAATAATATCTGCCTGAATATTTTCTTTGAGTAAACAATCTAAATGATGCTGAAAATCTTGATTAAACAACGCATCATCTTCACAAATTAAACAATATTCATCGTCTTGAATATTTTCATCATTGGCAATTAAACGATATACAGCCAAATGGCTTAATGTACAGCCAATTTCACCTTTGGTAACCTTTCGTCCATAACGCTCAGAAAACTTCTCTTGATCATAAAGTGCGGTGAGATTTTCTGGCGTTTCTTGCATCGTATTAATTGCACTAAACAACGTGAAATCTTGGGTGTTTGGCTGAGCAAAAAAGAGTTCTCGGCGTTGATGATCTTTATCTAAAGAAATAAGAAATTTTTTCATTTTATCCAACTTAAATTAGTTATTCGTCTTTATAGGGAATTTATAATAGTAAATGAGTGAAATCATTAATCTCACTAAACTTGCCCCTATTAACGCATAAGCCACCCCATACAATCCTTGATTTTGGAACGCAAAAAATAATCCCACTAAAACAAGAATAGAAATAATCTGACGTGTAAATAATAATACTTGCTTACCTAAAATCAGCATATTTTGTGATAATAACCAAGAAAGCCCTGCTAATAATGAATTAATAATAAACCACAATAATACTGGGGCAACTTCAATATAAGCATTACCAAAAAATAAATGAATAACAGGTTCAGCTAAAAATGGCACAATTATCACCGCACTTATTCCCATTAAAAGAATAAGCCCTAACACCGCACGAATACGATTTAGATTATTGAGTAAACCCGAATAATAATAATCTATTAGCATATTTATTATACGAGTAAGCAAGGCATCAAAGGCAATGCAAACCGTATATAAGCCTAAAGTATAATTTCCCATTAAAGCGACAATTAAAAAACGGTCTAAATTTACCGTTGTTGCGCCAAAGGTTTGTAGTAAGTTTTGTTTTAGCCAATTTTGGAAGAAATAATTCGGTACAATGTTCTTTATTTCCGCTTTCTGCTTAAACTGTTTTTCTATTTTGCTAAGGGCATAAAGTGCAAATAAAGCTTGTATGCAAGTTAAAATGGTTAAGAGCTGAACAATTTTGTCTAAATGTTGTTCGCCAAAAAGGAAATAATAGCCGCCATATAAGCCCACGGCTAAAATTGGTTGCTGCAAAGAAAGTAGGCGATAAATAGATAAATTAGCATCAATTTTACTTTTTTCTAAAGTAATCGTAAAAATAGCCGTTAAAATAACATTTAAAATAAATAAATAATGAAATGACGTAATATTAAAGAATAAAAGCGAAAGACTGGATACCAATACCGAAAATAATAAAAAAGCAGAAAAATAGTAACGCCAATAATGATATTGGTTATTTCGCATACAAAGGGCGAGAGAAAACCCAACGCCGCCTGTCACAATGGTTACCACATAGGTTACGGACGTAATAAAAAGCTGCAACGCACCACGTTCTTCAACTGCAAGCAAACGAGCAAGCAAAAAGGAACTCACCATTGTGAGTCCCGTGGTTAAGAAAGTGGTAATCAACAGTTTTGCAAAGGATTTATTCTTCATAAACTTTCACGAAATCAAGGCCTTGAGTCCATTGGCGATAATAGCCTAAATTTTTGCCATAGGAATTATCACAAACTTCATTCGGGATTTCTAACAGGCAAGAAAAAATATGTCCGTGCAATCGGCTTGTTATCACTAAATCATAGTGTTGGAAAATGCCTTTACAGCGTTCAATTACCGCCAAACTGTGGTGATACCATAAATTATTCACAACATTTTTTAACCAAGGCTGATGAAGTTTATTCGCGACTTTCGCTAATCCACTACAAATACGCTCATAATATTTATCTTGTGTGGTGAGAATATCTTCCCAATCTTTTACTTCAGCATTGGCTGGCAATGTGGCTTGGATATTTTTTTCCAAATGGCTTGCTTCAATATCCTTGCGTAAAAAATATAAGGTTTTTTCTGCCGATTTTTGCACCGCACTTTGGCTTTTGAATCTTTGGTTTTTTAATAATGCTGAACCATAAAGTTGATGGGCCATATCAGGCGATAGAAAAACCTTATCAGAAAACTGATCTTTCATTAATTGATAAGTTGCCTGATCGCGCGCAAATAAATAGCAATCTTTATGGGCGGAAAAAATGGCTGCCGATTTTTCTTTCGCTTCGGAATTAGAAAAATAAGCTGTTTGTGGCATTACAATGATGCGATTATTCGGGAACGCTTGCACTAAGGCTTCGCGCATTCCTTGAATGGCAGGGTAGAGATCACCAAAATTGCCGCCGCCGTGGCATACTAAGGTGGTATTTGGTTTAACATATTTTTTTACTTCATCAAGATCGAAACTTTGTAAGCAACGTCTTAATCGAATATTAATTTGATAATCCTGAAAAAACGCTTCTGTTCCCGCATAAATGAGTAAATCCCCCACGTTTAAATGGAGCGGATAATCAAAATACAGCACATCATTTTTATCCGCGATTACATCAAGGATTTGCTTTAAATCTTGTTTAAGGGAAACTAAAATTTCGTTCATTGTTAATCATCTTTCCTATAAAGCTGCTTATCAGCGTAAAAGAGCTATTTTAAAACAGAATGCCCCATAGTTCCAAAAGGATTGAGTATCTTTACAAAAGATTACAAGCCCTTTATGCTAAGCGGCAAGTTGTCTAGCTCAAGATTATTTATGTATTCACTCACCAAACTTATTACCGCCATTATTCTTCCGCCATTTAATGTCTTGATTTTATGGATTTTTTCTTTATTTTTTGCGAAGAAACAATATAAAAAACTGAGCTTTGCTTGCGGTCTTTTAGGCATTGTCATTTTGTATGTGTTCAGCATTCCTTACACTGCACAAAAATTGCAAGATAGCCTAGCAAAACAAACACCGCTCAGCCTTGCCGATTATAAAACGGCGCAGGCAATTGTGGTGCTAGGTGGCGGTTTGCGTGATAGTAACGAATTATTTGGCAGCCTTGCTGTGCCTGCAATCCCCCTTGAACGTTTGCGTTATGCGGCTTATTTACATAGAGAAACTCAGCTGCCGATTTTGATTACTGGCGGAACGCCTAATGGCAATTCTGAAGCCAAAATAATGGCAAAAGAGCTGCAAGAGTTTTTCCATACGCCAACTCAATGGCTAGAAGAAAAAGCGAAAACCACCATTGAAAATGCCCAATTTACGAGGGCGTTATTAGAAAAAGAGCATATTCAACGTATTATTTTGGTCACCAACCAATGGCATATGCAACGCGCAAAATTCTTATTTGAAAAGCAAGGGTTTAGCGTTCTTCCTGCAAGCGTAGGCAACGGCGTTACGCCTGAAAGTTATGGCTTAACACTAATGCACTTTATCCCACAAGCCAGTGCAATGCCAGCTAATATGCAAGCGTTGAAGGAATGGATTGGTTATTGGAAAGAGAAATTCTCAAAATGAAAAAAATAACAAAAACAAAAAGTGCGGTGAAAAATCACCGCACTTTTTCTATGGATAAAAATAATTAAGCCATTAAATTACCAATATATTTTGATAAAGTCATAATACTTAACACCGCCATTAAAATGACTACCAATGCCCCCGCCGCCGTCATCCAAACAGGGTGTTTGTAGTCCCCAACAATTTTACTACGATGTGCCGCAAGTAAAATTAATCCTAATGAAATTGGAAGAATTAATCCATTTAATGTTCCAACAAAAACAAGCACTTGCGCAGGTTTCCCAATGGTTGCAAGCACGGCAGTGGAAATCACAATAAAGACAATAATCCAGCAATTTCTATGCTTAGCAATAAATGGGGAGAAGGTAGTTAAGAAAGACACAGAGGTGTAAGCCGCGCCGATCACAGAAGTAATTGATGCTGCCCAAATCACAATTCCAAAAATAATCAACCCGATATTTCCTGCAACGTGAGAAAATGGCGTTGCTGCTGGGTTGGCAGGATCAAGTTTTACCCCTTGAGAAACCACACCAAGCACGGCAAGGAACAGCACGACACGCATAATTGAGGCGATAAGAATGGCTGAAATAGAGCTTTTACTCACCTCTTTCAACGAATCTTTGCCTGTAATTCCGGCATCTAATAGACGATGCGCCCCAGCAAAGGTGATGTACCCCCCAACGGTTCCACCAACAAGGGTCACAATCGCAATCACATCTAATTTTTCTGGCACAAAAGTATGTACCACCGCATCAGCAACGGGCGGATTCGCATTCACTGCCACATAAATGGTCAGTGCGATCATCACAAAGCCCATCACTTGTGCAAAGCGATCCATTATTTTTCCTGCTTCTTTAAACAAGAAAATACCAACAGCAATCGCACCACTGATAATCGCCCCCGTTTCTGCTGGCAAGCCGGTTAGGATATTTAGCCCTAACCCCGCACCGCCAACATTACCAATATTAAAAGCAAGCCCGCCCATAACGATCAATACGGCAAGAAAATAACCTGCTCCGGGTAAAACCGCATTTGCAATGTCTTGTGCCTTTTTTTCCGATACGGCGACAATTCGCCAAATATTTAGCTGAGCCCCAATATCCAACAAAATGGAAAGTAAAATCACAAAGCCAAAGCTGGCGAATAAGGTTTGGGTGAACGTGGCAGTTTGCGTTAAAAAGCCTGGGCCAATGGCTGACGTTGCCATTAAGAACGCGGCTCCCAGTAATGCACTGCGGTTTTTAATCATAAAGTACTCCTGTATATTTTTGTTATTAATTGATGTTATGTTTAATTTGATTTCAGTTGAATGTTGTGTTCCGTCAAAGCCTGACGAATTTTTTCAGCAAAAGAAATGGCGTGTTCACCATCGCCATGTAAACAAATGCTATCGGCTTTAATTGGCACTTCTACGCCATCAACACTTGGCACAGTGCCTTGTAACACCATTTGTAGCACTTGGCTGATGGCTTCGTCATCATTTTCTACCATTGCATCAGGGCGGGTACGCGGCACTAATGAGCCGTCCGCAAGATAATGGCGATCGGCGAAGACTTCTGAAATCACCCCTAAGCCTTGTTGCTCCGCCACTTGCAACATTAAACTGCCCGATAAGCCCATTAATTTCAGTTTAGGATCAAAGGCTTTTAGAGTTTGTCCGATTAGGTTGGCAAGCGCTTCGTCTTTTGCCGCTTGGTTATATAACGCACCGTGCGGTTTCACATAAGCCAGTGGCACAGCTTCCGCTTCGCAAAGGGCTTTGATTGCACCAAGCTGATAGAGCAGACAGGCTTTCAGCTCTTCATCGGGCAGTTGCATATTGGTGCGGCCAAAATTTTCGCGATCAGGAAAACTTGGGTGTGCGCCTACTTGCACTTGGTTTTCTTTTGCCCAACGAATGGCTTTTCGCATTTCGTTGAAATCTCCTGCGTGTAAACCGCAAGCGACATTTGCTGAAGTGACAAGTTGCAATAAGCGTTGATCATTACCGCAGCCCTCTGCTAAATCCACATTTAAATCAACGTGTTTCATTTACTTTTCTCCTTATGCGAGCTAAATAATCTTGGTTTTGTTGATAACGTTCACGTGCTTCCTGATGAGAAATCACGGAAAAATGTACCGCACTTTCTAACGCATTTTGTGCTAAACGCCCGAGATCCGCTTCGATCACACAAGCTATTTTTGGATAACCGCCCGTAGTTTGCGTGTCCGCCATTAAAATAATCGGCATTCCGTCTGGTGGCACTTGCACCGTTCCCATTGGTGCGGCGTAAGAAAGCATTTCCAGTGGCTGAGTGAGATTGAGCTTTTGCTCTCCGCTGAAACGATAGCCCATTCGACTGCTATTCTTTTCTAATCGCCAAGGCTGGTTTTGAAAAACTTGCTGACTTTGTGCGGTGAAATGGTCAAATTCAGAGGAAGGCACGAGATGAATTTTATTGGTAAAATCAATAGGTTCAATACTGATCGTAGAAAGGAAACTATCGCGTTTGCCTGTGGCTATATTATCTCCCGCACGCAATAATCGCCCTTGATAACCACCAAATCCTGCTTTGAGATCGGTGCTGCAAGAGCCCAGCACTTTCGGCACATTAAAACCACCTGCTACACAAAGATAAAGGTAATTTCCCATTGTAATCCGTTTAACCGTTAAACGCTGGCGTGCTTTTGCAGTGTATCGCCAATAAGCATAAATTGGTTGGTCATCAAGGTAGGCTTCACATAATGCACCGGTGAAACAAAAAGGCGTATCACAATCGAAAGTTAGGCTAAAACCGCCTAGTGTCGCTTCAATGGCTGGGGTATTAGGCTCGTTTTCCAGCAAAAGGTTACCTGCCTGTAATGCTAAGGCGTCCATTGCTCCTGCGTGTCCAATGCCAAAATTGCGAAAGCCAAAACGCCCTAAATCTTGGATATGGGCGAAGCCATACATATTTTCAATATAAATCATAGGGTTATACTCTCCGCCACAAATTTTACGTTATCGCCAGCCATTAACAACACTGGCGGCTCTTGGCGAATATCAAATAATGGCATTTCCGTTCTGCCAAGTAATTGCCAGCCACCTGGTGAAGTGAATGGATAAACGCCAGTTTGACTGCCACCAATGCCCACTGAACCTGCGGGAACTTTGGTTCTTGGCTGTTCTCGTCTTGGCGTATGCAAATTCTCAGGTAAGCCGCCTAAATAAGGAAAGCCCGGCTGAAAGCCCATCATAAAAACGGTGTAAGTAGGGGCGGTGTGGCGGCGGATAATTTCTTCAGGCGTGGTGTGATGAAATTTTGCTACATCAAATAAATCTTCGCCAAATTCACCACCATAATGCACGGGGATTTCAATTAATCGGCTTTGGCGTGTTTCTGTTTGCTGTTCGCTTTGTTGCCAATAATGTAAGGCTTGTTGCTCAAGTGCGGTGGGATTTGTGTCAAAATGATAAAACAGGGTGAAATTGTTCATTCCTACCACCACTTCTTGCACATTGGGCTGCTGACGCATTTGTTCTGCAACAAGCCAAATACGTTGTTGCTTTTGTAGCTCCGCAGGGGGCGGTAAAGAACAAAGAAGAGAGCGTTCACTGGTTAAGGAAAAAGTTAGCATACATAACCCTCGCTTGTTAATGAGATGTTATTTTTCTAACGTTATTTCAACATACTGTCAAGGGAAAAATTAAGAATTTTTCTTAAAATAGAATTTATTCAAATTTGATAAGTTATTTTTGCTGAAAATAAAGCCACTTAATTATTCGTTAAGTGGCTTGAAAGTTAATAAAAATGATATTAGTAAGCCATCATCAATAGCATAATTGCCATTTTCATATCATTCTCTGACATTTCTTGATTGTTAAAAATTAATTTTTGCTTATCTTTATCTAACAAAATTTTAAAGTTAGCTTGATCATCTTTTAACATAAGGAAATTATTGCTTCGCATTTCTGTGAGATATTGCTCAACTATATTTTCAACTTCTTGCTCGGATACCTGTTGTGTTCTTGGGTTTATTGCAAAGATATTTTTAACGAATTGAACTAACGCTTTTTTCTCTGATTCCGCACTGATTTTAAAGCTATCGAAGGCATCGAAAACTTTTTCATTTTCTAATGCACTCTGAAACGCTTGGCTTAAAGCAATTTTTACTTCAGCATCAAAAGCTTTGCCTTTATCATTGAAAAGCTCAAGTTTATCAATATCTAGCACAGGTTGGTTGGCTAAAATTTCTTTTTGTATTTGGCTAAGAACCTTATCATTATTGAAATCACTTTCATCAAGTTCATTTAAGCGATTTACCGCATCGCCTAAAATATGATTTACTGCACCTTTGAATTTTAATCCCGTAAGCACTTTATTATCAACTAAGATATTTTTAACAGTATAATCAAAGTTCGTATCAATAAAGCCATTTTTCTCATTGATTTTATTTTCAATATCAATGTTATCTAACACAAGATCGAGATTATTTTCAGCTTTGTGCAAGGATATTTTTTCAATTGAAACATCTGTATCACCTTGATAAATATTTTTCCATTGCGTTGGTAAAATATGTCCTTTACCTTTTAAATTTTCTATCAGTAAACGATCTTTATCATCAATAATTAAAGAAAACTTACTTACATCAATTTCAGATTTTCCATAGCCCTGCTGATCAACGTCAAATTTTCCGTCTAAATTCCAAGCCATTTCAACTTGATCAGCCGTTTTATGAGCCACATCGGAATAAACTTTCCCTTTAATCTCTTGACCATAGCTCATTGTTGTGACTGTTCTTAATGGATTTTTGCCATTGGCAACGAAATAGGCTTGGGTATCTTGCGTTTTTTCTACTTCTGTATCCGCAGAAAATAGCGCAAAAGAAAAGTCATTTAAAGTGATAGGTCCGTGGTGAATTTTCCCTACAAAAGGAATCGTTCCATTTAAGTCCTCACCTTTTATTTCAAGTTGATAACGTACATCAGAACTAAAAAAACCACGATCTAAAACGGCATCTTTAATTTGTACGGAATAGCCAGTATCAGCGAAGGATTGCTGTAACTGCTGATTGCTTAATTGAATGTAGTCGATATATTTTTGTTCGGCGATTTTTCCTGTGTACCACGCACCGCCGCACCAAGCACCGCCAAGAATGGCGATTAACCCAACTGATAAAACTGATTTTTTCATTACATTTCCTTTTAAATAAAATTTGCAGAAAAATAGCATAATTAGCCGTAAATCGCAAAAGATAGTAGGAAAATAAAGTGCGGTGCTTTTTTAGAAAATTTTTATATTGAAAGCAAAAATGGGGCTCTCCCCCATTTTTGTTTAATGAATTATTCTGGACGCACGCCAAGTGTGTGGCAAATGGCGTAAGTGAGTTCGCTACGGTTGAGCGTGTAGAAGTGGAAATCTTTCACCCCTTCACGAGAAAGTACGCGCACCATATCCATTGCGATGCTCGCCGCAACAAGGTTTCTAGTGGTTTGGTCGTTCTCCAATCCTTCATACATTTTTGCCATCCACGCTGGAATTTTCACATTAGTAATCGCCGCCATTTTTTGCAACTGTTTGAAATTGGTAACAGGCAAGATCCCCGGCACAATCTCCGCATCAATACCGATAGAAGCACAGCGATCACGGAAACGTAAATAGCTGTCAATATCAAAGAAAAATTGAGTAATAACGTGATTTGCACCTGCATCAATTTTGCGTTTTAAATTGATTAAATCCGCTTGAGCAGATTTTGCTTCGGGGTGCACTTCAGGGTATGCCGCCACGGAAATATCAAAATCAGCCACGGAACGTAATAATTCTACTAAATCTGACGCATAAAAAGGCTTTTTATCATATCCAGCAGGCTCATCACCGCGCAACGCCACAATGCGGCGAATACCACTATCCCAATAATCTTGGGCAATTTTTTTCAGTTCTTCTGGCGTGGCGTCAATTCCTGTTAAGTGTGGGGCTGCTTCTAATCCTGTTTCTTGTTTAATATGTTTTACCACACTGTGAGTGCGATCACGCTCCCCTGAATTTGCCCCATAGGTGACGGAAACGAATTTCGGTTTTAGCACTTTTAAACGATGAATGGAATCCCATAGAATTTTTTCCATATTTTCATTTTTTGGTGGGAAAAACTCAAAAGACACGTTGATGTTGCCGTTAATGCCTGATAAGTGGTTGTTTAATGTATCAATTTCTTTTGCATAGCTCATAGGCTTCTTCCTCTGTATTTTTATCCGTTTAGACTGCTGTACGGCTATAACATTAAAGATAAAAGGGTGCTGTGTCAATTTCAAAAAATTTCATTATTTTATGAAACAAATTCATAGCAAAGCTCTTATCGCTCGCTTATAAATCCGCTATACTTCTGAAAAATCAATCCCTAAAGTTAGGAAAGTCTATGAATAAAAAAGTAAAAATTGTTGGTTCACTATCCTTGATTGCTGCCACATTAGCTTTAGGCGCGCAAATTTACACCAATCATAAAATTGATCAAATTCTGCAAAAATTCCCTTATTCACTGCAAGATAAATTTCAGTTGGACGTGCTTGAGCAAAAGAAAAATTTCTTCAGTCGCGAGCTTATTCTCAAACTTTCTAATGATGAATCCAACACGTCTAGCGAAATTATTCAAACAAAACTCACCGCACTTCCTTTTGCGGTGCTTGCAGATTCTGCCCTTATCCCAAGTTTTGTAAAAGAATTAAATAAAAATTTTAAAGTTACTATTGATAAAAATAATATCACCAGTAAATTTTCTGTTATTGGAGATTATTTCCAATCAAATATTGACACCCAATTTCGCGATCTTGCTAACAAATCACAATCTTTAGTAATAGAGCTAAATTTTGAACCTAAAAGTCATCTAATGGAAATTCAAAGCCATTTATCTGGCTTTAATTATGATGCAAACTCAAAAATTAACGATTTAACTGCGAGTGCTACGCTTATCCCTATTGATGATAATCAATATGATATTGAAAATGTTTCCCTTCAACTTAAAGACGGTGATATTTATTTCTTAAATGGGGATAATACAAATATCAAACTACAAAAATTAGATTATAATTTAGATAAATCTTTATCTGGTAGAAATTACAACTTAAACACTAAAATAAACACTGATGGGATAACTATTACAGATAAGAATCCTAAACACGCTGAAATTCAGTTTAAAAATGTAGCATTCCAACTTGCTCAAAAAGACATTCCAAATCAACTTAGCTATGCAAAATTATTTCATCTGCTCAACAATAAAAATGAGCTAAACACGGCGGAAATTATCAATCAGTCTTTGGACTTACTATTTAAAAATAAAGAAAGTGAAGTCAGCTTTAATTTTGAAAATTTAACCTTAGCACATAAAGAAAAAGATAAAGAGATTTCTTTTGATAACTTCTCTTCTTCCTTCAAAGGAAATTTTTCTGACTTATCACAAGTACAAAGCAACTATGCTTTCGCATTAAAATCTAGTCAAAGCAAAGAAGAAAACAAACCTTTTAAAATCAAAGGCATACAATTTGAAGGCAATAATAAAAATGTTAATCTTGCCACGCAACTTGAATTGTTAAAATCAAATATTCAGATTTTTTCAAAAATCAAACCATCAGAAAAAAAACAAGAAAATACCTCATTAGAAAAAGAGAAAAATACTTTTATTACCCACTTAAAAACGCTTTCACAGGATTATAATCAATCCCAAGAGGTGCTATTTAAAATAGATGAATTGACTTTAGGTGATAATATCGAACTTAAAGGAATAGAAATCGGAGCAAGTGGCGTTGTTTCTGAAGATAAGCAAAATAATGAGAACATTGAGCTTACCCTAGCAAGCTATGTGAATAAAAAAGATCAGTTCCAATTAAAAAATGGAAAAATTAGCCTTCCATTTACAGCAACAAATGTAGGTTCAATTATTCCTTTAAATATTTGTAATAACCTTATCTATCAAGCAGCTTGCACTAAATATCTTAGTGTCAATGATTATACTGACTTAATCATTTATCAACCAATCAAAAATATCGCTATTAATATTGAACAGGCAAAAATAAATGGTGAAATAGATACCTACCCTTCTACATCGCTGACCCCATTTGAAGGAAAACTCAGCTTAAAATCAGGGATATTAGAAGATCAAAAAGATAAAAGATCTTTCGCTTTATTATTAGAAAAATGGAAAAATACAAACATTGATCTTTCTTTCGCCTTTGCCAATAAATTATTTAAAGAGAATTTATTGAAAGATAAAAACTCAACTTCGTGGTCATTAATTAATGATTGGGTTAATCCTGAAGGGCAACTTAATCCTTATTTAAAAGAAAATGGTGATAATTACACCATTGAAATAAAAAAAGAAGGGGAACAAACTTGGATTAATGGCGAAATATTCCCTCCAACCAATGGGGAAAATTTAGCCCCAGAACAACAATAATTGCCTTTATTAAGTGCGGTGAAAAAATTCACAAAATTTCCACCGCACTTTTTCTCTCTTTACTTTACAAATCACAAAATCCCCCTACAATAACCGCCTTTACGCATTTACCTTGAGTGAATGCCTGACTTGTAATCAGACACAAAGAGAAATTTATGACAACCACATTCAAACCCGAACTGCTTTCACCCGCAGGTTCGTTAAAAAATATGCGCTATGCCTTTGCTTATGGCGCTGATGCCGTTTATGCAGGACAGCCACGTTATAGCTTGCGTGTGCGCAACAATGAATTTAACCACGCCAATTTGAAAATTGGGATTGATGAAGCCCACGCCCTCGGCAAAAAATTCTATGTGGTGGTGAATATTGCACCGCACAACTCCAAATTAAAAACCTTTATCAAAGATCTTCAGCCTGTGGTAGAAATGAAGCCTGACGCGTTAATTATGTCCGATCCGGGGCTAATTATGTTGGTGCGAGAGCATTTCCCTGAAATGGATATTCACCTTTCTGTGCAAGCCAATGCGGTGAACTGGGCGACGGTGAAATTTTGGAAGCAAATGGGCTTAACCCGCGTGATTTTGTCCCGCGAGCTTTCCATTGATGAAATTGCTGAAATTCGTCAACAAGTGCCCGATATGGAAATTGAAATTTTCGTCCACGGTGCGTTATGTATGGCCTATTCAGGGCGTTGTTTGCTTTCAGGTTACATCAACAAGCGTGATCCCAACCAAGGCACTTGCACCAATGCGTGCCGTTGGGAATATTCGGTGGAAGAAGGCAAGGAAGATGAAGTGGGCAACATTGTTGGCAATGAAATCCCAGTGAAAAATGTTGCACCAACCTTGGGCGAAGGACAAACTACGGACAAAGTCTTCTTACTTGCAGAAAGCCAGCGTCCAGAAGAAAAAATGTCTGCCTTTGAGGACGAACACGGCACTTATATTATGAACTCAAAAGATCTGCGCGCCGTGCAACACGTTGAAAAACTCACACAAATTGGGGTTCATTCACTAAAAATTGAAGGGCGCACTAAATCTTTCTACTATTGTGCAAGAACCGCACAGGTGTACCGCAAAGCCATTGATGATGCCGCAGCGGGCAAACCATTTGATGAAAGCCTGATGGACACGCTAGAAAGCCTTGCTCACCGTGGTTATACCGAGGGTTTTTTACGCCGCCACACCCACGATGAATACCAAAACTACGACTATGGTTATAGCATTTCTGAGCGTCAGCAATTTGTCGGCGAATTTACCGGTGTGCGTAAAGAGGGCTTGGCCGAAGTGGCGGTAAAAAATAAATTCTTACTTGGTGACGAAGTGGAATTAATGACACCAAAAGGCAATATCGTGTTCAAAATTGAACGTATGCTAAATCGCAAAGGGGAAGAAGTAGAAGCAGCGCTAGGGGACGGACATTTTGTTTTCTTAGATGTACCAGAAGATTTGGATTTAGACTATGCCTTGCTAATGCGAAACTTGGTGAACGCCAATACGCGCAATCCGCACGCAGAAAGCAAATAATCACATCACTTGGCGAGCGAGTTAGCTCGCCTTTTTCTTGGCTTGGTTTAAACTTTAATAAATTATTACAAATTTGTTAATAAAATGTTGCAAATTACATTTTTCCTTGTATAATGCCGCCATACCCTAAAAAGTATGACTCCAAATATTTTCAGCCCTTCTTTGAAGGGCTTTTTTTTCACCTAATTCCATAAAAACTCCCCAAAAAAGCACCGCACTTTTGTTTTATGATGTTTCTGGGCAAATAATATTGCTACATTAAAGACTATTTTTTGAACTTCATCACATTTCTCAATATTTCATATTTTTTCTTTTCAAAATTTCATTACAATCCTTAACATTCCATTAACAAATAAAGCCAAATTTTATATGGAGCATCTTATGAACTATCAATACTCTCCCCTACCCACCGTAGAACCCGAACTTCGTAAAATTATCAGCGCGCATTATGATTGCCCAGAGCAGCCCGCAGTAAGTCTATTAGTCCAAACCTTAGATTTCACCCCACAGCAAGAATCTTCCATTGAACAAGTCGCCCGAGAGTTAATCGGCAAAATCCGTAGTAAAAAACAGAAACATTATGGCGTTGATGCCTTGATGCACGAGTTTTCTTTAGGCTGTGATGAAGGCATTGCCTTGATGTGCTTGGCGGAAGCCTTGTTGCGTATTCCCGACGTGCAAACCCGTTATGATTTAATCAACGATAAACTTCAACAGGGTAACTGGCAATCCCATTTGAAAAAATCAGGCTCGCTATTTACCAACGCCGCAAGCCTAGGTTTAATGCTTGGCAATAAAATCAGTGCCAGTTTAGATGAAGAAGCCCTTTCTTCTGCATTAATGAGAAGTTTCTCTCGCCTTTCTGCGCCTGTGATGAAAAAAGCCATTGAAAAAGCAATGGGGATTTTAGGTGAGCAATTTGTTACTGGCGAAACAATGGAAAAAGCCCTAAAAAATATTACGACAAGAGAAAAAATGGGCTATTGTTTTTCCTTTGATATGCTCGGCGAAGCTGCAATGACAATGGAAGATGCGGATAGATATTTGCAAGATTATGTGGACGCCATTCACGCCGTGGGTAAACAATCCGCAGGGCGAGCCTTATATGATGCAAATGGCGTATCAGTGAAATTATCGGCTATCCACCCGCGTTATTCTCGTTCGCAACAAGATCGTTTAATGAGCGAAATCTATCCTCGTTTAAAACAGCTTTTTGTGCTAGCAAAACAGTACAATATCGGCTTAAACATTGATGCAGAAGAAATGGCACGCCTTGAAATTTCTTTAGATCTGCTCGAAAAATTATTACAAGATCCTGATCTTGCTGGCTTTAATGGTATCGGCTTTGTGGTGCAGGCCTATTCAAAACGCTGTCCTTATGTATTGGATTATATTATTGCGTTAAATCGCCGTTATCAGCGCAAAATGATGGTACGTTTGGTGAAAGGCGCGTATTGGGATAGCGAAATTAAATGGGCGCAAACCGAAGGCGTGCAAGGCTTCCCTGTTTATACACGCAAAGTGCATACGGATATTTCTTATATTAGCTGTGCGAAGAAATTATTAGACGCACAAGATGCCATTTATCCACAATTTGCGACGCATAATGTGCAAACCCTAGCCACCATTGCGGAACTGGGTAAAGGCAAAGAATTTGAGTTTCAATGTCTGCACGGAATGGGCGAAACCCTTTATGATAACGTGGTTGGTGAACATCAATTTAATCGCCGTGTGCGGGTATATGCGCCAGTGGGAACCTATGAAACCCTACTCGCCTACCTTGTACGCCGATTGCTAGAAAACGGTGCAAATTCCTCTTTCGTGCATCAATTAGTGGATAACAATATTTCTGTTAATGAACTGATTAAAGCGCCGTGGAAAAAATTTGCTCGTTTTAACGGTGCGCCAAATAAAGCCATTAAATTACCGGCGGATCTTTTCCCCCATCGCCGTAATTCCCAAGGCTTTAATTTAAGTGATGAAATCCAACTGGCGGAATTGCAACAGCAATTAAATCAAGCAGAATATGCGGACGTGCAATCCCTTTGTGCGGTGCCAGTGCAAGCAGCGCAACGTTATCAAGGCCGCAAACCAGCTGATACAGCACAATCTCTGCCTACTTCTACCTTTATGTCGCCAGATGATGTGCCTGCGGTTTTTGATGTGCTGCAATCTCGTGTTTGGCAAGAAAAAACCGTGGAAGAACGTGCGGCAATTTTAGAAAGAGCGGCGGATTTTTATCAAGAAAATACTGGCTTGTTGTTGCGTCTTGCCATTGAAGAAGCTGGCAAAACCTTGCCAAATGCCATTGGTGAACTGCGTGAAGCGGTGGATTTCTTGCGTTATTACGCGGAACAAATCCGTTTATTAGACAGCAAAAATGCCCTCGCACCACCGCTAGGCAAGGTACTATGTATTTCCCCTTGGAATTTCCCTCTGGCAATTTTCACTGGACAGATCGCCGCAGCCTTGGCAGCAGGCAATAATGTGATTGCAAAACCTGCCGAACAAACTTCGCTCATTGCTTATTATGCGGTGAAATTATTACATCAAGCTGGTGTACCGCAAGAGGCATTGCAACTGACCTTAGGGGCTGGCGATTTAGGTGCAGCGTTAGTGGCTCAACCCTTTAATGCGGTGATGTTCACAGGCTCAACGGAAGTAGCCCATTTAATCAATAAACAGCTTGTGCAACGAGAAGATCAGCCTGTGCTCATTGCTGAAACCGGCGGTTTAAACACAATGGTGGTAGATTCTTCAGCTTTATTAGAACAAGTGATTACCGATGTACTAAGTTCCGCCTTTGATTCCGCAGGCCAACGCTGTTCTGCCTTGCGTATTTTATTAGTGCAAGAAGACATTGCGGATCGTTTATACCAAATGCTCACCGAAGCAATGAAAGAATTGGTGATTGGCAATCCAGAGCTACTCAATACTGATATTGGGCCGGTGATCGATGAAGAAGCAAAAGCCAACTTAATCAATTACCAAACACAAGTGCGGTCGTTTTCTCGCCGATATTTTGAATTGGATTCCCCGACTTCAGGGCATTTTGTCGCACCAGCCATTTATGAAGTGGATTCTTTGGATCAAATTAATCGTGAAGTATTCGGGCCAATTCTGCACTTTGTTCGCTATAAAAAAGCAGAATTGGGTGATTATCTGCAAAAAATCAACGCCAAAGGCTATGCCTTAACAGGGGGCTGCCATAGTCGCATCAGCAAAAATGTTGCCTTTGTGCAACAGTATTTAGAATGTGGCAATTTCTACATTAACCGTAATATTGTGGGGGCGGTAGTTGGCGTGCAACCGTTCGGCGGACACGGCTTATCAGGCACAGGGCCGAAAGCGGGCGGCGAGCTTTATGTTCAACGTTTAACCAAAACATCACAATATTATTCATCTATACTTGCAAAAAACAAAGTATTGCCTAGTATTACAGGGGAATTAAATAGCATTGATTATAAAACCACTTCTGTTTTATTACTCGGTCAAGATCACGCTCGTTTAACTGCGGCTTATCAGCGGTTACAACAAGCAGGATTTAATGTTGTTGTAGAAAAAGATAATCCGCTGTTGAGCTATCAATTACCACATCTACAAATCCTAAAAGAAGGACAGCATTTGCAAAAAGCGGTGTTTGTATCGCCGATCGATACCCAAACACGTCAGCGCTTTGCGCAGAATAATCCTGCGATTTTCTGTTTATACGATTGGACAGTCAATCAGGATTTGACCTTGCTATATAACGAATTTTCACGCAGTGAGAATATTTCTGCCGCAGGGGGCAACGCCACCCTAATGGCCATTGAAGAACAATAATTTTATAGGGAGAAAGTATGCAGAATTATCAAATCTACACAGCTTTTGGACTGTATCTTGTTATTATTTTAGGGATTGGGATTTATGCCTATATTTCCACCAAAAATTTTAACGATTACATTTTAGGCGGCCGCAAAATGGGTAGCTTTGTGACCGCAATGTCGGCGGGCGCATCAGATATGTCTGGTTGGTTGCTACTTGGCTTGCCCGGTGCAATTTTCCTTACTGGCTTGTCAGAAGCCTGGATTGCCGTGGGGCTAACGGTTGGGGCATATCTAAATTACCGCATTGTGGCAGGGCGTTTACGGGTTTTCACCGAGCAATATGGCAATGCACTTACCTTACCTGAATATTTTGCAATGCGATTTCCAAAACGAGCAAAATCACTGAAAATTCTTTCTTCTTCAGTGATCTTGTTTTTCTTCACTATTTATTGTGCATCTGGTGTGGTAGCTGGGGCAAAATTATTCCAAAGTTTATTAGGCATTGATTACACCACCGCCTTGATTTTTGGTGCGATGGCAACTATTGCTTACACCTTTATTGGTGGCTATTTAGCGATTTCTTGGAGCGATACCATTCAAGCCTCATTGATGATTTTCGCTTTATTGCTCGCCCCTGTCATCGTGTTGCTCAACATTAGCTGGGAAGAAATTACCCTTGCCCTAGAAGCTAAATCACAACAAACGGGAATTCCTTATTCCAACTGGCTTTATAATGTATCAGGTATTGGCGTGATTTCGGCTCTTTCTTGGGGATTAGGCTACTTCGGACAACCGCACATTTTAGCCCGTTTTATGGCAGCCAGTTCAGTACAAGCCTTAGATAAAGCCTGCACAATCGGGATCACTTGGATGATCCTCTGCTTAGGCGGTGCTTGTGCCGTGGGCTATTTCGGCTTGGCTTATTTTGAAGTAAAAGGCATTGCTTTGGATTCCGCCGAGTCGGTGTTTATTGAAATTTCCAAAGCCATTTTTAATCCTTGGATTGTGGGTATTGTGCTATCCGCCATTTTAGCGGCGATTATGAGTACCTTATCGGCACAATTCTTAATGTGTTCTGCTGCCATTACCGAAGATTTCTACCACGGTTTCTTACGCAAAAATGCCTCAAGCACGGAATTAGTTTGGGTTGGCCGCGTGATGGTATTGCTTATCGCCATTGTTGCCATTGCTATCGCACAAGATCCGAATTCTAAAGTAATGGGCTTGGTATCCTACGCTTGGGCTGGCTTTGGCGCATCATTTGGGCCATTGGTGATCCTTTCCCTATTTAACCGCAACATCACCTCCAACGCCGCGTTATGGGGAATGTTAGCTGGTGCAGTAACAGTTGTGGCGTGGAAACCGCTAATGACCGCACTAAACTGGAAAGACATCGCCAACTTATACGAAATTATCCCAGGCTTCTTAGCTTGTTCTTTCGTTACCCTAACCTCATCAATTTTCTCACCAGTTGCCAAAGACGTAGCTGAAAAATTTGATGAGGCGGAGAAAAGCTACAATCAACAACGATAATAAATTTAAATCCAAGGGCTGAATAATCAGTCCTTTGGTTTTCTAAAAATGCCCTACTCTCACATTTTCCTTGTACAATCCACAAAATCTCAATAGACTACGCCAACTAATCCCTGTTTACCCTTTATTTTAATAAAAAGAATTATGCGTGTTTCAGATTTTTATTTTGATTTACCCGATGCGTTGATCGCGCGCTATCCCAAAGCGGATCGCAGCGCCAGCCGTTTATTACAGCTTAACGGTGAAAATGGTGAACTTTTTCACCGCACTTTTGCCGATGTGGTGGATTTGATCAACGAAGGGGATTTATTGATTTTTAATAATACCCGAGTGATCCCAGCGAGAATGTACGGACGCAAAGCCAGTGGCGGTAAGATTGAAGTGTTGGTGGAACGAATTTTGTCGGAAGATCGTTTTCTCGCGCATATTCGTTCTTCCAAAGCCCCGAAAGAAGGGGCAGAGTTGTTTCTCGGCGAAGATAAATTAGGCGAAGGCAAGGGCATTAAAATGATTATGAAAGCCCGCCACGATACTTTATTTGAGCTAGAAATGGCAGAAAAAAGCACCGCACTTTTAGACGTGCTGCAACAAATCGGCCATATGCCACTGCCACCTTATATTGATCGCCCCGATGAAGATGCCGATAAAGAGCGCTATCAAACGGTCTATAACAAAGTGCCGGGTGCCGTGGCTGCCCCTACCGCAGGCTTGCATTTTGATAATGAATTATTAGAAAAGCTGAAAGCAAAAGGCGTAAATTTTGCCTTTGTAACCTTGCACGTTGGCGCGGGTACATTCCAGCCTGTGCGGGTAGAAAATATTGAAGATCACAAAATGCACGCGGAATATGTGGAAGTGCCGCAGGAAACGGTGGACGCCATTTTGCGTACCAAAGCCAACGGCAAGCGTGTGATTGCCGTGGGAACAACCTCTGTGCGTTCCATTGAAAGTGCGGCGTTATTTAGCCAAGAAAATCACGGCAGCCAACTGCTTGCACCGTATTTTTCCGATACGTCTATCTTCCTTTACCCAGGCAAAAAATTCCTTGTGGTGGACGCGTTAATCACAAATTTCCATTTGCCAGAAAGCACGCTGATTATGCTGGTTTCTGCCTTTGCAGGATACAAGCACACGATGCAAGCCTATGAAAGTGCGGTGCAAAATGGCTACCGTTTTTTCAGTTATGGCGATGCAATGTTTATTACGAAAAATCCTAATGTAACGGGCTTAGATTAATCGCTAATGCCTATTAATTAACCCTCGAACTGTTTATTCGAAAAGGAAACATAATGACAATGAAATTTAAACTTCATAAAACCGATGGCACGGCACGCCGTGGCACAATGACTTTCCAACGTCCACAAGGGGAATTTGAAGTGCAAACCCCTGCCTTTATGCCTGTCGGCACTTACGGTACGGTAAAAGGAATGACGCCAGAAGAAGTGCATGAAACGGGGGCGGAAATTTTGCTCGGCAACACCTTTCATTTATGGCTACGCCCAGGGCAAGAAATTATGCGTAAGCACGGCGATTTGCACGATTTTATGAACTGGCATCGCCCGATTTTAACCGATAGCGGCGGCTTCCAAGTGTTCAGCCTTGGTAAATTACGCAAAATCACCGAAGAGGGCGTGAAATTCCAAAATCCGATCAATGGCGAACGTATTTTCCTTTCCCCTGAAAAATCAATGGAAATTCAATATGATCTGGGTTCTGACATCGTGATGATCTTTGATGAATGTACGCCTTATCCTGCCACCTTTGACTATGCGAAAAAATCAATGGAAATATCGCTCCGTTGGGCAAAACGTAGCCGTAACCGTTTCGATGAGTTAGGCAATCAAAACGCCTTATTCGGCATTGTGCAAGGTGGCGTGTATGAAGAATTACGCAAAGTTTCCGTTGAAGGCTTGGTAGAGATCGGCTTTGACGGTTATGCGGTGGGCGGTTTGGCAGTGGGCGAGCCGAAAGAAGATATGCACCGCATTTTAGAATATGTTTGCCCGCAACTGCCTGCGGATAAGCCTCGCTACTTAATGGGCGTGGGAAAACCTGAAGATTTGGTGGAGGGCGTTCGCCGTGGGATTGATATGTTCGACTGCGTAATGCCAACCCGCAACGCACGCAACGGACATTTATTTGTTACAGACGGGATTGTGAAAATTCGTAATGCGAAATACCGTGATGACACAAGCCCGCTTGATCCAGAATGTGATTGTTACACCTGTAAAAATTACACCAAAGCCTATCTTTACCATTTAGATAAGTGCGGTGAAATTTTAGGCGCAAGATTAAACACTATTCATAATTTACGTTATTATCAACGTTTAATGGCACAAATTCGCCAAGCTATTGATGAAGACCGTTTCGATCAATTCGTGGTGGATTTCTACGCTCGCATTGGCAAGCCTGTTCCACCATTGCAAAGTGAAGTACAACAAAATGCACAAGCCGCTAATGCACAATCTTCTAATCCACAAGGTGAACAAAATGCTTAATCTTCAACCGCAACAATTTGCCAGCTGGAATGAGCCGATTGAAATGCTTTACGCCTGCCACGGCAAAGTGAAAATGTTCTGTCGTCAGCTGAATATTTTGCCTAGCTATTTGGAGAAAAATGGCAATATTCAAGCGGTGCAAAAAGATGTGCAGCAAATTTTGAATTATTTTAATATTGCCGCGCCATTGCACCACGATGATGAGGAAAAAGATTTTTTTCCTGCATTGCTAAAATACTGCCCTCAAGCCAAAGCTGATGTGGAACGCTTAGAAAGCCAACACGAAACTTTGCATCAAAATTGGGCAGCTTTGTCTGTGCAGTTGGAAGCCTTGCTAAAAGGCGAAATTACACAAATTCCCGCATCGCTTATTGCACAATTTATTGCTGGTTATGACAGCCATATTGCCATTGAAGAACCTTTATTTGAACTTGGCAAAACCCATATTCCACAAGAAGAATTAAGTGTGATGGGAAAAGTGATGGCAGCGCGCCGAAAAAACTAAATTAACGCATAAAATAAAACCTGCATTTTTGCAGGTTTTATCTTTTCTAAGAAAGAAAAAGTGCGGTGCTTTTTGCTCAAATTTTTGTTGCAAAAACCTTGACATAAATCACCGCTCTTTTGCAAAAGCGCTTTGTCAATAAAGGGTTTTTGTGCTATTTTAACGTCCTACATTTTCATTAACTAACAAAAAGGATTAAAGATGGAAGCTCAACAAGGTAGCCCAATGTCAATGTTATTTATTTTCGTTCTGTTCGGATTGATTTTCTATTTTATGATTTATCGTCCACAAGCAAAACGCAATAAAGCGCATAAGCAATTAATGGCTGAGTTAGCGAAAGGCACGGAAGTTCTTACTTCAGGTGGTATTATTGGTAAAATCACCAAAATTGGGGCAGAAAGCGATTACGTTGTTCTTGCCTTAAATGACAGCACAGAAATTACCATTAAACGTGATTTCATTGTTTCTGTGTTACCAAAAGGTTCATTAAAAAGCCTTTAATTATTAACTATTTCCGCAAGGGAACTGGAAAGTTATGTTAAATCGTTACCCTTTATGGAAGAATATAATGGTGACCCTTGTGGTCGCCATTGGTGTTTTATATTCTCTCCCAAATCTTTACGGTGAAGATCCTGCCGTTCAAATTTCAGGAACTCGTGGACAAGAAGCCAACACAACAACGCTTAGCAATGTGCAAACGCTTCTTAACGAAAATCATCTCACTACCAAATCCATTAAATTAGAAAACGGTTCAATTCTTGCTCGTTTTAATAACACAGATGATCAGCTGCTTGCCAAAGATAAAATCAGCGAAAAATTAGGCAATAGCTATTCGGTGGCGCTTAACCTTGCGCCAGCTACGCCAAAATGGCTTTCTGATATTGGTGGTTCACCAATGAAATGGGGCTTGGACTTGCGTGGTGGTGTACGCTTTTTAATGGAAGTGGATATGAATACTGCGCTGGCAAAACGTCAAGAGCAGTTGCAAGACAGTTTATTGGGCGAATTGCGTAAAGCGAAATATCAATATACCAATATTCGCGCAGGGGAAAATCATAGCACTGTGGTTACCCTAAAAAATCCTGATCAGCTTTCAGCCGTTCAGCGCTTATTGCGTCAAGCGCACCCCAATTTAGATATTCGTGAAATTTCTAATAACACGCTTTCTTTAACCTTATCTGATGCTGCGTTAAATGAAGCGCGCGATCACGCCATTGAGCAAAACTTGAGTATTTTACGCCGCCGTGTGGAAGAATTAGGCGTTTCTGAACCTGTGATTCAACGCCAAGGCGCAGAGCGTATTGTGGTGGAATTGCCGGGCGTTCAAGATACTGCGCGTGCAAAAGAAATTTTAGGTGCAACAGCTACTCTTGAGTTTCGTTTAGTGAATCAAAACGCCAATGTTGATGCGGCAATGCGTGGAATGGTGCCTTCAGATTCTGAAGTGAAATTTGATCGTAATGGTCGCCCTGTGGTGTTGTACAAACGTGCGGTATTAGGGGGGGAACATATTGTCAATGCGTCATCAGGGGTTGATCAAAATTCAGGTACGCCACAAGTAAGTGTAACCTTGGATAGCGAAGGCGGCGATATGATGTCGCAAACCACCAAAATGAATCTGAAAAAGCCAATGGCAACTTTATATGTTGAATATAAAGACAGCGGCAAAAAAGATGAAAATGGCAAAACCGTTCTCGCTAAACACGAAGAAGTGATCAATATTGCAACCATTCAAGGGCGTTTTGGTAGCCAATTCCAAATTACTGGGATTGATAGCCCAAATGAAGCGCTTAATCTTTCTGTGTTATTACGTTCTGGCGCATTAACAGCACCAATCCAAATTGTGGAAGAACGTACAGTCGGGCCATCGCTTGGTGCGCAAAATGTGGAACAAGGCTTGCAAGCGGGGCTTTGGGGCCTAGCCATTACCGTGGTGTTTATGCTGATTTACTATAAAGTGTTCGGCTTATTTGCAAGTATGGCGTTGCTTGCCAATATGGTTTTGCTCGTTGGTTTAATGTCGTTAATTCCGGGAGCAACACTCACAATGCCGGGGATTGCAGGGATTATTCTTTCGGTGGGAATGTCTGTGGACGCGAACGTGTTGATTTTTGAGCGGATTAAAGAAGAAATTCGTAACGGACGCTCCATTCAACAAGCCATTAACGAAGGCTATAACGGGGCATTTAGCAGTATTTTTGATGCTAACTTAACCACAATTTTAACTTCTATCGTGCTTTATGCGGTGGGAACAGGGCCAATTAAAGGCTTTGCGATCACCCTTTCATTAGGGGTTGCGATCTCAATGTTTACTGCGATTACAGGAACTCGAATGCTGGTAAATTTACTTTACGGCGGCAAACGCGTTGAGAAATTATCTATTTAAGGTGGTTACGATGAGCTTATTTGCAAAAGATAAAAAAGTGAATGAATATAAAGGGGTAATCTTGCCATTCAAGCTTATCCCATTTATGCGCTACCGCCTTGTGGGTTATATTTTCTCATTAATTGTTACCGCACTTTGTATTACAAGCATTGTAACCAAAGGCTTTAACTGGGGCTTGGATTTCACTGGCGGTACGGTGGTGGATACGCATTTTTCCCAACCCGCTGATTTAGAAAAAATCCGAGCCACCTTAAAAGAAAATGGTATCGAAAGCCCATTAGTGCAAACCACAGGTGGCGTGCGTGATGTAATGATCCGTCTTTCAGCTTCGGCTGGCGGCGCGGATATTGGCACGCAAATCAAAGGAATGCTCAGCAAATTGGATAATGATATCCAAATTCGCAGCGTGGAATTTGTTGGTCCAAATGTGGGTGAAGAACTTACCCAAGGCGCGATCTATGCGACATTAATCACCTTATTAATGTTGCTTGCCTACATTGCATTCCGCTTTGAATGGCGTTTAGCAGCAGGGGGGATCGTTGCCCTTGCGCACGATGTGATTGTAACTCTTGGGATCTTTTCTTATTTCCAAATCGAAATGGATCTCACCTTTGTGGCAGCCATTTTATCGGTGGTGGGATACTCACTGAACGATAGTATCGTGGTATTTGACCGTGTGCGTGAAAACTTCCGTAAAATTCGCCGTATTGACACCGTGGATATTATTGATATTTCACTCACCCAAACCCTATCAAGAACCTTGATGACATCGATCACAACGCTTTTCGTGGTGATCGCACTGTTTGTGTTTGGTGGGCCTACGATCCATAGTTTCTCATTGGCGCTTTTAATCGGTATCGGCTTTGGTACTTATTCCACCATTTATATTGCTATTAGTATCGCCTATGATCTGGGCTTAAGACGTGAACATATGGTGATTCAAAAAGTGAATAAAGACGATATTGACGAATTGCCGTAAAAAGGTTGAAAAATTTTACCGCACTTTTTTAGCCAAGTGCGGTCTAATAATCAGTTGGATTTTAAGCCCGATTTATTCGGGCTTTTGTTTATAAATGTAGTTATGAAATAGCCATTACAACAGCACAAAAGTGCGGTGGTTTTTACCCAATTTTTATCCTATCTAAAAAGTGCCATAAAAAGGAATATTATGAAATTTACCCAAACCTTGCTTGCCTTAAGTTTATCTTCGCTTTCCCTTTTCGTGTGGGGAAATTCAGCGCCGCCAGCTCGTGCAGTGAATTCAACCGCACAAAATACAGAAATAAAAGCGGCAGAAAATGCAAAGCAGGAGCAAAATGTAACGGAAAAGCAAAATATCACAGAGGGGCAAAATGTAAATAAAGCTAATGCTAGCCCTGAAAATAATGATGCTGGCAAAGCATTGTTAGTAAATCAACAAAAACTGGCGCTCGAACGCGAAATTTACCGCAAACTGCAACAATATTTAGCCCTTTCCGAAAGTGAAACCACACTAGGTATCGCCAAAGGATTATTGGCTCAGCTGCAAGATTATCCGCTCTTATCTTATGCGGAACATCAATTTCTAACCGCGAAAAAAGCCGCCTTGTCTTTTGATGAAGTTATTGATTTTACGAAGAAATATCCTGATTTTCCGCTCAAGAATTTGCCTAATTATTGGCTACAACAACAATACGATACACAAAATTGGCAGGGGATTTTAGCCAATGTGAAAGATTTACCCAAAGATAACAGCGCCTCTTGCATTGTGATGACAGCACAACAGCAAGAAAAACAACCTTCATCGCAAACAGAACCTGAAGCGACAGCGGACAAAATTATAGAAAAAAACACCGCACTTGCGATAAAAACCAAAGAGTTATGGCTCACAGGAAATAACTCACCCACGCAATGCCAAGCTATTTTCCAGCAAGCCTACGATCAGGGTGTGATTACGGAAGAGCTAATTAAACAGCGCGCTTTGCTTGCCGTAGAAAAAAATAATCGTGCCTTAATTAGCGAATTGGCAGCGCTTACGCGAGATGCCGAATTAAAAACTTGGCTGACAAATCTGGCTAACTTATTGAAATCACCGCGTTTATTGCTTTCTCCAAGCAACACTTTTTATATAGAAAATTTGCCTGCCAATGATGAAAATAAACAGATTTTGCTTGCCGTGATGCCTCGTTTTATAAAAACCATTACGGAAAATCAGCTCAATGTCAGCGCCCCTTTTGCCCAATTACAACAATGGGCGGATCGCTTTAATTTATCGCCCGCGCAAACTCAAGGCTGGCAATCCGCCTTGGTGAGCCAACTTTTTGATAGTGAAAATCCGTCTATTCAGCAATGGCGTGATGCAACCCTGCAAACCTTAAAAGAAGATAAACAAACTGAACGCCGCATTCGTGTGGCATTGCGTGAAAAAGCGGATATTCAACCTTGGATAAATTTACTTTCGGAACAGGGTAAACAGAAAGATGAATGGCGATATTGGCAAGGTGAAGCGTTATTCCAGCAAGGCAAAACCGCGCAAGCCACACAGATTTGGCAGCAAATGCAGCAAAATGCACGGGGATTTTACCCAATGCTTGCAGCACAGCGTTTGGGCGTGGATTATCAACCTACGATGAAAACTTTCTCGTCCAATGAACAACCTTTACTGCGCTATGCTAAGCAATTTGCACGCATTAATGAGTTACAGGCACTCAATGATCGTGCCAATATTCAGCGTGAATGGCGGGCATTGTTAGATAGCTCGGATTTTGCGGGAAAACTTGCCTTAGCCCAATATGCTGAGCAAAATCAGTGGGCTGATTTACAAGTGGAAGCCACGATTCAAGCGAAAGCGTGGGATTATATTGCCTTACGTTTACCTAACGCTTACCAAACGTGGTTTGATTTGTTCATCAATAATAAAAATAACGCAAAAATCCACCGCTCTTTTGCTATGGCAATCGCCCGTCAAGAAAGTGCGTGGCGCGCAAATGTCACCTCTTCTGCCAATGCACGCGGATTGATGCAACTGTTGCCAAGCACGGCGAAACTCACCGCAGAGCAAGATCAACTCCCTTATAAAAAAGAGAGCCAACTGTTTGATCCTATTGATAATATTATGCTTGGCACAACCCATCTTAATCAGCTTGCAGAAAAATATGGCAATAATCGCATTTTAATTGCTGCGGCTTACAACGCAGGCGCACGGCGTGTTGATAGCTGGCTGGCAAAATCCAATGGTAAGCTCACAATGGCAGAATTTATCGCCACCATTCCCTTTTATGAAACCCGTGGATATGTGCAAAATGTGCTAGCGTACGATTATTATTACCAACTGTTGCAAGGAGAAAAGGCAGAAAAATTTACCCAAGCCGAACAGAATAGATTATACTAGTGAAGTAGTTTAATAGCACAGTGAAACGTTTTAATCCTAGGAGAAAGCTATGTATGTGAGCAAAAATATGGATCAATGGCAGGCATTTATCGAGATTTTACGTACTGCGTTTGCACAAAATAAAGAACAAGAATTACTCACGCTGCTACTCACCGCAGACGAACGAGATGCGGTGGGCTTACGTTTACAAATTGTGGCGCAGTTATTAGATAAGCGTTGCTCACAACGCGAAATTCAACAAAATTTGAACACCAGCGCGGCAACCATTACAAGGGGATCAAATATGATCAAAACAATGCCACCTGAGTTTATGCAATGGGTAAAAGAACAGCTTGATGGGCAGAAAGAATAAGAAGCCAAAATGGTTGCAGCGCATAAAACAAAGAATCTTGCGTTATTCTTTCTATGCGTTCGCGGCTTTTTTAGGCATAACTTTGCTATTTCGTGTTGTGCCTGTGCCATTTTCTTCCTATATGGCACAGCAGAAAGTGAGTCATCTTTTAAACGGTGAAAGTTACCCCATTAAATATCAATGGGTCAGCTTAGATAAAATTTCGTGGCAAATGCAATTAGCCGTTATCGCCGCCGAAGATCAAAAATTTGCTCAGCATCACGGGATTGATTGGGACGCTATCGATAAGGCATTGAAATACAATAAAAAATCGACAAAAGTGCGGGGCGGCTCGACTATCTCACAGCAAACCATAAAAAATTTATACCTATGGCACGGACAAAGCTGGCTACGCAAGGGCATTGAATTACCGACCACCTTAATGGTAGAACTGCTTTGGTCAAAAAAACGGATTTTAGAAGTCTATTTAAACATTGCTGAATTTGGTAATGGCATTTTTGGCGTTGAAGCCGCTAGCCAAGCCTATTTTAAAAAATCGGCGAAACAGCTTAATCAGCAAGAAGCGGCGTTATTAGCTGCGGTGCTGCCTAATCCAATCATATTTAAAGCAAATAAACCCAGCGCGTTTGTGCAGAAAAAACAACGTTGGATTATGCGACAAATGAATGCCTTAGGTAAGGGATATTTAACTCAACTAAACTAGATAGGGGGAATTATGGCGATTTTAATTACAGGCGCATCGGCAGGCTTTGGTAAAGCAATGTGCGAAGTGTTTATTAAAGCAGGATACAAAGTGATTGGCGCGGCTCGCCGTTTAGAAAAACTGGAAAAGTTGCAAGCAGAGTTAGGCGAAAATTTCTTTCCATTACAAATGGATATGAATAATTTAAGCGAAATTGATCGCGCACTTTCCAAACTTCCTGAAGCATTCCAACAAATTGATTTATTGATAAATAATGCGGGGCTAGCGCTTGGTTTAGAGCCAGCTCACCAAGCTAATTTTGACGATTGGCTAACAATGATCAACACCAACATTGTGGGCTTAACCTATCTCACCCGCAAAGTGCTACCGCAAATGGTGGAACGCCAACAAGGGCATATTATCAATTTAGGCTCAATCGCAGGCACATATCCTTACCCAGGTGGCAACGTTTACGGCGCAACCAAGGCGTTTGTGGAACAATTTAGCTTGAATTTACGCGCTGATCTAGCTGGGACTAAGGTGCGTGTAACCAATGTAGAACCAGGGTTATGCGGCGGCACTGAATTTTCTAATGTACGTTTTAAAGGCGATGACAGAAAAGCGGCCAGCGTCTATGCCAACGTACACCCTATTGAGCCAATAGACATCGCCAACACCGTGCTATGGATCTACCAACAACCCGCCCACGTTAATATCAACCGCATTGAAATAATGCCCGTAGCACAAAGTTTCTCGGCGTTGAATGTGGTGAGAGATAAAAACTAAAGTGCGGTGAAAATTTTAGGAATTTTTAAAGGCGATGGAAAATCGCCTTATTTTTTATTCAATCACCTCTAGGTGGTTTGAAAATTTCTTCGGTACAAGGAAGATTGCAGGTAGAACAAAAATCGCCATCAGCACAAAACTCATTTGTGCGGAAGTTGGGTAAACCAATCCCGAAATAAAGGTGAAAAGCGCCATCATAATACAGCTAGAGCTTGCAAAATATAGCCCTTGTAATTTTGGAATCGTTTCGCTTGGCTGAGAAGTGATATAACGAATCATCGCAAAATGCCCCATTGCATAAGTGAATGCGTGTAACATTTGGACGAAGATTAGCAGCGTAAAATCTGTTGTGTAAGCAATAGTTGTCCAGCGAATGATCGCAGCTAATGCTGAAAACAAGGTCAAATAATGTATTTGCCAAGTTCTAAAGAAATGTTTAGAAAAGAAGAAAAATACCACTTCAGCAACCACACCCAAACTCCACAGCCAACTAATTTGTGAAGTGCTAAGACCGTTTGCAGACCAATAAATCGTGCCATACGCATAACAAGCCGCGTGTGAACCCTGAATAAGGGCGGTGGCAATAATCATTCTGATTGTCGTTGGATTTCGCAATAATTCACGATAACTTGCTGTTACCGCAGCCTCTTGTTTTTCCTGCTGATTAAATCTTTGTGTAGGATTTAAACTAATCCCCAGCCCCCAAAAAACTAAATAACCAATAATAATGCCGATAATTGCACTTTTTCCTAGCCAACCAAGCAAATAGCCCGCTGTAATCGAGCCAACAATAAAAGCTAATGAACCAAATAAACGGCTTTTGCCATAATCCATTCCTAACTGCTGATGCCAACTCGTGGCAATGGTATCGCAAACAGGCATAATTCCGCCATTCAACATATGAAACAGCGCTAAAATAGGAATAAGCCACCACAATGATTGTACCGCCCAACTCACCGCTATCAGCACCAACACACTTAACCAAGTTAGAAGGCGACTTAATGGAATCAACTGATTAAGATGCCTAACATTTTTAGTAAAAAAAATAGCACCGGCAAAACGACACAGATAACCAAGGGAAATCAATGTGCCTATTAATTCCACATCATAGCCATACTGTGCTAACCAAATCGGTAAAAACGGCACAATGACGCCATAAGCACAGTAAAAACCGAAAAAGTTAAATGATGACCATTGAAAAGGGGTGAGTTTCAACATAGGGGAAAGTCCCAACTTTGATTTTCAGATATAAAAAAAGCCGCTCTTGGCGACTATCTTATTGATTTATTTGACTTTTCAAATGGTGCCCGAGGGCGGACTTGAACCGCCACGACTCGAAAGTCGAGGGATTTTAAATCCCTTGTGTCTACCGATTTCACCACTCGGGCGTTGGAGCGGGAAACGAGGCTCGAACTCGCGACCCCGACCTTGGCAAGGTCGTGCTCTACCAACTGAGCTATTCCCGCATACTTAGCTAACCATTCGGTCTTGCTAAACAACGAGGTGCATTTTACGGATTTACGATGATTAGTCAAATAGAAATTTCTTACTTTGTATTTGATTGACTAAAAAAAATTCACTTTCTATAAATTCGTTTATTTTGAAAGCAGAGCTTGATGATTTCCACTTCGATATTATTTTTAGCTTGGCTCTTCCACAAAAAAACTCATAAAAAAACACCGCACTTAATTATCTATTCAACCCAAGTGCGGTGCAATTTTTGAGAATTTTATTCTTCTAATAAATTATCTTTTGCGGCTTTGAGATATTGTAGCATTGACCACACGGTTAAAATCGCGGCGATATATAAGAATACGATGCCTGCAATTTCCATTAAAACATTATAACGCCATAGCAATCCACCTAATGCCAGCATTTGTGAGGCGGTTTTAACTTTTCCAAGCCAAGACACGGCCACTTTGCTACGGCTGCCGATTTCCGCCATCCATTCGCGCAAGGCGGAAACGATGATTTCCCTTGAGATCATTACAATCGCAGGCAAGGTTACCCAAAAGCTGTGTTGATATTCCACCACTAACACCAGTGCAGCAACCACCATCACTTTGTCCGCAACGGGATCGAGAAATGCGCCAAAGGGCGTGCTTTGATTCCATTTTCGTGCTAAGTAGCCATCAAACCAGTCTGTAACGGCAGCGACAAAAAAGATCGCGGTGGTTAAAAATGGCGCCCAAGCAAAAGGGAGATAAAACGCCAAGACAAAAAATGGGATAAGCACCACACGGAATAAGGTCAGAATTGTTGGGAAGTTTAATTTCATAGAGCGTAACAATCACAGAAAATAGATAATCATTGACTATTTTAAAGCATATTTTTCTAATTAGAAAACACTATTTAAAAAATATCCCTCTGAAAAGAGGGATATTTTTGCTCGAAATTAAAGGGCTTCGATCGCCTGATATTGCGCTTGAACTTTTGCAATCGCTTCTTGATAGCCTTGCATTTTTTCACGTTCTTTCGCAATCACTTGCTCAGGGGCTTTCGCTACAAAGGCTTCATTGCTCAATTTGTTTTCAATACGCGCAATTTCACCGTTGAGTTTTTCTAGCTCTTTGGTTAAGCGTGCTAGCTCGGTTGCTTTATCAATAAAGCCAGCCATTGGAATAAGAAGTTCCGTGTTGCCAACTAATTTGGTTACTGAGAATGGCGCTTCTACCCCATCATTTAACACTTCAACGCTGTCTAATTTCGCCATACTTGCTAATAATGTGCAGTTATCGGCAAGAATTTGTTGCTGTTCTGGCGTTAAATGGCGTAATAATGCGTCTAAGCCTTTACTTGGTGCAATATTACATTCTGCACGGATATTACGCACAGCAATAATGATTTCTTTCAACCAATCAATTTGCTGTTCAGCTTGCTCATCAATTTGGCTCGGCTCATACTGCGGATAAGGTTGTAGCATAATGGTATCGCCACTTACACCCGCAAAACCTTTCACTTTTTGCCAAATTTCTTCGGTAATAAATGGAATAATTGGGTGCGCTAAACGCAATAATTTTTCCAATACACGCACTAAGGTACGGCTTGCACCACGTTTTTGTGCAGCACTGCCTTGTGCAAATACCGGTTTAGTCAGCTCCAAATACCAGTCGCAGAACTGATCCCAAGTGAACTCATAAATAGCATTCGCCGCCAAGTCAAAACGATATTGTGCGAATGCAGAGCGCACCGCTTCCACCGCACGATTAAACTCAGAATTGATCCAACGATCCGCTAGGCTATACTCCACTTCACCCTCTAAAAGATCCAATTTGTCATTGGTGAGAACAAAGCGGCTTGCATTCCATAACTTGTTACAGAAATTGCGGTAGCCTTCCAAACGTTTCATATCCCAGTTAATATCACGTCCATTGCTGGCAAGGGCGGCAAGGGTGAAACGCAAGGCATCAGTACCGTGAGCCGCAATGCCGTCGGCAAACTCTTTGCGGGTGGCTTTGGCGATTTTTTCCGCTAACTGCGGCTGCATCATATTGCCGGTGCGTTTTTCTAACAAATCATCAAGGCTAATGCCGTCAATCATATCAATCGGATCAAGCACGTTACCTTTTGATTTTGACATCTTCTGTCCGTTTTCATCACGAATTAAGCCTGTTACATACACGGTTTTAAATGGCACTTGCGGTTTGCCATTTTCATCTTTGATGAAGTGCATAGTGAACATAATCATTCGTGCCACCCAGAAGAAAATGATGTCAAATCCGGTGATTAACACATCTGTTGGGTGGAACATTTTCAGTTCTTTTGTTTGCTGCGGCCAACCAAGTGTAGAGAATGTCCATAACGCCGATGAGAACCAAGTGTCTAGCACATCTTCATCTTGTTTGAGTTTCACATCAGAATTTAAGTGATATTTTGACCGTACTTCTTCTTCACTGCGAGCCACATAAATATTGCCTTCTTCATCATACCAAGCAGGAATGCGGTGTCCCCACCAAAGTTGGCGAGAAATACACCAGTCTTGAATATCACGCATCCACGAGAAATAAAGGTTTTCATATTGTTTCGGCACGAATTGGATCTCGCCCTCTTCCACCGCTTTGGTTGCCACCTCTGCCAATGGCTTCACGCTCACATACCATTGATCGGTCAGCATTGGTTCAATCGGCACGCCACCCCGATCACCATAGGGCACTTTGAGATCGTGTGGTTTGATTTCTTCCAACAAGCCTAAAGCCTCGAAATCCGCCACGATTTGTTTACGTGCGGCAAAACGCTCCATTCCACGATATTTCTCAGGAATTTCCGCCACATAATTCGCTAACGGCTTATTATCTACGCCGATAATTTCCGCTTCATCACGAATATCCGCATTCAAAGTCATCACGTTCACCATTGGCAACTGATGACGCTTACCCACTTCGTAGTCGTTGAAATCGTGTGCTGGGGTGATTTTTACCACACCTGTACCGAATTCACGATCCACATAATCATCAGCGATAATCGGAATTTCACGGTTTGCTAACGGTAAAATCACGGTTTTTCCGATAAGAGATTGATAACGCTCATCTTCTGGGTGAACTGCCACCGCGGTATCGCCCAGCATTGTTTCAGGACGAGTAGTAGCAACCACTAAATAATCTTTGCCATCTGCCGTTTTTTCACCGTTCGCCAATGGATAGCGGAAATGCCAGAGCGAGCCTTTGCTCTCTTTATTTTCTACTTCTAGATCAGAAATGGCGGTGTGCAATTTAGGATCCCAGTTTACAAGGCGTTTCCCACGATAAATCAAGCCCTCTTCGTGCAAACGCACAAAGACTTCTTTCACCGCATCAGAAAGACCATCGTCCATTGTGAAACGCTCACGTTCCCAATCAATGGAATTGCCCAAACGTCGCATTTGCTGGCTGATCGTGCCACCTGAATAGGCTTTCCAATCCCAAATTTTTTCGATAAAAGCTTCGCGTCCGTAATCGTGGCGAGTTTTGCCCTCTTCCGCTGCGATTTTACGTTCCACCACCATTTGCGTAGCGATCCCTGCGTGGTCAGTCCCCGCCTGCCAAAGGGTGTTATCCCCCTCCATACGATGAAAACGGATCAGCGTATCCATCAAAGTTTGCTGGAAAGCGTGTCCCATATGCAAACTCCCTGTTACATTCGGTGGAGGAATTGCAATGCAGTAACTTGGAACATTCGGATTCTCTGTTGGTTTAAAATAGCCTTGCGCTTCCCAGTGTTTATAAAGTGCTTGTTCTACTGCAGACGCATCGAAACGGTCTGCCATTTGGAAGTTTGTAGTCATTGGTTTTCTCTTAATAAAATTAGTATGGTAGTTTCTGTCTAAGTTTTGATAACTCTGATTGTGTATATTTTAAATTTTCTTTACATTGTTCTATGATTTCCTTAGGTTTAGGATGCATAAAATAATTACATTCTCTATACTCTTGTTCTTTATATTCTAATTTCTCGATTTCTCTACTTATATTGGTCAGCTTATCAAAATTATCCAATAATAATTTATAGTTGTTGTTAAGTTTAGTATATTCCTCTTTCAAAGTATCATTTGACTTTAATAGTTCATTTTTCTCTCTAAGAACTATTTCATATTTGCTTTTTATTTCTAATAGATTCAATGTTTTATTCTTCTCAGAGCTTAACTGAGATTTAAAACTTTTAATTTTTTCTTCAAGTTCTTTATTTATTTTATCTTTATCAGAAAGATCAGATTTTACTTTATCTGTGCTCTTTTCCAAAAACTCTTTCTTATCACTGATAGACTTAAAATCTACTTTTAATTTTTCCAGAGATTTCTCTAACTCTGTGTTTTTCTCTTTTAAATTCCCATTTATTTCCTTCAAGCTTGCATTTTGATCGCTTATCATAGCTAGTGTAACAGTATAAGTTGTCCCAACTGCCATGATAACAATTGGAAGGTATTCCTTAAATATTTTCTTTAAATCCATATAAATATTCCTATGAGAATATTGACTGAAGGTTTTCCCACATACAGCAGACTATACATAGTTATGTATAGCCTTTGACTGAGTGAACTACATCTGTAGCTCTTTGTCTTTTCTAACATCCAGCCCTAGCGGGGCAGAACTATGCGTAACCTAGTACGGCTTTGCTATGCTAGGAATTTCTAGTGTTTTTTTCACTTCCTCACACCACTTCGGTAACTCATCAACCCATTGAGTTAATTTATTGTCGCTAATGTGAAAAACCAAATTTGGGGCTTCGCTTGAATTATCGTAGATAAATACTTCATCACAAAGAGGTAATATTTTCGTTAAATTTTGCAAACTGATGTCGTAACGGTTACGGATAGTTGCTTCATCAATAAAATGTCCACCGCTTGCTACTCTGGCTTTTACTCGCTTGATGTTAATTGAAACCCCATCAACACCAATATAATTTAATCGCACAAAAAAGCCATTTTCTTTTGCTGCTTTAATACGTTGCAAAATGGAATTACCCGATAAGGTAGATTCCATAGAAAACGAAATTTGTTGGTTAATCGCAAACTTAAATAACTCAATCGCTTCTCTACCTGCTGGACTATCTACCAAACGAGGATTATCAGGGTTAAGTCGCATTGCAATATGATCAGAATCAATCACAATCTGTACGAAATCTTTGTTAAATCCACGCAAAGTTGTTTTACCAGCCCCATTTGTACCACAGTAAAAAATGGCTAAATTATTTTGCTTTTGCATACTCAATAACAACTTCCGTCCCATCAGGATAATGATCGACAATATCCCCATTAGGGCGTTGAAATGTTAGCACTTCACGTGTCTTTTTATCGTCCATCCACGCTTTAAAGAGAATGTGTAATTGCCGTTGCTGCTCAATAATTTCTTCTTTTGTCATTGGTTTCATTATCTATTCTTCTCCAACTTCATATCCAAATGCGGTATGCCGTCTTCTAAATATTCTGCCGAAGTGGGCTGGAAACCAAAAGTACGGTAGAAATTTTGCAAATAAGTTTGCGCTTGAATTAGCACAGGTTCTGTTGCCCAATGCTGTTGGCAATAAACCAAGGCTTGTTGCATTAATTCTTTGGCTAAGCCTTTGCCTCGGGCCTGTTCTGCTATTAGCACTCTGCCAATGTGAATGCCGTCATCCTGTGGAATTATTCGACAATAAGCACAGATTTTACTGTCAAATTCTTGCCAAAAATGCACCGCACTTTGATCCCAATGATCCACTTCTTGATAAGCACATTGTTGCTCCACCACAAACACGGCGGTGCGAACTTGGTAAATGGCAAATAATTCTGCCGTGCTGAGTTCAGCAAAGGTTTTCACATTCCACGTCATCAGGCTTGTTCCGTGCTAAGCTGCCAGCCTAATTGGCGGTATTGTTTATAACGTTCACGGGCAATGGTTTTTTGCGTTTCATCGCTCGGAACAAAATCGATCACTTGGGTAAAACTTGCAACAAAATCAGGCACTTGAGCTTGTAAGTTAATTAACAGCTCACGGCGTTGTGCGTTACGCTTTCCCGCCCAGCTAATTTCAATGGGCGTGGCATATTGGGTGATTTCGCCCGATAAATTATGCGGCACAAATTCTTCTGGCTCTCTTGCCCATAGGGCTTCGTCAAGGCGAAAAGCCTGCTCTTCACTTTCGCAGCTAATCAGCACTTTTTTGCCTAATCGCCAAGCTTGCGCAGCCAAATCACAAGCCAAGGTTTCCATTGCGGACAATGGTGTTTTGGGTTGTGTTTTTTGTAAAATATAAAACTGTGCTTGCTTTGCCATAAAAATGCGTCTTTTACCTGTATGAAATCAAATTTTTAAACGCATAATTTTAACGAAAAATCCGCGAAATAGAAAACATTAATTTTTGCGCTAGCAAAAAATTCAAAAAAATCTTACCGCTCTTTATGATCTATATCACAAAACAAAAAATTCGCCCTGCCCTTTACGTTCCATTCCTACTCCCAAAGTGTTAAACTCAAGGCGTTTTCTTATTATTAATTCAATCATTTGAGGTAACTAGAATGGAATTTCGTATTGAAAAAGACACTATGGGCGAAGTGAAAGTACCAGCGGATAAATACTGGGCGGCACAAACAGAACGTTCGCGTAACAATTTCAAAATTGGCCCTGCGGCATCAATGCCCCACGAAATTATCGAGGCGTTTGGTTATTTGAAAAAAGCCGCTGCGTACGCAAACAATGAGCTAGGCGTATTGCCAGTGGAAAAACGCGATTTAATCGCGCAAGCCTGCGATGAAATTTTAGCCCATAAACTTGACGATCAATTCCCTTTGGTGATTTGGCAAACAGGTTCAGGTACGCAATCCAATATGAACCTAAATGAAGTGATTGCTAACCGTGCGCACGTTATCAATGGTGGAAAATTAGGGGAAAAATCCATTATTCACCCAAATGATGATGTGAATAAATCACAATCTTCTAATGATACTTATCCAACTGCAATGCACATTGCCGCCTATAAAAAAGTGGTAGAAGTAACGATTCCTTGCATTGAACGCTTACAAAAAACCTTCGCAGCAAAAGCAGAAGCCTTTAAAGACGTGGTGAAAATCGGGCGTACTCACTTAATGGACGCCACACCACTCACTCTTGGGCAAGAATTTTCTGCCTATGCCGCACAACTAGATTTCGGCTTGCGTGCATTGAAAAACACCCTACCACACCTTGCGCAACTTGCTTTAGGTGGAACTGCGGTAGGAACAGGGTTAAATACGCCAAAAGGCTATGATGTGAAAGTGGCTGAATACATTGCGAAATTCACTGGCTTGCCGTTTATCACCGCAGAAAACAAATTTGAAGCCCTCGCCACCCACGATGCCATTGTGGAAACCCAC
The DNA here is from genome assembly GCF_049366555.1 of Avibacterium volantium. Taxonomy (GTDB): domain Bacteria; phylum Pseudomonadota; class Gammaproteobacteria; order Enterobacterales; family Pasteurellaceae; genus Avibacterium; species Avibacterium volantium_A. Next base: position 35,455 of record NZ_JBMMGT010000001.1, on the reverse strand, counting down.
GGTGCATTAAAACAGCTTGCGGTATCCTTATTTAAAATTGCTAACGATATTCGCTTATTGGCATCTGGCCCGCGCTCAGGCATTGGTGAAATCTTAATTCCTGAAAATGAACCAGGATCTTCCATTATGCCGGGCAAAGTAAACCCAACGCAGTGCGAAGCACTCACAATGGTTTGCGCACAAGTGTTAGGTAACGACACCACCATTTCCTTTGCTGGTTCACAAGGGCATTTCCAACTTAACGTATTCAAACCTGTAATGGCGTATAACTTCTTACAATCTGCCCAGTTATTGGCTGATGCTTGTGTATCGTTCGATGAGCATTGTGCAAGCGGTATTGAACCAAATCACCCACGCATTAAGCAACAACTTGAGAACTCCTTAATGTTGGTAACGGCGTTAAATACCCATATTGGTTATGAAAATGCGGCAAAAATCGCAAAAACTGCGCATAAAAATGGTACAACATTAAAAGAAGAAGCCATTAATCTTGGCTTGGTTACCCCAGAGCAATTTGACGAATGGGTTCGCCCTGAAGATATGGTGGGCAGTTTGAAATAAGGCTAATTTTAGCATTCATCTAAATGTAAAATGTTGGTGGGGAATATTCTTTACCAACATTTTTTTCTATTTTTATCGGCGAAATCAATGAAACAAGCCATTCTGGCTAAAATTTCCTTTTTGAGAAAAAACAATCCTTGACAAAACACTTCTGTACTAGTTTAATAGTGCGAAATTATTTTATGCAAAAAAGGAATTCCAATGACAACGCCTTTTCTCCACATTTTTTCACAAGAAGTGGCTTATCACAGCGATCCCACTGCGGTATTTGCTACCTTGTGCCAAGATCAAAAAAATACGCTGTTACTTGAATCAGCAGAAATCAGCAGCAAAAATAGCTTAAAAAGCCTGTTATTAATTAACGCTGCATTAAAAATCAGCTGCTTAGGGCAATGCGTTACCTTTACTGCATTAAATGAAAACGGTGCGGCACTGCTGCCTTTGGTGCAAGAAAAATTGCAGCCGATTGCTCTGCACCTTTCCCACCAAGGTAATCAAATGATCGCAGAATTTGCGCCGCTTAACCCAAATTTAGATGAAGACAGCAAATTACAAGCGCCGACAATTTTTGACGGTTTGCGTTGTTTAACGGATCTTTACAAAACAAGTGAAACGCCGATTTTTCTTGGTGGATTATTTGCCTATGATTTAGTGGCGAATTTTATCCCAATGGAAAATATTGTGCTGCACAATGATGGCTTAAGCTGTCCTGATTACGTTTTCTATTTAGCAGAAAATTTATTGATTCTTGATCACCAACGCCAGCAGGCTCAGCTACAAACTTTCTGTTTTAATCAAAATACGCTTTCCGCCACAGAACAAAGTGCGGTGCAAATTAGGCAAAAATTACAAAAAATTGAACCGCACTTAATGATTCAACCAGCTTCCACGGAAGTGAGTGTAAACATTGAAGATGAGTCATTCAAAGAAATTATTCGCCGCTTAAAACACCATATCAATATTGGTGATGTGTTCCAAATCGTGCCTTCGCGCCGTTTTTCTTTGGCTTGTCCAAACAGCCTTGCCACTTATCGTCAATTAAAAGTGAACAACCCAAGCCCTTATATGTTTTATATGCAGGACGAAGATTTCACCTTATTTGGCGCTTCCCCTGAAAGTGCGTTGAAATATAGCCAAGATTCGCGCCAATTAGAAATCTATCCGATTGCAGGATCACGTCCACGCGGCTTTGATGCCCAAGGCAATATCGATCCTGAATTAGACGCGCGTTTAGAACTGGAATTACGGTTAGATAAAAAAGAGCTAGCGGAACATTTAATGCTAGTAGATTTAGCCCGTAATGATGTGGCTCGCGTTTGCCAAAGTGGCACGCGCCAAGTGAAAGATTTAATGCAGGTGGATCGCTATTCGCACATTATGCACTTGGTATCGCGCGTGGTGGGCAAACTTCGCCCTGAACTCGATGCCTTGCACGCCTATCAAGCCTGTATGAATATGGGCACACTCACGGGGGCGCCAAAAATCAAAGCGATGCAATTAATCTACCAAGTGGAGCAACAAAAACGCCATAGCTACGGCGGTGCGGTGGGCTATCTTTCATCTGACGGCAATTTTGATACCTGTATTGTGATCCGCTCTGCCTTTGTGCAAAACGACATTGCTTATATCCAAGCTGGCTGCGGTGAAGTGCTGGATTCCGATCCGCAAATGGAAGCAGACGAAACGCGCCACAAAGCCCGTGCTGTGATAAATGCAATTATGCAAACCAACCAGCTTGCTCAATAAGGACAGATTATGGCTAACATTGTTTTTTTAGATAATTTTGACTCTTTCACCTATAACTTGGTGGATCAATTCCGCACACAGGGACATCAAGTGCAGATTTACCGTAATGATTGCGATATTGCGCTAGTGGAAAAAATGGCATTGCAGCCAAACAGCATTCTGGCGCTTTCACCGGGGCCGGGCAATCCGCAAGAAGCGGGCATTTTGCTGCCACTCATTCAACGCCTTAAAGGTAAAGTGCCGATTATTGGCATCTGTTTAGGGCATCAAGCCTTAATCGAAGCCTTTGGCGGCGATGTGGTACATTCTGGTGAAGTGCTGCACGGCAAGGTGTCTAATATTCAACACGATGAACAAGCAATGTTCGCAAGCTTAAGCAACCCAATGCCTGTGGCACGTTATCATTCCTTAATGGGCGAAAATTTGCCCGATGAGTTTATCGTAAACGCAGAATATAACGGCATTATTATGGCAATTCGCCACAAAACGCTGCCGATTTGCGGTTTTCAATTCCACCCTGAAAGCATTCTCACCGTGCAAGGGGGAAAATTGTTGGAAAATTCAGTAAACTGGTTGCTCAATCGCGATTAAGGATAAACCGATGATTATTGTTTATGGATTAAAAGAACGTCTTAATTCACGCAAAGCCCAGCTTGCGGAAATTATTTATCATTGTTTGAACCTAGAAATGGACATTCCAGCAGGTAAACATTTTATTTATTTCCAAGGCGCAGACGCGGACGATTTGTATCTTCCAAGCGGACGCAGCCAAGATTTCACCGCCATTGAAATTAATTTAATGCAAGGGCGCACAGAATTTACCAAAAAACGTTTAATTAAAATGCTATTTTGCGAACTCGAAAATAAACTCAATCTCGCCCCGATTGACGTGGAAATCACTATCAAAGAGCAACCTGCCCACTGCTGGGGATTTCGCGGAATGACAGGTGATGAAGCCAAAGATCTCAGTTACAGCATTTATCGTTAAATTTAAGAAAAAAGCACCGCACTTATGCTTTAATAAAAAGAAAAGGAATACCCTATGCAAACAGAACAACTTCTTAACCAACTTTTTGAGAAACAACCTTTAACTCAAACCCAAGCGGAAACCCTGTTCAATGCGGTGTTGCAAGGGGAATTGAGCAATAAACAATTAGCTGCTGCCTTAATCGCATTAAAATTGCGTGGCGAAACGGCGGAAGAAATCAGCGGTGCGGTGAATGCCGTACTCGCCAATGCCAATAGCTTCCCTACGCCTGATTATGCCTTTGCGGATATTGTTGGTACAGGCGGCGATGGCGCAAACACCATTAATATTTCCACCGCTTCCGCCATTGTTGGCGCAGCTTGTGGCTTAAAAGTAGCGAAACACGGCAACCGTAGTGTATCGAGCAAAACAGGCGCAAGCGATGTACTAAGTGCCTTAGGGGTAAATATCAATATCAGTGCCGAACAAGCACGCCAAGCCCTTGATGAAATTGGCATTTGCTTTCTATTCGCGCAGCAATATCACCCCGGCTTTAAGCACGCCGTACCAGTTCGCCAAGCGCTAAAAACACGCACCATTTTCAATATTTTAGGGCCATTGTGTAACCCCGCTCGCCCAAAACATCAATTATTAGGGGTCTATTCACCTGATCTCATTCAGCCTTATGCGGAAACCGCTGTGCGATTGGGGCATAAACATAGCATTGTGGTACACGGGGCGGGGTTAGACGAAGTGGCCATTCACGGCAAAACAGAAGTAGCGGAAATTCGTGATGGTAAAATTGAACGTTACAGCCTAAGCCCTTATGATTTCGGCTTTGAGCCACAACCATTAGAAAGCCTGCGTGGTGGCGAACCTGAAGAAAATGCAAAAATTTTGACCGCACTTTTACAAGGCAAAGGCAAGGCAGAACACGCCCAAGCCGTAGCAATGAACACAGCGCTATTAATGAAATTATTCGGCTATGAAGATCTCAAAAATAACGCCGAGAAAGTGCTTGATGTGCTTGCCACGGGCAAAGCCTTTGAAACCTTAGTCGCATTGCGTGCGGTAGAATAAAAACGAGAAAAAACAATGAATATCAACAACCAAACTCCAACGATTTTACAGAAAATCGTGCAAGATAAAATGCAATGGGTGGCGGAGAAATCCCAATCCTTCCCATTGCAGGATTTTGAAAAAAACATTGAAAAATCCGACCGCTCTTTTTATCAGGCATTGGCACAAGGCACACACCAACGCCCCGCTTATATTTTGGAATGTAAAAAAGCCTCGCCCTCTAAAGGTTTGATTCGTGCGGATTTTAACCTTGATGAAATCGCCCAAGTGTATAAACATTATGCAACGGCAATTTCCGTGCTGACGGACGAAAAATATTTCCAAGGGGATTTTGCTTACATTCAACAAGTGCGTAATCAGGTGAGCCAGCCCGTGTTGTGTAAAGATTTTATGATTAGCCCTTATCAGGTTTACTTGGCTCGCTATCATCAAGCGGACGCGATTTTACTAATGCTTTCCGTGTTGGACGATGACACCTATGTACAACTGGCAGATTTAGCCCACGAATTAGGAATGGGCGTGCTAACGGAAACCTCCAATCAGCAAGAATTAGAACGTGCCATTGCTTTGAATGCGAAAGTGATCGGGATTAATAACCGTGATTTACACGATCTTTCTGTGGATCTTGGTCGCACGCCACCGCTCGCTCGCCAAATTCCTGCGGATCGCATTGTGATTAGTGAATCAGGCATTTATTATCATCAACAAGTTCAGCAATTAAAACCTTATGTGAACGGCTTTTTAATCGGCAGTAGCTTAATGGGAAGCCTTGATTTGAATAATGCGGTGCGAGCGGTGATTTTTGGCGAAAATAAAGTGTGCGGTTTAACTCGTCCGCAAGATGTGCAAGCGGTGTACAACCAAGGCGCGTTATATGGCGGATTGATTTTTGCGGAAAGCTCAAAACGCAAACTTTCGTTACGCCAAGCGCAAGAACTTGTGACGCAAGCACCGTTGCATTTTGTCGGCGTATTTCAAAATCAAGAGATTGATTTTATTGTAAAAATCGCCTCACAATTAAATCTCTTTGCGGTGCAGTTACACGGTTGTGAAAATGCGGAATTTATCACGCAACTTCGCTCACGGCTACCTTCCCAATGTCAAATTTGGCAAGCTGTTTCTGTGCCATTAGAAAAACAAAGTGCGGTGAAAATTGAGCCAATTTCTCAAGTTGATCGCTATGTGTTAGACAGCCAGCTCGCTAACCAGCAAGGCGGCACGGGGCAAGCCTTTGATTGGTCGCTCATTCCTGCTGAAATCAAAGATAATGCAATGCTCGCTGGTGGCATTAATCAGGAAAATTTAGCCCTTGCCCTATCACAACATTGCTTAGGGTTGGATATTAATTCAGGGGCAGAAAGCAGCGCAGGCGTGAAAGATGCCACTAAATTGGCGCAATTATTTAAACAAATTTTAGATTATTAAGTAAAAGGAACGATAACGATTATGTCAGAAACGCAACTTAATCCTTATTTCGGCGAATTTGGCGGAATGTACGTGCCAGAAATCCTCGTGCCAGTGCTAAAACAACTGGAGCAGGCTTTCGTGGATGCGCAATCCGATCCCGAATTTCAAGCCGAATTTCAAGATTTACTCAAAAACTACGCGGGTCGTCCAACAGCATTGACCCTGTGCCGTAATCTTACCAAAGGCACAAAAACCAAACTTTACCTAAAACGGGAAGATTTATTGCACGGCGGTGCACACAAAACCAACCAAGTATTAGGGCAAATTTTGCTCGCCAAACGAATAGGCAAAACGCGCATTATCGCCGAAACAGGGGCTGGTCAGCACGGGGTTGCCACCGCACTTGCTTGTGCAATGTTGGATATGCCTTGTCGGATTTATATGGGGGCGAAAGACGTGGAACGCCAATCGCCAAACGTGTTCCGTATGCGTCTAATGGGGGCGGAAGTCGTGCCGGTGGAGAAAGGATCTTGCTCGCTCAAAGATGCTTGTTGCGAGGCGATGCGAGATTGGTCGGCTAATTATGATACCACTCACTATTTACTTGGCACGGCGGCAGGGCCTCACCCTTTCCCAACTATTGTGCGTGAGTTCCAAAAGATGATCGGGGAAGAAACCAAACGTCAAATTTTGGAAAAAGAAGGGCGTTTGCCTGATGTGATTATCGCGGCGGTGGGCGGTGGCTCAAATGCGATTGGAATGTTTGCGGATTTTATTGATGAGGCGAATGTACGTTTAATCGGCATTGAGCCAGCGGGCAAAGGCATTGCCACAGGGCAGCACGGTGCGCCACTTCGCCACGGCAAAGTAGGCATTTATTTCGGAATGAAATCGCCAATTATGCAAACAGAAGATGGGCAAATTGAAGAGTCTTACAGCATTTCAGCGGGCTTAGATTTTCCTTCCGTGGGGCCACAACACGCTCACTTGCACGCTATCGGACGTGCGGAATATGAAAGCATTACCGATGATGAAGCCCTTGACGCATTCCAAGCACTGGCGAAGCACGAGGGCATTATCCCCGCGTTGGAAAGCTCGCACGCCTTAGCCTATGCGTTGAAATTAATCCAACAAAATCCAGAAAAAGAGCAACTCATTGTCGTGAATTTATCGGGACGCGGTGATAAAGATATTTTCACTGTGGACAAAATTTTAACGGAAAAGGGGAAAATCTAATGAGCCGTTTTGAAACCTTATTCGCCCAACTTAACACCAAACAGCAAGGGGCATTCGTGCCATTTGTAACCCTCTGCGATCCTGATTTCGATCGCTCATTTGAAATTATCTGTACCCTTGTGGATAACGGCGCAGACGCACTTGAATTAGGCTTCCCTTTTTCTGATCCCTTATTAGACGGCCCCGTGATCCAAGCAGCGAATAACCGTGCATTAAACGCAGGTTGTAGCACGGCGGAAAGTTTTGCCTTGCTAGCTAAAGTGCGGTCGAAATATCCTGAAATTCCAATCAGCTTATTGCTCTGTGCTAATTTGATTTATGCACAAGGACTAGATCATTTCTATCAACGCTGTGCAGAGGTAGGCGTAGATGCCGTGCTTGTGGCAGATATTCCCTTATTTGCTGCAAAGCCTTACATTAGTGCAGCAAAAAAACACGGTATACAACCCGTGTTTATCTGTCCACCCAATGCAGATGAAGCCACAATCAAAGGCGTTGCCCAACACAGTGAAGGCTACACCTATTTAGTTTCCCGTGCAGGCGTAACCAGTGCCGAAAACCAAAGCCACGCCGCCAATTTAGATACGCTAGTAGAACAGCTTAAAGCCCACCAAGCCCCGCCAATTTTACAAGGCTTCGGCATCGCCCAACCGCAACAAGTGAAAGAAGCATTACAACTTGGCGCAGCCGGTGCGATTTCTGGCTCTGCCACAGTCAAAATCATCGAACGCAATTTAGACAACCACGCAAAATGCTTAAGCGAACTGGCTCAGTTCGTGAAAGCGATGAAAGGTGCAACGTTGTAAATCAGCGTCAATGCTAAAATAAAAGAGCGGTGGAAAATTCAACATTTTTCACCGCTCTTTTGCATTTAATTTTCCCAAGAGAATTAAAAATCCAATTGCTCAAGATGAAGATTTAACTCATCAGCAATTTTCTGTTTAGTGCTTTTGCGCAGGCGAGTGGCATTTTCATACTGGCAATACGCGGATTGCGATACCCCAAGGCGATCTGCAACCTCGGCTTGAGTGAGATTTAAATATTCTCTCCACGCCCGCACGGCAGAAATATCCTGTTTAAGTGCAAGCGCTGCAACCTCATAAGGGACACCGGTATCAAGGGGATTTTTCAAACCCGCTTTGCTTTTTAACCACTCTAAGGTTGCAAGCGGCACAACGGCAAAAGCGGGGTTGCCTTGCTCATCGTTAATATATTGGATATTAGTAAGTGCGTTCATCGCGTTTTTTCACCTCTTCAATGGAGACCACGCTTAATGCGTCGCCAATCAACTGGAAAAATACCCGATAACGCCCCACACGGAAGCGATAAGGGTATTTATGATTAATTAAGGATTTCACATATTAGCACACAAAGGAAATTGCTTTAATTCTTCACATTTATCAATAATAACAGAACGCTCGGGAATGCGACGCAGTTGTTTTAAAGCCTTAGGCTGGATAATTAAAGTTTTCATTTTGGCTCAACATTTGTGATTTAGACTTATCTTATAAGTTATTTTATAAGAAATTAAGAAAGGTTTATAGCTATTTACTACAAGGCAACTTTTATTTAGCCCCCCAAAAGAGCGGTGAAAAATTTCAACATTTTTCACCGCTCTTGTTTTATCAGCTCATACCTGTTGTTTATTCCTCACTGATTAATTTACCCTTTCTTGATAATTCGCTATACTGTGTTCCCGTTAATTTTGGAGTATTTCAATGAAAAAGATTGAGCAACTTTTCGCCAATAATTACAGTTGGGCAACACGGATGAAAGAGGAAAACTCTGACTACTTTCGTGAACTGGCGGATCATCAAAAACCGAGTTATCTATGGATTGGTTGCTCTGATAGCCGTGTACCGGCAGAAAAACTCACTAACCTAGGGCCGGGTGAACTTTTCGTGCATCGCAACGTAGGCAATCAGGTTATTCATACGGATTTGAATTGTCTTTCCGTGGTGCAATATGCGGTGGACGTGTTGGATATTGAGCATATTATCATTTGTGGACATACCAACTGCGGTGGGATAAAGGCGGCGATGTCGGAACAAGATTTAGGCTTGATTAATAATTGGTTGCTACATATTCGTGATATTTGGTTTAAACATAGCCATTTATTGGGTAAACTTCCGCCAGAAAAACGGGCAGATATGCTGACCAAGCTGAATGTGGCGGAGCAAGTTTATAACCTTGGGCGTTCTTCTATTGTGCAATCTGCGTGGAAAAGGGGAAAGAAACTTTCCTTACACGGCTGGGTTTATGATGTGAATGACGGCTATTTGATTGATCAAGGGGTGATGGCAACGAGCCGTGAAACCTTGGAAATTTCTTATTTAAGTGCGATTTCTCGTCTGTTAAAACAAAATGAAGATGAACGAGAAGAAGCGGAAAGCAACGCTGAAAATACAGAAAAATAAGCAAAAAATACACCGCACTTTGCGTGCAACATTATTCTTTTAACCAACATCATCAAGGATTTATAATGCAAAAAAGTGCTTTATATCCCGTCATTTATGTCTTAGGTAATGGGCAGCTTGGGCGAATGCTACGTTATGCTGGCGCGCCTTTAGATATTCAGGTCGAGCCCTTGCCTTTCAATGCCCCTGTGTTTGAGCCGCAAGAGAACGGCCTGATTACTGCAGAAATTGAGCGTTGGGAAAGCACCCCGCTGACAGAGAAATTAGCCAATCATCCGCAGTTTATTAATCGTTCCGTTTTTGGCTTGCTTGCCGATCGCCTTTCACAAAAATCGCTTCTTGATGAGCTCAATCTTCCCACTTCTCCTTGGACACTCATTCATTCTGCTTCTCAATGGCAAGATATTTGGCAACAAATTGGTGAGAAAGTGGTGGTGAAACGCCGTACTGGCGGCTATGACGGACGTGGTCAGTGGATCATCACGCAAGAAAATCAAGATCTGATTGGCGATGAATTATTTGGGCAAGTGATCGCGGAAAAATTTATTCCTTTTGACGGTGAAATTTCCCTCGTGGGAGCAAGATTTAAAGACGGCTCAACCCGTTTTTATCCTGTTACCCACAATTTACAACAAAACGGCATTCTACGTTATAGCGTAGTCGATCCTTCACTTAGGAAACAATCCCTTTTTCAACAACAAGCGGAGGCAATGCTAGCCAAAATAATGCACAAGTTGGATTATATCGGCGTGATGGCAATGGAATGTTTTGTGGTGGGCGATAAGTTATTGATTAACGAGCTTGCGCCACGGGTTCATAATAGCGGACATTGGACGCAACTGGGCTGTTCTATTAGCCAATTTGAATTACATTTGCGTGCCTTGCTGGATTTACCTACACCAGAATTAGTTAGCACTATGCCTGCGGTGATGATTAATTTGATTGGCACGGCACATAATCCCCAATGGCTCAATATACCGTTTAGCCAGCTACATTGGTATGGCAAAGAAGTGCGTGAAGGACGCAAGGTGGGGCATATTAATTTAGCTCACCCAAATCGCCAGGAATTAATGCGTTTATTAGATCAATTTGCGCAACAACTGCCACAAGATTATCAATCTGGTTTAACTTGGGCGAAAGAAAAATTGAAATTATCTAAATAATTATTGTAATTTTTGAATAAATATTGGCTTTCTTAAGAAGAAAGCCTATTTAGTATCAATAAATACTTGCGAAAAGGGTTAATTCTCAAGTATAACTTGGCACAGGATTTTCTTTACAAAAAGGAAATCGCATTATTAACAACAAAACACAACATTAGAAGGATAATGACTATGTTTGAACATATTAATGCGGCTCCTGCCGATCCAATTTTAGGTTTAGGTGAAGCGTTTAAAGCAGATGATCGAGCTAACAAAATCAACTTAGGGATTGGTGTATATAAAGATGCCAAAGGCAACACCCCCATTATGAAAGCGGTGAAAGCTGCCGAACAACGCTTGTTTGATGTAGAAACCACCAAAAATTATCTTTCTATTGACGGCGTTGCCGATTTCAATGCGCGTACGCAAGGCGTGTTGTTCGGTGAACATTCTGACATTGTGAAACAAGGGCGTGCCAAAACTGTACAAAGCCTTGGTGGCACAGGGGCATTACGCATTGCCGCAGAATTTATCAAACGCCAAACTAAAGCACAAAACGTGTGGATCAGCACACCAACTTGGCCAAACCACAATGCGATTTTTAATGCGGTAGGGATCACCATTCGTGAATATCGCTATTATGATGCAGAACGCAAAGCCTTAGACTGGGATAACCTAATTGCCGATTTAAGCAATGCAGGCGAAGGCGATGTGGTATTATTACACGGCTGCTGCCACAACCCTACGGGGATCGATCCAACCCCTGAACAGTGGCAACAACTGGCGGAAATGTCTGCTAAAAATGGTTGGTTACCGCTATTCGACTTCGCTTATCAAGGACTGGCTAACGGCTTAGAAGAAGATGCCTTTGGCTTACGCACCTTTGCGGCAAATCACAAAGAGTTACTGATCGCAAGTTCTTATTCTAAAAACTTCGGTTTATATAACGAACGTGTCGGCGCATTCACTTTAGTGGCAGAAACTGCAGAAATCGCCGCTACTGCACTAACCCAAGTGAAATCCATTATCCGTACACTCTACTCTAACCCCGCTTCTCACGGTGCTTCCACCGTAGCCATCGTGTTGGCTGATCCTGCATTAAGAGAAGAATGGACTGGCGAGCTTGCCGAAATGCGCAACCGCATCAAAGAAATGCGTCATAAATTCGTGGAATTATTAAGAGAATACGGCGCACAGCAAGACTTCAGCTTTATCGAACAACAAAATGGTATGTTCTCTTTCAGCGGCTTAACCCCAGAACAAGTGGATCGCTTAAAAGAAGAATTCGCTATTTACGCCGTTCGCTCAGGCCGTATCAACGTTGCCGGCATCACCGAAGATAACATCCGTTATCTCTGCGAAAGCATTGTAAAAGTGCTTTAATTAAAAATTTGAAAAAAATACCGCACTTAATAAAGTGCGGTATTTTTTTCGTGGATTTTTATCTGTTATTTCACGGCAATCAATCTCACCTTACAAGGGGTTGCGTCTGTGGTTTGGGTGGAAACTAAGGTGTTTTCCCCTTTCACTTCAGCTTTGGCGCATTGGCTGGCTTGGACGAGTTGCCATTTGCCTTTTGCCGTTACACTAGAATGCTGTGGCTGGGAAGGGGTTTTACGCCAAGTGCGGGAATAAATGCTCACTTCCACTTGTTTTCCGTCTTTCACTTGATCTTCTTCCGTGCCTTGATAAAAAGCGAAATCAGGGTTCACAATAGACAGATCAAGATAATCCTTGCCTGCTTCGTTGCCTTGTTGAGCCATTGCCATTAGCGGTTGGCTTGCCCCAAGCAATACACCGCCTACGTCTTTTTGCTCCGCTTCAAAATAGGCATAGCCTTCTTGACCACTACGTTTATCGCGTACCGCGTGCAATTTGCTGCTGTGGGATAATTTTTGGTAATCCGCTCCTTCATCAGCGTTTGGTGCAATGAGTACAGCATATTCATATTGCCCATTTTCTGGTGCTTTGCCGTGATCTAACACTGCACTAGCAAATTTGCCTTGGGTTGGCTTATCGTTGCGGTCATCAACAGATTCTTGTTCTTGATAACGCACCGTCAATTTTTGCCCTGCGCTCACATAATAGCGGTTGCCCGCAGGATCTGCCAAGGTAACAGGGCCGGATAATTCTTCCACTGTCCCTAAGGTTACCAATGGTTTTCCATTGATAAACATTGGCTTGAGATCCGCGACATTATGCTGGAACAAGGTGGTTTCCGTTGCGTGCTGTTTGTCATCATTACGAATATCCGATCCTAAGGCGATAATTTGATTATCAAAAAGGAAGTAGGATTTTTTCGCGAACAAGGATTCTTGCTGATATTTGCTATGGCCGCGCAATTTCATTGCATACATACTATTATTATGCAGATCCGTTCCACCTGCGTAGGTTTCGGTAGAAAGCAGCATTTCTTCCAATCCTGCGGCTGGGAGCTGTGATAATTTGGCTCTTAACTCAGGGTATGGCAGATGAATGGTTGTGGTGCCAGGGAAACGATTCCAGTCCCAACCGTCATAGCGATAGCCACGATCATTGAAATGCTCAGGAATGATTTCTAACGCACCGTAGGACATATAACGTCCGTACAAATTGTTTTTTTCGTAGGATTCATTGCCGACTAAATAACGGCTAAAGCCGCGCGCAATGGCAAGCCAAGACAGTTTTGGATCGGCTTGATGACGGCGTTGCACCACCATTGAAGCATAATTCATCGTCCACGCCCCAGTGGGTTCTGCCGCTGCAGGTACGCCTTCAAATTCCTCTTTATGTTCTAAGGCAGCATAAATAGAAGCAAAAGTGCGGTTAATTTTTTCGCCCGTTTTTTCATCTCCGATCAAAGCAAACCATTTAAATGGTGAAGAGGCGATAGAGAATTTCCCTGTTGGGTGACGCCCACTTATGACAATTGGGATATTGCCATTTTTAGTGTAAACCCACATTTTATACAGCACATCATCAAGACGTTTTTTCGCCTCTTGAGTGAGTGCATAAGGTGTTCCACTAATTGCATAAACAACAGGAGAGAGCCCTGTAAACGCATCTTTTCCATAGGCTGTATAATGCTGTGAATGGTGGAACATTGAACCATCAGGCTTAAACCCACCGGCAACCCCTTGAGATTGTAAAACAGTCGTACTCAACCAATGTGAAAACTGTTTTAAAAGCCCAGCACGTTGATTTTCATTAGGTAATAATAAAATACTTTTTAACATCCATTGCAGTTGCGTATTAAGAATATCTACATTCGCTTCTACAATACTGCTATCTGGTTCAAAAATACGTCCAGCCCCACTAAACCACGCCATTGCACCCTGTGCTTGCTCAAGCAGTCCTTGCTGAGATAATAAATCCCTCATTAAGAACCAAGCATCAAAAATTTCTCGATTCTGATACCCCATATGGCTCACAATTTGAATACTGCTCCCTCGCACAAAACCTTGGTCAAATAGATAACGAGTCGCAAGTAAGAATTGATTTTCTAATTGCTGACGTTGTTCTGGTGTAAGCTCGCCCATTCGTAACGCTTTTGCACTTTCCAGCATCACTTTTCCTAGCTCTCTCATTGAAATGGAATTCAGTAAAAAAGCTTGCTCTTGTTTACTAAATACCTGATCATTTTTCATAAATTTTTGACGAGCAGGAAAATCTAAGATTGCACCTTGAATTACCCCATCTTTTTCACTGATATTAAAAGCTTGGTATTTTTTCAAAATCGCTGAAAAATCCACCGCACTTTTCTTCGTTTCTGAAATATTGAGTACTTGTTCAAAACGCTGATAAATACTTTCAATTTTTGGATCAGAATGAAGTTTGGCATTAAAATCTAAATGTGGGTAAATTTGGCTCAAACGTTGATCATTCATTAATAAGGCATTCCAGTTTTTATTTACTGCGGTACTTGCCGTTGGATTAACAAAATCTGCTTGATAATCAGGAATCGGGTAGCGATTATCTACTGGTACGTTGAATAAAAGCTGATCTAAATAAAGCGATCCCGCTTCATTAGGCGCTTGGATCACCAATTTATCGAGGCTTGTTACCTTTTCGCCTTGCATATCACGAAACGGCACGGCAATACCACGCCAGCCGACAAAATCCAAATTAATTTTAAAGGATTTTTTCACCTGACCATTTTGTTCAAAGGCAAATTGCAAAGGCTGCTTTAAGGCTTTATCGTTATAAAGCCATAGCATAAAGGTTTGCGGTAAAATATCGTCATTTTGCGAAAAATCTAAATTTTGCGCAAAAACCAACCGCCCTTTTGGCTCGAATTGCCAATGCAACGCCTGCTTACCATCCTTGTAATGCAACGTACTCGGCGCAACTTGCCCATTGGTTACCGTTAAATAAGCTGGTGGCTGTGCATTTTCAAAAAAATCCCACGCATAATTCGCCGCATTAACACTGCCTGCAATAACGCAGGCAGTTAATAGGCTCAGCTTTGGAAATAAGCTCGTTTTCATAGGTTCTCCCTTAGAATAAGAAACGGAAACCCGTGTAGTATTGGTTTACATATTTATTATGTACATTTACGTTGCTGATATTGCGATCACGCCCAAATTCGATAAAGGTGATCAAGTTTTTGATTGGACGATAATCCAGCCCTAAGGTGTAACCGTGATTTACATTTTCACCACGTTTTTCATAACGGAATTGGCTATAACCTGCAAATTTTGGCGTGATGAAATATTTTGCTGCGAGGAAATGTCTTTTTTCTTTTACTGCATTGGTATCAAGATAGTTTGCGCGTTGTAGATCTTTTAATTCACCATAGTTATAAGCAACTTCCAAATTACGATATTTCACTTCACCAGACACACGCCACGCAGAGCGGTTTACATCTTTTTCAATCCAAGATTTATTTGCTCCAGTGCTGTCTGGTGCTGAGAATTGGTGGCTATCGTAGTTATCACGAGTGTAACCTGCTCTAAAACGGACACGCCAGTCATCATTTAATTTATTCGTATAATATAACGCAAGCCCATAACCATTTTTTAAATGCTTCGGTGAGTTATCCACTCCTTTTTCAGATGAACCAAATAAATAATCAGCACCAAACTGGAAACCAGCAAATTCCACGGTTCTGAAACGCGCCCCTTTCTCAGTGGAAGCGGTAAGTGGGTTACGTCCACTTCCCCCTAATTGCCAGTCTCCTAACATAATGGCATCACCATTGGTTGGTAGGCGACCTAAATATAAACGCCCTACGGATTTGTGTTCTACACCAAGATACAGTTGTGCAGTACGCGGATCGCCAAAGCCTGAATGATTGCTACCGCTAGCATCTTTCCCATTAAAAACAATTCTGGTTTTACCAATCAATCGTAGATCTTCTGTCATTTCTTGTGCAAAGATAAAATCCACTCGCGAGCCTCTGTCTCGCAAATCTGAGCGCTCTCCTTCCGTATGTGCAAGCATTGGTCTAAATTGCCCGTTGATCTGCACGCTCGTGCCATCTTTTTTATAAATTTCTACCGCACTTGCTGTGCTTGTTGCTGCGAGAAGTGAAAGGGCAAGAAGAGAAAGTGATTTTTTCATATAGCAATAATCCTTATTATTCATTGTGAAAAGACACCTCAAATTAAATACGATTAATCTGAGCCACTGCGATGTTCAAGCTGGTTAAATACAACACAAAAGTAACTAAAACTGATCATTCGTTATTATGATAGGCAAATATTTCAATGGAGAAAAGCATAATATTTCAAAAACAAGATCAAGATCACAAAAATATTGAAACAATGTTTTGGTGTTTATTTTTATGATACCGATCATAAGGATTCTTGGCTTGATTATTCATAATAAAGAAAAAATCATAAGGATCGCCTATGACATTTTCTTTGATCATTATTCTTATTTTATGCGGCATATTGACTAATCTGATGTCAGCTATTTTTGGTATTGGTGGCGGGGTGTTGATGGTGCCAATTTTGCACACGCTTTTTCCCCATATGCCAATCCAAATGATTTCCGCCACATCACTGACTATCGTGATGGGATCAGCGTTAATCAATTTATTTTACTTTCATAGACTTAGCATTAAGATTGATAAGACCAAATTGCTGCTTTGGTCGTTAAGTATGATCGTTGGCGTGCAGCTTGGCTTTCATCTCAGTTTTGAAGTTTCCGACAATGTGATTATTGGGGTGTTTGTGATTACGCTAACGGTGCTGGCATTGAAGACATTTTTACATCAGCGCAATGAGAAAAAGCAACAAACACAGAAAAATGATAGTCTGCGTGGTAGCCTTTTCTGCTTTTTCGGAGGGGGAATTGCTGGAATTACGGGGATCGGCGGCGGTTCGATTATGTCGCCATTAATTAGCCAGTTGCCAAGTGTCAACATTAAAAGTGTGGCGGTTTACACTAACTATATGATGGTAATTGGGGGCATTGGCAACCTGTATGGCTATTTAGCCAAAACGCCCGAAGTGGTAATTCCCCATTCCTTGCAAGTTGGTTATGTGAGCTTCTCTATTGTGTTGATTGTGGTGCTAAGTTCTTTTTTTATGAGTTTTGCCAGTATGAAAATTCGTGGCATTATCAAAGAAGACACGGCGCGCAAATTGCTTGGTATGATCTTACTGTTTATTGCTTTCTATATGCTAATATTGCGCGTGATACAAGGATAAATCTCATAGGATATGAAAATGCTTGAACAGATGAACTTAAAAAATTGTCAATATAATCATTTAGTTGCCCTTGAGAAAGGCACGCAAATCTATCGCCAAGGGGATACCGCGCAGTCTTTTTATTTTGTCAAAAATGGGCTAATTGGGTTGTATCATACCCTTGAAAATGGCAAAGAAAGCTTGGTCAGAATTTATAAAGCGGAGGATTATTTTGGTTTTCGCACGCTTTTTGGCGATAAAAAATATCACTGCACTGCCAAAGTGTTGATGGAAGCTGAAATTATTAAAATCACGCCGCAAGATGTTGATTTATTCTTTTTAGATAACCCTGAAACCATTCGTTTATTATTCCAAATTTTATCCAATGAGTTACGAGATGCGGAAGATCGCCTTGCCAAAAGTGCTTATTTAAAAAGCCTTGATCGAGTGATTGATAGCATTTATTTCTTAAAAGAAAACTTCCCTGAATACCGCTGGACACACCGTGAAATTGGTGAATACGCTGGCTGCGAAACAGAAACCGCTATTCGTATTAGTCGCGATTTGCGTAAGAAAGGGTTGTTATAAGGCATAAAAAATGGCAGTTTATGCTGCCATTGATTTTCCTATTTTAGTTTATTATTACATCACTTCTTTAAACAAGGAGGGTTCTTCTTTCAACCCGCGATTTTCTTCCGTTTCTGGCTCAAGATCGAGTTTTGCCATAAGCAGTTGATCGCCGTCTTCTTCTGGGTTTTCGGTAACCAGTAATTTATCGCCGTAGAAAATGGAATTTGCACCCGCCATAAAGCACATTGCTTGCATTTCTTCCGACATTCCCTGACGACCTGCGGATAAACGCACATAGCTTTTTGGCATTACGATACGTGCCACAGCGATGGTGCGAACAAATTCTGTCCAATCTAATTCTGCCGCTTCTGCCAATGGCGTGCCTTCCACTTTCACTAATTGGTTGATTGGCACAGATTCTGGTTGTGGATCAAGGTTGGCAAGGCTAGCGATAAAGGCCGCACGCTCTTTGCGAGTTTCGTCCATTCCAACAATCCCACCACAGCAGACTTTTAAGCCAGCTTTACGCACTTTGCCAAGGGTGTTAATGCGATCATCAAATTGGCGTGTGCCGATGATTTTTTCGTAATGTTCTGGCGCAGTGTCGATATTATGATTGTAATAATCTAGCCCAGCTTTTTTCAGATCTTCCGCCATTCCATCTTGCAATAAGCCAAATGTGCCGCAGGTTTCTAAGCCAAGCGCTTTCACCGCTTTGATAATTGTGGTGATTTTTTCAATGTCTTTTGGCTTTGGCCCACGCCACGCCGCGCCCATACAGAAACGGCTTGCGCCACGAGATTTTGCCACTTTCGCCTTTTCCACAATTTCATCAACATCAATCAGTTGCTGATTTTGCACGCCAGTTTGATAACGCGCCGATTGCGGACAATACCCACAATCCTCTGGGCAGCCACCGGTTTTAATCGACATTAAGGTGGAAAGCTGGATCGTGCGCGGATTGAAATTCTCACGATGAACCTGTGCAGCACGGAACACAAGATCTAAAAAAGGCGTTTCAAATAAAGCTTCCACTTTACACACTGACCAGTATTCTAGCGTTGGGTGCGGTGTTAAAGAGGGAATTTGAATGTTTGTGGTTGTCATAAATTATCCTTGTTGTAAAAAGTGCGGTCTATTTTAGACTTAAATTTTTAATTCGGGTAATGGTTTATCACTAATCCTACCATTTTCAACTATCAAAAGGCGATCAATTTTTCCTGTTAATTCATCAGGTTGATGCGTTACAATAAGCAAAGTCAAGCTTTTCTGCTGGCATAACTTGTCCAATAAATGCAGCATTTCTTGGCGTAAATGGGGATCAAGGGCGGAAAAGGGTTCATCAAGCAATAAAATGGGTTTATCACGCAACAGACAACGCGCCAAGGCGACACGTTGTTTTTGTCCGCCTGAAAGAGCGTTGGGCAAGCGATCTAAAAAATCCCCTAATCCCACCGCACTTGCCACTTCCGCTACTTTAGCTTTTTCTAACTCGCTAAGATTTAGGCTTGGCTTTAGCCCTAAAGCAATGTTCTGCTCCACCGTCAAATGGGTGAACAAATTATTCTCTTGGAACAACATTGAAACAGGGCGTTGATGAGGTGCGCTAAAGGTGTGATTTTGCTCATTAAGCCAAATTTCCCCTTTGTCTGCCAATTCAAATCCTGCAATTAGGTTGAGCAAGGTGCTTTTACCTGCCCCACTCGCCCCCACAATGGCTGCCCGTTGTCCTGTGGGGATATGCAGCTTAAAGTGCATTGGTTGATTGGGGTAATGAAAATAAGTATCCAGTTTAATCATCGTGTTGCCTAAATCATAAAACGAAAGAATGTGGTAAACATACCAAAATGCAAAGATAAAGTGCGGTGCAATTTTTTCAGATTTTATCTTTGCCCTGCTTTTGTGAACGCTCAATCAGCACAAATAATGCGCCACATAACAATAATAAAATCAAGGCGGTAACACTCGCTTCTTGCATACGATATGAGCCTAATTGCTGATAAAGCAAATACGGCAGAGAGATAAAATCTTGATTGCCGAATAAAGCAATGGCGGTGAAATCCCCCAAAGATAAAGCACAAGCCAAGGCGAAAGCATATCGCATTGGGGCGTTGAGAGCTTGCCATTCCACCCATTTCCAGCGTTGCCAACCTTGCACGCCAAGAGATTGGCAAAGGCGATCATATTGCATATTTTGATACATTGGCACAGAAAGCGTACGGATCACAAAAGGCATCGCCAAAATGCCACTACAAAATGCCACAATCAGCAATAAATGCCATGGCTGAAAATCCATTGCTTGCAAGCGAATAAACAACCCTAGAGCCACCACCAAGGTGGGGATCGCAAGCACGATCATTCCCATATTGCTAATTAAATTGGCGCAATAGCGGTGATGTTGCCAAGCTAAACGGCGAGCCAAAAAAAGCAATGCCATTGAAAGTAAAATCGCAAATAGCGCAGAACATAGGGCGATACTTAAAGAATACCCCAAGGCGCGCCATAACTGGGGATTGGCTGCTACTTTTTGCCACGCCTGCCAATCTAAGCCAGCCACCACCATATAAAGCAGTGGGGAAAAGAGAAAAATCAGTACACTGCTCACACAAAAAACTTGCCAAATTTGCACCGCACTTGTTTGTTTTTCTCGCCAAAAATGACGCAAATTAAGCTGGCTCGGATCTTTGTTGTTAAACAAACTGCTGAGCGCAAGCAGCAGTACGCAAAACCCGCATTGCAATAACGCGAGCATTGCGGCTTTCGGCAAATCAAACTCAAACAAAATGGCTTGATAAATCGCCACTTCTAAGGTGGTGTAAGCCGGCCCACCGCCAAGGGTTAGCACAATGGCAAAGCTGGTAAAGCACAGCATAAAAATTAAAGTAAACGCCGGCAAAAACTGTTGGCGTAAGTAAGGTAATTCGATCAAACGGATAAATTGCCAACCACGGATATTTAATTGTGAACTGAGCTGCCGTTGCTGATTGGGAATACTTGAGAGCGCTTGCAAAAATAAACGGCTGGCAAGAGGGATATTAAAAAATAAATGGGCGATTAAAATGCCACTCAAGCCGTAAATATTAGGTTTCCAATCAATCTCAAGGGTGGAAAGTAAGCTTGCCAACCAGCCTGAATGTCCGTAAATTCCAAGTAAGCCTAGCACTGCCACCAAGGCAGGCAACACGAAGGTGAGAGAAAATAATTTTAAAATCAGTGGTTTGCCACGGAAATCTTGGTAAAAAAACGCGCGCGCAAAAAACAGACCAACCAGTACAGATAAAAACGCCGATAAAAAGGCTTGTCCAAAACTAAAGGCGATAACGTGGCGCACATAACTATCTTGCCAAAATGTCATCCATTGATGCTCATTGCCAAGATTTAACACCGCACTTAAGGCAAACAGATAAAATGCGCCCAACAGCAAAATTACACCTATTCCCCCTGCCATTGAAGACAGGGGGAATTTTTGCAAGTTACGGCGAACTATTGTGTTAAGCTGGCTTGCCAAGTGTTCGTCCATTGTTTTAATTGTTCTGCATTGACGCCACTATCCAAGGTGGTTTTGTTCTGCTGCGCTTGTTTCAAGGCATCAAAGTGCGGTTCAATTTTTTCATCAATTACGGCAAACATCACATTTTTTTGTGAAATTTGGCTTTGTGCCTGCGGTGAGATCAAAAATTGCATAAAGGCATCTGCACAAGCATTCGGGTGATTTGCCATTCGTGCCGCGGTTTCAATTTGTAACACTTGCCCTTCAGCAAAATCTGTGGCGGCGTAATTGGCATCTTTGTCATTTAATAAATGATAAAGCGGTGAAGTATTATAGCTGAACACTAAATCCGATTCCCCTTTCAAAAATGCGCCATAAGTTTCCGACCAGCCTTTGCCCACAGTAACGGTATGGCTAGCGAGTTTTTTCCACGCAGCGCCCACATCATCACCATAAACTTCATTCATTAAGATCACTAAACCACGCCCCACACCACTGGTGCGCGGATCTTGGTAAATGACGCGAAGTTGTTGGTTATCCACTAATTCTTTTAGGCTTTTTGGTGGATTTGGTAATTTTTCTTTATGATAAACAAAGGCATAAGCACCAAAATCATAAGGTAAGAACACCTTGTCTTGCCACTTCACTGGCAAGGAAAGTTGTTCCGTTGGTACGCTATTTTCGGCAAATAATTGTGTTTTTCTTGCTTCCTCAAGCATTGTTTGATCTAAGCCTAGCACAATATCTGCTTTGCTCTTTTTTCCTTCAAGACGAATGCGATTAAACATCACGCCTGTGCTATCAAAAGGCACATAATTTACCTGACATTGCGGGTAAGCTTGCTCAAACAAGGCTTTCACTTTCGGGCCTGCGCCCCAATCGGCACTGAAACTATCATAAGTGTAAACTTGCACATTTTCCGGGCTTTGTGCCGCCATAAGGTGGGTACTAAAAAGTGCGGTAAGAAAAGTAAGAGAAAAAGATTTTTTAAATTGCATAGTGTTTCCTTCCATAAAAAACGACCAGCAATATTGACGCAAACAGCAAAGAAATTAGTTTCCTACGTCAGTATTAACTGTATCAGGTTCACGGGTATGATCTCAGCTATCAAGCACCCCGACTAATATGAGCCTTTAGCTCGGCTTTCAGTGTAGTAATTTTCTGTTGCCAATGCAATCTATGTGTTTAAAAATTCTCAAAATTTCTTTATAGTTAGCAATCAGTTAATCATTCATAAGGATAGGCTATGGCATTTTCTGTTCCCCACCTTGAGGATACCTTGCAAGCATTGGCAGCGAGTTTAATTCAACACTTCCCCGAACACTACAATGAAGAGATTTACACACAACTTGCTGCGCAGAAAAATGATCCCACAAGCCCGATTGGCAAGCTGGCACAAGGTATTGCAATGTCTGATTTTGTGGCAGAAACCTTAAAAAAACAACCGCACTTTTTACACCAATGTTGGCAGCAAATCCCTACTTTAGAAAATAAGGACTATTATCGCCAAGCCTTGCAGGACTTGCTTGAAAGCGTTAATGATGATGCTCAACTGTATCGCCAACTGCGTTTGTTTCGCCACCGTGAAATGGCAAAACTGAGCCTGTGCCAGAGCCTAAACCTCGCCACCGTAGAAGCGGTTTTTGTGCGCCTTTCTCAACTGGCAGAAGCCATTATTATCGCCACTCGCGATTGGCTTTATCAGCGCGCTTGTGCAGAAATGGGAACGCCAATGGACGCGCACGGCAACCCACAACAGCTCTATATTTTAGGAATGGGAAAATTAGGCGGATTTGAACTCAATTTTTCTTCTGATATTGATCTCATTTTCACCTACCCAGCCAATGGGGAAACCCAAGGGGCAAGACGTTCCATTGAAAATAGCGTGTTTTTCACTCGCCTTGGACAGCGCCTGATCAACGCCCTTGATCAATATACGCCAGATGGTTTTGTATATCGCACGGATATGCGCCTACGTCCTTTTGGGGAAGCCGGTGCATTGGCGCTGAGCTTTACCGCAATGGAACAATATTACCAAGAACAAGGGCGTGATTGGGAACGCTATGCGATGATCAAAGGGCGAATTTTGGGCTCTGATCCGCAAGATCCAAATGTGAAAAACTTGCAAAATTTGCTCCGCCCTTTTGTTTATCGCCGTTATATTGACTTCAGTGTGATTCAAGCGCTACGCGAAATGAAAGGTAAAATTGAGCGAGAAGTGCGCCGCCGCGGTTTAGTGGATAACATTAAACTTGGTGCAGGAGGGATTCGTGAAATTGAATTTATCGTGCAAGTTTTCCAGCTGATTCGTGGCGGTCGTGAAATCAAATTGCAGCAGCATTCTCTGCTTAATCTCTTACCAGAATTAGAAAAATTAGGCCTGCTTAGCCCGAACGAAAAACAAGATTTGCAACAAGCCTATGTGTTTTTACGCCGTGTGGAAAACGTGTTGCAAGCCATTAATGATAAGCAAACGCAACTTTTACCAGAAAAAGAACTGGATCGCCAGCGCCTGATTTTTGCAGCACAACATTACCTTCAATGGAATGATGAAAAACAACCAACCATTGTGGAAAATCATCTCACCAACTGGGCAGATTTTTATGCGTTATTGCAATCTCACCAACACAAAGTGCGGTCGGTTTTTTCTCAATTAATCGGCGAAGAAAACGATAAGCCTACGCCAGAAAATAGCCAATGGGACGATTTTCTAGAAACGGATCTCAATGATGAAGACATTCAACAGATGTTGCAACAAAATGGCATAAAACTGGAAGAAAATGCACCGCTCTTACAACGTCTTGCTCAGTTCCGCACCGAGCTAGCGCGCCGTCCTATCGGCACAAGAGGGCGTGGCGTATTGGCGCAATTAATGCCAATGTTGCTGGAACAAATTTTCCAACATCAAGCCTATGAAACCTTGCTACCACGAATGTTGGATATTGTGGACAAAATTCTCACGCGCACCACCTATTTGGAATTATTGGTGGAAAATCCACAAGTGCTAAATCAGCTTATTGAGCTGTGTTCGCAATCGCAATTGATTGCGCAACAAGTGGCACGCCACCCGATTTTGCTTGATGAATTGTTAGATCGCAATGCGTTGCTTAATCCCACCCATTATCGCAAATATCGCAGCGAATTAAAGCAATATCTGCTCCGTTTACCGCAAGATGATGAAGAACAATTCATTGATGCCCTGCGCCAATTTAAGCAAAGCACCTTGTTGCGCGTGGCAGCGGCGGATATTCTAGGTGTGTTACCTGTAATGAAAGTCAGCGATCATCTCACCTACTTAGCGGAAGCCATTATTGATGCGGTGGTCAATCTCTCTTGGCAGCAAGTCAGCGCGCGCTTTGGCGTGCCTGAATTTCTTGCCCCTGACGAAAAAGGCTTTTTGGTGATTGGCTATGGCAAATTGGGTGGCATTGAGCTGGGCTATAAATCTGATTTGGATTTGGTGTTCTTATTTGACGGCAGCCAAACAGGGCAAACCCAAGGCGGCAGAAAAGTGATTGATAGCAATCAGTTTTATCTTAAACTGGCACAAAAAATCATCAGCATTTTTAGTATGAATACCAGCGCTGGTGTGCTTTATGAAGTGGATATTCGCCTACGCCCTTCTGGCGATGCAGGCTTGCTTGGCTGTTCACTAAGTGCTTTTGAAAATTATCAGCTGAATGAAGCTTGGACGTGGGAAAAACAAGCCTTGGTGCGCAGCCGCGCGGTTTATGGCGAGCCAGCCTTGCGCCAACGCTTTGAGCAGATTCGCCACAAGGTGCTTGCTGCACCACGGGATCTTGTACAACTCAAGGAAGATGTGAAAGCAATGCGCGAGAAAATGTATCAACATCTTGCCAATAGCGATCCTGATGAATTTAACATTAAAACCGATAAAGGCGGCATTACAGATATTGAATTTATCGCCCAATATTTAGTGCTGGCTTACGCACCTCAATACCCGAGCCTGACCACTTGGTCGGATAACGTGCGGATTTTTGAGTCAATGGCGGAAATTTCTAATGCGAAAAACGACAGTACGGAAAACCAAACTGAAGAAAATAAAAGCGTGAAAAATAAAAGTGCGGTGCTAAATTTTGAAATTTCTGAGCAATTAAAAAATGCCTACACCAGCCTGCGCAACCGCATTCATCAATTAAATTTACTAGGCTTGCCTGCGGTGGTCAGCCAAGTAGAATTTCAATCTGAACGCCAATTCATTGAAGAAATTTGGCGGGCGTTGTTTGATTAGCTACGCATTTTATTGGCTAACTCAACAATTTTCACGATCACCCTTGTAGCGTCCCACATTCCTTCAAGGGTGGTCAATTCTTGCTTGCTATGGAAATTATAGCCGCCAGTAAATAACATTGGGCAAGGAATCTGTTTTTCTGCCAATTTCGCACCGAGATAGCCTGAACGGATTGGCGTGAGAATTGGCTCAATATCACATTGCTTCATTGCTAAATCGGCAAGTTGAATAGATTTTGGCTGCTGTTTAATAACTTCGCCCATATTGCCATATTGATCTTCAATGCTTAACTGTGCTTTTTTTCTTAAGCGTTTTTTGCGATTAAAATCCACAATCATCATTGCCAAAAATGCTTTACGCTGCTCAAAACTCACCGCATCAAAATCACAAATTAAATAGCGCATTTCCACTTTCTCAATGTCGCCCGTTAGACTTTCTAAATGGAAAAATCCCTGCTTACGCTCTGTTTTCTCTGGCACTTCTTGTGCTGGCAGCCCCTTTTGAAATTCACAGGCTAAGGTGAGTGCATTACGCATTTTGTCTTTGCCTACTCCAGCTTGAATATTGCGTCCATAAAGTGTTACGGTGGCGGTGGCAACATTAATATTTTCATACCCCAAACTACCCACGCCCTCCCCAGCAAGGCAATATGCCCAATTACAAGTAAATTTCTCAAAAGGAAAATGTTTCATTCCCTGCCCAGTTTCTTTGTCTGGCACAAAGGCAAGGCGAATGTTGCAATGGGAAAGATGATTTTGCTGCAAAATATGAAGTGCGGTCAGAATTTCTGCTATTCCTGCTTTGTTATCTGCTCCTAACAAAGTTTTTCCGTCACCAACCACTAAGGTTTTTCCAATCAATTTTTGTAAAAATGGGTGATATACCGGGCTGATAAATTCTTCCCCTATGCCAAGAGAAATATCACCGCCACGATAATTTTCAATCACTTCAGGCAAGGCGTGTTTGCTGCTACATTGTGGTGAAGTATCAAGCTGGCTAATAAAGCCAATGGTCGGCATTTTTGAGCTAACATTGGAAGGCAAAAATGCGGTGAGAATACCTTGTTTCGTTAATTCAATTTGTTGCAAACCCAGTGCAGAAAGCTCTTGTTGCAGAAATTTAGCCAACTTTGCCTGCCCAGTAGAGCTAGGAATAGGCTTGGCATTAAATTTCCCTTGCGTGTCAAAACTCACATAGTTCAAAAAACGTTCTAATAATCCTTCTTGATATTGTGTACTGTTTTCCATAATCATCTTTTCGTTTGCAAAAAATCGTTGCGTTTTATTCTAACTAGACGCTTAACTTGAGGTATTGATATATAACAAAATTCAACGCAATTTTTTTAGTCAAAATATGATTAATTGCTTTTCATTATGGGGCGTTCGCTATATCATTAGCACTTGTTTCTATACATTGATTGTTCAACCAATTTTCTTAGGGAGAAAACCAAAGCTAGTGGAAAATTCAGTTCAAACCAAGCCGATTATTGAGCTTCGTTCTTTAACCAAATCTTATGGCGACAAAACGATTATTAATGGTTTAAATCTTACCATTAACAATGGCGAATTTTTGACAATTTTAGGGCCTTCAGGCTGTGGTAAAACCACAGTGTTACGCTTGATTGCAGGATTAGAAGATCCTAACGGCGGTAAAATTATTCTGGACGGTCAGGATATTACTGATGTGCCAGCCGAACGCCGTTTTGTGAATACGGTATTCCAAAGTTATGCCCTATTCCCGCATATGACGATTTTTGAAAACGTGGCTTTCGGTTTGCGTATGCAGAAAGTGCCAAATGCGGAAATTAAACCGCGCGTAATGGAAGCCTTGCGTATGGTTCGTTTGGAAGAAATGGCAGATCGCAAGCCTAATCAGCTTTCTGGTGGTCAGCAACAACGTATTGCCATTGCAAGAGCGGTGGTAAATAAGCCAAAAGTGTTGTTATTAGACGAATCGCTTTCCGCATTGGATTATAAATTGCGTAAAGAAATGCAAAATGAACTGAAAGCCTTGCAACGTCAATTAGGCATTACCTTTATTTTCGTTACTCACGATCAAGAAGAAGCTTTAACAATGTCTGATCGTATTATCGTGATGAACAAAGGTAACATTGAGCAAGATGGCACACCACGCGAAATTTACGAAGAGCCGAAGAATTTATTCGTGGCGCGTTTCATTGGCGAAATTAATGTTTTCAACGCTAAAGTGATTGAGCGCGTGAGCGAAAAAACCGTAAAAGCCAACGTGGAAGGCCGTATTTGTGAGATCTATACTGATTTACCGGTTCAACCTGATCAGCATTTGAAAGTGCTTTTACGCCCTGAAGATATTGTGA
Source organism: Avibacterium volantium (assembly GCF_049366555.1). Taxonomy (GTDB): domain Bacteria; phylum Pseudomonadota; class Gammaproteobacteria; order Enterobacterales; family Pasteurellaceae; genus Avibacterium; species Avibacterium volantium_A. Next base: position 7,638 of record NZ_JBMMGT010000001.1, on the reverse strand, counting down.
TTGAAGAATTAGACGAAAACGAACAATCCAAAGCCATTATCGGACACGTTTCTGATCGTAACTATAAAGGTATGACCTTGGAATCTAGCATTATTCTTGATCATAACAATATGAAAGTGTTAGTTAGTGAATTCTTCAATGAAGATGATCCGCACATTGATCACTCCGTAGGACAAAAAGTTGCCCTAACTTGGCACGAAGGCTGGGAGGTTGTGTTAGACGATGAAGACAGCTAATTCTGGATTTCAAAAAATCACCATTACCACCATTTTTGCGTGGTTAATTTTCTTTGTGCTTGCGCCAAACTTATTGGTGCTTGCGGTGAGTTTTTTAACCCGTGATAGCAGTGATTTTTATGCCTTACCATTTACCATTGAGAACTACACGCGTTTATTTGAACCGCTTTATGCGCAAGTGGTGTGGAATTCTCTTTATATGTCGGGTATTGCGACCATTATTTGTTTAATCATTGGCTACCCTTTTGCCTTTATGATTAGCAAAATTAAGGAAAAATACCGCCCGATTTTGCTTTTTTTAGTGGTATTGCCATTCTGGACGAACTCTTTAATTCGTATTTATGGAATGAAAATTTTCCTTGGTGTAAAAGGGATTTTAAACAGCACCTTGCTTACCCTTGGCATTATCAATGAGCCAATTCGTATTCTTAATACGGAAGCGGCGGTGATTATTGGTTTAGTCTATCTGTTGTTGCCATTTATGATTTTGCCATTGTATGCAGCCATCGAAAAATTGGATTATCGCTTGTTAGAAGCAGCGAAAGATTTAGGCGCAAACAGTTTCCAACGCTTTGTTAAAGTGATTATTCCACTCACAATGCCGGGCATTATTGCAGGCTGTTTATTGGTATTATTACCGGCAATGGGAATGTTCTATGTGGCGGACTTACTCGGTGGTGCGAAAGTATTGCTTGTGGGTAATGTGATCAAGAGTGAATTCTTAATTTCGCGTAACTGGCCATTTGGTTCTGCAATTAGTATCGGCTTGACCATTTTAATGGCATTACTCATCTTTGTTTATTACAAAGCAAGCAAATTAATGAATAAGAAAATGGAGTTGGAATAATGAGTCGTTTACTGCGTAATGTTTTTATGTTGGTGGTGTACGCTTATTTGTATATCCCAATTATCATTTTGGTGACCAATTCGTTTAATGCGGATCGTTACGGATTAAGCTGGAAAGGCTTTAGCTGGAATTGGTATGAGCGTTTATTTAACAACGATACCTTAATCCAAGCCGCATTTCACTCTGTAACTATCGCCTTTTTTGCGGCCACTTTTTCCACGATTTTGGGTGGCTTAACGGCGATCGCCTTATATCGCTATCGTTTCCGCGGTAAACAGGCGGTGAGCGGAATGTTGTTTATCGTAATGATGTCGCCGGATATTGTTATGGCAGTGTCTTTGCTTGCCTTATTTATGATCGTTGGTATCTCACTCGGATTTTGGTCATTGCTTTTAGCGCATATCACTTTCTGTCTGCCTTATGTGGTAGTAAGCGTGTTCTCTCGCTTGAAAGGATTTGATGCAAAAATGCTTGAAGCGGCGAAAGATCTAGGCGCAAGTGAAGTAACCATTTTACGTAAAATTATTTTGCCACTGGCACTTCCTGCCATTGTTTCAGGCTGGTTATTGAGCTTTACCATTTCCCTTGATGATGTGGTGGTATCTTCTTTCGTGAGCGGTGTAAGCTACGAAATCTTACCACTGAAAATTTTCTCATTGGTGAAAACAGGGGTAACGCCAGAAGTGAACGCCCTTGCCACCATTATGATTATTTTCTCCCTTGCTTTAGTGGTATTAAGCCAAGTTGTGGCGAAAAAAGATAAATAGCCCAAATGGGAAAATAATACTTCACAAATAAGCATAGACAAAATAGAATACGCCTTGACGCTGTCAAGGCGTTTTTTTATTCATATTTTGCCAAAACAAAATATGCCCCTAACCCTCTTAACAGGAGAATGATAGAAATGAAAAAATTTGCAGGTCTTTTCACAGCCGGAATGATCGCAGTTACTTTAACAGCTTGTAATGATAAAGACACAAAGAATGCGGACACCAAAGCACCAGCTAACGATACCGTATATCTTTACACTTGGACAGAATATGTTCCAGATGGTTTATTAGACGAATTTACCAAAGAAACTGGCATCAAAGTCATTGTTTCAAGCCTTGAATCTAACGAAACAATGTACGCGAAATTAAAAACACAAGGTGAAGCCGGCGGTTACGATGTTATCGCACCTTCAAACTACTTTGTGTCAAAAATGGCGCGTGAAGGTATGTTAATGCCATTAGATCACAGCAAATTACCTGTTATCAAAGAATTAAACCCAGATTGGTTAGACAAACCTTACGATAAAGGCAACAAATATTCTTTACCACAATTATTAGGTGCGCCGGGCATTGCCTATAACACCAATGATTACAAAGGTTCTGACTTCACCTCTTGGGGCGATTTATGGAAACCAGAATTTGTGGGTAAAGTACAACTTCTTGATGACGCACGCGAAGTTTTCAATATCGCATTGTTAAAACTAGGTCAAGATCCAAATACACAAGATCCTGAAGTAATTAAACAAGCTTACGAAGAGTTATTAAAATTACGTCCAAACGTACTTTCTTTCAACTCAGACAACCCAGCTAACTCATTCATCTCTGGTGAAGTGAATGTGGGTCAATTATGGAATGGTTCTGTGCGTATTGCGAAAAAAGAAAATGCGCCTTTAGATATGGTATTCCCGAAAGAAGGCCCGGTGCTTTGGGTTGATACCCTTGCTATTCCAGCAACCGCGAAAAACCCAGATGGAGCGCATAAACTTATCAACTATATGTTAGGTGCAAAAACCGCTGCAAAATTAACGGAAGAAATTGGCTACCCAACATCGAATGTTGAAGCATTAAAATTACTTCCAGATGAAATCACTAAAGATCCTGCTATCTACCCAACCGCTGAAGTATTACAAAACAGCTACTGGCAAGATGATGTAGGCGATGCGGTTCAATACTATGAAGAGTATTACCAAAAATTAAAAGCAGCGAAATAATTTCTCGTATAAATAAACCTCGCAAATGCGAGGTTTATTTTTCTGCTACCAAAAACTTACCAAAATCCTACCGCACTTACTCTTTTTTACGATCTGATTTTTCACGCAAGTTGAAATTCTCTCTCAGAACAAATACTTATTCTCTCTATTGTTCATACAATATAAAAATACGTTGTCAAAAATCAATAAGTTACCCTATGACGAAAGAAAATGACATTTACACAAATAAAAAATAGCAAAATTTACACCGCACTTTAATTTCTATAATTATTTTTCCAAATAAAAAAATAATTTTACCTTGCAGTCAATCTGCTTTCCTTTTACTCTAACTAAACTACAAATAACCTCAACAAGGAGTTCCTATGGCACATATTTCAACCATTCATTACACTGGAGATCTACACAACGATTTAATTCACTTACAAAGTGGCGACAAAATTTCCACCGATGCCCCTGTGGACAATAACGGCAAAGGGGAAGCGTTCTCACCAACAGATTTACTTGCCGCCTCACTCGCTGCTTGTGCAATGACAATTATGGGAATTCGAGCAAGAGATCTTGGCGTAGATTTACAAGGAACACGCATTGAAGTTCAAAAAGAAATGGCACTTAACCCACGCAGAGTGGCTCGCGTTGTATTAGATTTTTATCTTAGCAAAGATCTCGATGAACGCACACGAGCTACCTTAGAAGCCGCTGCTCACTCCTGCCCAGTCGCCAAAAGCCTCAGTGCAGATTTAGTGCAAGAATTTCATTTTCATTACTAATAATCCACAAAAAGCCTTATTTCCTAATGGAAATAAGGCCTTAGCAGAATTTTATATATCTATTCTTAATCCATTCTTCCAACAACTATTCTGGAAAAATTTCATTAATAGTTTCTGTAAAAAAATAAGATTTAATTCTCCAAAAACCTTTCCCGTAACTGATGCAACTGATCACGCACAGCGGCGGCTTTTTCAAATTCCAAGTCTTGGGCGTGTTTGTACATTTGCTGTTCCAGTTTTTTGATTTGTTGCTGGAGTTCTTTGCTGCTGGTTGGTTGATAAAGTGCGGTGGGTTCTCCCACGGATTTTTGTTTTTGTTTGCTTTTTGCTTTGTTGTTGGTTGCGCCTTGGCCAATATCAAGCAATTCGCCCACTTTTTTGTTTAATGCCTGCGGTACAATGCCGTGTTCTTCGTTGTATTTCATTTGTTTTTCACGGCGGCGGTTGGTTTCGTTGATGGCTTTTTCCATTGATTTGGTGATGCTGTCCGCGTATAAAATGGCTTTACCATTTAAGTTTCGTGCGGCTCGTCCAATGGTTTGGATCAATGAGCGTTCGGAACGCAAAAAGCCTTCTTTATCCGCATCTAAAATCGCGACTAAAGACACTTCGGGAATATCCAAGCCTTCGCGCAATAAGTTGATTCCCACCAACACATCAAACTCGCCTAAACGGAGATCGCGGATAATTTCCACCCGTTCTACGGTGTCAATGTCGGAGTGCAGATAACGCACGCGCACGCCGTGTTCTTCTAAATAATCGGTCAGATCTTCCGCCATTCGTTTGGTTAATGTGGTTACTAAAACACGCTCATTTTTATCCGCTCTTTGGCGGGCTTCGGAAAGCAAATCGTCCACCTGAATTGCCACAGGGCGAATTTCAATTTCTGGGTCAAGCAAGCCCGTTGGGCGCACCACTTGATCGATAATTTCATTGCCCGATTTTTCTAATTCGTAAGGGCCTGGGGTAGCGGAAACATAAATGGTTTGCGGTGCGAGGCGTTCAAATTCTTCAAATTTTAATGGACGGTTATCTAGCGCCGAAGGCAGGCGGAATCCATATTCCACCAAGGTTTCTTTGCGCGAGCGATCGCCGCGATACATTCCACCAATTTGTGGCACAGTAACGTGAGATTCATCAATAATCAGCAAACCGTCTGCAGGAATATAATCAAATAATGTCGGTGGCGGCTCGCCTTCTTTACGCCCCGATAAATAGCGTGAATAATTTTCAATACCCGAGCAATAGCCCAATTCATTCATCATTTCAATGTCAAACTGTGTGCGTTGGGTAATGCGTTGTTCTTCCAGCAATTTATTTTCTTTGATGAAGTATTCTCGCCGTTGTGCCAATTCCGTTTTGATTTGATCGATGGCTTCTAAAATCCGTTCGCGTGGCGTAACATAGTGGGTTTTCGGATAAATGGTATAACGCGGCACCGCGCCAAAATTCGTGCCGGTCAGCGGATCAAAAAGGCTCAGGCGTTCAATTTCGTCATCAAATAATTCAATGCGAATGGCTTGATCATCGGATTCGGCAGGAAAAATATCAATAATTTCGCCCCGCACTCTGAATGTACCGCGCTGAAATGCTTGATCGTTGCGTGTATATTGTAGCTCAGCCAATTTCGTCAAAATTTCTCGCTGGTTGATGATCGCCCCTGTTTGCAAGTGCAACATCATTTTGAGATAGCTATCAGGATCACCCAAACCATAAATAGCAGAAACAGACGCTACAACGATGGTGTCGCGGCGCTCTAAAAAAGATTTAGTGGCAGACAAACGCATTTGTTCGATTTGATCGTTAATAGACGCATCTTTTTCAATAAAGGTGTCGCTGCTCGGCACATAGGCTTCTGGCTGATAATAGTCATAGTAAGAAACAAAATATTCCACCGCATTTTCAGGGAAAAAGGCTTTCATTTCCGCATAAAGCTGAGCGGCAAGGGTTTTATTTGGCGCAAGCAACATTGCAGGGCGATTGAGCTTGGCAATCACATTGGCAATGGTAAAGGTTTTGCCCGATCCCGTTACCCCAAGTAGGGTTTGGTGCGCTAAACCATCATTGAGATTTTCACTCAGCTTTTCTATCGCCTGCGGTTGGTCGCCAGAAGGCGAAAAATCAGAATGAAGAATAAAAGGTTTGCTGTGAATTTTGTTACTCATAAAAAAAACTGCCTATCCGAAAAGTGCGGTCAATTTTAGCATAATTTTTTACATTCGGCTTGAGCAAAATTTTAAGTTTTACACAGACTTATATTTGTCAAGATTGAAATCTCACAAAATCAAAAAAAATTTTAAAAAAATTTCTAGATTTTTATTAACTTATTGATAAATAAAGAAATGCTATTTTACAATCAATTTTATTACCAATTCGCAAAACCCTAGTTTTTTCAAGGGATCGGCGATTTTTTCAAATTAAAACTCACAGACTTATCCACAGGCGCTGTGGATATAAAAAAAGAACATAATTTTTCAAAATTTTTTTAATTTCACTGTTGACAAAGGAAAGACAGATCATTATCATCTGCGACCAATTCCTTGTGATACAGAATTATTCCTCCTTAGTTCAGTCGGTAGAACGGCGGACTGTTAATCCGTATGTCGCTGGTTCAAGTCCAGCAGGAGGAGCCAATTTTCTCTTTTGGCAGTTTTTATTTGTCTCCTTTTATAAAAGCTATTTCGTTCCAAAAGAGCTTAAAGCCCATATCCTCCTTATGGGCTTTTATTTTTTTCTCATCAGCCTTTCATAATAATGATAATATTCGTTACTTTTCATCATTTATAGGACACACAAATGTTTTTATCTTTTCTCGCTATACTGGTCGGATTGGCGATTTTAGTCTGGAGTGCAGATCGTTTTATTGACGGTGCGGCTTCTCTCGCCAGTTATTTAGGTATGTCGCCCTTGTTGATCGGCATTGTAATTATTGGTTTTGGTACTTCAGCGCCTGAAATTATTGTTTCAGCGCTTTCTGCATTAAACCACAGTCCGGGGATTGCGCTGGGAAATGCTTATGGCTCAAACATCACCAATATTGCCTTGATTTTAGGGGTAACCGCAATGATTAAGCCGATTATGGTCAATTCGCAGGTGCTAAAAAAAGAATTGCCCGTGTTAATGCTAGTTACCCTCCTTTCTGCCTTTTTAATTTATGACGCCACCATTTCTCGCCTTGATGCGATGATTTTATTGGCAGTGTTCACCCTCTATATGGGCTGGACAATTTGGCAAGGCACAAGACATTCAGGTGATAGCCTTGAACAAGACATTAGCGATGAACTCAAAGAAAAATCACAAATGCCGTTGAAAACTGCAGTGTTGTGGTTAGTGATTGGCTTGGCGCTATTAATGGCTAGTTCACAATTATTAGTGTGGGGCGCGGTGAATATCGCCACTTATTTGGGCGTGAGCGATTTAATTATCGGTTTAACCATTGTTGCCATTGGCACGTCATTGCCAGAATTGGCTGCTTCCATTATAGCAGCAAGAAAAAATGAATTAGATCTCGCCGTGGGCAATATTATTGGCTCGAACCTGTTTAACGCCCTTGCTGTGGTCGGCATTGCTGGCGCAATCAGCCCAATTCAAGCTACGCCCGAAGTGTTTAGCCGAGATATGCTTGTTATGATTGCATTAACAGGCTTGCTGTTTTTATTTGGCTATGGTTTCAAAAGAAAAAGTGGGCGAATTAACCGAGTTGAAGGGTTAGCGCTATTTCTGTGCTATGTAGCTTATAATTCTTTGTTAATTTACACCGCACTTTAAGCTGAACGAGTGATACGATGAAAAGAAAAAGGGGTGAGA